>DATJYY010000001.1:0-3408 GCA_035499395.1 Solirubrobacteraceae bacterium
TCGGGGAGGTGGGCCCCGCGAGCTCGCCTGAGCGGCGTCGAGCACTCCTGCAGGGGGGTCCCGAGATGATCGCCTTCCTGTCGGGGCTGGGAGTCCGCTGGCAGCGTGTGGTGCGGTATCCCGACTACTATCCCGAGCGCCGTCAACAAGGAAGGCAGGCGGTTCGTCGCGGAGGACGCCTATCACGGTCGGCTTGCCGCGTTCATCATGGAGCAGCCCGACCAAACCGCGTGGCTGATCGTCAACGAGGAGAACTTCGCGTATCCGGAAGCGGGTCACAAGCTCATCGACGGGTGGGAGACGATCGCCCAGATGGAGCGCGACCTCGGCGTGCCCCAAGGGTCACTCGAACGAACGCTCGCCGACTACAACCGGGACGCCAAGGGCCGTGTCGACCGCCGTTTCCATAAGCACGCCGACTACCTCAAGCCGCTCGACATCGGCCCCGGGGCGGCGTTCGACCTCTCGTTCAAAAGATCGCCGTACGTATTCCTGACACTCGGGGGATTGCGGACAAGCCTGAACGGCGAAGCGCTCGACGCCAGTGGCGCGCCACTCGCAGGCCTGTACGCGGTGGGCGCATGCGCGGCCACCTGCCCCGGGACGGAAAGGGCTACGCCAGCGGACTGAGCCTCGCCCCGGGATCGTTCTTCGGTCGCCAAGCCGGACGGCACGCGGCCGATGCCGCGGTCGCATGAGCCCCGGCCAACGTCGCCCGCCGCCGCCCCGAGTCGCGCACACCATTCAAACCGCTCGACCGTCACCCGCCCACCGCTGCGAGTAACCACTACAACCACCGCGACCCACCCGCCATTCAGCCGGTGAGACGATGAGCACGTGCTCTGCGGGGCAGGCGACCCCTCGAGCGCGGTTTGACGCTGTTGCAACGTCCGCGTTAGCCGTGACCGACGTGTGTCGGCCACGGCTCGGGACTGGTTGGTGGATTGGCCGGAGGCCGAGGCTATGCCGAGATCGGACTCTCCGCGATCACGGCTGTTTGCGCAGGGCGGTCATCCTGCGCACTCGCCAGCCGGCCCGGTCGGGTCGGTTGGCGTCCGGGTGCCGACGACGACGGTCGCGGCGGTCGATCGCACCGGCAACCCCGCCGGTCCACCCACCGGTCAGGGCCGTGAAGTCCGGCGGCGAACCCGTTGCTGAGGTCGAGCCCGGCGAGCTTGGCACGGGAGGCGATTCCGAGCGTGGCGAACACCTAGTCGATCGTGCCGGGGCTGACGAGCAGCTGAGCCGCGCGGGCTTGCCGATGCCGGCGCCGGCCCGGATCACGAGCAACCCGCTCTGGCCCCGCGCGTCGTCGAGCAGGCGGTCGATGACCGCGCACTTGCTTCTCGGCCCGACGATCCCCCGCGACCCGTCGCTCCAGCCCAGAGTTGCTTTTCCCGCCTTTGACGAAGCCCGATCGACATCGGACCGATCCGGCGGGTCGCTCGCCCTCGCCGAGCGGGACGGTGGCCTGATTGGTGGGGTGACCGGCGAGGTGACCGGCCGTCTCACCGATGCGACTGGCGAGTTTCGGTGAGACCGTGACGTCCATGATTTCACTCCTTCACATAGCAATGGCCAGGGAACTGGCTGAATATCGGATGCGCGACGTCCAGCGCGACGCGCGGCGGAGGTATCCGCAGGAGGACGTGCCCAGTCTGGTCCGGGTGCTCAGCGCCCCGCTTCCCCGTGATGACCGGCACCGGCCCGCGCACGAGGTCACCGGCAGTCGAGGTGCCCATCGCCGACGCCGGCGAGGGACCGGCGATGCCGTCCGCCGTTCCACTCCGCAGGGGGTGGACCATGGCCGTTGACATCGCGGCCGGAGTCGTCGACCGGCTCACGTAGCTCTACCGCGACTGGCGCGAGCAGCGCCTCGAGATACATGCCACCTACGAGCACTTCACGGCCGCCCCGCCGGCCGAGCGATCCCTCGTATTCCCGGCGTACGAGGCAGCGCTCGACCCGGAGGAGGCGGCCTGCCAGGCGTACGCGACGCAGATCGGGCAGGTCCGCACGTCCTGCGGTAACTGGAAAACACATGGACCACGCCGACCATCCCGCGGACGACGCGTCCCGCGTCCCGCCCGTCAACGTGACGGTGCCAGAACGTGTCCGGGCGCGAGTGCTTGGCGTCGTGGGGAGCGAATCGCCCTAACGGCGATGCGTTCATCGCACCCGGTTACTCAGCGGCCGTTGCCGTTTCGACCGACGAACGGAGCGGCCGCGGTACAGGCACACACGTCTCCCCGCGATCAAATGATCTCGTCGCGTCGCGTCGCGTCTCGGCGCCGCAGTCGCCATCGCGGCTGGATGCGGGCGCTCGGGTCGTTATACCCCGTGGACGTTTGTTGCGTTGATCAGGGTCTGGACGCCGTCGAGTATGCGGTCGAGGCCGAACTGGTACTCCTCTTGCTCGGCAAAGCCGGACGGGTCGTCGCCGATCTCCTCAGACCAGGCAATCTGGTGCAGGCGCGGGTAGGTGGGTTGGTCGATGAGCTCGCGCAGGAGCGCTTCGAACGTCCAGCTCGGCTCGGTTGAGACTCCATCGGTCGGGCCGGGTTGGTTCTGCGCGGCGCGGGCGTCGTGGGCCATCCGGGCTTCGCTGAGGGTGTAGGAGCTGATCAGGCCGATCACGCGGAGCTTGTCGGCGTCGGCGATGCCGCTTGCGTCGAGCGCCTCGAGTCCTTTCTCGACGAACGCCAGTGAGTTTGGCGCCATCGGGGGAGCGGCCATCGGCATGTGCGTGATCCAGGGATGACGGTCGAGCATCTCTCGTTGGACGAGCGCCCAGTTTCGAAGCCTCGCTCGCCAGTCGCCTCCTTTTAGAGTTAGTTCCTCGGCTCCCTTCGCGCTTGCGTTCCACATCAGCTGGAGCAGTTCCTCCTTGCTGGTGAGGTGGCGGTACAGCGACATCGTGGTGAAGCCAAGCTCGTTCGCGACGCGCGCCATCGAGACGGCGTCGAGGCCCTCCGCGTCAGCGATCGCCACGGCTGTCTCGACAATCGCGTCGACCGACAACCCAGGCTTGGGACCGCGGGTACCGGCACCTCGCCGGCCCCACAGCAGGTCGAGCCCCGGCGGCAGGGGTGGCGTGTCCTCGGCTGGCATGGGCTCGCTCCTTCGATCGCTTGACAGTAATTGTGTGCCTAGTATACAGTTTGTGTATGGCATACACAGTTATTACTCACGGTATCTCCAAATCCTTCGGAGACCAGGTCGTGCTCGACCACGTCGATCTCGCCCTCGAAACCAGCTCCGTCCTTGCTCTGCTCGGCCCCAACGGGGCCGGCAAGACAACGATGGTGCGTATCCTCGCCACGCTAGTCCGTCCCGACGCGGGCACAGCGACGATCGCCGGCCACGACCTCATCGGCGACCCCGTAGCGGTGAAGCGATCGATCAGCC
>DATJYY010000002.1:0-19280 GCA_035499395.1 Solirubrobacteraceae bacterium
CATTGGGAAGCGCGTTGCCGACTGCGGCGATCGACCCCTCGACCCAACCGGCCGGATCGAACTCGCCCTGAGCAATAACGTAGGCGTGTCCAGGCGCCCAAACCGGCTGGCGTTGAATCGGTATCCGGCCGCCGCGCGGAGCTCTCGCGGGACCGTGTGCGCTGCCGCTAGCCGCGCCGGCCACGTAGGCAGGCTACGCAGCTGTTCAATCTGATCGCCGGACATGCCCGCGACTTCTCGCATGGCGGTAATCAACAACCCTTCGCGGTGGTCCTGGCGCAGCATTTCCTCCAGCCGCTCGATGATCCCGGGCCTGGCGTTGCCACCGGTAGAAGGCTCGTACAGGATCAGCCGCTCGACCTCGTCGGTGTCCAATGCCGCCTCCAACGTGACTAGGCCGCCCAGCGAATGACCGAACAGGCTCACGGGCGAACCGACGGAATCGACTACGGCGACGACATCCTGGGCGTCCACCTCGACCGAGTACTGCTCACTGTCACCGCTCGCTTCGCGCCCGCGCCGATCGACTGCGTAAACCGTGCAGCGCTCGATGAAGAACGGCACAACGAGCGCCCAGCTCGTGTGATCAACGAACGTGCCGTGCACGAGCACAGCGGCGGTCCAGTTCCGTAAATCCAAACCGCGATCCGAGTACCGTCCCTCGACGTAACTAGGTTCGGTGAGTCGCCGTCGCCCACTGTTAGCTCCCAGGCCGACTCTAACCCGGTCGCGGCTTGATTGCCAGCGCTCCGGGCCACGCGCGACGCTCAGCTCTAGAGCCATCCTTCCGGCAAATGCAGCCAGCATCGACCGGATCGGAGCGGGCAACCGGCACGGAACGCCAGCCGCAGCGCCGCCAGCTTGGTCCGCCGAGTCTCGCATGCGGCGACAAGACAGGCGTCTGGCCCGCGTCCGCCGGCTTCCCTCGTCCTCGCCAATACTGGGACAGCTTCCCTCTTCCCCTTGGGTCTATTTGCAGCACTCTGTTGAGGCTCCTCACGGAGACGGCTGCTTCCGGTGACAGCGACAGTCAGGACCATGCGGTCGAAGCCCTCCTTGCCCGGGGCAATGCGCGCGTCGCTTGGGCTGTGCCGCTTCGCACGAACAGCAGCGGCGCGGGCCAGACCGCTGCACAGCCCGGGCGTTGCACAAGTCGACGCACCTCGCCGCGCGCGCGGCGGGTCCTCACAGCCGCTCTGCGAGGCGAAGCAACAGCGTACCCCTGACGGCGCCCTGTTTGCTCAGCCTCGCAGCCGCGGCCGTCAGCAAGCTCTGGCGGTGACGCCAGCCCTGCGGGTGGATCGGCGCAGAGCAGCAGTCACAGCCGCCCGCCTCGCGTTGCCCCTTCGCCACGGCCGCAGCACTGCCGACTGGCGATTCCTTGCCCTGGAAGCAGTAGCCGCGGCTCCGGACGACTGCTCCCGCGGAAGGAGTATCGCGACCTCACGACTGAGGCCGTGGCATAGGAGTCGCCGAACGATGGACCTGCGGACGCCTCCTTTGTAGGCAATTGCGATCGCGCCGTTCGCTGTGCTCCACGAGCAAAAGCGATAGCGGGGAGACCCGTGATCCCGACGCCTGCGCGGCGTCGCTGCATCTGTCCGGAAGGAGTAGTCAGCCGAATGGCTCACTGGTGGCTGCTTTGGTAGCCGAGCGGGCGCGGTGGACGCCTGTGGGCGCTGCTCAGATTCGTCCAACCGGGAAGAGATTCGAGGGCTTGATCGCGCGGCTGCTCGGTCTATGAGAGCGACAGCGCCGGGTCGCTTGCTGGCCGACAGGAATCAGGCGTTCGGCAAGCGGTTCGCGGCTCGACCGTCGACGCAAACGCCGTACCCGAGTTCATTCCAAAGCACAACTCCGCCCTGACCGGCAACCGCGCCCCCATTGCCCGCGAGGTGGCGCGTCTCGAGATTGGCGAAGAGCAGGTCCGTCGCGACGCGCAGGCGGAGACCTTCATTCATGCTCGAGCACGTGTCTGATCCGCGCAGGTGTCTGATCCGACGGCTTCGTGACCGCGTGTGTCCCGAGAGCAGTCACCGCACGTGGCCTGCGGTGATGAAGCCGTGTCCGCTTCTCGCGCGACGGAGCTGCACGCGCTGGCCGCGGGGACGCATTCGTGCGGATGATCATCGAGCTCGCGCGCACCCCGAGGACGCCCACGACGCCGGGGTTTTTGCTCGTGGGCCGGGACCGTGAGCCAGGTTTCTGCACGGCGTGTCGGGCGACGCCTATTCTCGGCGCGATCGTCATCGAAAAGGGGATCAGCATGCCGCACGTAATCGTGGTTGCCGAGGTCAAGGACGTGCAGCACTGGCTCGACTCGCCAAAGCGCGAGGAGGTCTTCGGCCCGCTCGGGTGGACCGAGATCAAGACCTACGTTGACCAAGAGGGCTCCAACCGGGTCGCCCTCACGATGAACGTTGCGGACCTGGATGCGGCGAGGGCCGACGGGCAAACCCAAGAGGTGGCCGACCTAATGGAGTACGACGGCGTCATTCCCGAGACGGTGGTGAACTTCGTCGAGTCGTAGGCGAGGACAGACGAGCGGTGGCTCGCACTGCCGACGAGCGATCCGAGCCAGCATGGGTGATTGCACCTCGCCCGCGTTGGGTTGTCTTCAGAACGGGCGTGGCGACCGCTTGTGCCGGACGCCAGGGGTGTTTAAGGTAGCCCCAACTCGCGTGACAGTCCCCCCCGTGTTGTTATTCGTGGCGTCCGCCTTTCTTCAGCATGGTTGCGCTCGCAGCGCTAGGCGCGTCGGCGTCGACCGCGCGCGCGGGGTGCAACGATCGGACGGACCATCCGTAGGGGATCGCTGGGATGCCTTGTTCGCGGAGCGCGTCCGAGCCCAGTCAACGAGGACAGTGATCGAGAGCGACGGGAGGGGTTAGGCTCGTCCGGGCTCGGACTCGAGTTTCGGGTGCTCGGGCCGCTTGAGGCGCTTGTCGACGGCGTGCCGGCGCGTCTCGGCGGCCCGCGCCAGCGGGCGCTGTTGGCGCTTCTGCTGGTGCGCGCTAACGAGGTTGTGCCCGTCGCGCGGCTTGTGGACGAGGTTTGGGCCGAGGAGCCACCGGTCACCGCTGGAAATGTGCTTCAGACGTATGTCTCGCAGCTGCGCAAGGTTCTGGGCCGTGATGTGATCGCGACGCGGGGGCGCGGCTATGTCGCGGCGGTGGCGGAGGGCGCGCTCGACCTGAGGGTCTTCGAGCGTCGGGCAAGCGCGGGTGCGCGGGCGCTCGACGAGGGGCACTTTGGCGTTGCTGCGATGGAGTTCCGCGGGGCGCTGGAGCTGTGGCGCGGGCCCGCGCTCGTGGACCTCGCGGATGAGCCGTGCGCGCGCACGGTCGCGGCGCGCCTTGACGAGCTCCGCCTGGTGGCGCTGGAGCGCGCGATTGATGCGGACCTGGCCTGCGGACGCGACGTCGAGTTGGTCGCCGAGCTCGAGGCGCTTGTCGCGCGGCATCCCTTGCACGAGCGCTTTCGGGCACAGCAGATGGTGGCGTTGTATCGCTGTGGTCGACAAGCCGATGCGCTCGAGGCCTTTCAGCGGGCGCGCGGGACGCTCGTGGCCGAGCTCGGCATCGAGCCTGGCGCTGGGCTGCGAGATATACAGCGCGCGATTCTTGAGCAGGATCCCGCGCTTGCGGCGCCGCGCTCGCATTCGTCTGCAAGCGCACCTATTGCCGACGATCCCCGTCGCGTCATGACGGCGGCATTCGGGGACAGTTCGCTCCCGGCCTTGGCCGCGCTGTGCGCGCGACTGGCCGGCGAATCCGAACGCGAGCTGGTCATCGCCAGTTCGGTCGCGAGCGCGGCTGAGCTGGGCGAGGCGGCGCGGCGTCTGAGCGACGTCCGCGACCGGCTGGGCGAGGAGGGGGTGACGGCCCGCACGGCGGCGTTCACGTCGGTCACACCCGGCCATGATTTCGCTCGCCTCGCGGCCGAGCAGGATGTCGAGCTGCTTGTTGTCGACGCTCCCGACGGCCTGCTCGAGGACGCGCGCCTGCTCGCGTTGCTCGACCACGCGCCATGCGATGTCGCGATCTTGGTCGGCGCTCGGCCACTGCGCCCCGGCCCAGTGCTGGTGCCGTTCTCGGGGTCAGAACACGACTGGGCGGCGGTGGAGCTTGGCGCCTGGCTCGCGCGCGGCGACGGGCGCCTATTGCAGCTCGCGGGCGCGAGCACTGGCACCGAGGGGCGTGACGCCAGCCGGCTGCTCGCGAACGCGTCGCTCGCCGTCCAGCGGGGGCTCGGCATCGCCGCGGAGCCGGTGATCGTCGAGCCCTCGCCGCCGGCGCTCGTGATGGTCGCGCGCGCGGCGGGAGTCGTCGTCGTCGGCTTGCCGGATCGCTGGCGAACGGCCGGCTTGGGTCGAACTCGAACTGCGCTCGCGGTCGAGCCCGACCTCACGATCGTCCTGGTGCGCCGGGGGCTGCGACCAGGCGGCCTTTCGCCGCGACACGAGGGCACGCGCTTCACTTGGACGATCGCAGGCTGACTATCTCGCCCACGGCGGTGGTGCCGCCCGCCGGCAGGCCTGGCCCGCCGCGGTCGGAACATAGTTTGCCGGCACGAGCCCTCCAATCGACTGGTCCACCGCCGGCACCGACTGCACCACGCGGAGCTCGGGGACGCCCGAGGCCGACTCCGGGCCGAGGCGAACGAGGGTCGTTGAGACCACGGCCTGCCTGTTGGCGTCGATCCGAACGGGAGCACCGAGCAGCGTCGTATCAAGGCGCGCAAGTCGTGCGCGCAGCCGACGGCGACCGTCTGAGAGATCGCCATGGACTTGCTCGACCGCCTCGAGCACCGCCTCGACCCCGTTGCGGTATGCCATCATGACCGCGTCGCGCGGCTCATCCGGTGGCGTGCCGGGATACGCCTTGGCGTAGTCGTGCAGGTAGGCGCGGAGCGCCGGCGAGGGCCGCGCCGGAGCCGAATACGACGCTCCCACGACCCCAGTGAGCGCCGCGACGTGACGCACCAGGTCGGTGTCGCCGATCACCTCCGGGCCGAGCACGACTGTGTTGGTCCCCCGCCGAGCGAGCGCGCGCAAGAGATCGGGACTGACGGACACCCACGACCCGAGCACGGCGACACCGTCGGCGTCGCGCGGGATGCGCTTCACGACCGCGGACACCGGCTCGGCCGGAATCCGCAGCGGGACCCGACTCGCGACGCGACCTCCAAGCGCGCAGAACTCGCGCACGAACGCGGTCTCGGCACCCCAGCCCGCGACCCACTGCTCGGGCAGGACCGCGACACGCCGCCACCCCAGGCGGCGGTAGGCGTACGTCGCCAGCCCTGCGACACCCTGGCCGTAGTCCGGCGCGACCCGGTAGAGGTTGCCGGCCGCCCGATCGAGCGTCACCTCGCGCGGACCGCTGGCGGCGGCGACGAAGACAACGTCAGGATAGCGGCGGGCGACCTCACGCAGCGGGATCCCGTCGACCGGATCGAAGCCGCCTGCGACGACAGCGTCGACATGCTCGCGCTCGACCAGTTGGCGGGCGACCTGCGTGAGCGTGCTGAACTCGCCCGACTCGCTGCAGCCACGGACGATCTCGACGCGCCGTCCGGCTACGCGTCCGCCGCGGAGGCCGTCGCTCGGGTTCTCGCCGACAGCGCGGGCGCCGCGAGCGATCAGCGGCAGCTGCGCCGCCGCGAGCTCCCCATCCCCGAGCGCGCGCCATCCCCCGACGCAGTCGACGACGACTCCGATCCGCAACGGCCGCTGCGCGACGCCGCCGCACGCGGCCGCCGTCAGCAGCAGCGCGACCAGCGCCGTCCAGCCAGCACGCCTACAGCGCATGCGAGGTCACCCACACTCCGGTCGGGCCGGCGTCGATCTCGCTCGGGCTCCCGCCGACATGGACAGTCTCGACAACCCGCCGGGTTCGCGGGTCGATCCGCGAAACGGTTCCGTCGATCGCGTTGGCCACCCACACCGCGCCGGCGGTAGCGGTGACACCGGCGGCTCCGCGGCCGACCGCGACTGCTGGCAGCACCCGGTTGGAGCGCGCGTCGATCGGCACGACCGTGTCGTGCAGGCCATCGGTGATCCACGCCGCGCCGTCCGCCACCACCACCGACCGCGGCGGGAAAGGCAGCGTGATCGTCGCCTGAATCGTGCCGCGGCGAGGGTCCAGTCGCCACACGCGGCGGTCGAGAGCGTCACCGAGGACCCACAGCGACCCGGCGCCGACCGCCATCTCACGGAATTGGACGCGCGACGTCGAAGCGGTGTAGGGAGGCTGGAACGGCAAGAAGACATGGCGGAGCCTGCGTAGCGGTTGTTCGTCTGTGCTAAGGCGGTCTGCGAACGGGCAGCCCGCCGCCCAGACCACACCATCGCCGGATGCGAGCGCGCATGCGAGCTCGTCAAGGCTGTCTATCCGCTCGCCACTCGCGGCGTCATAACGCGCGACCGCTCCGCCGGCCAGATTGCCGTCCACCGCTACATACACCTGATCGCCAAACGCGGCGATGTCGCGCGGCTCGCCGTTCGACGAGATCCGCTGCGGGCTCCTCGTGCTTGGGTCATAGCGCCACAGCACCCCCTCCCGGAAATCGGCCATCCATATCCCGCCGGCGGTCGATGCGACCGCCTGCGGATAGCCCGGGACGCTCGTTGTATCGCGGACGCGGTTCGTCCGCGGATCGATCTGCGTGAGCGTCCCGCGCGGCCCCGTAGGGCTCGCCTCCCCGCCGCGGCCGACGGCGAGCGCCACGGCGGCGACAGCAGAAACGACGACCGCAAGCGCGAGCAGCGGCACGAGCCAACGTGCGCGCCGCCGCGGCAGCGCGCCCAGCCCGAGCGCGTGGTGCGTCGCCGCGACCAGCTCGCGGCAGCTGTCGAAACGCTGCTCCGGCTCCTTCGCCATCGCCCGCGCGAGCACCGCGTCCACCGCGGGAGGAAGTGCCTCGCGGCGCTCGCTCGCGACTGGCGGCGGTTCCTGAAGGTGAGCGAAGATCGCTGCCACCTCCGAGCGATCGCGGAACGGCAGCGACCCAGTGAGACATTCGAACAACAGGCACCCCAGCGCGTACTGGTCTGCGCGGCCGTCGACGACGTCACCGCGGATCTGCTCGGGCGCGACATAGTCGACCGTCCCCATGAACTGCCCATCCGTGGGACCGGCGGCCGCCGGGGAGTGGGTAAGCCCGAAGTCGGCAAGATAAGCGTGATCCCGGTCGCCCTGCTGATCCAGCAGCACGTTGCTCGGCTTGACATCGCGGTGCACCAGACCGCGCTGGTGGGCGGCGTCGAGCGCCTCCGCGAGCTGGCCTACGATGTCGATCGTGCGCTCGGGCGCCAACGGCGCGGCGTCCCGGAGCAACGTTTTCAGGTCGTCCCCATCGACATAGCGCATCGCGATAAACAGCCGCCCGTCGGCCTCGCCCGCGTCATAGACCGGGACCACGTTTGGGTGATCCAGGCTCGCCGCCAGCCGCGACTCGCGCAGCAGCCGCTCGCGGAAGCGCTCGTCCAGCGCGAAGCGCTCCGGCAGCACCTTCAGTGCGACAGGGCGTCCCAGCCGGGTATCGCGCGCGAGATACACCTCGCCCATGCCACCGCGCCCGATCCAGGTTCGCACCTCGTAGATCCCGACCGAGGTGCCCTCGAGTGCATGTCCGTGACTCACGGTTGCTTCCGTCCCTCGTCAACTGATTCCTGAGGCATCGTGCCTCCGACTGAGCCCTCGATGGCAAGCCGGGGACCGGTGGCCGTCGCCACGGCGCCCACCGCCAAGTCCCTCAACCATCAGACCGGCTCCGCGGTGTAACCGGCGCCTGCCCGCGCGTGATCGCGTTGGGCCGCGCAGCACGAGGTTCCCGATGGAGAACGTCGAGACGGGCCGCCCAGTCCCGGTGTCGACCATCGCCAGCACGACCGCGGCACCCGCGAAGGCCCTAGTCGCTCTGGCTGACCGGGTCCGTGCGCGTTCCCGCCACGACCAGCCCCGCTCGCCGACCTGGACCCACTACCCGCATCGGAGGCGCAGGGTGCACAACGGATCGCCCATGCACTCTGGTCGCGCTGGACGTCTGGGCGACCTGAGAACACCTCGGCGCCTTCCGCGCGACAGATGGGGCCTCTTGCGATCTCTCCGAACGAGGGGAGCGTCCAATCGCCGATCAGCCCACCCTGCACGGCGTTCTTGCCGGTGGGCTCGGCGACCGCGAGTTCATCCCCCGCCACTTGGTAGGGGATCTCCCCGGTCGCGGTCGCCACGGCCCACGAGCGCCACCGCCAGCGCAAGCACCGTCGGCGCACGCCTCCGGGCCCATGTTTGCTCGGCATCTGTGCGTCCAATCCCCGACTCGCGGCCCCCAGGCCGCAACTCCTGAGAACCATTGTGCCATATGCCACTAAAGACTCCTTGAAACGGCCTCGGGTGTGGGCGGCGATGAACGCGACGACCTCCGTCGTGCTCGAGGACAACCCTCCGCTCGTGTTGAGCACCAGCCAGCCGCAGAAACCATCGGACTGACCGAGGAGCAGCAGGAGGCGCTCGTCCCCTTTCTGTCTTGTTCGCCTGGTTCATCACACTCGACTCGTCAACGGATGCGTCCTTGTTGAGCGTGCATGCTCTCCTTGCTCCTTTCGCGGTTTCGTCCACCGCAGTCGGGCTTCGTCCTGCGTCAGTGACGGCGAGCAGGTTCAGCTGTTTGGCTCACGGATCGCCAAAGCTCGACTACGAGGTAGCGAACGATGCCTAGCGAGCGCCCGAGGGCGGGACCGTTTGTCCCGCCCTCTGGTCGTCACGTGGCGGTAGGTGCGCGATCCGAGCTGCTCAGCACACCGCCCTGGGGAGACGAGGCCGTGCGGCGGGGAGACGATGCCGTGCGGCGGCGGCCGCTGTCGCGTGAGCGCCGCTGCGTCGGCCGGCGAGCGTGACGTAGCCCTGATAGGCAGCGGTTCCGTTCGTCGCGTTGTCCGTGAAGTCGACCCAGCCCGCCGCTCGCGCAAAGCCGCCGGTTCCCAATCCCGGCACGATCCCATGCTGGCAGCCGCCCCAGATCTCGTTAGTTGGCGAGCTGTACTGTGCCTCGAACGTGTAATTCAACGCGAACGATCCGGTTGGATCGGCGCGTGTGCACTTTCCCTGGTGGCTGATGGCAAGACAGCCGACGAAGTGCTCCGTGCCGGCTATGACAATCACCCCGTCCGGCAGCGGCGTGCCGTCGATGTAGTCGCCAGTGTCGGTGTACCAGCACCCGATTAGGCTGCCGGTCACCACGTTGGGTTGCGCCAGCGCCCCTGTCTGGGGATCGACCGTGCGGCACGGATCGCCAGGAGCACCCGCGGTCGCGTCCACGGGCGCCTCGATGCCTGACACGCGCACGGTCGAGCCGTGCGCGAGCGCCGAGCCGGCGCAGACCAACACAGCGATCAGCGCCACAGATGTAACTAGCCTCTTCATTGATTCTCCTCTCGCGAGGGACCGTCAACCGATCGGTCCCGGTTTATCCTTGTGGTTGATTGTTGGTGTCGGGGCGGTTACGGTCGGAGTCCTCGGTCGAGGTTGGTCATCGCATCCCCAGTAAGGCTGCCGCAGCCGCGACGGCGCTCGCGCGGCAGGTTCGCTCAGCTCCCGACCGGGCCATCCGCGTGCGACCGACTCCGCGAATCCGCCCACCGGTTCCCTACGGGTGTCTTGCAGCAGCGCCTCCCATCAACAGCGGGATTCTCCTCTGCGGGCGCCGCGGGCGCGCATCGTCCGCCGGGCAGAGTTCTCACTTGGGCATCTCGCGAATGCAGTCACGAACTTCGTATCCCTTCATCTGGCCGTGTCGGGGTTGCCGGGGCTTGTTGAAGCTCATGTGCGACGAGCACGATCGCTCGCCCATGCACTCTCTCGTTGCCCCGCGGATCGATGTCTGTTGACGCGCCGGACCCTACGACAGGGGGCTAAAGAATCACTGGAGACTCGCTGAAAGACGCACCACACGAACCTGAACCTCGATCGCCACCACGACGTCCTCGCTGCGAGTGACCATCGCGCTTCGCGATGCGTCGTGGTGCGCCGCAATCGCTTCGACCAGGCCCCACGGCAGCATCCGGTCGCCCGGAGGGCCGAGTGACCCGTCCGCTCCTCGCGAGGTGCGCAAACAGATCACTCCTGAGCGTTCATGTGTCGACGAGCGTCATGCCGCACGGATCTCGAGACTGTGCCCAACGCCGGCGCTCGAAAGCTCGCCACTAACGATCGGTCTGAGCCGAAGTCCGACCCCACGGGTCGAGGTTCACTCCCAAAGCACGCAGGCGAGTGCTGACGCTCGCACCTGAGGTCGTTCCGCTCGTGGTTATCCGGCGTCAGCTTGTTGGCCACGCCAACCTTGGCATCACCAGCGTCTATCTGCCGGGCATCGATAGCAGCGAGATCATCAGCACCGTCCATGGACGGCCGCGCCCCGCTGGGAGGGGTGATGTCTATGCGGCCCAAAGGGAAAAGTCTGGTGCGACCGGCAGCCCCACCGGCATCGGCAAATGCTTCGTGGCCCGATTAGCTCTCCGGCCCGGGGAGCTGCTTCTCCGCGGCGTGAACTCGTAGCTCACGGTCTCGGGCGCGCTCGCTCGCGTCTGCCTCCTTTGGCAATCCCCGGACGAGCTCCGCGTCAGTGTGGTGTCGGCGCAAATCCCGCCCACTGCCATCGAGCACGTCAATCGAGGCCAGCGAGAGCGCTCTGGTGCCGCCCATGCTGCCACCGAGCGCCAGCGCGTCCTCAGAAAAGGCGTAATAGGCGCCAAGCCTCCCCATGCGCATCAGCTCGTCGTCGGTTATCGACGCAGCACGCCCGGCACGGTCACCTTCACCGTGACTGCGGAGCATCCTGGCGAGCGTGTCGCGCTGGACTCCGAGTCGAGCCATGTGCTCAATCTACCTTGACCGCTTCCTCGCGATTGGGATGGCGCCGTCCGCCTCCGCCACGACTGTGATCGCCTGAGTCAGGACGTGCTTTCGTGTCAGGACTTGCCTCTCGGCTCACACGCCCGGCAGCCCTCCTATGCGCGGATCTCGAGAGCGTCGGGACCCTCGTGCTGGCCAGATAGCCCGCCGCAGTCCAGCATGCCCCGCAGCCCACGCTAAGTGCGCCTGCGGACGACGGCGCCGAGATACCCGTGCGGCAAGGGAAGCGGGTCCCCGCCAACCATGGTCATGGGCCTCCGGTCTGATCTGACTGCTCCACGCCTCAGCGACCGGTAGCGCGGCGGTTCTCAGGCCGGGTCGGCGGCCCCAAGCTGGCGAACTTCCGCGTCGCGTGGCTTTGCCCCTGCCAATCCGCACCGGCAGTGACTCTCCGCGCGCTCGAGTCGATGGCGGCACCCACTATGGCGGGCGTGAGGCGGGCTAGGCGTTCCTGCTGCCGGATGCGGAGGATGGGCGGTGCACGACGCGTTTGCGCGTAAGCCGGTTTGGGCAGTGCGGCGGATGGCGCTAATGCGTGGCCCTCGTGTGTCAGCGCTAGCGATGCCTAGCCGGTGGGCGCCGCCGTGAGCGCTGACCGAATCTCGCTCGTGATCTGCGTCGCGGGTGGGAATCCAGGAATGTCAACCTCGGTGTCGGGGTCGCGACCCTCGGCGATCCGCTGCCAGCGGTGGACGGCAAGCGCGACGAACTCTGGGTGTGGCAGCACCCAGTATCTGTCGGAGACGATCGCGTCGGCGACCAGATCGGCAACCGCAGCAGGGCGCATTCCCGCGTCGTTCGCCCGTACCTGATGGGGGCGCGTCACCTTGGAGGCCAACGATGGGGATGGGATCTCGCCAAGGCGCGCCGGCCAGTTTCGCTCCGCATCCCAGATGCCGGTGGTGACCCAGCCAGGGCACAGCACGCTCACCCCGACGGGAAGCCCCACGAGCTTCGTCATCTTGAAGAGATCCTCGCTGAGCGCAACGACGGCGTGCTTGCTCGCGTCGTAGGACGGGTTGGCTGAGGGCATCAGACCGAGGATGCTCGCGGTGTTGACGATGTGGCCCTCACCTTGCTCGGCGAGGATTGGCAGAAATGCCCGGATCCCGTGGACTACACCCCAAAGGTTGACGCCGAGGACCCATGTCCACCCCGACAGCGGACCGAACCACGGGTCGGCCTTGCTGCCGACGCCGGCGTTGTTGCACACGACATGCACCGACCCAAAACGCTTAACAGCGGCATCCGCCAAGGCCTCTACTGCCGCGGCCTCGCTCACGTCGGTAGGCACGGCCAGCGTCTCGGCGCCCAGCGCCTTGATTCTGTCAGCGGCGCCGACCAGTGCCGCTTCTTCTACATCCGCCAGAACAACGTGAAGGCCATCGCGTGCGAAGCGCTCGGCGAGTGCAAACCCAATCCCACTCGCCGCGCCCGTGACAACGGCGACCTTCCCGGCCTCGAGCTCCATGGTCCCATCCTTTCCCCGTGAACATGACGACATTACCGTGAGGTGCGGTGCGTGCCGCACCGACCAGGAAGAGCATGTCTGCAATCTCCCCTTGCTTCGCGTCCAGCTAATGACGCATCATCTAGCCACCGCTGCGGTCCGTTCGCGCTGGATGAGCACGCGGCGCAGGATCTTGCCCGACGGCGCCTTCGGGATCTCGTCGATGATCTCGACGGCCCGCACTTTCTTGTAAGGGGCGACGTGGTCGGCGACGAACTGACTCACATGCTCAGGAGTGATCGATCCGTTGGTCACCACAAGCGCCTTTGGTATCTCGCCGGCCTCCTCGTCCGGGAGCGGTATGACGGCCGCGTCGGTGATCGACGGGTGCGTGAGCAGCAGCGCCTCGAGTTCGGCGGGCGCGATCTGGTACGCCTTGTACTTGATCAGCTCCTTGATCCGATCGACGATCCGCAGCGACCCGTCCTCCTCAATCCGCGCGATGTCGCCGGTGTGAAGCCAGCCGTCCGGGTCGATCGTCTGCGCGGTCGCCTGCGGGTTGTTTAGGTAGCCCTTCATTACCTGCGGGCCCCGGATCAGCAGCTCCCCGGGCTCGCCGGTTACGGCATCCTCGCCGGTGGCGACGTCAACGACGCGGCACTCGGTGTTCGGCACCGCCGGACCGATCGAGCCGGGCATCTCGCCCGCGAGCTCGTCCCCGACCCAGTGGGTGGTCGGGCTCGTCTCGGTCAGCCCATAGCCTTGCGCCATGCGGCAGCCGAGCCGCTCACCGCATGCCACCTCAAGCTCGGCCGATAGCGGCGCCGCACCCGAGCTGACGAGCTCCAAGCTGGACAGATCGAACTCGTCGACCAGCGGATGCTTCGCCAGAGCGAGCACGATCGGCGGCACGACCAGGGCGCGCGTGATCTGGTAGTCCTGGATGACGCGCAGGAACTCGCGCAGGTCGAACCGCGGCATCGTCACCACTGTGTGGCCGAAGTACAGCGGTATGTTCATCAGCGAGACGAGCCCGTAGATGTGAAAGAACGGCAGCACGGCGACCTCGCGTGCACGCTCTGACCCATCCTTTTTGACCTGTACGCGAGCGGCGACCTGGCAGATGTTCGCGACCAGGTTCCGGTGCGTGAGCATTACGCCCTTGGGCAGCCCTGTGGTGCCGCTCGAATAGGGCAGCGCGACGAGGTCCTCGGCTGGGTCGATCGCGACGTCGGGCGGCTCGCCGGCCGCGCGCAGTGACGCGAACGGCGTTGCGTCGTCGGCCTCGCCGTAGACGAAGATCTCCTCCACGTCGGACTGCTGTGCCGCGGCGATGGCCTTCTCTACGAACTCGGGGACGGTCACCAGCAGGCGCGCGCGGCTGTCCCTCAGCTGTGCGGCGAACTCCTCTGCGGTGAGCTGTGGGTTGGCGGTGGTGTTCACGCCGCCGACTGTTGCGACCGCGTGGAACGCGACCGCGTACTCGGGACAGTTCGGCGCGAAGTGCGCGAACACCTCGCCCTTGCCGAAGCCGCGCTCGGCGAGGCCGACCGCGACCGCGCGCACCGACTCCGCCAGCCGCGCGTATGTGATGGTTCGGCCAGTAGGCGCGTCGATGAACGCCGGTGCGTCGCTGAACTCACCGGCCCGGGCGAGCACAAACTCAGTCAGCGGCATGTTCGGAATCTCGACATCCGAAAATGGACTGCGGATCACCACTGTGGACCTCCTCGTTCGACGTTTTGTGCACTCTCCACGAAGTGTTTGGCTGCATGTCGATCAGGAACCCGCCGAAGCCGTCCGGCATCTCCACGGTCGGTACTGCTCGCCGCGCGCTCGGAGGGGGCGATCTGCGCTGCTTCGGCGGCGGTCGGTTCGGCGGATCGGCCGCGGTGACGATGGTAAATGTCTGTGACCCATTGGCTGCCGGCTCTCCGCGCCAATGAGTCGAGGAACTCCCGCCACGATTCGGGTAGATCACCGTGAGCGACCATCGGGTACGGGAACTCGGGAGGACGCGCTACCCCGTAGAACAGCGCCGCCGCGGTGAGATCGGCGACGGTGAAGGAATCGCCGACCAGATAGCCGGTGAGAGAGATTTCGCGCTCGAGCCGATCCATCGCGGCGACCACCTTCGCGCGGCTCGCCGCGGCCGTCTCCGGGGTGATGTCCATCTTGCGGCGCATCGCAACGCGCAAAGCCGGAAATCCCGCTCGCAGGAGCATCTGCTGCCGGAGCGGTTGACCGTTGGTGAACCGTGGCAGGAGCAGCTCCGGGTGCGGCAGCATCTCGTGATACATCGCACGGCGGATGTGCGGCCCGAGCTCCTCGTCGAAGTACTCCTCGAGCTCAAGGGCGCGACGTCGCTGCGTCTCATCCTCCGGATACAGCGGTGGCCGGGGCCAGCGTTGTTGGATCGCGGCGATGATCCGAGTCGAGTCGCCGATCGAGCGCCCGTCGAGAGTCAGCACCGGCGTCGTCGACGTATCGCCGGTCAGCTGCTGAGCCTTGCGGATGTGCGGTCCCGGCAGCAGCGAGCGGCGGATGTGGGGGACGCGCTTGTAATCGAGCGCCCAGCGGACCTTCTCGTTGTAATGCGAGAGCTGGAGCTGCCACAGCACCGGCAGGACCGGGGCAGGCAGATCGCCGAGATCGAGTGTGCCTTGTTCGGGTTGGCTCATGTGAGAAGCATGCGCTCAGGGTCTGGCGGGCGCATCGTGGCCGTCGCCCTGAACTTTTCCCGCACGCCTACTGAGATTTCGCCGCTGAAGGTGGCGCATGCTGCAGAATCGGCCGGTGAGCACGGTTACCCGGCTCGCCGACGACAGCTCCCGCAGGCCCGACCGTTCTATCCTCGTGGAGCGAGAGCGCGAACTCGCGGTGCTCGAGCGCTGTCTAGCCGGCGCCAGCGGCGGCGGCGGGCGGCTCGTGATTATCGAGGGGCCGGCCGGCATCGGCAAGACCGCGCTCCTGGATGCCGGGAGGCTGCTCGCCGGCGAGCGCGGCATAACCGTCCTGTTCGCGCGCGGTGCCGTGCTCGAGCAGAACTTCGCTTACGGCGTCGTGCGCCAGCTGTTCGAGCCTTCCGTAGTTGCGAGCGCCGGGGCGGCTTCGGAAGGATTGCTGAACGGGGCTGCGGCCCTGGCGATGCGCGCGTTCTCCGACGTGGAACCCAGCCTCCGGCTCGCGCCCGACGACGCGTCGTTCTCGACGCTGCACGGGCTGTACTGGCTGACGGCGAACCTCAGCGCGCGGGAGCCGATGGTGATACTGGTGGACGACTGCCATTGGGTTGATGCCGCCTCGCTCCGGTTCCTCGCTCACCTCGCTGCCCGACTCGATGAACTGCCGGTCCTGGTCCTTGTCACGGTCAGAGATGGCGACCGGGCCAGCGCCCCGTCGCTGCTCGGAAGCGTCCTCTCGTTCGCGAGCGAGTCGATTCGCCTCTCGCCGCTCGGAGCCGGTGCCGCCGCGAGCGTGGTCCGCGCGAGACTCCGAGTAGCGACTGATCGCTTCTGCCGCGCATGCCACGAAGCCACCGGCGGAAACCCGCTTCTCCTTCGCGCGCTGGTTGCGTCCTTCATCAGCGACGGCACGGCGCCCGACGATGCGGCCGCGAGCCGAATCACCGCATACGGCGCGGAGAACGTCGCACCGCTGCTCGCGCGCCGCCTGGCCGTCCTCCCGCCGGGAGCCGACGCGTTCGTCCGCGCGCTCGCGGTCCTCGGTGACGGTAGCCCAATCAGGCACGTGGCCATGCTCGCCGACCTCGAGTTCGAAGACTCGGCCGGACTCGCCGACGCGCTACGAGCCGCGTCCGTGCTCGCGTCGCCGCCAGGGCTGGCGTTTGCTCACCCGATCGTTCGCGCCGCCGCGGAACAGACGATGGGCAGCGAAGAGCAGGCGCTCGCGCATGCCCGAGCGGCGGCGCTACTGGCCGAGGAGGAAGCCCCGGCGGACCGGATCGCCCTTCACCTGCTCCGCGCGCATCCGCGCGGCGACCCGCAGGTAGTCGCGACGCTGCGGGCAGCGGCGGCGATCGCGGCGAGCCGCGGCGCCCCCGAAACTGCCATTACGTACCTGCGGCGAGCGCTCGAGGAGCCGCCGCCAAGAGCATCGCGGGCGGCTGTGCTGCTTGAGCTCAGGCTCGCCGAGCTAGGCCTCCGACGCCATCCCGACGCCGCGGGACAGCTGGCTGACGCCGTGGCGAAGGTCGCACCATCCGAGCGATCCTCGGCCGCGCTGGTCGCCGGCCGCGCCCTTGGCGTGGCTGGCTATTTTCAGGAGGCCGCGGCGGTGCTCGAAACGGTGCCTGACCCGGACCCGCGCATCGTCGCTGAGCTGGCCGCGAACGGATGCCAGCTGGCCGCACGGGTGCCGAGTGCGCTGAGCGCGCTCGAGCGCTACAGCGACCCGAGCCTGCCTGCCTGTCCGGGCTGGCATCGGATGCAGGTGATGCTGGCCTACCGCAGTCTGGTTGCGGGTGAGCCCTGCTCGGTCGCCAGCGGCCTGCTCGACCGTGGGCTCGCGGGGCCGGAGCTCTTCAGCGAGGAATCGCTCGTGGCCGTGTACGCGGCGATGAGCCTTGTCCTGATCGATCGATTCGATGACGCCGAGCGGCTCTGCACCGTCATCATTGAGGAAGGCCGGCGCCGAGGCGCGCCGAGCATCGTCTCGACGTTCGCGTTCGCGCGGGCATTCGTAGTGCTTCGCCGCGGCGCCCTGCGCGACGCTGAGGCCGACGCGCGTTGGTCGTTTGAGGCCAAGCTCGCGATGGTCGCCAGATCCGAATCTGGCCCCACGTGGCCGCTCGCGTTCCTCGTCGACGCGCTCACCGAACTGGGAGACTTCACCGGCGCCGATCAAGCGCTGGCGGCCGCCGGTGCGCTTGGCGGCGGGCTTCCGCAACTGCTGGCGTGGGCGTTCGTGCTCGAGGCGCGCGGGCGTCTGCGCGTCGCGCAGGGACGGCCACACGACGGTCTCGGCGATCTGCGCGAGGCGGGCGAGTGCTGGAAACGCCTTGAGTGCGACCGCGCGAGCGCATCACGCTGGCGCGAGGACGCCGCCGTCGTCCTTGCTCAGCTCGGCGAACCAGACGAAGCCCGGCGCCTCGCAGCCGAGCAGCTCGAACTCGCACGTGCGACCGCCCTGCCACGCGCGCTCGGGGCGGCAACGCGGGTGGCGGGCGCCGTGGCCCTGCGAACCGACGGCATCCCGCTGCTGCGCGAAGCGGTCGAGCTGCTCAGCGACACGCCAGCCCGGCTCGAGCTCGCCCGCGCCCTCGTCGAGCTCGGAGCGGCCCTTCGACGCGACGGCCACCGCGTCGAAGCCCGCGACCATCTCCGCCGGGGTCTCGAGCTCGCCCACCGCGCGGCCGCCAGACCGCTCGCAGCGCGAGCCCGCGAGGAACTCCTGGCCGCCGGAGGCCGCCCCCGAAAGTCCATCTTCACCGGCATCGAAGCGCTCACCGCAAGCGAGCTACGCGTCGCTCGCCTCGCCGCCGAGGGGAGGACGAACCGCCAGATCGCCGAGAACCTCTTCGTCACACAGCGAACAGTGGAGACACACCTCCGGCACGCCTTTCAGAAGCTCGACGTAGCCAAACGCGACGAGCTCCCTCACGAGCTGACCGCCTCCTGAGCCAACATAGCGCAGCGCATCAAACTGTCAGCCAAGCAAGCCGCCCACATGAGTCTCCTGTTTTCTCTTGCGCGATGTGACAAGACCTCGGATGGCTACGTCGCCAACCGCACGGTCCGCCGCTGAGGACGACGCGCGCGACGACGTCCGCCGGCAGCGCCCGGGAGAGCTCGACTACCGACCGTGCTGCACGCCGCGGACCATGCGGATCTCCCGCAACCCGTCCTCGACCTGAGCGACCCCATCGGCAACGAAGCCGTGCTTGCGGTAGAACGCCTGTGCGCGAGGGTTCGGGTCGGCCACCCACAAGGCCGCCGACTGGTCCGGATCGACGACCGCCTCCAGCAGTGCCGACCCAGCACCCGTGCCGTGGTCGGCTGCATACACATAGAGCACATATAGCTGCCTCGCCCAGGCCGCCACGGCGTCCAAGGGCGGGCCCGACATTGCGATCCCGACCACTTGGTCATCCCGCTCGGCGACAGCAACACGGTTCTCGCGATAGCGCTCGTCGGTCAACGCGGCAGTCCAAAACCGCTCCCGAGCAGACAGGAAGCCCGGGTCATCGAGAACTGCGTCCGACACGCGCCCTCGATAGGTCTCCTGCCAGGACCGGACATTCACGCGCGCCATCTGCGCGACGTCCTCGACCCGGGCCGGGCGAACCGTCAGCGAGGAACTCACCGCCGAATGGTAGGTCTCCAACCGCCGCCCCGCAAATGCGCGCCGGCACGTTGCATCAGGATGCCGTCCGTGGCGCCCCCGGTTGGAGCCAAAAGCAGCACCCACCCGGAGCACGCCACGCGCTCCGCGCGCGACTGCTCTCGGGACAGAGGCAGCCACGCGGACGCCGTCAGCGCCGGATACGCGCGCGGGCACGAAGGCAGGTGTCGCCGCGCTCTTCACGAGCGACCTGCTATTCGCCATCACCGAGTCTCTCCGCAGGCTTGGATCGCTCGTCGTCGTCGCGGTCGGTGCCGAATACCCGTGAATTCGCAAAAGCAGGGCGGGCGGCGATGAGACCCGCGATTCCGGAGAGCGGGTCTGTCCCCGGTTTCTCGGTCGCACCTGCGTTGCGCGGCAAGCGTGCACGAACCGCGGTGGGAATTAGCAGGCTCTCAGCAAGCGGTCGGCGGCGGCGTGGTGCCCGCGGGGCCTGCGGCCCAAGCCGGCGAGTGGCTCATTTCCGCCTCGCGGCGCGCGGCTGATCGGCGACTACCGTCGATCAGGCGAGCCGGGCAATGCGGCGTACCCCCGTTGGAGAGAAGAGGTCG
>DATJYY010000003.1:0-23135 GCA_035499395.1 Solirubrobacteraceae bacterium
GTCGGGGACGCTCGGCGTGGGCTCGCTCCAGTGCACGGACTCCTTATCCTGCACTATCCGCCGGTAGAAGAACAAGACCAGCGAGCCGATGAGGACGCCGATCCCGATCCAGAAGTCGGTCCACGTTCCGTAGCCGTTGAGCTTCGGCGCGAGCGCCCCGATGACCAGGAAGAAGGCGTTGAGCAGGCACAGTATCGCTGCGATCGGCAGCCAGATATTGCTGACTTTGATCGGGCGCGGCCATTTCGGCCGGTCCCGGCGGAGCAGCAGGAACGCACTGAGCGCGAACACGTGGCAGAGCACGTAGCCGATGTTGCTCATGTAGAGGATCGCGAGGTTCGAGGTGATGAACACCACGAGCGCGACGTTCACTACAAGGTCGACCGTCATGGCCCTCGCGGGCACGTGGAAGCGGTTGAGTGTCCCCAACTGCTTGATCGTCATGCCGGCGCGGGAGATGCCGAACAGCGCGCGGCCGGCGTCGGCGGTCGACGAGGTCATCGACAGCAGCAGGCTGGCGATGATGCAGATCGTGAAGAAGCTCGCGGCGCCGTGGCCGACGATCTGGGTCATGGCCTGCGTATAGAACTGCCCCTCCGCGGTGGCGGACGGGACGGCGCCCGTGACCCCGCCGAGCCCTAGCGGGACGAAGATACACACGAACAGCTGGAACGCCGCCGCGCTGCGCAGCGCTCTGGACGTGTCACGCCGTGTGTCTCGGTACTCCGGCGCGAATGTCGCGCACGCCTCGGTGCCGTACGTGGACCACGCGAGGATGAACATGTAGACGATCGCCACCTTCCACCCACCCCACGGTCCGGTGAAGGTCGCGTGGACGTTGTGAGAGTGCCAGTCGCCGGTGAGGTACGGGACCACGATGAACAGCGCCAGCGGGATCATGAGCAGTGCGGCGCACGCATAGCTGAACCACACGGCCGGGCGCAGCCCGAACACGTTGAACAGCCACACGGCGAGGATAGTCCCGATCGCGATGAAGTGCGGGAGCCCTAGGTGGTTCGAGAAGATCGTGATCGTCCACGTCGAATGCGGCCACCACTGCCCCTGAGCCAGGTCGCCGATGATCTTGCCGAAGATCGACAGGACGACTGACCAGCCGATCCAGTAGCCGAACGCCGACAGCGGCCCGACCAGCGTCGTGTACCGCCGCCAGCCCTCGTGGGCGTACAGGGAGATGCCGCCGCTGCGGTTGCCGAACATCGTCGCGGGCTCGGAGTAGATCCAGGCCTGGAGCATTCCGATGAACGCCGACGCACCCCACAGGACGATTGACCCGACCGTGCCAAAGATGCCCAGCGTGAACCCAAGGCTCCCGAGCAGGAACCCAGGATTGCAGAGCGCGATGACGAATCCGTCCCACCACCGGAGCGTCTTGAGGAGTTGAACTTCCTCGACGGTGGCTGTAGCCAACTTACTCCTCCTGTGCTCGATCCCTCTGGGTCACGACCGGCTTGTGGCTGGCCCCACGAAAAGCCGCCGCTCTTATACCAGTTTGTATAAAGGGGGTCAAACGGCCCTAGGGCCTAACATCGCTATCCGTGCGGCCGGTGATCCTGGCGACGTTCTCGGTCCGCATCGATCCCCGGGCCGAGCGGATGGCGTTCGACAGCGCCCTCGAAGTCGGCGCGCGGCTGATCGTCGCCAACCTGATGATGCTGCCGCTGTATCCGGCGACGATGATGCTGGCCCGCGAATACGCCACGCTCCCGCACGAGGAGGATCTCGAGGCCGTGCGGGCGACGGCGAGCCGGGCTGCCGACCTTGGGATCGGAACCGAGTTGCTACGGATCTCGAGCCGCCGACCGCTGGCGGCGCTGGTCGAGCTCGTCGCCGAGCGTCACGCCGCGCTCGTCGTGCTCGGCCCGGACGTGCAGCGCAGCCCCCGGTGGCAGCTTCGGCTCGCTGCGCGCCGCGTTCGCCGTCAGACCGATTGCCTGATCTGGATCGCGCCCGACGGCTAGCTTGAGCGCATTTGTTCAGCCGCGGCGCTCGTCGGAGAGCTCGGCCATCGTGCCGAAGCGCCCGGTGTAGAACAAGAGCGGCTCGTCCTCGCGGTGGTCGAGGTACTCCACCTCGCCGATCCACAGCACGTGATCGCCCGCCCGGTGAACGTCCACGACCCGGCAGACGAGGTGGGCGAGCGCGCCTTCGAGCAGTGGGAGGCCGCTCTGCCACGTGAACCTGGGCTCGACCGGCGAGGACTTCTGGGCCGCGAAATGCGCCGCGAAGTGCTGCTGCTCATGGGACAGCACGCTCACGCCGTAGCGGCCGCTGCGCGGCAGCATCTCGTTCATCCGGCAGCGTCCGAGCGAGACCAGCACGAGCGGCGGGCGCAGCGACACCGACAGGAAGCCGTTGGCGGTCATGCCGTGGACGGTGTCCTTCTCGACCGTGGTGACGATGGTGACACCGGTGGCGAAACGGCCCATGACCTGGCGGAACTCCCTCGCCGCCTGCTCGGCGACACCGGACTTCGGGGTGAGCCTGGCGACACCGGTCGCGGGAAGGAGGTCCGTGCTGGACTTCGCCGGCCCACGTTTGACCGGCGGCCGCACCGGCGGCATCAATCCCCCGCTGTCGGTGGGGCGGGCCACTCGCGTGAGCCGCGCCACTCCCTCCCGGTCGGTCACGGTGCCCACGATACCGCTCGCCCGTTACGATCGGGGCCGGGTCTTGTCGGGGTCGTAGAACGGGATCCGCACGACCGTCGACGGGATCCTCTTCTGGAGCCCGTCGAGCTTTCCGACCTCGACCTCGGTGCCGACGTCGGCGTACTGGACCGCCATCCGCGCGAGCGCGATCGACCGTTTGAGGATCGGGCTGCGGGTGCCGCTGGTGACGACGCCGACTTTTTGCCGACCCACGTACACCGGATCGCCGTGGCCGGCAGTTTCGTTGCTGTCCAGTTCGAGGCCGACGAGCCTTCTTTGCGGGTGCTCCTTGCGCTCGATGAGCGCGTCGCGACCGACGAAGTCCTCGTCGTTGGTGGCGAGCGCGACCGTGAAGCCGATTCCCGCCTCGAACGGGTCGACCTGGTCGTCGAACTCGTAGCCGGCGAAGATCAGACCGGATTCGATCCGGAGCATGTCGAGCGCCTCGAGCCCGAGCGGCTTGATCCCGTATCGCTCGCCGGCTTGTTGGATTGCGTCCCAGACCGCCGGGCCGTCGGAGGGGTGACAGAACACCTCGTAGCCGAGCTCGCCGGTGTAGCCGGTGCGCGAGACGATGATCGGGATCCCGTCGTGGGTCTTGATCCGTCCGACGAGGAGACGGAACCACTTCAGCTCGTCCATCGCCGGCTGTGTCGGTGGGGTCCAGACAATGTCTTTGAGGAGGTCCCGGCTGAGCGGGCCCTGTACGGCGAGGTTGTGGAGTTGGTCGGTCGTCGGCTTGACCCACACGTGCAGGTTGTTTCTCTCCGCGACCTCACGGAGCCACACGCCGTCGTACTCGTCGCCGCCGATGAAGCGGAAGTTGTTGTCGGCCAGGCGGAACACGGTGGCGTCATCGATCATCCCGCCGGTCTCGTTGCACATCGCCGTGTACACGACCTGTCCGACCGACAGCTTGCGCGCGTCGCGGGTGATGGCCTTCTGGATCAGGGTCTCGGCGTCGGGACCGAGCACCTCCCATTTGCGCAGGGGGGATAGGTCCATCACGACGACCTTCTCGCGGCAGGCCCAGTACTCGGCGATCCCGCCCTCGTTGTTGAAACAATGGGGCAGCCAGTAGCCGCGATATTCGAGGAACGACTTGGTGAGCTCGCTCGTGCGCGGGTGGAACGCCGTCTCCTGAGTGAGAACCGGTGGGGCGTCGGCGGTCACTCGGTGGGCGATGGCCACGGAGAACCGATTCTGCGGGGAATAGACGCGTACGTGGACATCTGTCACCTCCCAGGCATTTGAAGGGTCGACGTCGTCGGGGCACGCCGATGATGCGCACACCAGGTCGGTCATCGCGCGCACCATCACATAATCCCCCGGGCGCGACCAGGGCTCGTCGGACACCAGCTGCATGCTGGAGTCGAACGCGGTGTTGTAGAAGAAGTTCAGGGCCTCCCATCCCTTGCGGGGGGCGATCTCGAAGCGGTCGAGCGCGCCGTTGAAGTTGTCGGTGCAGTTGATGTGCCCGGGGTAGCCGAGGTCCTCGTAGTACTTGGCCTGGCAGGCGAGCGCGAAGGTGTCGTGGCGACCGACCGTGTCTCTCACGACTTCGACGAGGGGTTCCATATCGAGGTCGTAGAACTTGCCTTGAAGCCCGGGCGTCGGGTAGGCCTGGCCCATGAGGGTCCTCGTGACTGTGGCGTCGAGACCGCGCTCGAGGCCTTGCTCGAGCTTGGCGGCATGGAACGCGAGGAAGTCCGAGCACTGCTTGCCCTGGACGTCGATCACCTGGATGTACTCGCCCTGCTTGACCTCGTAGGAGAGCGCTGTGGCCCGGTCGACCCGGAAGTCGAGGCGGGGCTCGGCGAGCGGTGGCGGCAGCTCTGCTTCCTCGCGGGTTCGCGGGGTCGCGCGGCGAACCTCGACCATCAGCTCGGAAGCCGGCGCGTCGCCGTCGACGATCCGCCCGCCGGGGGCTTTGACGGTCAGCGTGGTGGCGCGCTCGGCGGTCAGGGTGATCTCGCTGCCCGGCCTTGAGTCTCTTCCGAACAGCGTGAGCCCGCCATTTTCGTCTTGCGCTTTGAGGCCCAGCGCCGGCAGCCCGCCGCCGCCGCGGGCGCTGAGCTCGGCCGTCTGGCTGCCGTGGCGGTCGATCAGTCGGACTCGGTCGTCGCCTTCGAGCTTGATCTCCGTCGCGCCGCCGGGGGCGACGCGGTAGAACTCGAGCTCGGGCTGGACTGACCGCAGCCCGTTGATCAGGACCGCCATTACGGTCCGCTCAGGAGGCTGCCGGGGCGGAGGCCTTCTCGACTTCGGCCAGCAGTTGCTCCGCGAGCTCGCGCTTGCCGTCTGCGTCGAGCTTCTTGAGCTCGTTCTCGACAGCGCGGCGGTTGTAGTGCTGGTTCCAGTAGTCGAGGCTCTCGAATCCAAGCAGGACCGCCTTGCCGACGAACTGGCGCAAAACCTCGTTGGTGGGGCCCATCACCCAGCCGGCCTTGGCGTCGCGCAGATAGCGCTCGAGCTCCATGTCGCGCTTGTAGCCGGTGCCGCCGCACGCGTGGAGCATCTTGTCGACGACGTGGGCGGTGTTCTTGGCCGCGTTGAACTTGATCTGCCACGCCCAGTGGAGGAAGTTCGCGCGCGCGAACTCGCCCGGGGGCGGTTGGATCGTGTTGTGCTCGGTGGCGTTGTCCATCGCCTGAGCGACCGAGTACACGAACAGCCGGGCGGCGTTGGTGTCCATCACGGCCTCGCCGACGTAGTCCTGGATCGTCGGGTAGTCCGCGACGCGGAGGCCGACGTCGACATGGCGCTTGCGCGTGGTCTGGCGCTTGCCGATGTCGATCGCGCCCATCGCGAGGCCGTTCCAAACGCTGGAGGACCCGATCAGGAACCACGGGTCGACCGCCTCGTCGTTGGAGGCGGCGCCGTCACCCTCGGGGCCGACGATCTGGTCGCCGGGGATGTCGACGCCGTCGACCTGAATCGGGCCGGACTGGTTGCCCCTCAGCCCCAGCGCGTCCCACGTCGATGGCTGCGACTTGACGTGCTCGCCGTCGATGACAAACACCGACAGGTCGTCGTAGCCGGTGAAGTCCGGGCTGGTCGTCTGGACGACGTAGAAGTCGGCGAACCCGCCGGACGTCGTCCACGATGCCTTCTTACGGACGTTGTAGCCGCCGTTCCGGCGCTCGGCGCCCGACGAGATCGGGTACCAGAAGTGCGAGCCGGTCTCCGGGTCGCTGTAGGAGAGCGTCCCGATCTTGCCGCTGTTCAGGGGCCGGATGTACTTGTCGATCAGGGCCTCGGTGGGACGGAGCATGATCGTGTTGACCGCGCCCATGTGCATCACGTAACACATCGCGGTCGACGCGCAGCCGTAGCGCGCGATCGTCTCGCACGTCATCACGAAGGCGACGTGATCCTGGCCGAGGCCGCCGTACTCCGTGGGCACCGTGAGCGCGAGAAAGCCGTGCTCACCGAGCAACTCGAGGTTGCGGCGGGGGAACATGAGCTCGTCGTCGGAGACCTTGGCGTTCGCCCGCATCTCCTTCTCGCACAGCTCGATCAGCAGGTCGCGGAGCTCTTTCTGGCGTTCGGTGAGGACCCACTCGGGATCCCACTCGTACCCCAATCCCCAGAAGGGCTCGCCACCCCATGTCTTCTCGGCCATCTACACCCTCCGCTCGCTGTGCACAAATATGTCCAATACAGTTCTACCTGAGTCGGTGAGCTGTGTCTAGAGCCCGGAATATGCCGGAACCGGCGCTGATTCGCGTCTCGGGGCGTCGGTGGCGGTGGCGCTGGCCGAGGCTTGGGTTGCGGTGCCACGTTTGCCGGCCGCGCACCCCTGGTGGTCGGGGTCGAGGCGTAAAACGACCCAGGGCGCTGAGTGGGCTTGGCGCATGGCTCGCAAACCGCAGGGGCGGTTCTGGGGCATGCCGTAGAACTGGAACGGCATCAACTTCGCCGCGCTGGTGCGGCGGTTGAAGCGCCGCTGACCCCGGTCCCGGGTCACCACGACCGTGTAAAGCGCCCGAAAGCTCTCCTGCGCACGACCGCGTCGGGCACATAAGCACGTCGTGGATCCTTATGTCCCGAGAGCCCGCGGGGGCACGGGGTTCGGGCGTTGTAATGCGCCGGCGCACCGCTGGTGGGGTTACCCCCACCACGGAGCACGGGGGTCCGCCGACCGGCAGACGCCCGATCGCCCCAGCGATTTTGGGGCCCGCCGAAGGCAGTCTGCGGACCATGCAAAACACACCTTCATCCACCACATTTGAGAGGGCGGGCGGCTCGGGTCGGGCGCCTGGATCGGGCGTTCTATCCCGCTTCGTCCACGCTGCCGCTCGGAATGCGGCGCGTCGCCCCAAAACCACGGTCGCGCTCTGGCTGGCGCTGATCGTCGCATGCGTCGTGTTCGGCTCGAGCGCCGGCATGCGGACGCTTTCCCATTCCGGTTCGGGCACCGGTGAATCGGCCCGCGCGGACGCTCGCCTGACGGCCTCCGGCCTGAAGGGCCCCGCCACCGAGAATGTTCTAGTCCGCTCCGGCAACGCCCAGCGGACCGCGCACGCGGTCAGGACGCTCGAGGCGGGCGTCAGTCGGCTGCCGGCGGTCAAGTCCGTCGACGGCCCCGACCGCTCGCCGGAGCTGTCTCGCGCCGGCGGTCGAACGGCGCTCGTCGTCGTGACGCTCCGCGGCGACCCCAACAACCCCGACACCAGCGCCGCGCAGGTGCAGCACTATGTCGACGGACTCGCGGCACATGAGCACGGCGTCACGTTCCTCGAGGACGGCGCCGGCTCGGAGGACAACGCGATCACGAAGCTCGTCAACGACGGCTTGCACCGCGCCGAGCTGATCTCGGTTCCGATCACGCTGCTGATCCTCGTGCTCGCGTTCGGCGCGCTGGTTGCCGCCTCGGTCCCGCTGCTGCTCGGCCTGACCTCCGTGGGCGCGGCTCTCGGAGCGCTCGGGCTCGTCTCGCACATCGCCCCAAACGGCTCCTCGACGGCCCCTGTCGTGGTCCTGATCGGCCTGGCGGTCGGCGTCGACTACTCGCTGTTCTACATCCGCCGCGAGCGAGTCGAGCGTCGAGGTGGGGCGTCCGCCGACGCGGCTCTCGCCGCCACCTCGGCGACGGTCGGCCGCGCGATCCTGGTCGCGGGGATGACGGTCGTGATCGGGCTCGCCGGGCTGCTGTTCACCGGCTTCGGCGTGTTCACCTCGATGGCGTTGGGCGCCATCCTCGTCGTGCTGATCGCGGTCGTAGGATCGCTGACGGTGCTCCCGGCGACGCTCGCGCTGCTGGGCGACCGGATCGACCGCGGCCGCATCTGGCCGCGCCGCCGTCATAACCGCTCCCGGCGGACGATGTGGCAGGTACTCGCGGCCGGGGTCACGAACCGCCCCCGCGTGTCGCTGGCACTCGCGCTGATCGTGCTCGGGGCGCTGGCGGCGCCCGTGATCTCGATGCGCACCGGCGAGCCCGGCGAGAACGACGTGTCGGCGAACACGCCGATCCGCGTCGCCGCCTCGGCGATCGAGCGGGCGTTCCCGGGGTCCTCGGACACCGCGGACCTCGTCGTCAGCGGACGAGGACTCCACCACGCGCAGGCGCAGTTGCGGAAGATCGGGCAGCAAGGTCGGCAGATCACCGGCGGCCGCGGCCCGGTGGCGACGCAGGTGTCGCGCGACGGCGGGACGGCGCTGCTGCAGATCCCGATCCCCGAGTCCAGCCTCAGCGTGGCCGACCGCAAGGTCAAGACGCTGCGGCACGAGCTCGAGCCGGCGGTCGCCAGCGAGATTCCCGGCGCGCACGCGGATCTCACCGGCGACTTCGCGGGCAATCTCGATTTCACGAGTCGCCTGTCGAACGTCACTCCGATCGTGATCGCGTTCGTGCTCGGGCTGGCGTTCATGCTGATGATCGCGACGTTCCGTTCCGTGAGGCTGGCCCTGTCGGTGATCGGGCTCAACCTGCTGTCGGTCGGGGCAGCGTTCGGCGTGCTCGTCGCGGTGTTCCAGCATCACTGGGCGCAGTCGCTGCTGGGCTTCCAATCCGACGGCGCGGTCGTCGACTGGCTGCCGCTATTCGCGTTCGTGGTGCTGTTCGGCCTGTCGATGGACTACACCGTGCTCGTTCTCGAGCGGGCCCGCGAGGCACGGCTAAACGGCGCCACCGCAAAACAGGCGGCGGCCGAAGCGCTGGGCTCGACTGGCGGGACAGTGACCAGCGCCGCGCTCGTGATGGTCGCCGTGTTCTCGGTGTTCGCCACGCTGCCGCTGCTCGAGTTCAAGCAGCTCGGGGTCGGGCTCGCGGCCGCGATCGCGCTCGACGCCACGATCGTCCGCGGCCTGGCGTTGCCGGCGACGCTCACGTTGCTGGGTGACCGCGGCCTGGCTCCCGCTCGCGCATCTCGCAGGCGCGAGCGGGGCTGGGATCATGGGGTTGGTATCGCAGCGATCGGATCAACCAATGACTGACCACGGACATGAAATCGACCTACGGTCGGTGGTGCGGGGAGCGGCGTTCGCGCCGTTCTCCGTGATCCTTCTCGCGCTGGTCGTCATATGGGCGGCCACCGGGGCCGGCTACTTCTGGCCGATGTGGGCGGCGCTCGGGTTCGCGATCCCGACGGGCCTCTGGTTCGCCGTGCGTTGGGCCTGGCTTCGGCCAAAAGGCGCGAGTCGCCGCTACGCGTTGCAGGCGAGCGTCTCGGTCGTCCTCGTCGTGACCACCGTGCTCATCTGGGCGATGTCGGGAGGGGGCTACTTCTGGCCGATCTTCCCGTTTGTCGGGCTAGGGACCGCCCTTCTCCTGCACGGGCTGCTGCTGGCGCCCAGTCAGCGCAGGCTCCAAGTCCGCGTCGACGAGCTGACCCGTACTCGCAGCGGAGCGCTCGACGTGCAGGCGTCGGAGCTCCGCCGGATCGAGCGCGACCTGCACGACGGAGCCCAGGCGAGGCTGGTCGCGCTCACCATGCAGCTCGGGCGGGCGGAGGAGCGGCTCGCCGATCACCCCGACAGCGCGGCGCTCGTGCGCCAAGCCCGGGAGGAGGCCACCGCCGCGATCAGAGAGCTGCGGGACCTCGCGCGCGGGATCGCGCCGCCGGTCCTCGCGGATCGCGGTCTGGTCGCCGCGGTCGAGTCGCTGGCGAGCCGGTCGACCGTGAAGGTCGAGGTGGTCGGACAGCTCGATCACCGCCTACCACCGGTGGTCGAGGCCGCGGCTTACTTCGTCGTCGCCGAGTCGCTGACTAACGTCGCCAAGCACGCACCCGGCGCGAGCGCGCGTGTGACCGTGCACCTCGATGGCGCGATGCTGGTCGTCGAGATCGCGGACAACGGACCGGGAGGCGCGAACCCGGCTGGCGGCGGGCTGACCGGGCTCAAGCAGCGAGTCGAGGCGCTCGACGGCCGGCTCGAGGTCCACAGCGTGGCCCGAGAGGGAACGGTCGTCTGGGCCGTGCTGCCGTGCGAGTAGTCGTGGTCGAGGATCAGGCGCTGCTGCGCGAAGGGATCGTGGCGCTGCTGGCCGAGAACGGGATCGAGGTCGTCGCGCAGGCGGATGACGGTCCCGGGCTGCTCAGGATCGTCGACGGTCACAAGCCGGATCTGGCGATCTGCGACGTGCGGCTGCCGCCGACGTTCACGGACGAGGGGATTCGCGCGGCACTCGAGGCGCGGCGGCGCCACCCCGAGCTCGCGATCCTGGTCCTGTCCGCGTACGTCGAGCCGGTCTACACCGGCGAGCTGCTCGCGGCGGGCCAGAGCGGCGTCGGCTATCTGCTCAAGGAACGTGTGAGCGAGGTGAGGACGTTCCTCGATTCGGTCAAGCGCGTCGCCGCCGGCGGGACGGCACTCGATCGCGAGGTCGTCAGCACGCTGATCGCCGATCGTGGCCGTAGCGGCGGTGGGGCGGAGCTCGCGGCGCTCACGCCGCGCGAGCGCGAGACGCTCGGGCTGATCGCGCAGGGCCGCACCAACGCCGCGATCGCCCGTGAGATGGTGGTCACGCTCGGCGCGGTCGAGAAGCACGTCTCGAACATCTTCGCCAAGCTCGACCTGCCCGCCGGCGACGACGATCACCGGCGGGTGCTGGCCGTGCTCGCGTATCTACGCGCGACCGGAGGGCAGTGAGCCCTACGACGTCATTCCGCCGAACTGACCGCCGCTGATCGTCAGCACCTGGCCATTCACGTAATTGGCCCACGGCGTGCACAGCAGGAACACGCCACCGGCGGCCTCGCGCGGCGTGCCGGCGCGCCCGAGCGGGATCAGCGCCGGCCCCAACGCGCGGAGCTGGTCGGGGATGCCCAACTGGACCTTCTCGCCGCGGATCTCGGCGACGTTGCTGTCGTCCTTCGCGGCGGTCAGGCGCGTCTCGATGAACCCGAACGCGACCGCATTCACGTTGATCTTGAACTGGCCCCACTCCTTGGCGAGCGTCTTGGTCAGGCCGACCACGGCGGACTTGCCCGAGGAGTAGTTGGCCTGTCCGGCGTTGCCCATCGTGCCCGAGATCGACGATACGTTGACGATCTTGCGGAACACCTCGATGCCCTGCTCACGCTCCTTCTTGGCGGGCTCGCGCATGTGGGGTGCGACCGCGCGGCACATCCGGAACGGCACCACCGAGTGGATGTCGATCATCTTCTGGAACCAGTCGTCGCTCATCTTGTGGATCGGCGCGTCGAGCGTGTAGCCCGCGTTGTTGATGAGGATGTCGACCCTGCCCCAGTTGTCGATGACCGCCTGAACGAGCTCGTCGGGAACCCCCGGAGCGGTCAGATCCCCAGCGAACACCATGGTTTCGCCGGCGATCTCGCTGGCCGTCTGCTCGGCGACATCGCCGTCGAGGTCGTTGATCAGCACCTTCGCGCCGTTCTCGGAGAGGAGCTCGGCGGTCGCGCGGCCGATTCCGCGCGCTGAGCCGGTGACGATCGCCACCTTGTCATCGAGGATTGCCATGTCCTGGCCTCCAATTTCGCATGTCGAGGCTGGGCATCATGCCAGCGCGGCGGCCAATGAGGCGCCACGCAGGCCCGACTCGATCGCGCCGTCGATGAATCCCGACCAACCGTTGGCGATGTCCGAGCCGGCGAACACCACGGCGCCCTCGGGGCGCTGCATGGCGGCGTGATGGTGCTCGTACCAGCCGGGGCGGTGAATAGCCCAGGTGCCGCGAGAGAACTCGTCCGACAGCCAGTCGTGGGCCGTGGCGTCGAGCACTTCGTACCCCGGGAGGATCGCGTCGAGCTGGTCCTGGACAGCGGCAAGGTCGGCGGCGTCGCATCGGGCGGCGTCAGGTCCGAACCCGATCATGACCTGCGAGCCGTCGCCGTCGAATGTTTCGGTGCCGAGGTAGCCGAACGGGTGACCCGGACGGATCGAGCTGTGCTGCACCATCTTCCCGCGTGCGTGGATGAAGATCTTGATCCCGCGCGAGGACTGGCCTAGCGCGATCGCGGCCAGCTTGTCGTCCGGTAGCGACGGCGCGAACTCGATCGCGCCCAGAGCGTTGAGCGGCACCGCGACGACGACCGCGCGCGCCGCGAACCCGTCGCCGGAACGGGTTTCGACCTCGACGCGGTCGCCGCGCTGCCTGATCGCCGCCACCGGCGTCGCGAGCCGACGTTCGAACGGCGCCGGTGAGGCGATCGCGTCGAGCAGAGCACCGGTCCCACCGACCATCGTCACGCGCCCTCCCGTGAACTGGGTCAGCTCGAGGCTGTACCCGGACAGCGCGTGCCACCGCAGCACCGACACCGCGCCCGCTTGATCCAGTGGGGCGTGCGCCAGCGACTCGAGCTCTGCCGTCAGTACGTCGCGCTCCTCGTCCGACAGCGACAGCTCATCCAGGCGCTCCGCGATCGACAAACGGTCAAAGCGGGCCAAGGCAGCGAGCGCACGGGTCGGGTCGTGAGGCACGGGCAGTGCCTCGCGGACGCCATCGACGAACTGGTCCCAGCCCCGCCGGGCGATCTCGTCGCGCTGCGCGACCGTCCCGGACCGGCGCTCGGAGCCCACGTACCAGCCGGCCGCCTGCGCGTCGTCTGACACCTCGACGCGGAGGCCGGCGCGCGTGATCTCCGACCACGTGTGGGGCTGGTGCCAGTGGACCCAGGCGCCGCCGTACTCGATCGTGGATCCGTTCCACGGCGCGGTCCACGTGCGGCCGCCCAGCCGATCGCGGGCCTCGAGCAGCAGGACCGAACGGCCGCGCAGGGATGCCTCGCGGGCGGCGGTGACGCCGGCAAAGCCGCCGCCGATGACGATCACGTCGTTCATGAGACCGCCACCGCGGGAGCGACGACCGGGACCCGTCGGCGCGTGGCGGCGGCATCGACCGCGACCGCCCCTCCCGGCCCTACGAACACGGGGTTCAGCTCGATCAGATCCAGCGACTCCTCGACCAGCACCTCCCCGACGCGCTCGGCCAGCCGCGCCACCGCGGCGAGGTCCGCCGGAACAGTGCCCCGGCCGCCGGTCAGCAGCGGGACCCCGCGCAGGGACCGCAGGGCTTGCTCGATCCGCCCCGCGTCCGCCGGCAGTGGCACGACCGCGACGTCATCGAGAACCTCGGTCCAGATACCCCCGAGCCCGACGACGAGCGCCGGCACGACCGCGTCCGTCCGCGCGGCGACGATCAGCTCGAGCCCAGGCGGCGCCATCCGCTCGACGAGCACGCCGGCGCCGAGCCCGGACAGCCGTCGGTAGGCGGTGCGGACCGCCGGCTCGTCGCGCACGCCCAGGCAGACGGCCCCGAGCTCCGACTTGTGGTGCACCGATGCGTCGTTCACCTTCACCGCGACGTTCCCGCCGAGCTCGGCGAGGGCGAGCGCGGCGTCGTCCTCGTCTCCGGCCAGGCGGCCCTCGACCACGCTGACGCCGGCGGCGCGCAGGAGGCTCTTGGCCTCGAACTCGGATATCCAGTTGCCACCGGTCCGGTCCTTGCGGGCGGCGCGGGCGGCGGCGGCAATCTCCCGGAGCCGGCCCGGATCGCCCGCCGGCCGCGATAGCGCAGCGGCGCAGCGCAGACCGGTGCGCAGGCCGGCGACCGCGGGGATGCCCGCCTCGATGAACCGCCAGGCGGCCTTGTCGTCGAGCAGCTCCGGCAGCGTCGAGGAGACGATTGTCTCGGCGTCGCTGACCGCGGCGCCGGCGATCACTCCCTCGCGGACGGCATCCCACGACTCTTTGACCGCGCCGTCGAGATCCGGAGGCTGGTCGTAAAACACGAGCACACGGTCGATCGACGGGTCTGCGCCGACCGTCCGCACGAGCCCGCTGAGAGCCGCAGTGTCGCCCCAGATGATCGCCGTGTAATCGAGCGGGTTAGCCGCCGTCGCCGCCGCGGGGAGGAGCTCGCGCAACCGCTCGCACGTCGCGGGCGCGAACGCAGGCAGCGACACTCCGAGCCGCTCGGCCTCGTCGGCCCCCTGGGCGGAATCCCCTCCCGAGCACGTCATGATCGCGAGCCCGCCTGCACGATGCCGCGAGCGCCGACCGACCGCGAGCGTCTTGGCCAGCTCGAGCAGCTCGTGGACGTCGTCGGCCCAAACCGCCCCCGCTTCCTCGATCAGCGCGCGGAAGATCCGCTGATCGCCCGCCAGTGCGCCGCTGTGAGCGGCGGCCGCATCGGCGCCGGCGGCCGAGCTCCCCACCTTCAGCACGGCCACGCGAACCCCGTTCTCGGCGCAAGCCGCAAGACCGTCGCACAGCCCGGGGCCGCCGTCGTCCTCGAGGTAAAGGGCGACCGCTCCAACCCCGGGATCGCTCGCCAAGAAGCCGAGGTAGTCGGCGGCGCTCAAAACCGCCTGGTTGCCACTGGCGACCACGGTGTGGAACCGAAGGCCGCGCCGGGTGGCGAGCGCGTTCACCGCGACGTTCCCGCTCTGGGAGATCAGCGCCACCGCGCCCGGGTCGCGCGGCGTGAGCGCATCGCCCCACAGCGCCGAGCGCGCGTGCATCGCGACGATCCCGTTGCAGTTCGGCCCGCACACCGGCAGCCCATGACGCGCGGCCGCCGCGACCAGGTCACGCTGCAATTCGACCCCGCCGGCGAACTCGGCGAAGCCGGCGCTGAACACGACCGCGCCCCCACAACCCCGCGCGCCGGCCTCCTCGACCGCCGCCGCGACCCCCGCGGCCGGAACCGACACGATCACGGCGTCGGCCGCGGCAGGCAGGTCGCCAAGGGAAGGCACGCACGGCCGACCCAGGGCCGACGTACGCCCCGGGTTCACGCCCCACACCGGACCGGCGAACCCGATCGCTTCCAGGTTCAGCAGTGCCTGCGCGCCGTAGCTTCCCGGCCGGTCGGTGGCGCCGACGACCGCGACCGACCGCGGCCTAAACAGGCGGCTCAGATCCACTAGTGAATCGTGGCCTCGACGCCGCGCCGCTCGAGCGCGCGCGTGATGATCAGACGCTGCACCTCGCTGGTGCCCTCCCAGATCCGGTCCACCCTGAGCTCGCGGTTGAACCGCTCGGCGACGTTGCTGCGCATGTAACCGCGCCCACCGAAAATCTGGACGGCGCGATCCGCGCACCGGCCGGCGGCCTCGCTCACGAACAGCTTGGCCATCGATGCCTTGGCATGGATCAGCTTGACGTCGGCGCCCGCGTCGACCATCCCCGCGACATGCAGCGCGAGCAGCCGGCCCAGCGTTGCGTCGGTCGCCGAGTCCGCGAGCGGGAACGAGACGCCCTGATAGTCCATGATCCGCGCTCCGCCCTGCCGGCGCTCGAGCGCCCACGCCGTCGTCTCTTCGAGCAGCCGCCACATCGCGCCGAGGCCGTGGGTCGCGATCCCGAGTCGCTCCTCGGTGAACCACGCGCGCTGGAGCGCCTCGCCGTCCCCCACGCCACCGATCACCGCGTCCGGGCCGACCTCGACGTCGCTGAACTGGATCGTCGGGTGGCCGTGCGGATAGTTGTGGGTGAATCGAGGGTTGTCGACGAACTCGACGCCGGGCGCGTCAGGCTCGATCAGGAACAGGGTCGGCAGCCGCTCAGCGCCGTTGACGACGTTGGCCATGACGATGAGCACGCGGGCGACGTCGCCCGAGGTCACGAACCATTTCTCGCCGTTGATCCGCCAGCCGTCGCTCGTCGCGACCGCGGTTGAGGCGATCCCGCCCGGGTCGGACCCCGCCTCGGACTCGGTGACCGCGTAGGCGTCGCCGCCCTCGCCGCGGAGCGCGGGGATGAGGTAGCGCTCGACCTGCTCAGGCGTCCCCTGGAGCAGCACGTTATAGGCGCCCGGCACGTGCCAATGGAGTCCATTGGTGACCCGGCCGAACTGCTCGTTGACCAGGAACCACTCGAGCATCGACCACCCCTGGCCGCCGTACTCGGGGGCGAACCGCCCGCCGTTCAGGCGCGCGGCGATCGCCTCGCTCTTGATGTGCTCGATCGTCTCCGCGGGCAGCTGTCCGCCCAGTTCCTCGGCCTGGAGCTCGAGCGGCATCAGCACCGTCTCGACGAACGTCCGCGCTCGCTGCTGGAGCTCGAGCTGGTCGGATGTCAGCTCGCTGCCGGCGGGCGTGGGGATGACGGCGGTGCTCATGCTTGCTCCTCGTTTTTCGCGGCGATCAGCTTGGAGAGCCGCCGCCTGTCTGTCTCGGTTCGTCGTGCGCCGCGCCCGGGGAGGGCGAGGAGCAGGTTGTGGTGGTTTGAGATCACGGCAATCGCGACCTCGCGGGCGCGCGCCACGTCGGGGTCGGCGTCGTCGGTCCGCTGATCGATCAGCGAGACGACGTCGTGCAGGTAGCCGTCCCAGCGCCGCTCGCTGCCGCGCAGAACGAGCCGCTCGATCCGGGCGGCCTCCTCGGCGATTGACTCGTCGGTCGCCGGACGCCCGCGGCGCAGCGTCGCGACCGCTTCCGGAAGCTCGCGCTCGGGTTCGGGCGTCACCGACAGCCAGGGCGCGCGCTTGACCATGGGCGGTAGACTAACGCAAACTGATCACAAAGTCAGGATGGTTTTCAAATGGCAGCTGTCACCGATGTGCAAGCCCCGATCGCCGAGGCCCTCGAGCCGCGGCTGTACCTCGACCCGGCGTTGATCGAGGTCGAGCAGGAGCGGATCTTCGAACGGACCTGGCAGCTGATCGGCCACGTCTCTGCGCTGCCTCAGGCGGGGAGCTACATCACCGGTTTCGCGGGCTCGCAGCCGGTGCTGGTCGTGCGGGACGAGGCGAACGGCCTGCGCGCGTACCGCAACGTCTGCCGCCACCGCGGGTCATGCCTGCTCAGCGGGTCCGGGCAGTGCAAGGGGGCGATCCGCTGCCGCTACCACGGCTGGACGTACAAGTTCGACGGCACGCTGATCGGCGCGCCCGAGGCGCTCCAGTTCGGCAAGCGGCTCGACAAGTCGACGCTCGGGCTGATGGGGGCGCGGGTCGAGGAGCTGTGCGGGCTGGTGTTCGTCAACCTCGACCCCGACGCGACTCCGCTGGCGGACATGGTCGGCGATCTGCCGGCGCGCCTCGAGCGCTACCGGATCCCGGAGCTCGAGTCGTTCGCTCCCTCGGGCGGCACGCAGCCTGCGAACTGGAAGGTGGTGGCCGAGAACTACCTCGAGGGCTACCACATCCCGATCGCGCATCCCGGGCTGATGCGGATGCTCGACTACAAGAATTACGACACCGAGTTGCGCGAGCACTACGCGTGGATCGAGGCGCCGTTCCGGGAGAAGCCGAGCAGCAACCGCCTTGAGCGCCTGTACTCGCAACTCGTGACTCCGATGCCGGGTCTCAGCGAGGCGGACCGGCACACGTGGCGCTACGTGTTCATCTATCCGAACACCACGATCGACCTGTATCCCGATCAGGTCAACACGTGGCAGATGAACCCCGACGGGGTAGGGCGCACCCGCGACGTGTTCGCGGGCTACCGCTCCGCACACAGCGGCCCGCGCACCCGCGCCGTCCAGCGACTGAACGGCTGGCTCAACACGCTCGTCCTCAAAGAGGACATCGATCTGGTCGAGAACGTGCAGCTCGGGCTGCGGACCCGCGGGTACCGGTGCGGTCCGCTGTCGCGTCGGGAGAGCGCGGTGGCGTGGTTCGCGGACCGGGTCCGGGCCGACCTCGCGGAGATCGCCGCGGCGTGAGTGGAGCCGCCGACCGCAAGCCGACCGCCCGAGACCGGATCCTCGCCGCCGCCGCCGGACAGATCGCCCGCCAGGGGATCGACGGCGTGCGGATCGCCCGGATCGCGATGGAGGCGGGCGTCTCGACGGCACTCGTCCACTACCACTTCGAGACCCGTGACGCCCTGCTCGCCGAGGCGCTTGATTACTCCTACGCTCATGCCGGCGACGCACGTATCTCGAGCGGCGAGCTGCCGGCCGCGTCGCACGCCGAGCGGTTGCAGTCGATGATCGAGCAGTGCCTGCCGACGACGACGTCGCTCGAGCAGGACTGGGTGCTGTGGGTCGAGCTGTGGCTCCGGGCGGTGCGCGTCCCGGAGCTTCGACCGGTCGCCGAGGAGCTGTACGCGCGCCTTCACGCTTGGTTCCGCGACGAGATCGCGGCCGGCGTCGACGACGGTGAGTTCGCTCGCTGCGATCCCGACGAAGTCACCGACCATCTGCTTGCGCTGCTCGACGGCTACGGGGTCCGGACGCTGATCGGCGATGCTGCGATGCCGCTCGAACGGGCCCGCGCGGCCGTCACGCGGGCGCTGGCGCGCCATCTCGGTCTAGGTGAGACGCTTCAGGCGGGCGATCCGGCGCGTAAGGCCGCACGGGCGGCGTCGCGGCCGGTGCGCACCGCGCCCTCCATGTAGCCGGCGACCCAGTGGTCCGAGCCGGCGATGTAGAACGGCGGCTCGTGCGTGCCGTGCAGCGGCCCGACGCGGGTCAGGTCGCCGGGCGCCCAGCTCGCGATGTAGCCCTGCGTGAACGGATCCGTGCCCCACGCGCGCTCTAGCATCGCCTGCGGGAACCGCGCCGCCTCGCCGTAGAGGGCCACGAGCCCGTCGACCACGGTGCTCGAGCGAACGGCCTCGGGCGTGGCCAGGAACGCCGCCAGTCGCTCGGGCGGGACGAGCAGCGACAGCACGCCGGGGCTCTGCGGCCACGTCGAGCCGAACAGCCACTCACATTCGGACAGCCCATTCTGTCCGGCGTCCTGCCAGAACGCCACCTCGTACGCGGCGATGACCTTGGCCGCGAGCGCCTGGCGCTGTGAGCGCAGCGATCGCAGTCGCGCGTCGCTGAGGCCGGCGACCTCGACCGCTCGGAGCGGCCCGGCCGGGAGCGTGCATACGACCGCCTCGGATTCGATCTGCTCGCCGTCGGCGAGCACGACGCGCGTCCGACCCGCGGCTATTTCGACTCGGCGAACGGGCGCGCCGTAGCGAATCTGGGTCTCGAGCTCTGCGGCCATCGCGAGCGCCACCGCGGCGGAGCCGTCCGAAACGCGGAGACCCTCCCACTGTTCGAGGTCGTAGAACACGTCGCCGCCGAGCACGGCATGCTTGCGGAGCTCGGCCAGCAGCGAGGTCCGCTCGGGGCTGTCGCACGCGAGCGACAGCGAAGCCAGCACGTGTCGCCGGTGCACAGCCGGCAGCGCGTGCTGCTCGCGGAGCCAGTCGGCGAGGCTGAGCGCGTCGAGCCGGGCGGCGTCCGGGTGACTCCACGGATCATCGGGGTCGACAGTCGCCGACAGCTCCACGAACGCCCGCCCGACGCGCTCCTCGTCACGCCGCTCGGCGTCGCTCATCCAGGGCACTTCGTCGCCGACGTACACGCCGTCGACGAGACCCCAGCTGATCTCCCCGGGATCGGCCACATAGCTCGGCACGACGGCCAGGCCGAGTTCCTCGACGAGCTCACCGTATGCGGTGTGGCCCGGCCCGAACACCTCGCCGCCGGCCTGCACCACGCGCCCGTCGGGCAGCGTGACCGCCTCGACCCGGCCGCCGGGGCGATCGCGCGCTTCGAGCACGATCACGTCCGCTCCCGACCGCCTCAGGTCCCGCGCAGCGCTCAATCCCGCCAAGCCCGCCCCCAACACCGCCACGTCGACCACTCGCGCGACTCCTCTCCGCGCCGGCACCTTGACAGCGCTGACCCGACCGCGATAGTTTTCTGAATCGCCGTTCAGTATACGAATTGGTTCGAGGGTCGAGAAGGTCAGTTCCGTGGAGAGGGCAGTTCGAGTCGAGAAGGTCGCTGGGTGGAACTGAGGTGAGTCCGCGACCGAAGGTTGAGCATCTGCGAAAGCCGCAGATCGTCTCGGCGGCTGCCGAAGTGCTCTACGAGCGTGGCCTGTTCGACACGCGCATCGGCGATATCGCGGACCGGGCCGGGACGAGCGCGCCGACGATCCTCTATTACTTCGAGTCCAAGGACCGGCTGCTCGAAGAGGCGGTCGACCAGACCGACCGCGACTTCTACGAGCGCCTCACCGAAGGCCAGGCGCGCCAGGAGGGCGCGGCCGACAAGCTCGTCCATCTGATCGAGGAGACAAGTCTCGGCCCGGGTGGGCTCAGCGACTGGACGCTGTGGATGGAGATGTGGGTCCGGGCCCGCCGTGATCCGGCCGTGCGTGACTCCTACTTCCGGCTCGACCGCCGCCAGCGCAAGCTGATCGCGGACATCGTGCGGGAGGGGCAGCAGGAGGGCGCGTTCGACTCGGGCGCCGACCCCGACGAGTTCGCGCTCGCGCTCAGCGGGTTGATGGACGGGCTCGGCGTCCAGGTCACCCTGGGGCAGCCGGATGTCACTCCGGAACGGATGGTGGAGCGCTGCCTCGCGCTCGCGTCGAGCGAGCTTGGCTGCGAGCTTCGGGAACCGAGGAGGGCGCGTGCATCCACGTGAGGGGTGGTCTGAGGGAGGCATCCGCCGCAGACTCGGTCCGGACGAGAGCGCGATCTCGCGCCGCCAGCTGCTCGCCGCCGGCGCCGGCCTCATGCTCGGCGGGATGCTGGCCGGGTGCAGCTCGACGAATCCGGCAGGGGCCAGCAGCGCCGACCCGCCGCTCCCTCGTCAGGACCGCCCGGTCACGTGGCCGGTGTACGGCGACAACAAGCCAATCGCCGCGGGTCTCGCCCCGGAGGAGGGCGCGACCCTGCGCCTCTACAACTGGGCGGCGTACATCAACGAGTCGGTGGTCAAGAGCTTCTGTAAGAAGTACAACTGCAAGTACTCGCTGACGACCTACAACACGATGTCGGAGGCGCTCGCCAAGCTGAGCAGCGGGCAGCTCGAGTTCGACGTGTTCTTCCCGACGGTCGCGGTGCTCGGTCAGCTGGTCGCGGCCAAGATGATCCGTCCGCTCAACCAGAGCTATATCCCCAACATGGCCAACGCCTGGGCCGACTATCGCAATCCGTTCTACGACCTGGGGTGGCAGTACACGACGCCGTACTCGATCTACACCTCAGGGATGGCCTGGCGCAAGGACAAGGTGAACCTCGCTCCGTCATGGAACATGCCCTGGCAGGGGGCGCCGTACGCGGGCAAGGTGGCCGTCCTGGACGATTACCGCGAGACGATCAGCCTGGCCCTCCTCCGGGCCGGTCACCTGGACCTGAACACGACGGACCCGGCACAGATCCACGCTGCCGGGAAAGCGCTCTCGCAGCTCGCCGAGCTCACCAACGTGCGAATCGACAACAACGACTACACGGACGTTCCCACCGGCAAGACGTGGATTCACCATGCTTGGTCGGGTGACATGGCCAGCTCGTACGAATACCTGCCCAAGGGCACGTCCGTCGACACGATCGGCTACTGGTTCCCCGCCAATAGAAAGGGCCCGGTCGCGAATGACCTGATGGTGAATCTGACCAGCGGCTCAAACCCCGTTCTTTCTCATCTGTTCATCGACTACATGCTCGATGTGAACAACGCCCTGGAGAACTACAGTTACGTCGGTTACATGCAGCCCCTTACAAAGGTCACCCCGGCCAAGCTGACAGCCGAGAAGCTGCTGCCTCCCCAGTTGGCGTCGACGGTGGTGCTGCCGGATTACTTCCGCAACGGCCTGTTCCAGCTGGAACTTCCGGGAGCCGCAGACGCGGTCTGGGAGTCAACCTGGAACTCATTCTCGAAGGGGCTCTAAACGATGGCTGCCCACCACGACACCTACGACCGGCGGAGCCGTGGACTGTGGATAGGACTGGCGCTGCCGGGAGTGATCTGGCTGGTCGTTCTGTTCGTGGTCCCGTTCTACGTGATGCTGGCCGTCGCCGGCGGTGGCATCAACGAGTTCTTCCAGACGGTCGTCCCGATCTGGAATCCGCTGAACTGGTCGAGCTGGAACTTCAGCGCGGTCTGGCATGAGATCTTCGGAACCGGATCGTTCATCGGCCCACCCGCGCTGCGAACGATCATCTACACCGCGATCGCGACCGTGATCTCGCTGGCGATCGCCTACCCGGTGGCCTACTTCGTCTCCCGGTACGCCGGCAGGCGCAAGACGTTGTTCCTGGTGCTGCTGATCGCGCCGTTCTGGGTCAGCTACATGATGCGGATGCTGGCCTGGATCGACCTTCTGCAGCAGGGCGGTTTCGTCAACAGCGCGATGTCGTTCTTCGGCCTGCCCGGCAACACCGACTGGCTCGGCGGCAAATCGGTGACCGTGATCCTCGGGCTCGTGTACGGATACATCCCATACGTGATCCTGGTCCTGTACGCCTTCCTCGACCGCATCGACCAGAGCATGCTCGAGGCTGCCCGGGATCTCGGACTCAGCAAGTGGCGGACGTTCTGGCACGTGACGATCCCGTTGAGCAAGCCGGCGCTGATCGCCGCGACGTTCATCACCGTGCTGCCGATGATCGGCGATTACTACACCAACCAGTTGCTGTCGGGGGCGCCGGGGACGACGATGGTGGGGAATGTCATCGAGGGCCAGCTCGACTCGCCGGGCGAGATCGGACAGGGTGCGGTGCTGTCTCTGATGCTGCTCGTCGTGCTGCTGATCCCGATGATCTGGTACGTGGTCAGCACGGCCCGTGCGTCGGCGGAGAATGCGTGATGGCCAGCACGGTCGGCGAATCCGTAACCACTTCCCCCGCAAGCCAGGCGGAACTCACGGCGCCCAGCGGCCCCCGGGGTAACCCGTGGCGGCGGCCGTGGGCGATGGAGGGCTTCACCTGGCTCTACATCGTCTGGACGATCGTGCCAATCGCGATCGCGGTGCTGTTCTCATTCAACAAGGGGTCATCGCAGGCCACCTGGCAGGGATTCTCGACGAAGTGGTACGTGGGCAGCGGGGTCACCTCCGTGCTCCACAACCCGAGCCTTCATCAGGCAGTGATCCAGACGCTCGTGCTCGCGGTCCTGACCACATTGATCTGCGTCCCGATCGGGGTTGGCTTCGCGATCGGCATCGATCGCTGGCGAACCCGGACCGCGAACGGACTGAACATCGTGATGATCTTCTCGTTCGTGATCCCGGAGCTGCTGCTCGCGGTCGCGTTGTTCCTGCTGGTCACGCAGGCGCTTACGTTCATCAAGCTCGGAACGCCCGCCGAGGTGGCCGGG
>DATJYY010000004.1:0-3552 GCA_035499395.1 Solirubrobacteraceae bacterium
TTGCTCTCCGATGCTCGATTCGACCGGAGGCACCATGTACCCGACTAATCTCAGTACCCCGATATTCGGCGCGTACGGCCGGGCTGAGGCGCTCGAAACGTGGCGCGCTGCTGCGTCCCTCGTCGCGACGCGCTGGCAGAACTTCCTGGACGCCGAGCCGGAGACCCGCCCTTGGGCGTTCGCCGCCTACGTGGCTGCCCTTGATGCCGAAGAGGCCGCGGCAACGGACATGGCTGCACTCTTTTCCCGCAAGGCTGCATGAGGCGAGCGCAATGGAACTTCGACACCTCCGCTACTTCGTGGCCATCGCCGAAGAGCGCAGCTTCACGCGCGCTGCCGAGCGTCTGTGGGTCGCCCAACCTGGCCTGTCTACGCAAATCCGCCGGCTCGAAGCCGAGCTTGGGGTGCAGCTGTTCGACCGCCACACCCGTGGAGTCGACCTCACCGACGCCGGATCACTCTTCCTTGAACGAGCGCGCCTTGCGCTGGCGGCTGCTGAGATAGCCGGCGCAACTGGACGTGATCTCGAGACCGGTCTCGCCGGATCGGTGAAGCTTGGGGTCGCCACATGCGCACAGTGGGGCCACACGCTGGACTTGCTCCAGCGCTTCACGCGGGAGCGAAGCGGCGTTGAGCTCACGGTGCTCGAAGGCTATGGCGGCACGCTGTGGCGCGACCTCCGAAGTGGTCGCCTGGATGCGCTGCTGGCGCCGGCGTCTTGCTCGTCCCCGGACCTCAGACGAATCGACCTTGGCGACGAGGGATGGGTTGCGCTCGTCGGGGCAAGTCATCCGCTTGCCGGGATTGGTCCGCTCTCCGTGGACCAATTGCATGGTGAGCGGGTGGCCGTCACCGGCCACCCCGACGGCGCCGGCTATGACCGCGCGGTTATCGAGATGTTGGACGCTTTCAGCGTCACCGCGGAGCTGCGGCCGGGAGCGCCAGGACCCGCACTCCATGCCTCCGTGGCGGCCGGGGAAGCGATCGCTCTGACCACCGCCCCGCAGAACCTCCATCCGAGCGTCATGGTCCGACGGTTGGATCCGCGTCGCACGCTGTCGTTCAACCTCCTGTGGCGAGACGAGACCCCGTCGGCAGCGCTCAGCGAGTTTGTGCGGATCGCCGCCGCCAGCGTCCCGCGAAGGCCAGCCGTGTCCCGTCCACTTGCTGCGGTCGCCTGATTGGACGAACCCGATGACAATCGATACACGAGTCGAGCCCTTGGTCCGCGCGGAGTCGTCACGCCGGCGTGCGCTGCTCCCCGGCGGAATGCGCACCATCCTCGCCCCCGCGGGCGAGGTCCTCGAAGGTGTGGTTCGGGAGCACGATCGGTCTGCTTCGAAGGCCCGACACCTGCTCGCCGAGCGGCTCTTCGCAACTCGGGCACCGCGCGCTCCGTTGCCGGTAGGACAGCGGAGCGTAATTGGTGACGAGACAGTGGGGACAGGTGACATACGGCATGTCTCCGAGTCTCGGCACCAGACGCCTTCCGTCCAACCTCGAGATGCGCGGTGTGGCATAGCTCGCGCTGATGGCGAGCGTGGACGCGCGGAGTCGCCGCGCGGCGAGGGAAAGGAGAGAGACCGATGAGCGAGGATTCGCTGTTGCACAGCGGCTACGACAACGTCGAGATGCTCATGCGTCAGGCCAGGGTCAGGCGTCTCCTGACCGCGGACGAGGAGGTGGGGCTCGCCCGGCGCATCGAATCGGGCGATCTGCAGGCCAAGGAGCTGATGATCGAGAGCAATCTGCGGCTGGTGTTCGCGATCGCGCGGTCCTACCGGGGCCGCGGTGTCCCGTTCGCCGACCTCGTCCAGGAAGGAACGATTGGGCTCGTGCGAGCCGTAGAACGTTTCGACTACCGGCGAGGCCTGAAGTTTTCGACCTACGCGGTGTGGTGGATTCGACGCTCGCTGCTAGACGCAGTCGCCGGCTCGCAGGTCATCAGAATCCCCGCAAAGGCCAACCAGCAACTCTCGGCGGTGCGGCGGGCGGAGGCGGAGCTAGGACGCGGAGGGCGTGGCCGGGCTCGGACGGAGGCAATCGCCGAGCGCACCGGCCTGAGCGCCCAGACGGTCCAATCGTTGCGTCGGGCCGCCCGAGTGACGGCTTCGCTGGACGAACCGGTCGGCGATGACTTGACGGCGCTAGGCGATCTCGTGGTCGACGAGCGCGCGGAGGATCCAAGCGAACGCGCGATTGCGCATGAGGAGAAGCGCGAGGTGTCCTCGATGCTGCGTCTTCTTCCCGCCCGCCATCGCGAGGTGGTGGTCCGCCGCTACGGCTTAAATCAAAACCAGGCCCAGACCCACGAGGAAATCGGCCGCTGCCTGGGAGTCGGCGAGGAGCGCAGCCGCCAGATCGAGCGCGAGGCGCTGCACCGGTTGCGCACGATCGCGTCTCCCCGCGCGCGGGCAGCCTAGACGCTCCTCGGTCCCACAGCCAGGTGGCGGTGGTACGACGCGCCCGCGAAATGGTCACCGAGGTCCTCAGCGTCCGCTCGGTCCCGGTGCGCATCAACGCGGCCAGCAGCGAGCTCGCCTCGACCGACCTCGAGGCTGGGCGGCATCGACCTACATCGCGATCTCGGTGCGACCGACGGCAACGTGCAAGCCCTTACGCCCGTGCGCACCTGGTCGTGGTATCCCGCGCCACCGGCCTCAACCCGCCCATCGACAACGTCGACGCTCGCCTTCACGACGAGACGGACTATGCACCCAACGAGTTCGCGCGCTTCCTCGACTTCTCCGGCAAATCGGCGCTCCATCCGCGGCAGGTGCCGAGCCTCCACGGCGTCTTCACCCCATCCGCCGAGGAGCTCGGAGGGCCGCGAGCCATGCCCGACGCCGTCGACGCCGCCGTCGATGAAGCGGTCAAACTCCCGAACGGCGAATTCGCCGACCTGCCCGTCGCGGACCGCGCCCGGCGCCTACTGATGGTGACAGAAGGGCCTCTGGCAGGAGCGCCAGGCGTATTCAGCGCGCTGCAGACCGAGACAGACGCGCCGTGCCGCCGCGACGGAATGGTTTGCCGTCGCGGCGACTGATTCGGTGCCCACGGAGAGGCCGACGATCGGCGAAGGGGCGCGTGCGCCGGATGATGTCGCCGGGAGGAGGAACACCGGATGGCGCGTCATAACTCATCGTGCGTCAACAGCTGTGCAGCGGCAAGAAGACACGCGAAGGCCCGCTATATGCGCGGGCTATCAGATTGCCGGCCGTCTCTCGAAGAAGTCATTCGGCGCAGGCTGCTGGCGGACCCCGGGCGTCGGTGACGCGCAGAACAGGGTTCCGGTCAGGAAAGCCGCCACCACGGGACTGTCACACCTCCACACACGGCTCGTCTAGGTGTCTCGACCGCTTGGCCGTAGCGTGCTCGGCACGGGCTTCAGGCAGCGCGCCCGAGTGCGGGCCCCGAGCTCATATCGAGTGCGGCGCGGCTTGTCAATCGTCGCCCGCGAGCTCGGCCAGTGCGTTCAGCGATGGGGCGAAATAGTAGCCACCGCTGACGGGGCGGGAGAAGTCCGTGAGGTGGTCGCGGATGCCGTCCGGC
>DATJYY010000005.1:0-19059 GCA_035499395.1 Solirubrobacteraceae bacterium
GCGGCGACATCGTGCTGCTCACACTTGGAGGGCTCGCCGGCGTGGCGGTATGGGGCGCGATCGGCGCCGGCCTCGGCGCGATCATCCACAACCAGGTCGGTGCCGTCATCACCCTCCTCGCCTGGGGGTTCGTCGTCGACAACCTCCTGTTCGGCCTCGCGCCTGACGTCGGGCGGTTCATGCCGACACGCGCCGCCGACGCGATGATGGGCCTCAGAGTCCATCACTTACTATCGCCCGGCGCCAGCGCCGTCATCCTGATCTCCTGGGCCGCCGCACTCGCCGCCGTCGGCATCGCCCTAACCGCCCGGCGCGACATCAACTAACGCCGAGACCCGGCGGATCTCAGAATTGGCGTACAGGCCGATGCCGTTGGCGACCCGCCGTTCGCTGACGTCAGCGGCGAACACCCGCGCGAACACGAACCCAGGCGTCGGCCCGCACTTCGCAAGAGTCGCGCTTGTGGCCAACAGGAGGAGGCTGCGGATTGTGGGCGTCGGCAGGTGCTGGCGAGGCAGGCCCGGCGGTGGCCTGTATCTGACCTATAGGACCGCCAGGGGCAGCCTCACCTTAAGCGCCCGCTACACCGCCGCGATGGTGGACTCTGGCGGGCGCCGTCCGATCGAGACAGGCATGATCGTGGCCTCGCTGACCTCGAGTGCCGGCACGGCCGGCTGCCAATCGACCGCGCGCCGGCGTGTGGCTGCTGGCCGCAGGAAGGGACGGCGGTCATCGCGGTGCCGCGGCCGCACACCGGTTCAAGTTCAAGTCGTCGGGTGGCGTGACGGTCTGGGTGTCGTGGCCGAGGAGTCGGTCAGGACGGGACCCCATGGCGCAGGTCGATTGTGGTCAGGGGCACGACCGATCTGAAGACGCCGGCCGGCGACACCGTGCACGCGAACCGGTACGTCATGTGGGCGCGCGCAGCCTGTGGGCGGTGCGCCGAGTACGAGACTACGAGGACACGCAGAGGACCGCGGCGCTCGACGAATGCCTCGCTGCTCACGAGCTATGGCGATCGACGATTGAGTAAGCATGCTGACGCCGCGCGGCGGCGGCGCTCTCGACCCCGCCGGCGGCCGGTAGGCTCCACCGTTAGGGACCGGCTTTACGGATGTCCGTCGAGTCGATAACTGGCCTCGTCGGCCGCGAGTCCGAGCTCGCGGCGATCGAGCGACTGCTCGAAGGGGCGCGCCAGGGCGGGAGTGGCTCGCTGGTCGTGCGCGGGGACGCGGGCATGGGCAAGAGCGCATTGCTGCGCTACGCGATTGAGCGGGCGGCCGGGATGTTGACGCTGTCGGTGACCGGGGTGGAGGTCGAGTCCGACCTCGACTTCGCCGGCCTCCACGGCCTCGTTCGACCGATCGAGCACGAGTTGTCCCAGCTGCCCGAGCTGCAGAGGGGGGCCGTGGCGGCAGCTCTCGGGCTCGCTCCCGCCGAGGGTGCAGATCGGTTCCTGGTTGCGGCGGGCGTGTTGTCCCTGCTGTCGGCGGCGGCGGATCGTGGTCCGCTGCTGTGCGTGGTCGACGATGCCCAGTGGCTCGATGTGCCCTCGGCGGATGCGCTGGTGTTTACGGCTCGGCGGGTTGCTGCGGAGGGGATCGTGATCCTGTTCGCCGCGCGCGAGGGGGAGCTGCGTCGTTTTGATGCCGCGGGGCTGGCGGAGCTCACGCTGGAGGGCTTGGGTCGTGATCTGGCGATGATGCTGCTGGAGCACTCCGCGCCCGACGCGCCGGCGTACGTGCGCGAGCGGCTGCTGGCGGAGGCGGCGGGCAATCCGCTTGCGCTGCTCGAACTTCCGGCGGGGCTCTCGCCCGAGCAGGTGTCCGGCGATAGCCCGCTGCCGCAGGCGCTGCCCTTGACCGCGCGTCTCCGCGCCACCTTCATGAAGCGTGTGCGGGCGCTGCCCTCCGGGACCCAGACGGCGATGCTTGTGGCTGCCGCCGAGGACACCGGGGAGCTGCGCGTTGTCCAGGAGGCCGCGGCGGAGCTCGGCCTCGCGGTCGACGCCCTCGACCCGGCCGAGGAGGTGGGGATGGTGCACATCCGCGAGGGCCGGGTCTGGTTTCGCCATCCCCTGGTTCGGACGGCGGTGTACGAGTCGGCGGTGCGGGGGCGCCGCGAGCGCGTTCACAAGGCCCTCGCCGACGTGCTGGCCGGTGAGGGGCGCGAGGATCGATCGGTGTGGCATCGGGCGATGGCCACCGAGGCCACCGACGAGGAGCTGGCGGGTGCGCTGGAGGCGCTCGCCGGGCAGTCTCAGCGCCGCGGCGGGCATGCGTCGGCGGCATCGGCTTTCGAGCGAGCGGCGCGGATAAGCGAGCAAGAGTCGGCTCGCGGGCGCCGCCTGGCCGCGGCGGCCGAGGCCGCCTTCGTTGCCGGCCAGGTCGACCGGGCGATTGATCTGGTGAGGCGCGCGCTGACGTTCGCGGAGCCGACCGAGCGCGCGCGGCTGTTGTATCTGAGCGGTCTGATCTCGGCGTTCGCCGGCTCGCTTCCTGGCGCGCTCGACGCGCTGCTGGAGGGGCTCGAGGCCACGGAGGAGCCGTCGCTCATCCTCGAGCTGCTCATGGAGGCTGGTGTGGTGGCGGCGTTCGTCGAGGACCATGAGCGCGAACTCGCCATCTGCAGGCGAGCATCGCGCGTACCGGCCGACACGGATGCGGAGCGCTTCGTCGTTTGTCAATTGACGAGCTCGGTGGCGGACCACGAGGGCGACTTTGCTCGCGCGCAGATGCTGTGGGAGCGGACGGTTGAACTCGCCGAGGGCCTTGACAGACCCCGTCATCTGCTCTGGGCGTCGGAAGGCGCGAGCCGCGCCGGTCATTTGGGCGATGGCCTTCGGTTCGCCAGTCGCGCAGTCCGGATCGCGCGCGAACGGGGTCTCGTTTCCACTCTGCCGCTGGCTTTGCAGGTGGAGGCGTCGCAGCTGGTGGGCCGTGGCCAGTTCGATCTCGCTTACGCCTCGGCGCAGGAGAGCCAGCGGCTCGTGGGGGATCTCGGGCACCCGGTCGCATGGAGCCTGGCGGACCTGGCCACGATCGACGCCGTCCGCGGCGACGAGCAGCACACACGTGAGCACGCCGCCGAGGCTCAGGCCGTGGTCGCGAGCAGCGGCGCCCGTCTGTTGGGTCGTAGGACCGCTAGAGCGCTTGCGCTGCTCGATCTCGGCCTGGGTCAACCATCGGCCGCACTTGACCGACTGCTGGGTTCGGTGCTCGACATGCGTCCCGAGTCGGACTATGTGTTCGTGCTGGGGGTTCCTGACGCGGTCGAGGCGGCGTGCCGCGCGCAGCGACTCAACGAGGTCGCCCCTCACCTCGATCGCTATCGGCAATGTTTCGCGCCGTCTTCCAACCGCGCCCGCCTGGCCCTACTCGCGCGGTGCGAGGCGCTGGCGGACGAAGTCGATGCCGAGCGCCACTTCCGCGATGCGGTCGAGCTCTCCGACGCACTCTCGCCATTCGACCGGGCGCGGACCGAGCTGCTGTATGGCGAGTGGCTGCGACGCCAACGACGTCGTACCGATGCGCGACGCCGCCTGCGAACTGCGCTGGACCGGTTCGCGCAACTCGGTGCCCGGCCGTGGGAGTCGCGTGCCCGCTCGGAGCTTCGCGCGAGTGGCGAGACGGCTCGCCGTCGGGATCCGTCGACCAGGGACCAGCTCACGCCCCAGGAGTTGCAGATCGCGCGCCTGGTGGCGAGTGGCATGTCCAACCCGGAAGTGGCCGGGCAGCTGTTTCTCAGTCCGCGCACGATTGACTACCACCTCCGCAAGGTGTTCGCGAAGCTGGAGATCACCTCGCGAGCCGAGCTGGCTCGTGTGTCGCTCGGCGAGCTGCACACCGTCTGACCGGCGGGGACGACTGGCCAGCTTGCTGATGCGAGCAGCCCCTTGGCGCGCGATCGTGACGGCGGGCGTGCACTTCTGTCGATCGGCGGCACGGCCGCGATTGCCGCGGCTCTCGTCCACATCACGTTCTGCGACGGTCCGCGGGTCCTCCAGACGGCCGTACTGGACGAGCTGACAGCGGTCGAGGGACCCCGCGCTCTCCGCGCCGCCGCCAATGGGCCGGTGCGCCTAGCGAACTTTCCGGCCGCGGGATGGTTGCGGCGGGGAGGGAACTACTCGGCATTGGCTTGGACCACGTCGAGTGCGAGACGGATCTCCGGATCGCCAGCTCGCCGGCATGACGCTCGCAACCGGCGGACACGCCGATGCGATCCCACGCGCTCGGAACGATCGTGTTCCCGCACGTATCCATGCCGGCGCGATGAGCACGCAGTGGCTAACACCGCCGCTCGGCGAAAGGAAGGCCGATTGAAATGACCCTGACATCACGCTTCTTGCGTCGCCCGCCCGCGCCGAGATCCAGCCTGTCCTGGACGCTCGCGATCGTCTCGCTGGGGCTGTTGATGACCACGCTTGACAACCTCGTGGTGACGACGGCGTTGCCGTCGATCCGTCACAGCCTGGGGGCGTCGATCCAGTCACTGGAGTGGACCGTTAACGCCTACACGTTGACGTTCGCGGTGCTGCTGCTCACCGGGGCGGCGCTCGGCGACCGGCTGGGACGACGGCGGATGTTCGCAGTCGGGCTGGCCATCTTCACACTCGCGAGCGCCGGGGCTGCCGTGTCGGCGAGCACCGATGCGCTGATCGCGGCCCGCGCGTTGCAGGGACTCGGCGCCGCGATCGTGCTGCCGCTCACGCTGACCCTGCTGTCCGAGGCCGTCTCGCCCGCGCGGCGCGGGATGGCACTCGGTATCTGGGGCGGCGTCAGCGGTCTCGGCGTGGCGATCGGACCGCTGGTCGGGGGAGCCGTGGTCAGCGGCATCTCATGGCATTGGATCTTTTGGATCAACGTACCCATCGGAGCCGTCCTGGTGCCGCTCGCTTTGACACGGCTCAACGAGTCACGAGGCCCGAGCGACCGGCTGGACCTATGCGGCCTGCTCCTGGCCGCACCCGGCCTGCTGGGTATGACGTACGCAGCGATCCGGGGTCAGGCGCTGGGCTGGACCAGCGCGACGATTCTGATCGCGCTCGCGAGCGGAATCGGGTTCCTGATCGCGTTCGTGGCCTGGGAGTTGCGCGCACCGGCGCCGATGCTGCCAATGCGCTTCTTCCGTGCGCGTGCGTTCGCGGGCACCAACGGCCTGTCGTTCGCGATGTACTTCGGGGTGTTCGGCTCGATCTTCCTGCTCGCTCAGTTCTTTCAGACAGCGCAGGGCTACTCACCGCTGCAGGCCGGCCTGCGGACGCTCCCCTGGACCGGCATGCCAATGATCGTCGCACCGATCGCGGGAATCCTCAGCGACCGGATCGGACCGCGGCCGCTGATGGCGGTCGGCTTGGCGCTGCAGGCCACCGCGATCGCCTGGCTTGCAGCGATCCTCACCCCCCAAGTCGCCTATAGCCGCCTGATCATCCCGTTCATGCTTGCCGGCGCCGGAATGGCGCTGGTGTTCGCCCCATCCGCCAACGCGGTCCTCAGCTCCGTGCGACCCCGGGAAGCCGGCCAGGCATCCGGCGCCACCAACGCCATCCGTGAGCTCGGTGGCGTCATCGGCGTGGCTGTCCTGGCCTCGGTGTTCAGCGCCCACGGCTCCTACACATCGCCGCAGGCATACACTGCCGGCCTCACGGCGGCGCTCCCCGTCGGCGCGGTCGTCCTCGCCATCGGCGCGGTTATCGCCCTCATGGTTCCGAAAACCGCACCGGCGCCCGACGCCCAGGAAGACCGTCCCGCGCACACGGCCGCGATCGCGGAGAGTCCGAGCTCGGCGTAGCCTTGGCCTCCGGCCAACCCGTGGCCGACACCCGTCGGTCACGCGATCCGGGTGACCGGGGCGGTTCAGTTCCGTGCGTTCCGGCGCCGCGCTTAGATCGTCCTCTGGTGACGGTGCCGGATTCGCTCTCGTGAGCGATTCCTCGCGGCCCTCGCTGCAGGGGAGCCGCCCTTGATCGCGAGGGGTCGGCCGCCGACGCCTACGCGGAGCAGATCCGCGGGCTGGCCACGGCCGCCTGAGTGCGCCCCGCGAGTCGACGCGAAGTTCCCGTCGACCGGCGGGTTGACCGGCGAGTCCCCCGATGCGACCGACCCAGCTTGCTGGCACGTTCATCCGAGCGTTGCCCCCACAACCCCGAACAGGGAGGCGATACATGAGAACCACCATTAGAGAGACAGATAACCCGGAGTCGAATCTCGGCTTCCGGCGAAATCCAGGTGTGGAAACCTCGTTGCTGCGGCGGTTGACGGCGTGGTGCATTTCTCATCGAGGCCGCGTGTTCTTCGCCTGGTTGGCGGTGGCGATCATCACGACGGTGATCGCGGGCGCGGTGGGCCGCGACTACGCCACGAATTTCAGCTTGCCTGGAACGGAGTCGCAACGAGCGCTTGATCTGCTCAAACGTGACTTTCCGGCGCAGAGCGGCGATGTCGACACCATCGTGTTCCGGGTGAAGCGCGGGACCGTCGACTCCCCGCAGGTCAAGTCCGCGATCAATGGCTTGGTCGCCAAGGTCGGTCGAGATCCGCACGTCATCGGCGTGGTGAACCCGTACCGCTCCATCGGGGCGGTGGACGTCTCGCGGGACAGGTCGATCGCGTTCGCGACGATCAACTACGACAAGCCGTCCAACCTGGTGCCGACCGGCGCGGGCAAGCCGGTGCTGAACCAGGTGAACGCGGTCCACGTGCCCGGTCTCACGGTGGCCGCTGGCGGCCAGGTGATCGAGAACGCCGAGGGCTTCTCAATCGGGCCAGCGACGCAGATCGGTGTGATCGCTGCGCTGGTCATCCTGCTGCTCACGTTCGGCTCGCTGGTCGCGGCGGGGATGCCGTTGGTGACCGCTGGGTTCGGGCTGATCACCGCGGTGGCGCTGATCGGCCTGGCCACCCGCATCACATCGATGTCCAACGTCGGTCCCCAATTGGCCTTGATGATCGGCCTCGGCGTGGGGATCGACTACGCGCTGTTCATCGTCACCCGCTTCAGAGAGAACTATTCGCGCTTCGGCGACGTCGAGCGCTCGGTGATGGAGGCGATGGACACCTCCGGTCGCGCGATCCTGCTCGCCGGAGGCACGGTGATCATCGCCCTGCTTGGCATGTTCGCCACCGGCGTCAGTTTCATGTATGGGCTGGCGATCGCCTCGGTGCTGGCCGTGCTACTGACTCTGGCCGCGTCGCTGACCGTGCTGCCGGCGATGCTGTCGAGGTTCGGTCACCGGATCGTGGGGACGTCCCGGACGCCCCGCCGCCGGCGGTTGTGGCGTCGCAGGCAGGAGCAGTCGGCCCTCGCGGTCTCGCCGGCCGTCGCCCGGCGGGCTGGTTGGCGGCGGTGGAGCGAGACGGTGCAGGCGCGGCCGTGGCCCCTCGCCATCATCTCGCTCGGGCTGATGGTGGCGGTGCTGTTGCCGGTGTTCGCGCTGCGCCTGAATCCCAGTGACGCCGGCAACGATCCGGCGAAGACCAGCTCCCGTCACGCCTTCGATCTCCTGGCCAAGGGCTTCGGCCCCGGGTTCAACGGCCCGCTGCTGATTGTCGTCGAGGGTCCGCGAGGTCAGCAGGCCGACGCGTTGCCGCGGCTGCAGGCTGCCGTCAGGGCGACCCCTGGCGTAGCCGCGGTCTCCTCTCCGCGTGTCGCGCCGTCCGGTGCCGTCTCGGTGATCCAGGCCTACCCGAGCTCGGCGCCCCAGGCGGCGGGCACCACCGACCTGGTCAACGGGCTGCGCCAGACCGTGGTGCCGCCACTCGAGCGTCAAACCGGCGTGCATGTGCTGGTCGGCGGCTTTACAGCCGGCGCGATCGACTTCGCGCACGTGCTCGCGAGCAAGCTGCCGCTGTTCATCGGCATCGTCGTGGTCCTATCCGCGCTGCTGTTGTTCGTGATGTTCCGCTCGCTCGTGATCCCGGTGCAGGCGGCGCTGATGAACCTGCTCAGTATTGGTGGGGCCTTGGGCGTGACGGTCGCCGTGTTCCAGAAGGGCTGGGGCGGGAGCATCATCGGCGTTGAGAAAGGGCCGATCGAACCGTGGATCCCGGTGCTCATGTTCGCCGTTGTGTTTGGCCTTTCGATGGACTACGAGGTGTTCCTGGTCTCCCGGGTTCGCGAGGAATGGGTTCGCCACCGCAACGCCTCCGTGGCCGTGGGCGACGGGATCGCCTTCACCGGACGGGTGATCAGCGCAGCCGCCGCGATCATGATCTGCGTGTTCCTGTCGTTCATGTTCGGCGACCTGCGCGCGATCAAGGAGTTTGGGTTCGGCCTGGCCGCCGCCGTCCTACTCGACGCGATCGTCGTCCGCTGCGTGCTGCTGCCCGCCGTGCTCGAGCTGCTCGGCACGGTTACCTGGCGGCTGCCGCGCTGGCTGGACGAGCGGCTGCCCCACATCAACATCGAGGGAGCGGCTGCCCGCGCCCAATATGGCGCGGATGTCGAGGAGCCCGACGGGGCGCCGTGCGGCGAAGCAGAAGCCGAAGCCGAAGCCGCCTGACCGCGAAGCTCGTCCCAGCACCGCGCCTGAGCTGCCCCCCTTGGCGGAGCTCTTCAGCGCCTGCTTCGCGGACTACGCCGTCCCGATGCCGATGGATGCCGGCGCGTTACGCGAGCACGTGGAGACCAATGGGATCGACCTCGAATGCTCACGGGTCGTGGTCGAGGAGCGGCCAGCCGCGTTCGCGCTGATCGCGCGGCGGCCCGAGCCGGGATGCGTCGGGGGCATAGGAACGATGCCATCGCACCGGCGGCGTGCCCTGGGCGCCCAAGCCCTGGTCGCGGGAATCGAGGCCGCCCGCGACCGGGGCTGCAGATCGATGTGGCTGAAGGTGATCGATAGCAACCGAGCAGCCGTGCAGGTGTACGGTCAACGTGCCGCAAATCGCCGCGGCGGACGAAGCGTCGGCCGCCGACGCCCTGCTCGCGGCAACCGGCGGCCCGCAGGACCTACGCCTCGCCAAGGTTCCGGCCGACGAGGCTTCACCGCGCGCGCTTCGCTCACTCGGGGCCAAAGCCATCGTCACGCTCCGAACGGGGCTACCGCTGCTCCGATGGTCATCTCTACGCCGCGTCGCCACTCAAGGCGTCCTTGCTGTCAGTGCATCTCGGCGTGGGGACTCATCTGCAACGTTGCCCGGTCGACAACCGCTGGCGGCCGGCCAGGGTGGTCGACCCCGATGAACTCAGCGACGATGAGCTTGCCAGCGCGCGATCGCATATTCATGTAGCGCCGAGCCGAGGGTCAACCGCTGTAGAAGAAGCGTGTCAGCTTCGCGACCGACTTGAATCCCAGCCGACGATAGATCGGCGCGCCGACTTCGCTCGCCCCGAAGCTGGCGCGACATGCTCCGCGGGCTCGAGCCGAACCCAGACCCGAACGCTCCAGCGCCAGACGTCGCACGGACCACGCCTCGGCGTCGATCGCCGCGAACAGCCGGATTGCCCTTGGCAGGGACCGCAGACATACTCGGGGGTCCTCCGCAGGCCGGCGGACTGGAGGGACGCTCAGTCCATCCGGAAGCGATAACGCGGGCACGGCCCGCAGATCACGGCAGATAGATCATTGCCGTCACCGTGTCGGACCGCCAGGAGGGGTGGCCATCGACTAGCCCGGCGCACCGCTCGGCCGCCGCGAATACGCTGATCATGAGCGGCGCAGGCCCCCGGAACTAGCGCAGCGACTCGATCAAAGCCGCGATCGTGGGTCACGAGCAATCGAATGCGCTGGTCACCGGTCCAGGGGCGTACACCATGCACCCCGGCTCGTCCACGCTCGGCCGGTTAGGACCGCTCAGCATGACGCACCGGGCGAGGAACGACGCCACATAGCTCTCACAAGATCGACGCTTCACCCCATTACACTATGCGGCCACGGGCTCGCCTAGATCGATCCCCACGAGCTCGCCGCGGGAGGCGATGTCAAGCTTGGCGTAGACCTTGCGCAGGTGGTAGTCGATTGTGCGGGGGCTGAGGTACAGCTGTGCGGCGACCTCTGGGTTGGTTCTCCCACCGGCGACGAGGCGGGCGATCTGTAGCTCCTGGGGCGTCAGCTGGTCGAGCGTCGATGGGTCGCGCCGGCGGGCAGTTTCGCCGCTGGCCCGAAGCTCTGACCGTGCCCGCGCTTCCCAAGGTGCCATGCCGAGCCGGCCGAAGGCCTCGAGCGCGCTGCGCAGGTGGCGGCGGGCGTCGATTCGCCGCCGGTGCCGTCGCAGCCACTCGCCGTACAGGAGCTCGCTTCGTGCGGCGTCGAACTGCGACAGCGCCGGCGCGAGCTCGATCGCGCGAGCGAAATGCTCCTCGGCGGCCGACTCGTCGATCAGCCCCCGGCACCGTGCGAGCAGCGCGAGCGCCTCGGGACTCCCGTACTGCTCGGCCCACTGCCGGAACCGGTCGGCGTGCGCTGACACCTCGTCGAGGCGATCGGCCCGGGCAGCTGTCTCGACCGTGTCGGGCAGTCCGTACAGGAACAGCGGGTGGGAGCCCGGCTGCGCCGTCGAGATCATCGGCAGAAGACGCTCGAACGCGTCGCCCGGCCGGCCGAGGCACATGTCGAGGAGCGCGAGCGATCGTGTCGCGTGCTGGCCGATCGCCGCGGCGCCACTGCGCGCAACCAGAGCAGTGAGCTCGGCCGCATGGGCGTGGGCGACTTCCTCGGCGCCTCGCAGCGCGTCGATCTGGACGAGGCGCATGAGGTTCCAGCTGGCTGCCCACAGCTGCCCGGTGTCGAGCGCGAGTCGCCATCCTTCATCTGCGCTGGCGTAGGCGAGCTCGAGGCGGCTCTCACCGATCAGCGCGGCCGCCTGCACCTGCAGGGAGAACGGGAGGGTGGTCATCGCGCCCTGCTCGCGCGCGTAGCTCACGGCCCGATTGGCATGGTGAAGCGCCTCCCGGCGCAGGCCGACGCGGGCGGCTGCGAGCGAGGCCCAGATCAGGCAGCCCGGATCGTCGATTCCTTCCGCCCGATCGACAAGGCCGGCTGACAGCGCCCTTGAGCGCTCATAGTCGCTCGATAGTTCGGCGCCGCTGGCGATCAGTGAGGCCTTGGTGAATCTGTCGATCTCGTCGGTGGGCGTGACATCGACGGCCTGGGAGGCGAAGTCGGCCGCCTCCTCGATGGCGTGCGCCTGCGAGGCCATCGCGAACCCCTCCCGGAGCAGCTGGAGCGTCACCGACGGGTCCTCGCTCACCGCGATGCCCTGGTGCATCGTCGCGACGCCGTCGAGCAGCCAGCCACTCTGGCCCTCGATGATTCCTCGCATGAGCAGAAGCCAGGCGCGCTGCGGCCGATCGGCGATCGGCAACGCACGCCCGATCAGCTCCGCGGCGCGATCGCCCTGTCCTGCGGTCCAGGCCGCCTGCGCCGCCGCGGAGAGGCGCCGGGCGCGCTGGGAGGATGTCTTGCTCAGCGCCGCGGCCCGTTCCAACGCGCTCGCCGCCGATGCGTGACCACCCCGCAGCGCGGAGCGCTGAGCCGATGCTTCGAGCGCGGCCGCGACCTCCTCGTTGTGCGTCACCGCTCCCATCGCGCGGTGCCACACCGCACGCTCGGCGCTACCCGCACCTTCCAGCGCAGCGGCGAGCGCCGCGTGAGTCCGCTGTCGCTGGCCGAGCGTCGCCGATTCGTAGACGACCGACCGCACCAGCGGATGGCGAAAAATCACGGTCGCTCCGTCTGTCCGCACCAGCCCGATCTCCTCGGCGGGGTCGAGGGCATCCTCGGGCAGCTCGAGCTCGCTTGCCGCGCGAAGCGTGACCGCCAGCTCGCTCGCCTCCTCCGCCGCCGCGATGAGAAGCGCCTCGCGAGTGGCCGCCGGCAGGCGTTCGATGCGCTGGAAGAACGATGCACGGAGCCTGGCGGTCATCGGCAATGCCCCGGGAAGCGGTGCCTCGCCCGCGAGCTGCTGGCCCGAAAGCGCCAGGGGAAGCTCGAGGAGCGCCAGCGGGTTGCCGGCGGCCTCGTCGAGCAGACGCTCACGGACCGACGGCGCTGCTCCCGGCGCGCTGTGATCGAGGAGCAGCGATGCTGAGGACCGGTCAAGCCCCGCGACCGCCAGCTCGGGGAGTCCCGGCGCGTCGAATCGTCTGCGTTCGCCCTCGCGTGCGCCGAACACGATCGTTACCTGCTCCGCGAGGAGCCGCCGGGCCACAAAAGTCAGCGAATGCGCGGACGAAACATCCAACCATTGCGCGTCGTCGACCACACAGAGGATCGGCCGGGATTCGGCTGCGGCCGCCAACAGGGAGAGAGCTCCAGCCGACACAAGGAACCGATCGCGCCCCTCGCCCGGCGCGAGGCCGAGCGCCGCCGCCAGCGCCTCGCGCTGCGGCTCGGGCACGGATCCGAGCTCGTCGACGATCGGCCATAACAACCCGTGCAGTCCGGCGAACGCCAAGTCCGACTCCCACTCGACACCCGTGGCGCCCAAGACGGTCATCCCGGCGGCCCTCCCCGCCGCGGCGGCGTAGGCGAGCAGTGCACTCTTTCCCATTCCCGCCTCGCCGCGGAACACGAGCGCACCGCTGACCCCCTGGCGTGCGCCGCCGAGCACGCGGTCGATCTCGGTGCACTCGCGCTCGCGTCCCACGAGATCCCCTGCACGCGCTTCCGACTCACTCCGACCCATCAACTGACAGGAGCCTAGTGCACCCGTCAGAGGGATGGGATCTCGCGAGACGCTGGTGGTCAGCTTTCCGGTGTCAGCTGGGCGTGAACCGTGAGGGTCGCCGGGGTCCGGGTCATCCCGAGCGGGCTATACGTCATGCCGAGCTCGCGCTGGTTGAGGGTCGTGCTGGCGTCGAGCTGCAGTTCGTCGGCGTGTTGCCGCGATGTGGGCTCGAGATCGAGCAGGATCCGGTGGCCCGCCGCCAGCAACTCGCCGTGCACGTGGATCCGACCGCCTACAGGGTCGCTGACCGAGGTCGAGATTAAGCACACGGTGGGATGGTGCTCGGTGTCGAAGAAGTCGCCTGAGCGCAGGTGCTCGTCGCCTCTGGCGTTGCCGGTGTTGACGCTGGTCGCGTCGATCGTCAGCTCCGTGCGGCGCTCATCCTGCTCACCGATCTCAAGCCACCCGCTGAGGCGGTCGAACCTTCCCTTGACCTTCATCAGACCCCAGAAGCTCGGCACGCGGAACTCCGCGGTCGACCGGGCGGGATTGATTCGCCAGCGGCCGACTCCGGCCTCCTTTGAGTGTCTCGGGGATCATGGCCCTACCTTCAGTTGTGATGGGTTGGTCCGTCATGCTCCGACGTTCTCGGCAGTTCGGCCGGGCCCAGTGGCGCTGAGCCTCGGCTAGTCAACGCCGTGGATCTCGTGAGCTATGCGCTCGAGCTCAGTGGGAGTGCCCGCCATGATCGTGCGAGCGCGCGTTGTGATGCTGGCGGCTGGCCAGTCCCACCACGCGACACGCAGCATACGTTCGACATCGTCCTCGTCGAAGCGACGGCGGACGATCCGTGCCGGGTTCCCGGCCACCACCGTGTACGGCGGGACATCCGAGGCAACCACGCTGGCCGCTGCAACGACAGCGCCGTCCCCGATCCTGACGCCCGGCAGCACCAGGGCCTGATAACCAAGCCACACGTCATTGCCAATGACCGTGTCACCGCGCGATGGCGCGCTCAGGACCAGGTCCATCGTGGAGTCCCAGGGCGGCCCGAAGATGCCAAACGGAAACGTCGATGGGCCACGATCCGCGTGGTTGGCGCCCGGCAGCAGGAACCGGACTCCCGCCGCTATCGCGCAGAAGCGGCCGATGATCAACCGCTCTGGACCGAAGGCGTACAGCACAGCGTCTTCCGTGAAATGCTCGGCGCGAGTGGGGTGGTCGTAATACGTGTAGTCACCCACCTCGACGGAGGGGTGCTTCACGAGCGGCCGGAGAAAGACCACGCGCGGCTGGCCCGTCACCGGGTGCACGACCGCCGGATCGGGCGCGTCGGGAAGAACCGGCATTGAATTCAGCATGGCATACGCGCTATTCGGGTCGCCTCGCGCGATCGAAGAGGTCGACGAGTTCGTTTGCACAGCGCGGGTGTCGTCCGCCTCGCCGAGGTCGACGGCGGTCCGGGAGGACTCTATGTCGACGCACGGCAGCGGCTGATCGGTGTCGTGGCGCTCGAAATCGCCGGCGATCAGATCATTGGCATCCACTCGGTCATCAATCCCGACAGGCCGAAGCACGCTTGGCTCGGTCAGCGGCATCACACCGCTGCTGCAGCCGGCGAGGTGAACTCGGGCGCTGATCCCGACTGGCCAACCGGCGAGTTCACCAGTAGGCGCGCCGATGCGAGCAGGAGTCAGCCCGTGCGATCGTGGCCCCATCGCGCGACTGCAACTGAGGGAGGTGAGCGGATGGGCCGCTACGTGTTGGGCCTGGAGGAGATCGACCAGACAGGGGTAGCCCTTGCCGGGGGCAAGGGCGCGCACCTTGGGGAGCTTTCGCGAATCGAGGGCATCCATGTGCCACCTGGCTTTTGCGTGACGACGGAAGCGTTCCGGCGGGTGATGGCGCACGCGCCGTCGATCGACGCTCGGCTCGATCAGCTGTCGCGGCTGAAGCTCGAGGACCGGGAGGCGATCTGCGTCCTCAGCGCGGACGTCCGCCGGACGCTCGAAGGGGTCGCCATCCCCGATGATCTGGCGGCGGCGATCACAGATTCGCTCGCCAGGCTCGGCGAGCAGGCTGCCTACGCCGTCCGATCCAGTGCGACGGCCGAGGACTTGCCCACGTCCTCCTTCGCGGGCCAGCAGGACACGTATCTGAACGTCCTAGGCCCGGCGGTTCACCAGCACGTGAGCCGGTGCTGGGCCTCGCTGTTCACCGAACGAGCCATCGCCTACCGGCTGTGGAAGGGCGTCGATCACCGGGCGGTCGAGATGGCCGTGGTCGTGCAGCAGATGGTCTTTGCGCGCGTGGCCGGCATTCTGTTCACCGCTGACCCAGTGACCTCTAGTCGGAAAGTCGCCTCCGTCGAGGCCTCGTTCGGCCTCGGCGAGGGCCTTGTCTCCGGCCTGGTGAACGCGGACGTCTACAAGGTGCGCGACGGCGAGGTCGTCGCCAAGACGGTCTCCACCAAGCGGCTTGCCATCCACGCTTCGCCTGCCGGCGGGACTGAAGCACACGCGATTGAGCCGGGGCGTCAGCACTGCCCAGCGCTAACGGACGCGCAAGTCGTGGCGCTCGCACAGCTGGGCCGGCGGATCGAAGCGCACTTCGGGGACCCCCAGGACATCGAATGGTGTCTCGCCGATGATGGGTTCCAGATCGTCCAGAGCCGGCCGATCACAACGCTGTTTCCGATCCCCGCGGCCGGCGATCAAGAGAATCACGTCTACGTCTCGGTCGGCCATCAGCAGATGATGACCGACGCCATCAAACCGCTCGGGCTCTCTTTTTGGCAGGTGAGCGCGGCGCGGCCGATGTTCGATGCCGGCGGGAGACTGTTCGTCGACGTCACTCCGGAGCTGCGTTCGCCATCGACTCGCGCGGGCCTCGTGAAAGGTCTGGGGAGATCGGATCCGCTGATCGGGGACGCGCTGCAGACGATCGTGGACCGGGGCGACTTCATCCCGACGCTCGCGGACGACGGTCCGCGTCGGCCACCCGCCGAGGGCGCGGCAGCCCCGATCGAGACCGATCCCGCCATCCCGGCGGAGCTGATCGAGCGCAGTCAGGCTTCCATCGACACCTTGAAGCGCGGGATCCAGGCGAAGTCAGGGTCGGCGCTGTTCGACCTCATCCTTGCGGACATCGAGGAGCTGAAGCGGACCCTCTTCGATCCACGAGGCCGTCAGGTGATCATGGCGGGGATGGAGGCCACCTGGTGGCTGGGCGAACAGCTCCAGGAGTGGCTGGGCGAGAAGAACGCCGTCGACACGCTCACGCAGTCCGTCCCCTACAACGTCACCTCGGAAATGGGGTTGGCGCTCTTGGACGTCGCAGACGTGATCCGTCCGTACCCGGACGTGGTGGCCTTCCTGGTGGGCGTTGAGGACGAGAGCTTCCTGGACGAGCTGCCCGCCGTCGCGGGTGGGCGGGATGCTCGGGACGCCATCCAAGCCTTCCTCGACAAGTACGGCATGCGGTGCGTCGGCGAGATCGACATCACGAAGCCACGCTGGAGCGAACGCCCCACCGCGCTCGTGCCAATGATCCTCGCGAACGTCAAGAACTTCGAGCCGGGCGCTGGCGAGCGGCGCTTCGAGCAAGGCCGGCAGGAGGCTCGGGGGAAGGAACAGGAGCTGCTGGCGCGCCTGCGGGCCTTGCCGGACGGCGAGCGCAAGGCCGCGGAGGCCAAGCGGATGATCGATCGCCTGCGGACTTTCAGCGGGTACCGGGAGTATCCGAAGTACGGCATGGTCAGTCGCTACTTCGTCTACAAGCAGGCGTTGTTGGAAGAAGCCGCGGGCCTCGTCCAGGCCCGCGTCCTGCGTGAGCAGGAAGATATCTTCTACCTCACGTTTCAGGAGCTGCGCGACGTCGTGTGCACTCGTCATGTGGATGGCGAGCTCATCCGCCGGCGCAAGGAAGCGTTCAGGTCATATGAGGCGCTCACGCCACCCCGCGTTCTCACCTCCGACGGCGAGGTCGTCGCCGGGTCCTACCGGCGCGACGACGTTCCCGCCGGCGCACTTGTCGGCTTACCCGTTTCCGCGGGGACCATCGAGGGACGCGCTCGCGTCATCCTGGACATGGCCGAGGCCGATCTCGAAGCGGGCGACATCCTGGTCACCGCCTACACCGACCCCAGCTGGACCCCCCTGTTCGTCGCGATCAAGGGCCTGGTGACCGAGGTGGGAGGCCTGATGACCCACGGCGCGGTGATCGCACGCGAGTACGGTGTCCCCGCCGTAGTGGGAGTCGAGCACGCCACCCGACTGATCCAGGACGGGCAGCGCGTCCGCGTGCACGGAACCGACGGCTACGTCGAAATCCTGCTTTAGCTCGGGGCTTTCGTGAACGGCGCACGCGAGAGCACGCCGGAGCTCTCGCTTGATCCCCTCAGCCGAACCAAAATCACACGTTGCTACCCGGGTGCGGGGTCGCCGTGGATCAGGAAGCGCCCGCCGTACGGCGCGAGCGTCGCGTCGATGCGCCCAAGGTATTCCACGATCGCGGGTCCGATTGTTATGGATTGGATGTTGGCGATGGCGTATGCGGTCATCGGGGGTCCTTTCCTGCTGATGGGGAGGGCATTCGCCGGCACGGTAGGTCGCGCAGACAGGCGAGTCGATTACCCGCGAGGTCATGGCTGCCCAGATCGGCGTGGAAGGCCCGTCGATCACGATCTGATTGCGATCTAGCCGATCCACGGTGGAGTGGTGCCGGCCTCTCCGGGAATCGCGACGATGGCGTCGCCGAATCCGCAGACGACCGCAGTGGCGTCGGTGAGCGCGGTCACCTGCCGGGACAGAGCCTCGGGCACCACCAGCATGTCGCCTGCCCCGAGCCGCACCGATTCTTGCTCAATCGCAATCGTGAACTCTCCGCGGGTGACGTGCCAGATCTGCTCGGAGTCGAAAGTGTGGTCAGGTTCGCATTGACCCTGACGCATGTCGACCTCCCACATGCTCAGCACGCTCGCGTCACCTTGAGTGGGCGACGCGAGCGTGGTCATGACAGCGTTCTGGGTTTCGGTGCGCCGGACTGTGCCGCCGCGATTGGCTCGTATGGGCATTGCTGCTCCTGTCTGGGTCGGGATGGTTGGCCTCGTGGGGGTGCACAACCGAACGGTCTCGTCTGGCGGGCCATGTCGCATCCGCGCACCCACCGGTGCGGTCGCCGGTTGCTGGTCAGGCGGCGACCGGCTCGCCGAGCGCCATGTGGGCGAGCTCGGTACGCGAGCTGATGTCCAGCTTCACGAACATCTTGCGGAGGTGATAGTCGATAGTGCGTGGGCTGAGAAACAGCTGCGCAGCATCGTGCGCACCCTCGCGAGCGACGGCACCGCGGTGTTCCTGACCACGCAGTACCCCGAGGAGGCCGACCAGCTCGCCGACCGCATCGCGATCCTCGACCGAGGACGCATCGCCGCGCAGGGCACCGCGCGGGAGCTCAAGCAACGGATTCCCGGGGGCCGCACCGAGCTGAGCTTCGCCGACGTCACCACGCAGCTCACCGCCGCCGGAGCGATGCAACTTCCGGTTCCCGACGGTGATGCCCTCATCTTGCAGATCCCCACGGACGGCAACGTCACCACATTGCGCCGCGTGCTGCGCGAACTCGACCACGCAGGTGTCGACGTCCTCGATCTCGCGATCCACACCCCCGATCTTGACGACGTCTTCCTAGCGCTCACCGGCGAGCACGACCGTTCACAGAAACTCCGAGACGATGAGGAGCCCCACGCATGACCGGTACCTGCGCGCTGCGCGATTCGACGACGATGCTCAGGCGCAACCTGCGCCACCTGCAGCGCTACCCCGGCCTCTCGCTGTTCCCGATCCTGGGGCCGGTCGTCTTCCTGCTGCTGCTCGTCTACGTCTTCGGCGGCACCCTCGGTGACGGCATCGCCACCGGCGGAGGACGCAGCGCCTACATCAACTTCCTAACCCCCGGGATTCTCCTGTTCACGGTGGCGGGCGCCGCCAATACCACCGCGATCTCGGTGGCCAAGGACATGACCGAGGGGATCATCGCCCGCTTTAAGACAATGCGCATCTGGCGACCAGCGGTGCTCACCGGCCACGTCCTCGGGAGCCTCGTCCTGACCGTCATCAGTCTCGCGGTCGTCATCGGCGTCGCGCTCCTCATCGGCTACCACTCCGCCGCCGGGCCACTCCGGTGGCCGGCCGCCCTCGGGCTGCTCGTGCTGCTCGGGATTGCGCTCATCTGGCTGTCGGTCGCCTTTGGCCTGAATGCCAAGAGCGTCGAGACCGCAAGCAACCTGCCAATGCTCATGATCCTCCTGCCGTTCCTTGGGAGCGGCTTTGTGCCGGTGGCCTCCATGCCCGCGGGCTTACGCTGGTTCGCTGAGAACCAGCCCTTCACCCCGATCACCGACACCGTGCGGCGCCTTCTCGCCAACCGGCACGTCGGAGGCGCCGGAATA
>DATJYY010000006.1:0-37180 GCA_035499395.1 Solirubrobacteraceae bacterium
GCGGCAGCGTCGCGTACTGGCGGGCAAGCATGATCGTCGCCGGATAGGGCGGGAGCCGCAGCAGGTTCGCCACGATCAGTCGGGCTCCCACCTCGAGCGCGCTGTCGAAGGCCATCCGCTCGGCCCGAGGATCCACCCGTACCGAGAACGTGGCCAGGATCACCGGCCGCGCGGGCGCCGGCGCCTCGGAACCGCGCCCGGCCGAAACTGGATGTCTGACCTCAGCCACCGGTAGCGCCCATCGCAGGTTGCGAGATCGTAATCCCCCGCCAGCGCGATTTGTTGACCAGGTTTATACAAACTGGTATAAGACCCGCGTCCGGGGGGCGCCCGATCCAGGGCGAAGCCGCGACCGGGACCGAGTCACAGGAGGCATAACTTGGCTACAGCCACCGTCGAGGAAGTTCAACTCCTCAAGACGCTGCGATGGTACGACGGGTTCGTAATCGCGCTGTGCAACCCGGGCTTCATGTTGGGCTTCCTCGGCTTCACGCTGGGAGTCTTCGGCGCGGTCGGCTCGATGATCCTGTGGGGAGCGTCGGCGTTCATCGGGATGCTTCAGGCGTGGATCTACTCCGAGCCCGCGACGATGTTCGGCAACCGCAGCGGCGGCATCTCCCTGTACGCCCACGAGGGCTGGCGGCGGTACACGACGCTGGTCGGGCCGCTGTCGGCGTTCGGGTACTGGATCGGATGGTCGGTGGTGCTGTCGATCTTCGGCAAGATCATCGGCGACCTGGCCCAGGCGCAATGGTGGCCCCACTCGGCCTGGACGATCACGATCTTCTCGAACCATCTCGGCCTGCCCCACTTCATCGCGATCGGCACGATCCTCGCGGTCTGGATGTTCAACGTTTTCGGGCTGCGTCCGGCGGTGTGGTTCAGCTACGCGTGTGCCGCCCTGCTGATGATTCCGCTCGCGCTGTTCATCATCGTTCCCTACTTCACGGGCGACTGGCACTCCTCCAACGTCCACGCAACCTTCCCCGGGCCCTGGGGCGGCCTGAAGATCGCACTCGTCTACATGTTCCTGCTTGCCTGGTCCACATACGGCACCGAGGCGTGCGCGACGTTCGCACCGGAGTACCAGGACACGCAGCGCGACACGTCCAGGGCGCTCCGCAGCGCCGCGGCCTTCCAGCTTTTCGTCTGCATCCTCGTGCCGCTGGGCTTGGGCGGCGTCACCGGAGCGGTCAGCTCGGGGGCTGAGGGCCAGTTCTACACCGCGGCGATGACGCAGATCGTCGGCCACGGCGCCGCGAGCTTCTTCACGATCTGCATCATCGCCAGTCTGCTGCTGTCGATGACCTCATCGACAGCCGACGCCGGGCGCGCGCTGTTCGGCATCTCCCGCGCCGGCATGACGATCAAGCAGCTCGGCACGCTCAACCGCTACCACGTTCCCGCTCGGGCGATGACCGTCGATCTCGTGGTGAACATCGGTCTGGTCGTGTTCATCACGTCAAACCTCGCCATCCTCTACCTCAGCAACATCGGCTACGTGCTCTGCCACGTGTTCGCGTTGAGCGCGTTCCTGCTGCTGCGGCGCGATCGGCCCAACTGGCCTCGCCCGATCAAGGTCAGCGCGGTCTGGTTGCCGATCGCGGGGTTCCTGTGCGTGCTGAACGCCCTGTTCCTCGTCGTCGGCGCGCTCGCGCCGAAGCTCAACGGCTACGGCACCTGGACCGACTTCTGGATCGGCATGGCCGTGCTGATCGGCTCGCTGCTCTTGTTCTTCTACCGGCGGATCGTGCAGGATAAGGAGTCGATCCACTGGAGCGAACCCACACCGAGCATGCCCGACCAGGAGGAGATGGCCGAGCTGTCGGCGCCTCCGGCGGTAATTCACGCGTAAAGAGGAGCAGCCATGAGCACCATAGTCGTCGGTTACGACGAGACGCCGGGATCGCAGCACGCGCTGGAACGGGCGGCGACGCTTGCCAAGGCATTGGGAGCGAAGCTCGTGGTGACGAGCGTCACGCCGGTGCTGATCAGCTCCGGACGCTCGGCCGGCGCGATCGACTCCACTGACCCACCCGAGAAGCACGCCAAGGAGCTTGAGACGGCGCGCACCTACCTCGAGGGTCAGGGCATCGAGGCCGATTACCAGGGAGCCATCGGCGAGCCCGCCGATGCGATCGTGCAGCTCGCGAACGAGCGAAAGGCCGAGATGATCGTCGTCGGGACCCGAGAGCCGAACCTCATCCAGCGTCTGACTGGCCAGAGTGTGAGCGAGTCGGTGACCCATCGCGCTCACTGCGATGTGCTGATCGTTCACCACCCCCACGGCTAGCCTCCCGGCCGTGTCCGGAGACGCGGCCGGCCCGAGGATCCTTCCGTACGGGTCGTGGACGACGCCGGTCACTTCCGCGGTGGTCGTCGAGTCGGCCGTCGGCCTCTCGGATGCCCGGATGGACGGCGACGACGTGCTGTGGGGCGAGCGCCGACCAACCGAGGGCGGCCGGACGCAACTGGTTCGCCGGCGCGCGGACGGGACGACGATCGATCTGCTTCCCGAGGGACAGAGTGCCCGCACGGCGGTGCACGAATACGGCGGTGCCGCCTGGTGGGTGCGCGAGGGAATCCTCTGGTTCGCGTCGTGGGACGACCAGCGGCTGTACCGGCTCGAGGTCGAGGCGAGCACCGCAGTCCCGATAACTCCGACCCCGGAGACGCCCCGCGGCGACCGCTATGGCGACGGTGACCTGAGCCCCGACGGTCGGTGGATCGCATGCGTCCGCGAGCACCACCCGGGAGACGGCCGCGGCGCAGTCGACGTCCGCAACGAGATCGTCCGGCTGGCCGCAAACGAGGAGTCGATCCCCGAGGTGCTCGTGACCGGCCCGGATTTCGTGTCGAACCCACGCTGGAGTCCGGCCGGCGACCGCCTGTGCTGGATCGAGTGGGATCACCCACACATGCCGTGGGACGCGACGCGGCTCGTGGTTCGCGATCTCGCGAGCGGCCGGGACACGGTGGTGGTGGGAGAACCGAACGAGGCGTGCCAGGGCGCAAGCTGGCAGGCCGACGGGACGCTCGTGTTCATCAGCGACCGGACCGGCTGGTGGAGCCTTTACCGCTGGTCCTCGCAGGACGAGACGGTAACGCCGCTGGTGGCGATCGCCGCCGACATCGGTGAGCCACCTTGGGTGCTCGGCCGATCTCGTTACGCGGTCCTGCCCGACGGCCGGATCGTGTTTGCACGGTGGCGTGACGGCTTCGACGGCCTCGCTATCCGGCTGCTCGACGGCACGGTGTCCGACCTCGACCTCGGGTTTTCGTCGGTCTCGTGTGTCCGGGCCGCGACGGGCTCCGAGCTGCTGGTGATCGCCGGCACGCCGTCGGCCGAGCCGTCGATCACCCTGATCGCCCTCGGCGACGCGAATCAGGTGGGCTCGCGCGTCACGCTGTGTCCGGCGCGAGACCTTGCTGACCTCGGTGTCGACGCCGCGTACGTGTCGACACCCGAGCCGGTCGCGTTCCCGTCAACGGGCGGCAGGACGGCCTACGGCCTGTTCTACACGCCGACCAATCCGACCTGCGTCGCGCCCGACGGCGACCTGCCGCCGCTCCTGGTCTTCATCCACGGCGGTCCAACCTCGGCCGCCGACCCGGTGCTGGACCTCGGGCTTCAGTACTGGACGAGCCGCGGCTTCGCGGTGATCGACGTCAACTACGCCGGCTCGACCGGCTACGGCCGCGCCTATCGCGACGCGCTCGACGGCGAGTGGGGCGTGGCCGACGTCGAGGACTGCATCGCCGCAGCCGCATGGCTGGCCGAGCAGGGCCGGGTCGACCCGTCTCGGCTGTGCATCCGCGGCGGCTCGGCCGGCGGGTACACGACGCTGGCGGCGCTCGCGCGAGCCGACACGGCGTTCGCGGCCGGTGGCGATTCCTACGGGATCGCCGATCTCGAGGTCATCGCCCGCGAGACCCACAAGTTCGAAAGCCGGTACCTCGACAGCCTGATCGCGCCGTATCCGGAAGGCCGCGACATCTACCGCGAGCGCTCGCCGATCCATCACGTCGACGCGTTCACGCGCCCGCTTATCGTGATTCAGGGACTGGAAGACGAGGTCGTCCCGCCGAACCAGTCGGCGATGATCGTCGACGCCCTCAGATCCAAGGGCGTGCCGGTGGCGTACGTGCCGTTCGAGGGCGAGCAGCACGGCTTCCGCCGGGCCGAGAACATCCGCCGCGCGCTCGACGCCGAGCTCAGCTTCTACGCACAGGTGTTCGGCTTCGAATTACCGCCGGCCGAGGGCATCGACCCGGTGGCGATCGAGAACCTCTAAGCCTGATCGCGTGCGGGGGAATTCGGCTCCGCCACGCTACTGGCCCTGGTCCGCCGCTGGGCCGAATTGTCCGTCCAGCAGCGCCTCGAGCGAGAACACGGCGTCGTCGATCCCCGCGTGCGGGTCGCCGATCGCGGCGAACCGCGCCGGCACGGTGGCGATCGTGAAGTCGTGCGGATCCAGGCTGTCCTCGAGCTCGTCCCAGGTGATCGGCGTCGACACGGTGCCGTCACGATTTCCTCGCACCGAGTACGCGCTCGCGATCGTGTGGTCGCGAGCGTTCTGGTTGTAATCGACGAACACCTTGCGGGGATCGCGGTCCTTGCGCCACCAGGTGGTGGTGGCATCGGCGGGGATCCGCCGCTCGACCTCGCGCGCGAACGCGAGCGCCGCCTCGCGCACCTCGCCGAAGTCCCACCGTGGTTCGATCCGGACGTAGATGTGCAGTCCATTCCCGCCCGAGGTCTTCGGCCAGCCGACTGCCCCGATCTCGTCGAGCACCTCGTGGGCGACGCGCGCCACCCGACACACCGCGTCAAACGAAGCCTCGGGCATCGGGTCGAGGTCGATTCGCCACTCGTCCGGCTTCTCGACATCCGCGCACCGAGAGTTCCAGGGGTGGAACTCGACGGTCGACATCTGCACCGCCCAGATCACGCTGCCGAGCTCGGTCACGCACAGCTCGTCCGCGGTGCGGCCGAAGCGCGGGAAGTAGATGTTCACGGTCTCCACCCACGGCGGCGCGCCCTTCGGCAGCCGCTTCTGGTGCACCTTCTGCCCGTCGACACCGTCCGGGAAGCGGTGGAGCATGCACGGGCGCTCGCGCAGCGCCCGAACGATCCCCTCGCCCACGCTCATGTAGTACCGCGCGAGGTCGAGCTTGGTCTCCCCGCGCGCCGAGAAGTACACGCGATCGGGGCTCGAGATCCGGACGGTCCTACCGTCGACTTCGAGCTCGACGGCCTTGCGTGAGTCGGTGGCCACGGTCATCCCAGGTTAGACCGCGGGCGGGAGGGGTCCGAATCAAAATCTCATCGAACCGCGGTCTGCAGCAACTGTTGCGCGGCCCGCGCGCCGCTCCGGAGCGCGCCCTCCATCAGCCCGTGCCAGCCGCCCGCCGTGTGCTCGCCGGCGAAGACAAGAGGCCCGACCGGCCCCGAAAGCCCCGCGCGGCCGAGCGGCACCGAGGCTGACGCGGCCGAGTAGGCGCCGCGCACCCACGGGTCATCGGCCCATGTGGAGAGCAGTACCCGATCGAGATCCAGCTCCAGGTCGGGCCGGAGCGCCGCCAGCGCCTCGAGCCACCGCCCGGGACCGGCCGCGACGTCGAGCGCCGCAAGCGCGCCGGGCGATCCGGCGAACGCGCCCACGAACGGCAGGGGCTCGCCGTCACCTCCAAGCTGCGTCCAGCACCAGAACCGCTCGTCGACCGACATCACCTGGCTCGGCGCCACCGGCGTCCGCAGCGCGACGAACAGCTTCGCGGCTTGTCCGTAGCGGACGGCCGTCCGGCCGGCAGGGAGCGGCGGATCAAATGAGATCGCGTCGAGCACGGACGCCGGTACCGCGATCACCGCCGCCTCCGCGACCGACTCTCGACCTCCGCCGGCGACCACCCTGACCTCGTCGTCCCGCCACGCCACGCGAGACACCGGCGCCGAGCACTGCACCGCCTCGCCGAGCCCCGCAGCGAGCTCACGGGCGATTCGATCGTTGCCGCCCTCGACCGTCCACGTGTCGAAATCGCCGAACGCGCCCGCACCCTCGCTGAGCACGGCCGCGTCGAGGTCATCCCCCGGATACGCGCAGCTCACCTCGAACCGCGCCTGGATCGCGTCCGCGACCCCCGGCTCGAGCGCGCTCCTGCGGAGCACGTTCGCGAGCGTGCCATCGTGCGGCGCCGACCCGAGCCGCTCGACGGCCGCCAGCACCTCCGCCTTCGAGACGGGTGCGGCTCCTCTCGGCTCCCGATTGCCGTATAGCATCCCCTTCCGCACGAGCGGGAGCCCCAGCCGCTCGGCGGCGGCCAGAACCGTCCTGTCGTGCGGCAGGATGAACTCGGCCCCGCGCTCGACCACCGATCCGGCGAACGGCACCGACCACACCCGCCCGCCCACGCGGTCACGCGCCTCGAACAGCTCGATCTCCACACCGGACGAAGCGAGCACGTCCGCGGCGGCCAGGCCCGCGAACCCGGCCCCTACGACGATTACGCGCACGGCGTTACTCGGGTTCGATCTTCCACGTGGGCGTCTTCGCGAGCTGCTCGCGGTAGCGCCGCTTGTAGAACGGATGCCCGAGCGTGCTCCAGACCGTTGCGGCGAAGGCGACGAGGAGCACGCCCCCGAGCGCCTTGCCGATCACGATGAACGCGATCACGCAGATCAGGGAGAACGCGCTGATCAGGAGCGGCACGCGGCGATAGCGCAGCTGCGTGCGGCGCAGGTCCGCGTATTCCTCGAGCGGGATCCGGCGCGTGTTCCAGGTCCGGCCGCACTTCTCGCACGTCCACCGCTCCCCGTAGTGGAGGTAGCGGCGCTCGCCGCACTCGCAGTCGATCGTGATCGGCGGGCCGCGTCGAATCGATCTGGGCAGCGCCTCCTGGTCGCTCACGACCATCTCAGTGCGCCGGGGGCTCCCATCCTTCGAGCACCGTCGGCTTGTAGTCGGTCCCGACCGTCCGCGATCCCTCGACCCACGGACCGAGCTCCGGCTGGGCGAACTTGCAATGTCGCTCCTTCAACGCGATCCCGTACGAATTGCCGGACTGTAGATGTTTGATCAGCACCTTGCGGGCGATGTCGTTCTCGCGCCCCACCGGAATCGGGAAGTAGATCTTCAAGAATGAGTTCGAGTAGCGGTCGAACACCGCCGGCACGCCGTCCTCCTCGAGCAGCTCGATGTCCTCGAGCCAGTTGATGTCCTCGCCGGGGGTGGCGGCCAGCAGATCGACGTCCTCGACCAGCGACATATCCTCCTGGTAGCGAAACCGCCGGCCGGCGAGATACTCGGCGTCGATCGAGATCGTGTATTCGGTCTCGCTCACGACCCCACCTCCTCGCGCTCGACCTCCAGATAGTCGATCGGATTCTCGACGTGCCGCTCGAGCAGCCGCTCGATTCGGGCCAGGGTCCGCTCCTCGGACACTCCGGGGATGTAGTCGGTGCCGGCGAGCGGCACCCGCGCCATCGCCGAGGCCTCGACCGTCAGCGCGGCCAGATCCTCGGGCTCGAGGCTGTGGACGTCGGTCTTCCCGCACGCCCGCGCGAGCATCTGGCACTCGAGCGTCATCGTGTGCAGGAAGTTGTAGACGCGGTTTGCCGCCTCGTCGACGACGAGGCGCTTGCGCAGCTCCGGGTCCTGGGTGGCCACGCCGACCGGGCAGCGTCCAGTGTGGCAGTGGTAGCACTGGCCTGCCGGCACCCCCACGGTGCCCTCGTAGTCCGTCACCCCGGGAATCTCCTTGTTGCAATTCAAAGCCATCAGCGAGGAGTGCCCGATCGCAATCGCGGTCGCGCCGAGCGCGAGCGCTTTGGCCACGTCGGCGCCGTTGCGGATCCCGCCGGCGACGACTAGGTCGACCTCGTCGGCCATCCCGACGTCCTCGAGCGCGCGCCGCGCCTCCGGGATCGCCGCCATCAGCGGGATCCCGGTCTCCTCGGTCGCGATGTGGGGTCCCGCCCCGGTCGAGCCCTCGGCGCCGTCGAGATAGATGATGTCCGGGCCGCACTTCGCGGCCATCCGCACATCGTCGTAAACGCGCGCCGCACCGAGCTTCAGCTGGATTGGGACCTCGTAGTTGGTCGCCTCCCGGATTTCCTGGATCTTCAGCGACAGGTCGTCGGGCCCGAGCCAGTCGGGATGCCGGGCCGGCGAGCGCTGGTCGATGCCGGCCGGAAGCGAGCGCATCTCGGCGACCTGCTCGGTGACCTTCTGGCCCATCAGGTGGCCGCCGAGCCCGACCTTGCAACCCTGGCCGATGAAGAACTCGACCGCGTCGGCCAGCATCAGGTGATGCGGGTTGAAGCCGTAGCGGCTCTGGATGACCTGGTAGTACCACTTGGTCGAGAGGTCCCGCTCGGGCGGGATCATCCCGCCCTCGCCCGAGCACGTCGCGGTCCCGGCCATCGATGCGCCCTTGGCGAGCGCCATCTTGGCCTCGAGCGACAGCGCGCCGAAGCTCATCCCGGTGATGTAGATCGGGATGTCCAGCTCGATCGGCTTCTTGGCGAAGCGGGCGCCGAGCACGGTCTTGGTAACGCACTTCTCGCGGTAGCCCTCGATCACGAACCGGGTCAGCGTCCCCGTGAGGAACATCAGCTCGTCCCAGTGCGGGATCGGCTTGAACATCGAGAACCCGCGCATCCGGTAGCGGCCGAGTTCGGCCTTGACGTGAATGTCGTCGATTACCTCGGGAGTGAAGATCCGGCTGCGTCCGAGCCGGTTGCGCGCCATCGGGGCGTTTTCGTCGGCGACTGTCATCACAGCACCAGCTTCCTTTCCGAAGGCTCGAGCGAGTCGTAGTTGTAGAGCTTCTTGCCGCACACGAACTTCTGGAGCTCGGGCGGGTCGCCCAGACCGTAGATCCGGAACTTGCGCGTGATGAACTCGGTATCCGCGTCGGTCCACTCGCCCGGCACGCAGTCGATCCCGAGCGAGGCGATCTCGCCGCCGACGTAGATCGTCCCGTCGTACATCGAGTCGCCGAGTCCGTGGCCGGCGTTGCCGCAGATGATCTGCCGACCGCGCTGCATCATGAACCCGGTCATCGAGCCGGCATCGCCCAGCGAGATGATCGTCCCGCCCTTCTGGTCGATCCCCGTGCGCGCCCCGACCTGTCCGTGGACGACGACGTCGCCACCGCGCAGCGCCGCGGCGGTCAACGACCCGGCGTTGCCGTCGATCACGCACACGCCCGACATCATGTTCTCGCAGGCCGACCACCCGACGCGGCCGGTGATGTGGACCTCCGGACCGTCGATGAGCCCACACGCGAAATAGCCGAGGCTCCCCTCGAACGTGATCCTGCACCGCTGCAGGATCCCGACGCCGAGTGAGTGCTTGGCGCCCGGGTTACGGACGGTGACGTCTCGCACGCCCTCGCCGTAGATGAGCCGGCGCAGCTCGAGGTTGATCTGCCGCGTCGTCAGCTGGCGCGCGTCGAAGCTGGCCCGGTCGCCGTCAATCTCGGCGATCCGCGGGACGGTCTCGTCGAGCTCGACCAGTCCGCGCGGGTCGAACCGCGCCTGCGGGACCGCGCCCGGCGCCTCTACCGTGTCCATACCATCACCTGGCTCTCGTACGGGTCATACGTCTCGATCTCTCGGTCGATCACCGCGCGGATCGCCATCTCCTCGGAGGCGAGCACGACCATGTCGCCGCCCTCATAGAGCACGAGCGGCTTAGCCGCGAGCTCGTCCTTGGCCATCCCGAGCGCGTCATCGGACACGCAGATGTAGGTGAACACGCCGTCGAGGTCCTCGAGGCTCATCCGCATCGACCCCTCGAGCGTCGCGCCCTCGGACATCTTCTGCGCGAGGTACACGGCGATGATCTCCGAGTCGCAGTCCGACGCGAACCGGTGCCCCATCCGCTCCAGGCGCCGGCGCCACTGGTGATAGTTGGTCAGCTGGCCGTTGTGGACGACCGCCACGTCGGAGAAGGGATACGCCCAGTACGGGTGGGCGTTCGAGATATCGACGTCCGACTCCGTCGCCATCCGCACGTGTCCGATCCCGTGTGTGCCGATGTAGCCGTCGAGCTTGTACGCGTTGGCGACGGTTGCGGCGTCGCCGAGGTCCTTGACGATCTCGAGCGCTGAGCCCGCCGACAGCACCTCCGCCCCGGGCACCGATTCGACGTAGTCGGCCACGTGCTTGAGCTCACCGTCGTACGCGAGCGCGGCCGAGATCGTGTACTCGTTGATGTCCTCGATCGAGTCGACGCGAGCGCCGGCGGCGCGCAGCCGCGCCTCCACTTCACGCCGGCGCCGGCGCAGCCGCTCGGTGTACTCGATGTCCTCGTTCCCGCCGCCGTCGTCGAGCTTGATCCGCATGATCAGGTCGGTGCTCGGCCTCCGGTACAGCGCGTACCCGGTTGAGTCGGGGCCGCGGTGCTTCATCGACTGGAGCATGCGCGTCATGTCCGCGCCCAGCCGGTGAGCACCGTTGCCGTTTCGATAGATGATTCCCGCGATTCCGCACATGGCTTAAGGAAGCACCTCGAGGTACTCGTTCCGCTCCCAGTCGGTCACCGCCGCCAGGTAGCGCTCCCACTCGTCGCGCTTGTACCAGTCGAACACCTTGTACAGGCGACCGGGGATCGCGGCCTGGATCAGCTGGTCGGCCGCGAGCGCGTCCAGCGCCGCCCCGAGACTCTCGGGCACGCGCTCGATCTCGACCCCCTGCTGCAGCAGCTCGTAGGTGTTGCCCTGCTGAGGCGGACCCGGGTCGAGCTTGCGCCGGACGCCGTCTAGCCCGGCCTGGAGCAGCGCGGCGGTCGTCATGTACGGGTTGCACGACGAGTCGACGCCGCGATACTCGAACCGGCCGCCGGTCGCGACGCGCACGGTCGTCGTGCGGTTCTGCCAGCCCCAGTTCTTGTAGATCGGGGCCCAGAAGCCCGTGTCCCACATCCGGCAGTAGGAGTTCACGGTCGGGTTGCCGATGCACATCAGCGCGCCGAAGTGCTCGAGCATGCCACCGAGGAAGTTCCGCGCGATCTCCGACAGCTGCGCCGGCCCATCGGGGTCGTGGAACACGTTGACGCCGTTCTCGTCGACGAGCGTGAAGTGGTGGTGGTGACCGTTGGCCGACACGCCGGTGAACGGCTTCGGCATCCACGACGGGAGCACGTCGTGCTTGCGGCCGACCGCGGCGCACACCTGGCGGTAGGTCGTGAGGTTGTCGGCAGTTCGCACCGGGCGGTCGAAGCGGAAGTTCAACTCGAGCTGGCCCGGCGCGTCCTCGTGGTCGCCGTAGCTCATGTCGAGCCCGAGCCGCTGGCCCCAGTCGACGACGTCGAGCAGCACCGGACGGAGCTCCTCGAACTGGTGGATGTGGTAGCAGTAGGGCTTGGTGACGCCCTCGGGGAGCTTGCCGTCCTCGGGCTTCTTGAGCCACATCGTCTCGGGCTCGATCCCGATCAGGAACTGGTACCCGAGCTCCTGCTCGAACTCGTGCGCGACCCGCTTGAGGTTCTGGCGGCAGTCGGCGTCGAGCAGGTCACCGGTCTCGGTGTCGTAGCAGTCGCAGTACACGCGGGCGACCCGCTCGTCCCACGGCAGCACGGCGAACGTGTCGAGGTCCGCCACCGCCGCGAGCTCGGACTCCTCGGGGCCGAACCCGATGTAGTTGCCGTGGCGGTCGGTGAACAGGTTGGCCGTCGCGCCATACACGAGCTGGTAGCCCTTCTCCGCGACCTGCGGGAAGAACGTCGACACCACGCCCTTGCCCATCACGCGCCCGGTGACCGAAACCTGCTGGAAGAACACGTACTTGATGCCCTGTTCCTCGATCCGGCGTGTGATCTGCTCGATCTTGTCGCGCCGGCCGGGCGCGTTCCGCGCCTCCTCGAGCGTCGCCGGCGCCGGCGCGATCCGCGGGCTCTCCAGCACGGTCTGGACGGTTCCGCCAAGCGGCACCGTCACCGCGCTCGGGTCGCCGCCGTCGACTGCTACCGCCATCCTCAACTCCTTTCTCGCACCCTCGCGCCGAGCGATGCGACGGACGCTCCCACCCGGTCGCCGGAGTCGACGACCGTTGTACAAATTCGTACAGGCGCGGTTATACCATCTGCCGGGAGCTAGGGCAAGCGCGGTTGACGGTCCTCGGCTTGACCGCGCGACCCGCGCATCATATCCTCTCACTGGCCATTGCGCAACACTATTGCGCTCTACGCAACAGGAGAGTTTCCCCGATGTCAGAACGCCTACCCGACTCGGTCCCCGTCCTCGTTATCGGCGCGGGCGTCCACGGCCTTTCGACTGCCTGGCACCTCGCGAAGCAGGGTCAGCGCGTGCTGGTCGTGGACAAGACCGGCGTCGCCGCCGGTGCCTCCGGGATCGCCTGTGGAGTGATCCGCAACAACTACTTCCAGCCGGCGATGTCCGAGCTGATGGCGGCCTGCGTCGAGGTGTGGGAGTCCGATCCGCGGGCGCTCCACTATCACGGGAGCGGCTACATCGCGCTTGGCCCCCCGGCGCAGGAGACCGATCTGATCGCGGTCCACGAGCGCCAGCAGCGGATCGGCTACCCGTCCGAGCTGTACGTCGGCGAGGACGAGGTCGCCGCGCACATGCGCTCCCTGTACGGCGACTGGCGCGCGCCCGGCCTGACGATCTGCCTCCACGAGCGCGGGGGCGGGTTCGCGTTCAATCGCGAGTCGATGGAAGGCCTTGCGGGCAAGGCCGAGGAGGCCGGAGCCCAAATCGCCGCCGGCGTCGAGGTCACGGGCTTCGAGCTCGACAACTCGAGCGCCGTGACCGCCGTGAACACCACCGCGGGCGCGATCGCCGTCGACCAGGTGGTCGTCGCCGTGGGTCCGTGGATCGCGTCGATCTGGGACATGCTCGGCTTGCCGGCGCGGATCGACGTCCGCCAGCCTGACGGCGAACTCGAGCCCGACCTGCCGATGTGGACGTACTGGTACCTCCAGGAGGGCGAGATCGAGTTCGACCCCGCGATGTTCGTCACCGACGACGGCAGCCAGTCGCCGGTGCTCCACATTGACAGCGATCAGACTCTCCGCGACGACGCGAACCGGCTGATCACGAGCGAGCCCTGGGGCGTGTACTTCAAGCCCGACCGCGAGACCGTGCAGGGTGGCGCGCAACCGCTCCGGCTCGGCCACGAGATCGACATCGACCCGTATCCGACCGGCACCGTCGAGCCGGGCTTCCCGGACATGTGGTGCGCGGCGCTGTCGCATTGCCTCGGCCGGTTCGAGGGCGCCCGGCCGACCTACCGCCAGACCCGGAGCGGTGGCGCCGGCGCGTTCACCGTCGACAACTTCCCGGTGTTCGACTACATGCGGCCCAACGTGTTCGTGGCCGCGGACTCGAACCACGGCTACAAGATGATCGCGGTCGGACGGGAGATCGCGCGCGTACTCGCCGGCGAGCACTCGTCGCTGCTGCACCCGTTCCGGTTCGAGCGGTTCGAGACCGGGGACCTGCATCCCGTGTCTCATAGTCCCTACCCGTGGAGTTGAGGGGCATCGCTGCGGCGCCCGTCGCTAAACCCGGCGATGCAGCTACCAAATACGCGGGTGAATCGCCAGAGTTCGATCAGTCAGAGCGTCGGGCAGTCGCGACCTTGTGAGCCGACCACAACATCCACCATTCGTGCGGCAGCTTCCAGCATGCTTGCGTGGGCGCGGTCGGCCCGTCGCCGAGGTTTGCTGCGTACTACATGGCGGGCGCCCACTGATCCGTTTCGCCAACCGTGACGTATAGGGCACAACACTCAACCGAGGAGAGCCCATGTCGTCACACCGCGAGGCGCCGGCGATCAGCAAGGACCCGGTAGCCGACAACACCGACACGTACGCGTTCGTCTCACCCGACGACCCGGACACGGTCACGATCATCTCCAACTACCTGCCGCTCGAGGCACCGTTCGGAGGTCCGAACTTCTTCGAGTTCGGCGACGACGTCCGCTACGAGATCCACATCGACAACGACGCGGACGGCGCGCCCGAGATCACATACGAGTTCGAGTTCCACACCGAGGTGCGCAACTCGGACACGTTCCTCTACAACACCGGCCCGATCGGCTCGATCGCGAGCCCGAACTGGAACCGGCGGCAGTTCTACTCGGTCACCCGCGTGAAGAACGGGCATCGGAAGACGCTCGCGACCAACCTCTCGTGCCCACCGTGCAACATCGGGCCAGCCTCGACGCCGAGCTACGCGACTCTCGCCGCCGAGGCGGTCCACAAGATCGCGGGCGGTCACACCGTGTTCGCCGGCCAGCGGCTCGAGGGCTTCTACGTCGACCTCGGCGCCGTGTTCGACCTCGGCGACCTGCGTCCATTCCAGAACCTGCACCTGGCCGCGATGGCGGCGGCCCAGGGGGTGAACGCCACCAACGACTTCAGCGTCCACTCGATCGCGCTGAAGATCCCCAAGCACGAACTGAGCCGCGACGGCTCAAACCCCAAGGACCCGATGGCCGGCAAGTCGGTGATCGGCGTCTGGACCGCCGCGAGCCGGCGCCGCGCGCTGATCCGCGAGGCGGGGACGGGACAGAACCACGAGAGCGGCGGCTGGGTCCAGGTCTCGCGCCTGGGCAACCCGTTGTTCAACGAGGTGATCGTGCCTCTGGGCGACAAGGATCGCTGGAATTCGTTGCCGGCGCAGGACGACGCGCAGTTCCTGAAGTACGTCCAGAATCCCGAGCTTGCCGGGCTGCTGCCGGTCCTGTATCCGGGCGTGTTCCCGAACCTCGCGAAGCTCACCGCGCCGCGGGCCGATCTGGCCGCGATCCTGATGACCGGCATCCCCGCCGGGATCGTCCCGGGCTTCCAGAACTTCACCGGAGCGAATCCTGCGGACCAGCTGCGGTTGAACATGGCGGTTCCGCCCACGCGCCATAACCCGAAGGCGCTCGGGCTGATCGGTGGCGACCCCGCCGGCTTCCCCAACGGTCGTCGCGTGTTCGACGACGTGGTCACGGTCGAGCTCCGCGCGATCGCCGGCGTCACCTATCCGCTCGTCGACAAGACCTACACGCCGGACGCGGCCGCGTCGCTGGTGACGGATGGGCTGGGGCGGAACAGCATGAGGTACCTGTCTCACTTCCCGTACCTCGGCACCCCGAAGGGCGGCTATCAGACCAAGCCGCTCCGAGCCGCTTGACCGGGGAATCCCTCTCGACGCCCGACGCCGATCGCGCACGCATCGGCCGAGCCGGATTCCCCACTCAAGTTAGGCGCGCGACGATTACGGGCGCGGTGGTGGGCGCCGAGGTGCCGCCGGCGGGTTCCTCGGTGACCATGACCGCGCTGATCCCGTCGAGGCTGCCGGGCACGCCGACCGCCGCCGACCCGGACCGCGTGACGGCGAACAGCGTCCCGGTCGGCGTCGGCGTCGCGCTCCCGCGCTGCACCCACATCTCGTATATGCGACCAGCGGGCAACGCGGGCAGACGGTGGACGATCAAGTCGCCGTGCCCGCGCGTTATCCGGAGCTCGGCGCTGCCGGTCGAGGCCTGGATCGTCTTCGTGCCGGAGCCACCGGAGCTGAGCGCGACCACGAGGACCACCAAGACGACCGCCGCCGCCGCGAACGCGCCGCCCCACACGAACGCCGGGTGCCACGATCGCACGGGCGTGTTCAGAGGCGCCGCATGGGCCTTCGGAGTCGCACGGACCTCGCTCATCACCCGCCGGCGCAGGTCCTTAGGCACCTGGAGCTGCGCCGCCGATTCGGGGAGCGCGCCGGTCACCTGCTCGAACTCCGCCACCTCCTTCTGGCAGGCGGCGCAGTCGACGAGGTGCGCCCGGAACGCGTCGACCTCCGAAGGCTCGAGCGCTCCGAGCACATACGCCGCCGCGTCGTCGCCGCAGCGGTGCCCGTTCGCGATCCGGTCTTCGCCGCTCATACGGTCACCCTCGCTCCCTCACCGAGGACGTAGCGCATTTTCGTCAACCCGAGCCGCATCCGCCCCTTCACGGTACCGGGCGGCAGATCGAGCATCTCCGCGATCTGGGTGTGGGTGAAGCCGCCGAAATAGGCGAGCTCGATCACCTTGCGCTGGTCCGGGGGCAGCTCGTCGAGCGCGGTTCGGACCCGGCGGGCCTCGTCACGGCGCTCGACCTCGATCTCGGTCCGCTCGGGAGCGCTCAGCCGATCGGCGATTCCTTCGTCGGGCACGTCTCGACCGGCCTTCGACCCGGTCCGCCTCATCGCGTCGACGGCGCGGTTGTGGACGACGCTCAGCACCCACGATCTCACGCTGCCGCGCCTCGGGTCGTAGCCGGTGCCGCTGCGCCACAAGGACAGGAACGCCTCCTGGACCACGTCCTCGGCAGCCGCTCGGCGGCCGCACATCCGGTAGGCGAGCGAGAACGCAGCCGAGGCGTGCCGATCGAAGATCACCTCGAACGCCTGCATCTCGCCATCACGGACGAGCCCCATCAGCTCCTCGTCCGCGAGGCCGCGCATGTCGAGGGAACGGGATCGGCCCCGCGATCCGAGCATGGCCCATCCTATCCCGGCCCGCCAAGCGATCGCCCGAGCTCGGACGCCGCCCTGCGGAGCGGGGCGCGCAGGGCGCGACGAGCGCTCGCCGGCAACCGCGCCGCCGGCCCCTGCAGCCCGAGAATCGCGACCAGCTCGTCGCCGCGCCCGATCACCGGCACCGCCAATGCGTTCAGGTCCGGCTCACGCTCGCCGACCGCCTCGGCGATCCCCGAGATTCGCACGTCCTCGAGCTCGGCGGCGAGGGCGTCCCGATCGGTGATCGTCCGCTCGGTGAACGGCGTGAGCTCACCGGTGACGGCCGTAGCGCCGAACGCCAGCATGACCTTCCCGGCCGCCGTCGCGTGTGCGACGCTTGGCCTCCCCACCCGCGCCATGCTGACGACGCTCGACGACGACGGGACGAAGTCGACGGTGATCGCCTCGCCGCCACCCGGCACCGACAGGGTGGCGGTCTCGCCGGTCTCCGCGACCAGCCACGCGAGCCACGGACGCGCTCGCTCGCGCACGTCGAGCTGCCCGAGCACCCGATCCGACAGCGCGACCAGCTTCAGCCCCAGCCGGTAGGGACCGTCGGGCGAGCGCTCGACCAGCCCGCCGTCCTCGAGCGTCCCCAGCAGCCGCGACGCGGTGCTGGGGTTGACCCCGATCCGGCGTGCCAGCTCGTTGACGCCGAGGCCGGCGTCGCTGCGCGCCACCTCGTCGAGCAGTGCCAGCGCGCGCGCCACCGAGGCCACCCGCCGCCGAGACTCCGCGCTCACGGACGGCGAGTGCGAGCGGCGGCGTCGCGGGAGTTGCGGGAGTTGCGGACGTTCGCGATCGGCGTGGGGCGGGTCGACTCGAGCGAGCGGGTCACGGCGACGTCGAGCCCGCCGGGCGCGAACAGGTCGCGCGAGTACGCGACGCGCTCGTCGCGGCCGGCGTAGATGAGCTCCTCGAGCTCCAGCACGGCCGTGGTCCGCCGCACGCCCAGCAGCTTGCCGGCGCGCTCGCGGGGGTTGAGCAGCGACGGGATCACGCGCGTTCGCGCGTAGGTGACCGGCACCCCGAGACCGATCAGCACGTCGAGCACCATCTGGCCGCGTTCGAGCGCGGCCCGGAGCTCGGCGTCGTCGGGCAGCGACACCTTCGGGTGGACGACGTCGAACATCACCGCCACTGGGGCGTCGTTGGCCACCAGCGTTCGCGAGAACGTGATCGCCTTCGCGATCGGCGCAAGCCCGAGTGCCTCGCCAACCTCGGCGCCGACCGCTCGGCGCTCGATGTTGAGGTCGACCGAGACCAGCGTCAGCCCTCGGCGCTCGGCGAGCGACGAGTACGGCTCGAGGCGCTCTAGCCGCTCACCGAGCGCGGCCGGCACCGCGCTGCGCCCGACGAACGTGCCGCTCCCCTGCCGTCGCACGATCTCGCCTCGCTCCTCGAGCCGGCGAAGCGCGCTGCGCAACGTGCCGCGCGAGACGCCGAGCATCGTCGCAACCTCGTGCTCTGGTGGCAGTCGGTCCCCCTGGCGATAGCGGCCACCGGCCAGCCAGATGTGAAGCGCCTCCTCGGCGCTATCCACGAGCGACGGGCTCCGGTGCTCCGCCGCCCGAGCATCATTCGAGACTGCCGACCGTCGCCATCGCGCCGCAACGTCCTCGCGGGCCACCTCGCGCCCTCCTCCCCAGACAGATTTGAACCTATTGTCGCAAGATGTGCAAGGTAAATCCGGCTCTGGGACCGCGCGCTGGTCAAAACTGAATGATGGAGCCGAATTTCCCTAAGGGAATCCGGCCCGCACGCATAGGAGCAAGTACGGCTGTCCAGCCGGATTCCCCGCTACCGAACGCAGAACTCGCTAGAGCCGCGGTTGAAGCACAGCAGCCCTCGGAGGGTGGCGCCGTCCTCGTCGAGGACGATCAGCCGCGGCTCGGGCTGATCGTCGAGCAGCTTGATCGCCTCGGGGATCGGCATCGTGGGCGTGGCCGTGACCGGCTCGGCGTCCGCGTACCTGGCGGCCGACTCGTCGTCCGCAGCGTCGGCCGGCACGCTGTCGCGTTCGATCGCCCCGCGGAACACGCCGTCGTCGGCGAGCAATACCGTCCGGACGCTCGGGTTCTCGAATGCCCGGCGGACATCGGCGACGAGCGCATCGCCCGGCTGCGTCTTCGGCCGGGACATCATCACCTCACCGACCGTGAGGACCACCGCTTCGTCGCTGGCCATGCGCCCCGTATGCGCCATCCCCTCATACTACGGGCTCTACAGTTGCGGCCCATGGCGCAGGCCGCCGGAATCGTGCTCGCGGGTGGGAAGTCCTCGCGGATGGGCTCGCCGAAAGCGGCGCTCGAGTGGCACGGCTCGACGCTACTCCGCCGCGTCACCGGGATCGTCGCACGGTCGGTCGACGGCCCCGTGGTCGTGGTGTCGGCGCCCGGGCAGGAGTTGCCGGCGCTCGACCCCGCGGTCGAGGTGGTCGCAGATGAGCGGGAGGGGCGCGGTCCGGTCCAGGGAATCGCCGCCGGCCTGGCCGCGATCGGCAGTCGTGCAGAGGTTGCCTACGTATCCGCGACCGACGTGCCGCTGCTACATCCGGCATTCATCAGACGCGTCGTCAGTGCAGTCGATGGTTTCGATGTAGCGCTTCCCGACGTCGGCGGGTACCGCCAGCCGTTGTCGGCGGCGTACCGGGTCGCCTTAGTGGGCGCGCTCCGGGAGTTGCTCGCCGGCGACGGGACGAGCCACGGATCGCTGTTCGAGCGCTCGCGCGTCCGGCACATGAGCGCGGACGACCTGCTCGAGGACCCTACCCTCGCCCGCCTCGACCCAGCGCTCCTCTCGGTCAGCAACCTCAACGAGCCGGTCGAGTACGAGCGCGCCCACGCATTGCCGGCGCCAGACATCGTCGTCGAGGTGGGCTCGCGTCGGCAACGTGTAGGCGCGTGGTCGCTCGGAAGGGCCGCGGTCGCCGCCGGCGTCACCCTCGACAAACACGTCGTGGCCGCGCTCAACGGCGACCAGATCGTGTGCGACCCCGAGCTGCCACTGGTCCCCGGCGACATGCTCGCCTTCATGGTTGTGGGCTAGATCATCCGTCCACCGCTGGGGCCCAACTCGGCCGGCGCGGGTATCCCCACTCCAGCGACAGGAAGTCACAGTGGGGTTGTGAATGATTGTGTTACTGGCACTCGGCACGTGGTTTGCCGTGTTGCTGTTCGTCTTATCGCTGTGCCGCGCTGCGGCGCTGAGTGACGACGCCACAGATACCGCGGATCTCGGTGCCGAGCTCCGGTACTCGACGCCGGGCAACGCGCCGCTCCGTACCCTCGATCTGGACGAGGCCGCAGCCCTGCTCGCCGTGCCACCCGAGCTCTTGCTGGCTTGGGAAGCGCGGTACGGCTTCCCGATCTCGAGCCCGATCGATCGCCTCTACAGCCGGTCCGAGGTACTCGCGCTGCGCAACAGCCTCCGGAGCGAAGCCTCGATCGCCTCGGCCGTCGCACACGCGCGGGAACGTACCCAGCGGCGTCGCCCGACGGCTAGAGCGCCGGTCGGCGGTGAGCCTGGATTCCACGATGAGAGTTCGATGGTATGCGCGTCCCCGACCGATGCCGAGGGCTTCGAGCTGGTCGAACGCCCCCCGGCCGCGCGTGGTGACTCCCTTCCGCCCGCCTGATCAGGCCGGCGTCACGACTCGAAGCCGACGAGAAAGCAAGTCGCACATCGGGATGCGGACGATGTCCAGCCGGTAGCAGTCCTCGATGTCGGCCATCTCACCCGATTCGGTCTCCACAACGTCGACGACTCGGTACAGGAAGACGCCATCTGTCAGGTACATACGGACAAACTGTGACCCCGCGCCACCGCACGCCCATCCGCAATTCGCGGCGATCTAAGGGGTTGAACTACGGAGCTCGTCGTCCCGGACGTTCAGGCCCGGGCCAGCTCGGGCTCCGAGCGCGGCAGCGCCGCGCTCGGAGTTCGACGAGACTTGATCCCGAGCTTGGCGAACCCTGCCGAAGGTGCCACGCCACCCTGCGCGGGCCGGCGCTCCCGCCAAGTTGCGCCCGCGAGTGCCCTGGCTTGGTCCCTGGTCTGTCGTGGGATCTATCGATCCGCGCCCTGCTTGAGGTGGGCTCGTACGGAGAGCGCCAGGTCATCGCTTGTCATTCCGGGCGGACCCCACGTCATCCCTAACGATCGGCGGTCCACGGCGACGGAGGTCGACAGGCTGAGCCCGTTGTCCGAGCGATCGACCCTGGCTGTGAGTGCCAGCGGAATCTCGTGTCGGGCGACCGCCAGTGTGCCGTCGATGGCGAGCATCTCCTCGTCGACCGGTTGCACGAGGGCGGGAATGAATGTGATCTCTCGGTGCTCATCCGCAGGCAGCCAATCTGTAGTTCTGAGGTACCTGTCTTTCAGCGCGTCTCCGGTGGTGACGCTGGTCGCGTCGATTCGGAGCTGTCCTGATGCGCGCCCCCGCTCGTCGATTTCCAGCTCACCCGCAATCGCGGTGAATTCCCCGGCGACGGTCGTGAGCCCCCAGTAGTGCCCGACGGAGAACCCTGCCGTGCTTGCCGCAGGGTCGACGGTCCATCGGCCGATGGGAAGTTCGGCCGCCGGCCGTGATGCGATCACGAACATCGGCGTGACCGAGACCGACAGTGTCAGATGTCCGTCGTCGAGCGCGACGCCATGCTCGACACCGAGCGCATCGACCGCGACGGCGTGCTCGTACGGCCAAGGCCACTCCACCACGATCGGTGGCTCGTCCTCGCCGGAGAACAGGTCCGCGTCCCTCCAGAGCACGACAAGGGGTCCGCGATCGTGTCGTTCGACGGTGAAAGCGAACACCTCGGGTTGTTGTTCGCGCACGATGCGAGCAACCGACGTCGCACCGTCGAGGTGGCGTGCGAGCAGCCCGAAGGTCTCGGCGGCAGGCCGGTGCCGCGTGACCTGACCGTCCTCGTCGTGGGCGAGGAGCAGCAGCTTGCCCTGGAGGAGCTCCATCATCGTGAACGGGTCTTCGTAGTGCGCGATCTCAGGCGCGAGATGCCAGCACATCGTTCGCCGGACGCCGGCCGAGAGCGCGAACAGGTTCCGGCTCACGATCTCCCGGCAGTTGATGCGGTGCCGGCGTTCCTCGAGCTCGAGCGGACAGCCTGCCATCAGCATCTGAAGCCGCGGGGGAAGCTCCAACCGCCTGGCGTACAGCGCCTTCATCGCTCGCCGCTCCGGGGTCTCCAGGCCGGCGGTCCTCGCAAGCCCGCCCGTGCTGAAGTCCCCGCCGGCGTCCGCGAACGCTGCTGCCATCGTGTCTTGCAGCACTCCTTCGACTTCGGGCAGCTGAAATAACGTCGGGCCGTTGTACTCACCGACGACGACCGGACGCTCGTAACCGTGAGCCCGCATCATCTCGCGCACCGTTTCGATGTGGCGCGGGATGTGGGGTGGATCGTCGTAGAGGTGGATCGAAAAAAGGTCGAACCAGTTCTCGGCGGTCGCGAGCACGCGGTCGAAGAACTGCCGCGGCGGATCCACCGGCGACGAGGAGAGGACGTCATACCCACAGCCGCCGAGCACGACTGCGCTGGAGGGATCGGCCTCCCGCACGGCTCGGTGGAACACCTCGAGTTGGGCGGCGTAATCGGCCGCGCTGCCCGCCCAGAGCAGAGGCGTGTTGCTGGGCTCGTTGTTGCATTGCCAGTAGCGGACCCGGCCGGCGCACCGCGACACCATTGCGCGCACGAAGCGATGAAAGGTCTCCTGTTCCTTGGCGGGCGAGGACGGGAGAAAGTCCGTGGGCTGGTTCGTTGCCCAGGGAGAGCTCGAGCAGACCGTCACCCACGCCTCCTCGTCGCGGGTGAGTTGCGCCAGGAACGCATCGACCACGGTCCAGTCCCAGCGGTCCGGCTCCGGTTGAACCTGGCCCCAGTACACGTACACGCGCACCAGTCCGGCGCCCAGGTCGCGGCTCGGGGCGACGAACTGGTCCGGAGGCCCGAACAGGCCGTAGCTCACGCCGCGGGCGATCCCAAGACGAATACCTGATGGCTGGAACTGTGTGGGCGACATGATCCCCTCCCTCGAACTACCCAACGTTTACGTAGTACACGTTTTGTTTATAGCGTAAACTCTCCGCTCGTGGCACAGCGGCGAGAGGATGCCCCGGGCCTGCTGATCTGGCTACAGCCGGCTCCGCCCCGGCCGCGTGCGCTCGACCGGGAACAGATCGTGCGAGCGGCCGTCGAGGTTGCGGACGACGGTGGCACCGACGCGCTGACCATGGCCGCGGTGGCCAGCCAGCTGGGGTCCTATTCGGCGATGGCCCTCTACCGCTACGTGTCGAGCAAGGACGGCCTCATCGATCTCATGCTCGACCATGTCATCGCCGAGGTGGAGCTCCCCAGACGGCCCGGGCGGTCCTGGCGGGCAGACATCCAACCAATCGCCTCGCACACCTGGGAGATGGTCATGCGGCACGGTTGGTACGCCCAGCTCGTCTACAGCCGCCCGCCCCTGGGTCCGAACATGATGCGCCGCACCGAGGCCATGCTCGGGACCCTGACCCGCCACGGCGCCTCCACCGCCGCCGCGATGAGCTACGCGGCGATGATCGACCGGCACATCTTCGGAAGCGCGCTCCAGGGCGTCGAAGAGCGGGCCATGGAGGAGCGGTACGGCTTGGCGAACCCGGATGAGCTGGCCCGCGCCATCACGGCCGTGCGCGACCTGGCTGCGGCCGGCGGCGACTATCCGATCCTGTCGAGCTGGATGGCGGACCCCCATGTCGCCAGCGCCACCGAACAGTTCGACCTGGCTCTGAGCTTTCTCCTCGACGGCATCGCCGCACGGCTACGGCGACGGTCCTCGCCGGATAGATGACACACGACGGTTCGTCGCCACCACCGATTCGCGAGCTTCCGGTCGGGGCGCCGGGATCTGGTCCGTACGCTCTGACCGCCGGTCCCGATCGGGCGCTCTGGATCACGCTCGTGCACGCCGGTGAGATCGCTCGTCTGGAGCCGGGCGGTCGCCTCGATTTGTACGAACTGGATTCAGCCACGTGCCGCCCCTCCCAGATCGTGACCGGGCCGGACGAGGCCTTGTGGTTCACCCGCCCTGGCGACGACCGGATCGGACGCATCACCACAAGCGGGGACACCACCGTTTTCCCGCTTCCGGCCGGAAGCGCTCCATTCGGGATCGCCGTCGGCTCCGACGATGCGCTGTGGATCACCGCGATGGGAACCGATCAGATCGCACGCATCAGCACCGACGGACATATCGCCGAATTCCCCCTCCCCACAAGCGGCGCGATGGCCTCGATGATCACGGCCGGTCCCGACGGCGCGCTGTGGTTCACGCTCAATCAGGCTCATGCGATCGGACGGCTCACCACCGACGGCGACGTCAGGGTCTATCCGCTTCCCACGTCCGAAGCCGGGCCGGTCGGCATCACCGCGACATCCGACGCGATCTGGTTCGTCGAGATCGCCGCCGGACAGGTGGGTCGTATCAGTCCGGATGGCGATATCCGCGAGTTCGCGTTGCCTGACCGTGACGCACGCCCTCACGCGATCGTCGCCGACGCCCGCGGCGGCTGCTGGCTCAGCCAGTGGGGTAACAGCAGCGTCGCGCGCGTGACCGCCGACGGAAATATGTGCGAGATCAGCCTGTCCGCGGCAAGCGAACCCCACGGCCTGGCGATAGGCCCCGACGGCGCGCTCTGGGTCGCCCTGGAGATCGGATCAGTGGCCCGCATCGACATCTAGCCGACGCCGGCGCGCCGCTCGTACGGGGCCGCCCTGGGTCGGGCGGCTAGTCGATCAACACGTTCGCGAGCGCGGTCCATGACTCGTGGGGAATGCCGTCCTCGCCGAGCGGCTGGAGACAAACGTGGTCGGCGCCCGCGTCGAGGTGCGCGTGGACGACCTCGGCGATCGCTCGGGCGTCGCCGTGTGGAATGACCGCGTCGATCAGCCGGTCGGAGCCTCCGCCGGAGAGATCGGCCTCGGCGAAGCCGAACTTGAGCAGGTTGCGCGTGTAGTTGCCCAGACCGAGATACATCCTCGCGTACTGGCGGGCAACGGCCCTGGCGCGGACCGAGTCGGAATCGACGACGCACGCCACCTCGGGCGCCACGAGCCTCCCCGGTCCGAGCCGCTTGCGGGCGAAGCGCGTGTGCTCGACGGGCACGAAGTACGTATGCGTGCCCGCGGCGCGCTGGCCGGCGAGGTCGAGCATCCTCGGACCGAGCGCGGCCAGACACCGCTGATCGACGGGGGGCGGGTCGGGTGCGGAGTCGAGGCCGTCGAGGAACGTCCGCATGGTGGTCAACGGACGGCCGTATTCGCTCGTCGCCTCGGGATGGCCGATGCCGATGCCGAGCATGAACCTCCCGGGGAAGTCCGCGCGCAAGCCCGCGGCGGCCATCGCGGTCTCCCCCGGGTCGTTGATCCAGACGTTGAGGATGCCGGTGGCGGCGGCGAGCGTCGACGTCGCGTCGAGCACCGGGCGGACGTCCCGGGCGTGCGGAGAGCCGCCCACCCACAACGTTCCGTACCCGAGCTGCTCGGCGAGCTTGGCCGCCTCGCCGGCGCGTTCGATCCCGAACTGGCGATAGCTGCTCCAGACGCCGATCCTCCCGAGGTCCATCGCCGGCATCCTACGGATCGGCCCGTCAGCTCAGCGCCTCGTCCCGAGCCTCGTGCGCGCGGCGCGCGAACTCGGCTGCCTCACGCACGGACGCCCCCTCGGTCAGGTTGATCGCCACCAGCCGCGCGGCCGCCTGCGCGGCCGCCTCGGCGAGCAGTGCGCCCGCGATCGCATCGCCGACTAGGTTGGGGTTTCCGGTGCGTACGAGGTCAACCGCCAGCTGCGCCACCTCGGCACCCACGCGGGCGATCGCGAGCGGTGACTCCGAGGCGGTGGCGCGGGCCACGTCGACGCGGGCCATTCGGTCGGGGTCATCGCGTGCCAGCCGGAGCGCCTCGAGCACGGGCTCGTAGGCGTGCAGCTCGATCTCGGCCAGCTGGACGGCCTGAGCTCGCAGCTCGGCAGCGCGCCCTGCCTCGTCCGAACCCTCGGGCGCGAACCTCGCCGCCATCTCGACGAGCGCGGCCGCCACCGCGCACGTCCAGGCCGCGCTCGAGCCGCCGCCCGGCGCCGGGGTCCGCGCCGCAACGGCCTCGAGCAGCTCGCCGAACTTGAGCTCAGAAAAGCCCGACGGTCCGACCCTCGGAGTCGATGTCGATGTTCAGCGCCGCCGGGGTCTTCCCGAGCCCCGGCATCTGCACGATGTCACCACACAGCGGGACGAGCCAGCCGGCGCCCGTGTACGCGCGGATGTCCCTGACCGGGAGGGTGAAGTTCTCGGGCGCGTTGAGCAGCGTCGCGTCCGCCGACAGCGACAGGTGGGTCTTGGCCATGCAGACCGGGAAGTGCCCGAGCCCCTCGCGCGTGAACTGGGTCAACTTGGCCTCGGCCTCGGGATAGAAGTACACGTCCTTGGCCCCGTACACCTGCTTCGCGACCGCCTCGATCTTGTCCTGGATCGGCTCGTCGTCCTGATAGAGCTGGTGGAACGTGTTCGGCTGATCGCACGCCTCGACGACCGCCGAGGCGAGATCGGCGACGCCCGCCCCGCCCTTGGTGAAGCCCTCGTTCGCCTCAGCCGCGAACGCGCCGGCCTCGAGCGCGAGGCGCTTGACAAGCTCGACCTCCTCGTTGGTGTCCCCGGGCCGGCGGTTGACGGCAAGAACCGCCGGGACGCCGAAGGTCTGGACCGTGTTGAGATGGCGCCGCACGTTCGCGAAGCCGGTCTCGATCGCCTGGAGCGCCGCGGAGCGCTCGGCGCGGGGATCGTCCTCGAGTCCGGCGTGATGCTTGATCGCCCGGACGGTCGTCACGAGCACCGCTGCCGATGGCGTGAGCTTCCCGAACCGGCAGACGATGTCGAAGAACTTCTCCATACCCATGTCGGCTCCGAACCCAGATTCGGTGACGACGTAGTCGCCGAGCTTCATCCCGATCAGGTCGGCGATCAGGGAGTTGTTGCCGTGCGCGATGTTCGCGAACGGACCGCAGTGCATGAGGACCGGCTGGCCCTCGAGCGTCTGCACGAGGTTCGGCTTGATCGCGTCCTTGAGCAGCACGGTCATCGCGCCCGCCGCCCCGAGGTCCTCGGCGGTGATCGCCTTGGCGCCGTCGAACGAGTACGCCGCGGTGATCCGCGAGATCCGCTGGCGCAGATCCTGAAGGTCGCGCGAGACCGCCATGATCGCCATCACCTCCGACGCCGCGGTGATATCGAAGCCCGTCTCGCGCGGGTACCCGTTGGCCCGGCCGCCGAGCCCAACCGCGATGTGCCGCAGAGCGCGGTCGTTCATGTCGACGGCCCGCCGCCAGCCGACGCGCAGCGCGTCGATGTGGTGCGGGTTCCCGTGCAGGATCGACGCGTCGATCATCGCCGCGAGCAGGTTGTTGGCCGCGCCGATCGCGTGGATGTCGCCGGTGAAGTGAAGGTTGAGGTCCTCCATCGGCACGACCTGCGTGAGCCCGCCGCCGGCCGCGCCGCCCTTGATCCCGAACACCGGACCGAGCGATGCCTCGCGCAGGCACGCCACCGGGTTCTTGCCGATCACGCCGAGACCCTGGGTCAGACCCACGAGCGTCGTGGTCTTGCCCTCGCCCGCCCGGGTTGGAGTCATCCCCGTGACGCACACGAGCTTGCCATCCGGGCGGCCCTTCAGCCGCTCGAGGACCGACAGGGCGATCTTCGCCTTGTAGCGCCCGTACGGTTCGATCTCATCAGCCTCGAGCCCGGCGCGCTCGGCGACCTGATCGATCGGGATGAGTTCTGCTTCCTGGGCGATCTCGAGGCTGGTCTTCATCGGTGTCCCCTTCTCGGTGCTTGTGTCCATCCGGTCCTGGTCCCTTCTAGTGACTGACAGCCGCAGCCGCAAGCTCTGAGACGAGCTTGTCTCGGTAGAACCGCTCGACCTCGAACGGCGCGATCAAATCCGGGGTGCGACCGGTGGCGACCAGCTCCGCAAGCGTCTGGCCGACGATCGGGGCCGCCTTGAATCCGTACGTGCCCCACCCCGCGCTCACATGGAAGTTCTCGACCTCGGTCTTGCCGAGGATCGGGCTGTAGTCGGGACTGAGGTCGCACAGTCCCGCCCAGCTTCGCAGAAGGCGCGCCCGTTCGAGCTGGGGGAACAACTCGATCGTGTGCCGGCACACCTCCTGGAGGAAGTTCAGCGTGCCCTGCATCCGGTACGTCGTCCAGGGCTCGATCTCGGCGCCCATCAAGAACTCGCCACGGTCGGTCTGACTGATGTACACGTGCATCTGCGAGGACACGATCACCACGTCGAGCAGTGGCTTGACCGGCTCGGTGACGCACGCCTGGAGGATGTGCGTCGTGATCGGCAGCGGCACGTCGACCATGTCGCAGATCTGCGTGCTCCAGCCCGCCGTGCAGTTGAGCACCGTGCCGGCGCTGATCGTTCCGCGGCTGGTTCGGACCTTCGTGACCCTGCCGTTCGAGCGCTCCATCCCGAGAACCTCGGTGTCCTGGTGGATCTCGACGCCGCCGCGGTCGGCGCCGCGCGCGAACCCCCACACGACAGCGTCGTGGCGGATGATCCCGCCGGGCGGGTGATAGAGCGCGCCCATGATCGGATACGTGGCGTCGGGGTTGTCGACCTGCATCGCCGGCGCGAGGCGCTTGATCTCCTCGGGGTAGATCACGCGCGAGTCGATCCCCTGCAGGCGGTTGACCTCGGCACGGTTTGTCATCACGAACATCGCCCGGTCGGAATGGGCGAGCGTCAGGTGACCGCACTGTGAGAACAGCAGGTTGAAGTTCAGGTCCTGCGACAGCCCCTCATAGAGCTTGACGCTGGCGTCGTAGAACTTCGCGCCCTCAGGGGTCTTGTAGTTCGAGCGCAGGATCGTGGTGTTCCGCCCGGCTGCGCCCGAGCCGATGTAGCGCTTTTCGAGCACGGCGACGTTCCGGATCCCGTGGTTCTTCTGCAGGTAGTACGCGGCCGCGAGCCCGTGCGACCCGCCCCCGACGATGACGACGTCATAGGCGCTCTTTAGCTCACCCTGGCGGCGCCACATCCGGCGTTTTCTGAATATGTCGATCATGTTTTCAGTGCCGCCGAGCCAACGGGACCGCCATCGAGCGATCTGGCCGCGTCTTCGACGACCGTCCACACGTATTCGCCGACGGCCCAGCCGAACAGCAGCAGGAAACGATCGGTGTCCTCGACCACGATCATCCCTGGCTGGCGCGCAATCGAGCCGGGGCGGAAACTCCCGGGAGGTGCGACCTGGGGGCGGAGGTCGAGCGCGCAGAAGCGCGCGATCACCTCCCGGGCAAGGGGGCCGAAAATCGTGAGCGCGGCGTAGCACGTGGTGACGTCGATCGCGTCGGCGGGCGCCGTGTGTTCCCCTCCGATGAGGAGCGCTCTCGTCGGAGTCAGCTGACATATCCACGCATCGCCCTCGCGCTTGGCCTCGCCGAGCTCGCCGGGGACTGCCTCGCCCTGGAGCTCGAGCTTGCGCAAGTGCGACACGTCTGCCCACGCCACGGTCTGAGCGAAGCGGCGCTCGTCCGGGTACTCGACGGCGACGTTCCAGCCGTTGCGGGCCTCGAACCGGGCGCCGGCGGCCTTGGCCCTTCGCTCCATCGGGCTCCGCGCGACCGCCGTCGGATCGGCGGCGGTGGGGTTGAGGAACGTGAGGCTCACGACCGCAGCACCTCGCCCTCGGGGTCGTAAAACGGCTTGGTCTGGATCTGCGCCTCGGTCGTCCGACCCTCGTCGGAGATCGTGACCTGCGAGCCATCACGCGCGAGCGGACTCGGCACCCACGCCATCCCGATAACGCGATCGAGCACCGGCGAGAAGCGCGCGCTCGTCACCTGACCCGCGGGCACTCCCAGGCCGTCGAGGATCACCGAGCCCTCGGTGGGCACGTAGCCGTTGCCCAACGTGAACCCGACAAGTCGAGTCGCGGGCTCCTCGATCGAGTAGTGCTGGAGCGCCCACTTGCCGATGAAGTCCTCCTCCTTGTCGAGCTTGACGATCCAGGGCATCGCTGCCCCGAACGGGGTCGACTCCGAATCGGTGTCCTGTCCGACCAGGATGTGCATCTTCTGCAGGCGGAGGATCCGCTGCGGCTCGAGCCCGAACGGCCGGAGGCCCTTGTCGCGGCCGGCCTCCATCAGCGCGTCCCAGACGTGCTCACCGTGGGCCGCGGCGAAGTGGATCTCGTACCCGACCTCGCCGACGAACCCGATCCGCAGGATCAGGCACTCGACGCCGGCGACCTTGGCCTGCTTGCCGTCGAGGTACTTGAACGCCTCGGGTGAGCAGTCGAGGTCGGTGAGCTCTGAGAGGATTTCCCGCGCGCGAGGCCCCGCGAGGTTGACCGCGGACAGGCCCTGGGTGAGGTCGGTCAGCTTCACATCCATGCGCCAGTCGGCCAGCCACCATGAGAACCACTCCTCGACGGCGCCGGCGCCGCTCGACGTCGTGGTCACGTAGAAGGTGTCGTCGTCGATCCGGCAGATCGTGCCGTCGTCGACGATCCGTCCGGCGTCGGAGCTGATCACGCCGTACCGGATCCGGCCGGGCTTGAGGTCGCTGAAGCGGTTGGGGTACAGGCGGTTGAGAAACTCGCCGGCGTCCGGTCCCCGGACGAGGAGCTTGCCGAGCGTCGAGACGTCGATCAGCCCGGCAGCCTGATGTACGGCCAGCGCCTCGCCCTGAGGATCGCCGTAGTCGTAGGCGCGCCGCCAGTCGCCGGCCCACTTGATGTTGGCGGCGAGCTCGCGGTGGCGCCCGTGGATCGAGGAGCGCTTGGCGGGCTCGAACGGCCGGCCGGCGAGCACGCCCATCGGCACCGACACCCACGGCGGCCGCGCGGTCGTGGTGCCAACCTGTTCGAGGAGCTGGCCGGTCTCCCTGGCCATCAGCCGGATCGCCGGGAGCTGGCACATGCGCCCCTGGCACGGCCCCATCGTCACCGTCGTGTAGCGCTTGGAGAGCTCGATCGAGTCGTAGCCCTCCTCGACGCTCAGCCTGATGTCCTTGGCGGTGACGTCCTCGCACAGGCACGCGAAGCACTTGCCGCGGCCGGCGCCGGAAACCGGCGGCGGAATCGCGACCGCACCGCTCTCGACATCGTCACCCTCGTCATCGACGCCCGCCACGTCACCTACGGCGGTGACGCTGGACGGGAGCTTGTCGAGCACGAAGGAGCCCCGCGCCGGGTCGTAGCGCGTCTGGGCGCCCGCCTGGAGGACCAGCGACATCGCCGGCGCGAACCCGCCGGAGACGACCACGAGGTCGCACTCGAACGTCCTCTCGACGGACGCGCCCTTGACGCCGATCGGACCGAGCACGGCGGACTCCACTGCTTTGCCGCCGGTCGCTTCGAGGATCGTGTGGCCGGCGAGCACCTGAATCCCGCGCTCGCTGAGGCGGCGCGCGGCGGCGCCCGGCGTCTCGCGCAGGTCGGCGACCGCGGCGATCTCGACGCCGGCGTCTTGCAGCTTGGCGGCGGCCGCGAGTCCACGGTCCGAGGTCGTCGCAATCACGGCGCGGGTGCCCGGGCTCACCGCGTAGAGCTGGGTCAGGCGGACCGCGCCACCGGAGAGCATGACCCCGGGAAGGTCGTTGCCGGCGAACACCAGCGGCTGCTCGATCGCGCCGGTGGCGAACACGTGGCGGCGGGCGCGGATCTGGTGCAGGGTGTCGCCCTGCCACACCGGGACGATCCCGTCGAAGTATCCGAGCGCGCTCGCCCGAGCGAGGATCTCGACGCCCGGGATCGGCTCGATTCCGAACGGGCCCTCGTCGACCAGCACGACGTCGTCACCCTGCTCGGCGGCGGCTTTCGCGGCGCTCTGGCCGGCGCTACCGCCACCGATCACGAGTACGTCGGCGTGGCGGCGGCGGTACTCGGTCCGCCACTCGCGCTCGGGCTGCTCCTTGCGCAGCACGCCGAGGCCGGCGGCGTGCCGGAGGACCTTCTCGTACAGCGGCCACAGCTTCCGGGGCCGGATGAACGTCTTGTAGTAGAAGCCCGGCGGCGTGAACTTCGTCCCCACGAGGTCGGTGGCGCGCATGACGTCGAGGTCGAGGCCGGGCTGGGCGTTCAAGTGCTCGACCTTCATCCCTTCGCGGACCGGCTCGATGCAGGCGCGCGTCCCGGGCGCGCCGTCGACCGCGACGATGCAGTTCGGGCACTGGCCGGCGCAGCACAAGAGCCCGCGCCGGCGGTGGTACTTGAAGCTCCGCGAGAACGTCCGCCGCCCGGCCGCGAACAACGCCGAGCCGATCGTGTCGCCCTCGTACGCCTCGACCGGCTTGCCGTCGAACGTGAACCGGATCACGTTGTCCCGGTTGATGAGCTCCCCGGGCTGGTTCGGGAGGCGGCTCATGCCGCGCCACCTCCGTTCGGGCTCGGGTCAGCGGGCAGCGCGGTCAGCAGCACCTCGTTGGTGCGCGTGTCGCGCTCGGCGATGAACCACGCCCGGCAACCGGAGCGGTGGAACCACCACTCGCGCTGCACTCCGGCGACGTTCCGGCGGAAGTAGTTGTACTCGCCAAGCTCTCTGAGCGTGGGCCGCGACGTCGGCCGTGGGGAGATCTCGCCGCCGTAACCGAAGTCGGTCACCTCGCGAACACCACAGTTGGGACAGGTCAACAGAAAGGACACCCAGGCCTCTGAGATGGCAACGCTACGCCCGCCCCTGTGATCTTGTCCAATATCTAATTAAGCTCTATTGATTCGCTGAACGAATCATGGAATTACGCCAGCTTCGGTACTTCGTCGCGGTCGCGGAGGAGCTTCACTTCCGCCGCGCCGCCGAGCGATTGCACATCTCCCAGCCGCCGCTGAGCCAGCAGATCCGCGCGCTCGAGGATGAGCTCGGGTTCGCGCTGCTCGAGCGCACGCGCCGGCGGGTGCAGCTCACTCCCGCCGGGGAGGCGTTCCTCCGCGACGCCCGGGTGATCCTCTCGGAGCTCGAGGGCGCGGTGGCCACTGCCCGCGGGATCGACGCCGGCCAGACCGGGCGGCTGCGGGTCGGGTTCGTCGGGTCCGCGCTCCTGTCGATCGTCCCCGGAACGGTCGAGCGGTTCCGCTCCTCGCGACCCGGCGTCGCGATCGAACTGCGCGAGCGCTCGACCGTCGATCAGCTGCGTGCAATCAGCGCCGGCGTGATCGACGTCGGCCTCGTGCGCCCGCCGATCGAAGACGAGGCCGGCCTGCGCGCCGAGACCGTGCTCCGCGAACGGACCGTTGCAGCGTTGCCCGCGGCCCATCCGCTCGCGGCGCTCGCCCGGGTGCCGCTCCGCCGGCTCGCGGTCGAGCCGCTCGTGCTGTTCCCGCGCGCCCAGGCGCCCGGTTTCCACGACCTCCTGATCGGCGCGCTTGCCGACACCGGCGCCGGCCCCCGGGTCATCCAGTATGCGCCCGAGATGCTGACGATCATCGGCCTGGTCGCCGCCGGGACGGGCGTGTCGCTCGTCCCGGCGTCGGTCGGCCGCCTCGCGCTCGACGGGGTCGCCTACCGCCCGGTGACCGGCGCTCCCCGGTCAGAGCTCGTGGCGATCACCCGCCGAGGCGACGACTCGGCGCTCGTACGCGCGTTCGTGGCCGAGGCCACCGGGGCTACGCACTGAGGACCGTCTCGACCAGCCCGGTCACCACGTCGTAGACGTGCCCCGAGACCGTGACGCGCGGCGAGATCGACGGCGCGGTACGCAGCAGCGCGACGTCGTGGGCGACCGTCGCCGCCGGATCGAGGACCGCGGTCTCGCGCAGCGCCGACTCATCGGCCCCGATCCGCTCGGCATAGGTCCGGCGGAAGTTGTCGTCGGCGAGCGCGCCGGTTCCGCATTGGGTGTGGTGGATCACTGCGACCTCGAACAGCGGGCCGTCGGGGATGACGTTCTCGCCGAGCTGCGAAATGAACGCAACGTCATTGATCACCTCCTGAGTGACCCTCCCGCCGACGTTGCGGACGACCATCGCGTCGCTCAGCCCGAGGCCGAGGAACTCGGCCGGATCCACGCGCGGGTCGAGGCAGGTGATCACGAACAGCCGGAGGTTCGGGAACACGACGGCACCCTCGTGTCCTCCGGCGGCCGCGAAGGCGCGGTTGCGTGCCAGTGCGGAAGCCATACCCGGAGCTCCCGGGTCGTCGGGCGCGCCGAGCTCGAATCCGGTGGCGCGGCCCACCTCGGCGCGGGTGTCTAGTTGTTCGGCCATGTGGTGTCTCCTATCTCTGATCAGACGCCCGCCACCGCTGTCGCGGGCGAGTCGAGTGGTGTTGCCTCCGACGGCGCACCGTCGGAGCGGACCGTCGGATGTGCGGGCAGCAGGAGCAGCGCCATCACCGCACCCGCGGCCGCGGCTCCGGCGGCGACCCAGTCGGCCGCGTGGAGCCCCTGGAAGAAGGCTGCGCTCGCGGCGTGGTTGATGTCCGCCGCGAGCGCCGGATGGCCGCCTTCGGCAAGCTTGTTCGCCACGGTGAGCGCGGCACCGACCGATGCGTGCGCCGTCCGAGCGGCCGTGGCCGGGATGGCGGTGGGCAGCAGGCTCGTCAGGCGGGTCGCGTACAGCGACGCGTAGACGCTGCCGATCACGGCGACGCCCAGCGTGCCGCCCAAGAGCCGCGTGGCATCGTTGACCGCCGATCCGACGCCGGCCTTCGCCTTAGGCACCACGCCCATGATCGCCTCGGTCGCAGGCGCGCTGGTCAGGCCCATGCCCGTCCCGAGGACAACCATCTGCGCGGCGATCGTCGCGTAGCCGGTCGCGGCCGTGGCCGTCGTCACCCAGGCGTAGAACGCGGCCATCAGGAACAGCCCGGATGCGACGACCAGCTTCGTGCCGACGCGGACGGCGAGCCTCGCGCCGAGGATCGACGAGATCGCCACGAAGCTCGCGACCGGAAGCAGGCGCACGCCGGTCGACAGCGGGCCGTAGCCCTTGAGGAACTGGAAGTACTGGGTGACCAGGAAGATGAACCCGGACAGGGCGAAGAACGAGATCGCCACCGATGCGCTCGCGGCGGTGAACCGCGGGTTGCGGAACAGCGACAGGTCGAGCATCGGCTGCTCGGTGCGCCGTTCCCAGGCGGCGAACGCCGCCAGCAGACCGGCTGTGAGCGCGAAGCTGGCCAGCGTGCGCGCGCTTCCCCAGCCGTGGCTTGGTGCCTCGATGATCGTGTAGACGAGCAGGGACACGGTCAACGTCGACAGCGCGAAGCCGAGACCGTCCAGCTTGCGGGCGCTCGGGTCGCGCGAGGTCGGGACGTTGCCCGCGACGAGAACGCCGGCGACCAGCGCAACCGGGGTCATCGCGAAGAAGATGCTGCGCCAGTCGAACGCCTGCAGCAGCCACCCGCCGACGATCGGCCCGAGCGCGATCGCGACGCCGGTGATCGCGCCCCATAGCCCGATCGCCAGGGCGCGCTCGCGGCGATCGGTGAACACGTTGGTCAGCAGCGAGAGCGTCGATGGGAACACCATCGCCGCCCCCAGGCCCATCACCGCCCGGGCCGCGATCAGTTCACCGGAACTGTCGGTCAGACCGCCCGCCAGGCTCGCGAATCCGAACACCGACAGCCCCGCGAGCAACATTCCCTTGCGCCCGAACCGGTCGGACAGGCTGCCCATCGCGAGGACGGATCCGGCGAACAGCAGGTTGAACGCGTCGACGACCCATTGAAGCTGCGAGTTGGACGCGTGCAGATCGCGCACCAACGTGGGCAAGGCGACGTTGACGATCGTCGTGTCGAGATTGATCACGAACGCCGCCAGCAGCAGCGAAATCAGGATCACGGGCTTGCGCTTCATCACTTCCTCCTCGGGCTGACTTGCTTCACGCAAGGGAAGTTAGCCGGGAGCCTGGCTTTTGTCAAACAAGTCAGCTACCCTGGAGGTAATGCTCCAGCGCGACTATCCAGATCAGGTGTGCTCGATCGCCCGCTCGCTCGAGGTGATCGGCGAGCGCTGGACGGTGCTGATCCTCCGCGACGCCCTCCTCGGCCTCACGCGGTTCGAGGAGTTCCAGGAGAGCCTCGGGATCGCCTCCAACGTGCTCACGAACAGGCTGAAGCGACTGTGCGACGAGAACGTGCTCGAGCGCATGCCTGATCCCGATCGCCCGGGCCGCCCGAAATACGTACTCACCGCCAAGGGCTACGAACTCGGTCCCGCCATGTTGATGCTGATGAAGTGGGGTGACCGCCACTACCCGGAGCCCGGCGGCCCGCCCCGGCTCACCCTCCACGCCGGCTGCGGAGGGAGCTTCGGCCCCAATCTCGTATGCGACCGCTGCGGCAAGCTGGCGCGAGCGGGCGAGATCGAACTGCCGCTCGGACCGGGAACCCCCTCAGACGGCTAGGACCTCGGGCGCGCTGGCGTCATATTCCGGGATCCACCCGGTGCCGCGGCCGTCGGGGTCGCGGCCGAGGCGCCGCCTCACCGCGATCGAGACGTCCCTCCTCAGCGCCGCCAACGGCGAGGCTAGGTGATTGCTGACACCGCGTTCCCGCGAGGTGAGCACGACCTGGCTCGCTCGGGGGCGCCTCGCGCGCTCGTACAGCGCGAGCGCTTGGACCGGATCATCGGCCCGGGCCGCGAGCGCCGCCGCGAGCACCACGCCGTCCTCGATCGCCTGGCAGGCGCCCTGCCCGAGGTACGGCAGCATCGGGTGGGCGGCGTCGCCGAGCACGGTCACACGACCGCGCGTCCACTGTGGGATCGGATCCCGGTCGTAGAGCGCCCACTTGTACCAGACGTCTCCCGCCGAAAAGACCCGCAGCAGCGACTCGTGCCAGCCGCTGTAGCGCTCGAGCACCTCGCTCCGCTCGCAGCGGGACACCCAGGACTCGTGGCGGTAGCCCTCATCGTCGTAGTGGCATACGACGTTGATGAGCTCGTCGCGCCGCACGGGATAGAGCACGATCGTGCCGTGAGGCCCTAACCACTGAGCGTTCTCGCTCTCCGGCGGAGCACCGGGCACGGCGGCGACCGGAACCACGCTCCGGTAACAGATCTTGCCGGTGAAGCGCGGGGCGTCGGGGCCGAACAGCGACGCTCGCGTCGCCGAGTGGATCCCGTCCGCGCCGACGATGACGTCGGCCTCGACCTCGCTCCCATCCTCGAACCGCGCGACCGCGACGTCGCCGTCGGGTTCGACGCTCTGGCATCGGGCTCCGAGCGTGACGATGTCACTCGGCACCGAGCGCGACAGCACGTCGAGCAGGTCCGCGCGGTGAGCGGTCGCGCCCGCGCTCCCGAACAGGCTCGCCTGTTGCCCCCGGCTTGTCCTCGAGATCGTCCGCCCGGTCTTCCAGTTGCGCGTTACCGCCCACTCCCAACGCCCCGCGATCGCGCGGACCTCGTCCTCGAGGCCGAGCGCGCGCAGCACCTTCATGGCATTCGGGCCGAGGGCGACTCCGGCGCCGATCTCGCGCAACTCCGGCGCGGCCTCGAAGATCCGCACCTCGATTCCGCGCCTACACAGCGCGCGCGCCGCCGCCAGTCCACCGATGCCACCGCCGATGATCACCACGCGCGTCATGCGGACCGCACCAACCTCCGCTACGGCAGCCCGGCGTGCCCGACGTCGACGGTGGTGCTGAGCACCACGGCCTCGCGCGCTT
>DATJYY010000007.1:0-26281 GCA_035499395.1 Solirubrobacteraceae bacterium
CGAATCGATCACCACCGAGGTATGACTCAACCGATGCCCCGCCGGAAGATCCGTCGGATCCGTCGTCCCACCCCGCGCATGCCAACTCACCACCACAACCACCACCGCAGCCACCAACACCACCGCCGTCCACACATAAAAGCTGAGGCGTTCGCTGGGACGGCGGCGGCCCGATTCGACGCGCTTTCCGGGCTCGCCCCGCCGGACTTCGGAAGCTATTCCGGGCATGCGGCGGGTTAGGGTACCCTAATAAGGCGAGCGCTGCCCCCGGCCTGGTCCGGGGGCCTGCCGAGCCGCGGGATGCAATCCAAGTTCCGGGGCATCGTATAAGGGTCGAGTTGGGGTTAGTAAACGCTTCAGGTTTTGCGCAAACCTGCCGATAGGAGATGGGGGCTCTCTAGCCTCACCTCGAGCATGAGACGTTTTCCCGCCAGCTTCCTCAGAGCCCCGGAGCCTTCCCGCTCGCCGCGAGGGCGAGCAAGCGCGGCTTGGGGAACCTGTCGTCGCCCTGGGTGGACGCTGCTCCTCTCGTCGATTGTGGCGCTCGTCGCGGCGCTGTTCCCGGCCGCCGCCGCGGCGCAGGCGTCCTCGAGCGGCGCGCAGGCCTCTCCCAGCATCACCAACGCCACGACGGGCCTTTCCGACGCCGGCAGCGTCGCGCCCGTCGCCGCCTGCGCGCCGGCAACGCCGGTCCGCGCAACGTGTCTCGCACAGGTCCTAAGTGTCCGCGGCACGCGGGCGTTCGTGCATCCCCGGCTGCGCCGGCCCTCCTCGATCTACCGGTTCACGCACTCGCGCGCCCGCCGCAGCCACGCCTCCACGCCGGCCGCAACGCCGGCGATCGCCGCGGCCGGCGCGCCCCAGCCCGGAACGCCCGCGTATCTGCAGCAGGCCTACGACCTGGCTTGGCTGTCAGGGACGGCGGGGTTCGGCGAGACCATCGCGATCGTCGACGCGTTCGACGATCCGAACGCGGAGTCCGACCTGGCCGTCTACCGCGCCGAGTTCGGCCTGCCCCCGTGTACGTCGGCCAACGGTTGCTTCACCAAGTACGACCAGAGCGGCAACACCGGCGCGAGCGCCACCTATCCGGGCACGGTCGACCCCCACTGGGAGCTCGAGATCTCCCTGGACCTCGACGCCGTGTCCGCGCTTTGCCCGAACTGCAACATAGATCTGGTCGAAGCCAACAGCGACCAGACGCCGGACCTCGGGGCGGCGCAGACCGCGGCGGGCGGGCTGCCCGGAGTCAGCGCGATCTCGGACAGCTGGGACGTGCCGCTCAGCGGCTATCAGGCCTACAAATTCACGAGGTCGGGCGACTACACGTTCCCGTGGATCACGACCGTGGCCGCATCGGGCGATGTCGGCTACCCCGGTTCAGGGGTCAACAACTTCCCGGCCGCGCTCTCAGGCGTCACCGCGGCCGGCGGCACGACGCTCCAGCCGGCGAGCGCCAGCGGCAGCCCGAGCGTCCGCGGGTTCACCGAATCGGCGTGGTCCGGGGCGGGCTCCGGCTGCGACCAGTGGCAACCCGAGCCGAGCTGGCAGAGCGCCCTCGGACTCGGGTGTAACGGACGCTCGTATTCGGACATCTCGGCCGACGGGGATCCGAATACGGGCATGCAGGTGTACGACTCCGACGACGACGGGTGGGTGGTCGTCGGCGGGACAAGCGAGTCCGCGCCGCTGATCGCGGCCTACTACGCGCTCGTCGGGGCTACCGCCGAGGGCGCGTCGTGGGCGTATTCGAACGCGTCGTTGCTCAACGATCCGACGGACGGTTCGAACGGCACCTGCTCGGCGTCGATCTCCTACATCTGCAACGGCAGCCCCGGCTACGACGGTCCGACCGGCATCGGCAGCATCTCGGGCGCGGCCGTCACGGGCGCGCCGGGCATCGCCGGCCCGGGCACCAACGGGAGCTACTCGCAGCTGGTGACCGCGAAATCGGCTCAGCTCCGGGGTGGGATATATCCGAACGGCCAGGACACCACGTACTGGTGGGAGTACGGCACGACCACGTCTTACGGCCAGGAGGCCTCCGCGAGCAACAACGACATCGGAGGGGGCACCGCACCCGTACCGGTGAACGACACGCTCTCCGGGCTCGCCCCCGGGACGACCTACCACTACCGGCTGGACGCGCAGAACCAGTCTGGCACCGAGTACGGGTACGACTACACGTTCACGACGCCGGACACGGCGAGCTCCTCGAACCCGGGCGGTACTCCGACGACCACGACCGCGTACACGCAGTCGCCGCCGACGACGACGACCAGCAACCCGCCGGTTACCCCGCCCTCGGGAACCACCCCGACATCGCCGGTGACCGCACCGGCCGTGACCAACGTCCACATCGCCCCGGCCGCGACGAGCGCGACGGTGTCCGCGACGATCGCCACCGGCGGAGCCTCCACCACCTACATCCTCGAGTACGGGTCGACGCCGTCGCTCGGCCAGGGCTACCTCAGCTCGCAATCTTCGCGCGCGAGCGCCTCGGCGCAGTGGACGGTTCGGAGCCTGTCGCCGGGCAAGATCTACTACCTCCGCGTCGTGGCCAGCAATGCCGGCGGGAGCGCCGCCGCCGCCGTAATTCGCTTCAAGACCTCGCCCGTGACCATCAGCAGGATCAGCAAGAGCGGCAGCTTCCTGTATGTGGTGCTCCGTTGCCACGGCTCCGCGACCTGCCGCGTGCGGCTGCAGGGCCGCGCGGCGACGCGCGTGCTGTTTTCGAAGCCGGCCACGATCCGTGGGAACCGCACGACGACCGTCACGCTCCGGCTCACCAAGTCCATGCGCACGCTCGCGACTCGAAGCAAGAGCGCCAGGGTGTTCGTGCTGAGCACCTGGAGCGGCTCGACGGCGACCGTCAGCGCCGCGATTTAGCCTTCGCCGGGCCGGCCGGCCCGTCGCGTCTATCTTGAAGCGGATGGCATCCCGTGAGGACATCCGCAACCTCGCGATCGTCGCCCACGTCGATCACGGCAAGACGACGCTCGTCGACGCGCTGCTGTGGCAGTCGGGAGCCTTCCGCGCCGGTCAGGAGGTCGCCGATCGCGTGCTGGACTCGATGGACCTCGAGCGCGAGAAGGGGATCACGATCCTCGCCAAGAACACCGCGGTCCGCTACGGCGGCGTCAAGCTCAACATCGTCGACACGCCGGGCCATGCGGACTTCGGTGGCGAGGTCGAGCGTGGGCTGACGATGGTCGACGGCGTGCTGCTCCTCGTCGACGCGAGCGAGGGCCCGCTTCCGCAGACGCGGTTCGTGCTGCGCAAGGCACTTGAAGCCCGGCTCCCTGTGATCCTCGTGGTCAACAAGGTCGATCGGCCCGACGCCCGCATCGACGAGGTGGTCGACGAGGTCTACGAGTTGTTCCTCGACCTCGACGCCGACGAGTCGCAGATCGAGTTCCCGATCGTCTATACGAACGCCAAGGCCGGCTGGGCGTCGCTCGACCCGGCTGTTCCCGGGAGCGACCTCGGCCCGCTCGTGGATCTGCTGATCACGCATATTCCGGCGCCGGAGTACGACCCAGCGCACCCGCTCCAGGCGCACGTGACGAACCTCGATGCCTCGCCATACGTCGGCCGCCTTGCCATCTGCCGCGTCCGTCACGGCACGATCCGCCGCGGCGAGACCGTGGCGTGGTGTAGGGCCGACGGCGAGATCGAGCGCGTTAGGATCTCCGAGCTGTACGTGACCGAGGCGCTCGAGCGCGTCGAGGCGACCGAGGCGAGCGCCGGCGAGATCATCTCGGTCGCGGGGATCCCCGAGATCACGATCGGCGACACGCTCGCCTCAGCCGAGGACCCGCGGCCGCTGCCGATTATCACCGTCGACGAGCCGTCGCTGTCGGTCACGATCGGGATCAACACCTCGCCGCTGTCCGGACAGGATGGCGACAAGCTCACCGCCTCCCAGGTCAAGGCGCGGCTGGACCGCGAGCTCGTCGGCAACGTGTCGCTCCGGGTGCTCGACACCGACCGCCCGGACGTGTGGGAGGTTCAGGGACGGGGCGAGCTCGCGCTCGCGGTCCTGGTTGAACTGATGCGCCGCGAGGGCTACGAGCTCACCGTCGGCAAGCCGGAGGTCGTCACGCGAGAGATCGACGGCAGGCAGTGCGAGCCGGTTGAGAGGATGAGCGTCGACACGCCCGAGGAGTACGTCGGCGTGATCACGCAACTGCTCGCGATGCGCAAGGGGCGGCTCGAGCAGATGGTCAACCACGGCACCGGATGGGTGCGGATGGAGTACCTCGTGCCGGCTCGCGGGCTGATCGGGTTCCGCACCGAGTTCCTGACAGAGACGCGGGGGACCGGGCTCGTGCACCACGTGTTCGACCGCTGGGAGCCGTGGCACGGCGAGCTGCGCACGAGGCCGACCGGGTCGCTGGTCGCGGACCGGCGCGGCACGGTCGCGGCGTTCGCCCTCTTCAACCTCCAGGAGCGCGGCACGCTGTTCGTCGCCCCCGGCGATGAGGTGTACGAGGGGCTGATCGTCGGCGAGAACTCGCGCGCCGAGGATCTCGACGTCAACGCCACGAAGGAGAAGCATCTGACGAACATGCGCTCCTCGACGGCCGACGAACTCGTGCGGCTGGTTCCCAAGCGCGAGCTGTCCCTCGACCAGGCGCTCGAGTTCCTGCGGGCCGACGAGTGCGTCGAGGTGACCCCGCAGGCCGTCCGGCTGCGTAAGGCCGTGCTGGATGCGAGCGGCCGCCGCAAGGCGGCCCGGGCCGCGCGGTCGTGAACGTCGAGGTGCTCGCGCAGCTCTCGGTCAGGCGGGGACGCGAGGCGGTCGAGTTCTACAAGCAGGCGTTCGGCGCGGTCGAGGTGTACCGGGTCGGGGGCAATGAGTTCAATGACGCCGTGGTCTCGCAGCTACAGATCGGTGATGCCTCGTTCTGGGTCGCCGACGAGTCGCCCGAGCACTCCAACTTCAGCCCCGAGACGGTGGGCGGAGGCACGGTCCGGATGCTGCTGATCGTCGACGATCCCGAGGCGGCGATCGAGCGCGCGGTCGGGGCGGGCGCGATGCTCGTGCGGCCGGCATCCGACGGGCACGGGTGGCGGCTCGGCCGTGTGGCGGATCCGTTCGGGCACCACTGGGAGATCGGCAGGCCGCTTCGGCCCTGGCCGCCTCGACGCCGGCATTAGCGGGTCGCAGCCGTCCGGTCCACGAACCCGAACTGCGAACTCGCCCCGCCCCCGGAGGCGAGACTGCAATTCGGGGCCACTGTGAACCCGTACGTCATTCTCGGTCACGCAGGAGGATCCAGATGGACGTTACGGTTCATCCGGCAGCGGCCGGCGCTGGGAACGCGCCGATCTGCTGGAGCAGAGTCAGCATGTCCTGAACGCCCCAGCGCTCGACGACCTTTCCGTTCTCAAAGCGCGCGAACACCATCCCGTCGCTCGCCACGCGCCGGCCCGAGGCGGGCAGCCCCATCAGCCCGCCTTCATGCGTTCCATGCAACGTATAGCGGACGGCGGTCCGGTCCCCCTCGGCGAGGATCTCCTGCAGATCGAGGGACAGATCGGGGAACGCCGTCCGAAGCATCGTTATCCCACCTTTGTAGCCCTCGATTCCGGTCGCCTGCCCGGGCCTCGGATTGTGCTCGGTGTAATCGGCTGCGAACGTCTCGTCGACGATCGCGAGGTCGCCTCGATTCCAGGCCTCGTCGATTATGCGCCGCACCAGCGCCTTGTTCTGTTCGGACACGACTTGTCCGTCCTTTCTTGTGCGCCGGTCGAAGTCGTATGGGAGCCGGTCCACCCCGAACCGGCAGCCGGCGCGTCGCCTGGCGAGGCTACACCCGGGCCGTGCTGTTCGGCCAGCCACCGACCAGGCGCTAGGAGCGGCGAGCCGCGGGCTGATCGTCCACGGCTTCCAGTCCCGCGAGCGCCGCCAGCCCGTTGGCGGAGTCGACGATCTCGTCGAGCTCCACCAGCACCGCCACGCTGTCGGGGTCCTTCGGAGCGGTGCGCTCGAGCTCTTCGAAGTCGGCTCGCAGGTCGGGCAGCGCCACCCGGGGCGCCGGCGCGTGCGGTCTGGCACGCAGCGTCGCGTCGACGGTCCCGAGCAGACTGTCGAGGTCGGCGGCGAGCGGCTCGAGCTCCGGCAACGGCCGCCGGCTGCGCTCCTCCTGGGCGTCCAGCCGGAGCACATGGGCCGCCAGGACCAACCGGCGAGCCGCTGCCAGCGCTCCCTGGCTCTGCTCGGCGTCGATCCGGCGCGTCTGCGGCTCCGTCAGCGACCGCGCGACGTTCGCCTCGGTCGTGGTCCGCGCCAGCCTGACGCGACGGCTGAGCAAGCGTATTTCCTGGCCCTCGGGTCGGGCGCCGTTCGCGATCACGGCCAGGATCGCCTTGATGTACACGCGCTCGGCCTCGACCAGATCGGCGAGCGACTGGCGTGCCGACACGTATGACCAGGTGGGCCAGAGCGCGTAGGCGAGCAGGCCAAGCGAGCCGCCCACCAGCGTGTCCACGAGGCGCGCCCACGCTGTCGCGAGCGTGTCCGGGCTGATCGCGTTCAACAGGAACACGACCACAGCGGTGATGAACGCGAACCCGAGGGCGAAACTCGCCGGGAACACGGAATATCCCGCCCACGCGAGCACGCCTACGAGTACGACGGTCGTGGCCCCAGTCGGGTGGAGCGCGACCGCGATCGCCCCGGCCAGTCCGACCCCGAGAGCGGTGCCGCCCGCCCGCTCGGCGCCTCGCGTGACCGTGGCGCCGAACTCCGGCCGCAGCGTAGTGGCGGCCGCCACGACCATCCAGTAGCTCCGGCTGAGCGGCAGGTGACGCGAGATCACCTCCGCGATCAGCACAACCACGGTCAGCCGCACCGCGTGACGCCCCGCCGGCGACTGCAGGCTGGCGTTGGCACGGAGCACCTCGAGGTCGGTCCGCAACCGCGCCAACGGCTTGTTCGTGAGCGCGTGGGGGCGGCGGTCGCGGATGCCGCTGCCCTCGCCCGCGGTCACCGCCAGCGAGCCGACCGCGCGTAGCTGGCCGGCGAGTCCCGCGAGCCGCCGCGACAGCGCCAGGCCGGACACATCCGGTTCGAGCGCGTGCTCGGCGGTGTCCGAGCTCAGCCTGGCCATGTGCGCCGGCAGCTCGGCGGCCGCGGCTCGGTCTCCCTCGATCGCGCGGGCGGCAAGATCGAGGCCGGACGCGGCGAGCTCGAGGATCCGCGCCCCGCCCTGATCCGGCGGACCGCCGCCGTCGCCTTCCGCGCCCTGGAGTCGGCTCATCAGCGCGTGGATCGTGCTCAGCTGGACTCGCATTCGAAGCCCCTCGTTGACCAGACTCCGCAGCGTCATCAGCGCCGGATCTCCGAACAGCGTCAGCGACGACAGGCTCGCCTGCGCCTGGTCGAAAGCCTGCGCCACCGGCAACGTCGAGGTGTCGACGGACCCGCGGGCGAGACCCGCGAGCGCCCGGTAGGCGTTGGCAGTCGCCGTACGCTGCCAACGCATCGGCGTCGGCCAGCAGACGACGGCCTGGAAGATGACCTGGGCGAACCCTCCCGCGAGCACGAGCCCCGCGAGCGCAAGCGACGCCGCGGCTGGCTGGCTGAAGCGCCCGAACACGACGAACGCGATCATCGCCTGCGTGCCGATGACCCCGCCCCGGTTGCCCAGCGCGACAAGCAGACCGCCCGCAAGCGCCCAAACGCCGAGCAACCCGAAGTGGAGCCACGGGATCGAGCCGGTCAAGCATCCGACGAACGTCGACATCGCCATCACGGTCGCGTCGGTGGCGAGCAGCGCCAGTGGCGGGCGGCCGCCCGCGATCCGCCATGCGATCCCGACGAGCATCGCGCCGGCGCCCATCGTCACGCCGGCGACGGAGCTCCATGCGATCGTGCCGAGGGCCAGAACGGCCGCGACCGGAATCGCAGCGAGCAGCCCGCCCTGAATCGACACTGCGCGGCGATCGAAATTCAGCGCATCGCGAACGGCGACGCTCAGCGCGCCCGGCTCCGGCGAGGATCCGTTGTCCGGGCGCTCAGGCACCGGCTCGAGCTCGTCTAGCCCGAGCGACCTTCGAGCCAGCCGTCGCGGTAGCCCACCTCGACGTCGGGCTTCATGTCCGCATACGCCTCGCTCGGCTCGCGCGTTTCCTGCTCGACGCCGGCGTCGTGACGCAGCGCCACGTCGGCCCGGGGATAGACCACGTCCTGCCCCGATCGCGTCCCGACGGCGAGGAGCGCGCACGGGCGCTCGCCGGCGCCGACGAATACGTGCTCGGTCCACGGCGGACAGTGGACGAAGTCCCACTGCTTGAGGTGTCGCTCCTGGCCCTCTATCAGTAGCAGGCACTCGCCGGCGAGCACAAGGAAGTCCTCCTGGTCGTCCTCGCCGTGATACATGCAGGAGGGCTGACCCGGAGCGAGCACGCCGATGTTGAAGCCGAGGTCCGGGAAGCGCGCGTCTCCCTCGAAGCGCGTGTAGGAGCCGAAATCTCCGTCCAACCACTTCGCGTCGCGCGTGTTGAGGACGAACCAGCCCTCGCCTTCGGGCACGAGCCCGCCGGGGGTCGCGTTGAGCCTGGCCTCAGGTACCACGACAGGCATTATGGCCGCCCTCGTTAACCTGCGACGAGTGCCTTCGGGAGTCGCTTCAGATGATGAGCGCGCGATGACCGCGGTCGAGGTGTCAGAACTCGTCAAGCGCTACCCGAAGTCGACGGTCAACGCGGTCGACTCAATCACGTTCGCGGTCGAACCCGGCGAGGTGTTCGGCCTCCTCGGCCCCAACGGCGCCGGCAAGACAACCACGGTAGGAATGCTCACGACCCGGGTGAAGCCGACCTCCGGACGGGCGATGGTCGGCGGCGTCGACGTGGGTTTGGACCCGGTGCAGGCCCGGAGCATGCTCGCGGTCGTGCCGCAGCGAAGCAACCTCGACCGCTCGCTGTCGATCCGCCGGAACCTGACGTTCCACGCCGCCTACCACGGTGTCCCCGCGGCCGAGGCGTCGGCGCGGGCCGACGAGCTGCTCGAGCAGTTCGGGCTGCGCGAGCGCGGCAACGTCAAGCCCGACCTGTTCTCGGGCGGGCAGGCACAGCGTGTGATGATCGCGCGGGCGCTGATGCACCAGCCGCAGGTGCTGTTCCTGGACGAGCCGACGACCGGGCTCGACCCGGCGGCGCGGCTGTTCGTGTGGGACCGTCTACGGGAGCTTCGTGAGCGAGGCGTAACCCTGATCCTGACCACGCACGACATGCACGAGGCGGCACTCCTCGCGGACCGCGTCGGGATCATGGACCACGGCAAGCTGCTCGCGCTCGACGTACCCGACGCGCTGATGCGCGGACTGCCGGGGAGCTCGACGCTCGAGCTGAGCGTGCACGCGGGCGACAACGGGAACACTCCGGAGTCGCTCGTGGACGCGTTCGCGGCGCTGCCGGGAGTCGAGCGCGTCGAGCCGCTGCCGGGGGATTCGCCGGAACCCGACGACCCGCTCTGGCACGTCCGCCTGTACGTGACCGGCGAGGCGTCGCAGCTCGTGGCGCCGACGGCGACGCTGCTCGCCGACCGCGGGCTCAGTCTGAGCGGAGTAGAGCTCGGGGAGCCGACGCTCGAGGACGTGTTCATCCATCTGACCGGGCGGACGCTTCGATGAGTGCCGTGACCGTCACGGCCCCGGCGGTGATGCAGCGACGCGCGTTCACCGCTGTGCTGCGGCGCGACCTGCTCGTGACCTGGTCGGAGTTGCCCGTGTTCCTGGCGCAGGTGATCCTCCAGCCGCTGTTCCTACTGTTCGTGTTCGGCAAGGTGCTCGGCTCGCTCGGCTACACGCAGCACGGCTACTCCGACCTGCTGTTCCCCGGGTTGCTCGCGCTGACCGCGGTGATCACCGGCATGCAGACACTGGCGTTCCCGCTGGTGATCGAATTCGGCTGGACCAAGGAGATCGAGGATCGGCTGCTCGCTCCGATGTCGACGGCGCTGGTCGCGGCGGAGAAGGTGCTGTTCGCCACGCTGCGCGCGCTCACCGCGACGATCGTGATGATCCCGGTCGGCATCATCGTGCTCGGATCGATCCCGTGGCGGTGGAGCGGCGTGCCCTTGCTCGCATTGACGATGGTGCTGGGCAGCATGCTCGGCGCCGGCCTCGGCCTGGTGCTTGGCACGCTGGTCGTCCCGCAGCGGATCAACATCGTGTTCTCGCTGGTGTTCACGCCGCTCCTGTTCACCGGCTGCAGCCAGTACCCGTGGCCGTCGCTCTCGATGCTGCGCTGGTTCCAGATCGTGACCGCGTGCAACCCGATGACGTACGTCAGCGAGTCGATGCGCGCGGCGCTCGTTCCTTCGGTTCCGCACATCACCCCGTGGGTCTGCATCCTCGTGCTCGTGTGCTCGCTCGCGGTGCTGATGACGATCGGCGTGCGGGGCTTCTACCGGCGCGCGATCGACTGAACGATCTTGTAAACGGGTCCGATCCGGCGAATGGAGAATGACCGGATGGGTAACACCGGTGTTCATGAGAGCATGCGTGACCGGAGCTACCGGTTTTGTGGGCGCACATGTGGTACGGGCGCTGGCGGAACGCGGTGACGACGTGCGGGTCGTGTACCGAGACCCGAACCGCCTGAAGGCGCTGCGCGGCATCCACTTCCGGCGGGCCAAGAGCGACGTGCTCGACTACAGATCGATGCGGCGGGCGTTGCGGGGGATCGACGTGCTGTTCCACGTCGCCGGGATCGTGGCCTCGAGCCCGGTGCAGCGCGTATGGGAGCTGAACGCCGAGGGTCCGGTGGTCGCGGTCGAGGCGGCGGCGGCCGAGGGCGTGCGGCGCGTCGTGCTGACCTCGACGATCTCCGCGATCGGGACCGCTAACGGCAACGGGCCGGCGGATGAGACGACGCGTTATCCCGACGACTGGCTCGGGCTCGCCTACCCGGACTCAAAGCACGCCGGCGAGCGCGCCGCGCTCGAGGCGGCCGAGCGTCACGGGATCGAGCTGGTCGTCGTCAACCCGGCCTACGTGTTGGGCGTGCCGGTCAATCGGACCGGGTCCTGCGAGACCTCGACGCGGATGATCGGCAACTACCTGCGCGGCCGTCTCCCGGGCGTGATCGACGCGCCGATGAATTTCGTCAACGTCGAAGACGTCGCCGCCGGCGAGCTGCTCGCCGCCGACGTTGGCCGGCCTGGGGAGCGATACATCCTCGGTGGGGTCAACCTCGGGTGGGTCGAGCTGATCGACCGGGTCGCAAAGCTGTCCGGCGTCCGCTAGCCGATCATGGTGCTCCCGGCGGCCATCCGCCGGCTGATGCGGGTCCGCGAGGCGGTCGGCCTCCCGGGCGCGCTGTCGGCCGAGGCCTCGAACCTGATGATGGGCCAGGACTGGCGGTTCACCTCGAAGAAGGCCCGCGAGGAGCTCGGCTACACCTCGCGGCCGCTCGACGACACGCTCGAGGCGACGATCGACTGGTGCCTCGAGCTGATCGAGGGCGGCTCGTTCGACGACTCGCATGCGTCCGGCCTGTCCCGCTGGGCCGACTCGATGCGGATCGCGTCGCGGCTAGGGCTCCTGACCCCGCTTCGGGTCGGGCAGCGGGTGACGGGGCGGCGGATCGTCGTCGGCGGGTAGCCGGTCTCCGGTCTCCGGTTCTGCGGCTCAGCGGTTCGGCGGTCCGCGGTTCGGCGGTCTAAGGTTCGGCGGTCTACGGTTCGGCGGGTCCGTCGGGTCGCCCGTCGGGCTGGTACCTCGGGTCGCCAGGTCGTTCCGGTGGCGTACCGATCTTCCGCGCCGGCGTCGGCGACCCGGGAGCGTGGTGGCTTCACGCCTATGTGTGGAGGCCGCCGGCCGGCTCAGTGTTTGGAGAGATTCGGACCCGGATTGGCGCGGCGCTGCACCGCCCGTGAGAGCCGAGCTACGGTTGCGAACGGCATGTCCGCATCGAAACCCACGCTGCTGCTCAGCGTCGACTACGAGGATTGGCACCAGCTCGTTCGCCGGCGCATCGGCGCGCAGAACTGGGAGGAGGCCGGGCCGGCGCTCGCTCGCCAGACCGACGCGCTGCTCGCGCTGTTCGACGAGCTGGACGCGCGCGCGACGTTCTTCGTGCTCGGGATGGCCGCCCGCGCCCATCCCGGGCTGCTCGACGAGATCGTGGCGCGCGGCCACGAGATCGCGTGTCACGGCGACGCCCATCTGCCAGTGCACGCGCAGACCCCGGAGGAGTTCGCCGCCGATCTGCGCGCGGCCCGCTCGACGATCGAGGCGGCAACCGGCCGCACCCCGGTCGGCTACCGCGCACCGGCGTTCTCGATTACCAAGCAGTCGGATTGGGCCTACGGAGTGCTTGCCCAAGAGGGATTCGCCTACGACGCCAGCCAACACGACTCGCCCGCCATCCGCGACCACGCTGTGCCGGTCACAACCACCCCGCACCGGATCGGCGCGAGCCTCTGGGAGTTCCCGGTGGCGGTGTGGCGCACGGGACGGACGAGGATCCCAGTCGGCGGCGCATCCTACTGGCAGGTCCTCCCGACGCCTCTGATCCTCACCGGCCTCGAGAAAGCAGGCGATCTGGCCGGGCTGTACCTGCACCCGAACGAGCTCGACCCCGAGCCGCTGCACGCGCTGCTCCCGGACAGCGCCACCGCCGCACAACGCGCACATGCAAGGCTGCGCGAAGTACAGCGAAACGGCGCCCGCCGCCGAGCGCCCGGAATCCTCAAGGCGATCGCCCGCCGATTCGAGCTGATCCCCTATGGTGAGGCCCATGCACGACTCAACGGCGGCGCCTGAGCGGGTTCGAACCCGGTTCGAGGACAAGGCGCAGCAGTTCGACGACCTCTACGAGGACGAGCGGTGGCTGGTCCGCACGCTCCGCCCCGGGCTGTTCCGCCGTCGCAAGCTCGCGGTCGACACCGTCGCCGCCTACGAAAATCCTCGCGTGCTCGATGTCGGATGCGGATCGGGCCGAATCGGCGAGTTCGTGCTCGAGGCCGGCGCCTCGCACTACGTCGGCGTCGACTTCTCCGCGCCGATGATCGACATGTCCCGCGCCCGACTCGCACGCTTCGCGGACCATACGCAACTCATCGTCGACGACTTCCTGACCGCTCCGATCGACGGCCCGTTCGAGGTGATCCTCGCGGTCGGGCTGTTCGACTACATTCCCGAGCCGCACCACTTCAGCCGCCGGATGTTCGAGCTGTGCGCGCCGGGAGGCTGCGTGGTGGGCTCGTTTCCGACCTGGTCGCTGCTGAAAGGCCCGGTCCGCAAGGTCCGCTACGAGTGGATCGGCGACTGCCCGATCTTCAATTACAGCCGCCGCGAGCTCGAGCTGATGTTCGGCGCCAGCGGGTTCGAGCGGGTCGAGATCGCGAGCCCCGGCCGGAGCGGCTACCTGGTGCGCGCGTACCGGACATAAGAACCGGACCGCGCCGGCGCAGACCCGATGCCCCCGCTCCACGCCCTGGCCATCTTCGCCGCGGGCATCGCCGCCGGAGGCATCAACACGCTCGTCGGCAGCGGCACGCTGATCACGTTCCCGGTCCTGCTCGCGTTCGGCTACGCGCCGGTGACAGCCAACGTTTCGAACACCGTGGGGCTCGTCCCGGGCTCGGTCGCCGGCGCGATCGGCTACCGCCCGGAGTTGTCGGGCCAGCGCGCCCGTGCGCTCAGGTTCGCGACGGCCTCGACCGCCGGCGGGATCGTCGGCGCGGTCCTGCTGCTGAGCCTGCCGGCCTCCGCGTTCAAGGACATCGTGCCCGCGTTCATCGTGATCGCGCTCGCGCTGATCGTGCTGCAGCCACGGATCGGGCGCGCGCTCGAATCGCGGCGCTCGCGCGAGAAGCACGAGGCAGGGCCGCTGGCGATGCTCGCCGTGTTCGCCACCGGCATCTACGGCGGCTACTTCGGTGCCGCCCAAGGGATCATGCTGCTCGCGATCCTCGGGCTGTCGCTCCCGACCGAGAATCTTCAGCGGGTCAACGCGCTCAAGGTCGTGCTCGCCGGGCTGGTCAACCTGGTCGCAGGGATCATCTTCGTCTTCTCCGCGCACGTCGCGTGGCTGCCCGCGCTGCTGATCGCGATCGGGTCGATCATCGGCGGGGTCGCCGGCGCCCGTTGGGGCCGCCGCCTGCCGGCCTCGGCGCTGCGCGCGGTGATCGTGGTGGTCGGCATCACCGCGATCGTCCGCCTCGTCTAAGGGTCCGCAGGGCCCTGAGGCAGCCGAAAGTCGTTGCGGGCGCGCGTCGCCTGGGCTCGGGCCGCGCAACCGGTGAGGTGGTCGTTGACGAGGCCCATCGCCTGCATGAACGCGTACACGGTCGTCGGTCCGACGAAGCGCCAGCCCCGCTTCTTCAGATCCTTGGCGAGTGCGCGCGATTCGGGCGTGTCGGCGGCCACGTCCCCGCGGTCCCGCCGCCGCGGCCGGCGGGACGGCTCGAACTGCCACACGTAGGCGGCCAGCGACCCCTCGGCGTCGACCAGCTCGACGGCTCGGCCGGCGTTGTTGATCACCGCCTCGATCTTGCCGCGGTGGCGAATGATCGACGCGTCGCCGAGCAGTCGTTTGACGTCGCGCTCGCCGAACCGCGCAACCGTCTCGAAGTCAAAACCGGCGAATACCCGGCGGAAGTCTTCGCGCTTGCGCAGGATCGTCAGCCACGACAGCCCGGCCTGGAATCCCTCGAGGCTCAGCTTCTCGAACAGGCGGATGTCGTCGGCGACCGGGAAGCCCCACTCGCGGTCGTGGTAGGCGCGGTACTCGGGCGCGGAGTCCGCCCAGAAGCAGCGCCGCACGCCGTCCTCGCCGCGGACGATCCCGTCGATCATGACGCCCGGGCCAGGCAGAGAAGCGTCATGTAGTGCATCCGGAAGCTCCCGCCGTGAGCATCGATCACAGCCGCGATGTCTGACAGGAGTCCGTTCCGCTCGGGCGCATCGAGGACCACGCACGCGGAGTGAGTCCCGAGCAGATCGAGATATTCAGCCGTCGCGTAGTCGGTGTCCCATCGATAACGGCGCACCTCGGGACCGACGAAGCCGGATGCGCCGGCTATCTCGCCGGCCCAGTCCTCCTCGCCGGACCGGCTCGCCGGATTGAGCGGATCGTCCGTGTCGCCGGCGCGACCGTGGCGCCGGTAGACCTCCCCGAGCTCCTCCCGTAGCTCGCAGGCGGACCAGTCCGGGACGTTCCAGAACGCGGCGAGCGCGCCGCCCTCCTCGAGCGCCGCCCGAGCGGCGACGTAGCGCACTTCCGGCGCGATCCAGTGCCACGCCTGCCCCGAGAACACGAGCCTGAAATCGTTTCGCGCCGCCCGCCACCGCTCGAACTCGATCTGCTCGATCGTGATGTTCTCGTACCCCGCGCAGTTGCGCCGAGCCACCTCCGCCATCTCGGCGCTCGGCTCGATCGCCAGGACGCTCAGGCCGCGATCCGCAAACAGGACCGTGGCCTTGCCGGTTCCGGCGCCAACCTCGAGTGCCCGGCCAGTATCTGAGCCGGCCGCGCCCGCGTACGCGACGACGTCGTCGACCAGGGCACTCGGGTACGACGGACGCGCGTGGTCATACAGGTCGGCCACGCCCCCGAAGCTGAGTCTGCGCTGATCGTCCACGACCGACAGTCAACCAGCCGCGGTCCCGAGCCGACGCGCGTCGCGTGGCGCCCGAGCTGATCGTCGTCGACTCCGCCGTCCGCGCCGGCCACGAGCGCGAGGAAGTTCAGGAGCGGATCCTCAACGACGGCTCCGCGTTCGAGGCCGCCTCGCGCCGTGCCGCGATCTAGCGCGATTATTACGAGGAGCCGCTAGCCTCGGGCCGAGGTATGGGTCGACTCTCGAGAGCCGGGGCGCTCTTCTCGGTGTGCGCGCTGGGCGCGACGCTGTCCATCGCCTCGCCCGCGGTCGCGGCCGGGCCGGTCCGGCTCGGCATGGCTCCCGCGGTGCCCGTGACCGCGCACACGGTCGGCGCACCCGCGCCATCCACGCAGATGCACGTCACGGTCACGCTCCAGTCGCAGGATCCCGCCGGGTTGGCCGCGTTCGCGGGCGAAGTCTCGACCCCGGGCTCGCCCGAATACCGCGACTACCTCACGCCGGCCGAGTTCGCGCAGCGTTTCGGCGCGACGCCGGGCGCGGTGCAGGCGGTTGAGTCCTCGCTCCAGGCCCACGGCCTGACTCCGGGTCCGGTCAGCGCGAACGACCTGTCGATCCCCGTGACCGCCACGGCCGGACAGCTGTCGCAGGCTTTCTCGACGTCGTTCGCCCGCGTCGCGCTGGCCAGCGGGAGCACCGCGATCGTCAACCAGCAGGCGCCGTCGGTCGACCCCGGCGTCGCGCCGGACGTGCAGGCCGTGCTCGGGTTGAACACGCTCGCGACGGCCAAGCCGCTGCTCGTGCAGTCGCGTGCCGCGGTCGTGGCGGCCCACGACGTGAGATCCAATGTCGTCACCGGCGGGCCGCAGCCGTGCCCTTCCGCCAGCTCGGTGGGCTCATCCGAGGGTGGGCTCACCGCCGATCGGATCGCCGCCGCTTACGGATTTTCCGGTCTGTATCAGGCCGGCGATGAGGGGGCCGGGCAGGCGGTCGCGATCCTCGAGCTCGAGCCGTATGACCTGAGCGACATCCAGGCGTATGGGGCCTGCTACGGCATCAGTCCGCAGATCGGGAACGTGGCGGTCGACGGCGGGGCCGGAAGCGGGGCGGGCCAGGGAGAAGCGGCGCTCGACATCGAGAACGTGATCGGGCTCGCGCCGCAGGCCAGGATCGCGGTCTATGAAGGACCGAACTCCAACAACGGCCCGTACGACACGATGAGCACGATCATCAGCCAGCGCGTCGCCCAGGTGGTCACGACATCGTGGGGGCAATGCGAATCGGTCGAGGGCTCGACCGCGGCCGTCTCCGAGAACACTCTGTTCGAGGAGGCGGCGGCGCAGGGGATGACGATCGTGTCCGCCTCGGGCGACGACGGATCCGAGGACTGCTACCCGACGCCACCAACCTCGCTCGCGGTCGACGACCCGGCGAGCCAGCCGTTCGTGACCGGCGTCGGCGGCACGTCGCTCACCACGAACGCGTCGACCGGGGCCCGCGTCGGCGAGACGGTGTGGAACGGCGGCCAAACGGTCGGCGCCACCGGCGGGGGAATCTCGAGCTTCTGGCCGATGCCGGCATATCAATCGCTTGCGCCGTCGTTCCTGCACGTGATCAACGGGAAGTCGTCGGGTGCGGCCTGCCGGCCGCCATCAGGGGACTGCCGGGAGGTACCGGACGTGTCGGCGGACGGGGACCCGGCCACCGGCTACGTGATCTACTGGAGTGGCGGCCTTCCCACTTCGAACCCGTGGCAGGTGGTCGGCGGCACGAGCGCTGCCGCGCCGACGTGGGCGGCGCTGATCGCCCTGACCAACGCCTCGGCCGAGTGCGCGGGCGCGCCGATCGGCTTCGCGAACCCCGCCCTGTATCACGCCGCCGCGGTCGCGTACGGCACGGACTTCAACGACACCACGTCGGGCGACAACGATATGACCGGGCTGAACGGAGGGCTGTACCCGGCTGGCACTGGATACGACATGGCCACCGGGCTCGGATCGCCAAACGGGACGGCACTGGCACAGACGCTGTGCGCGGATGCGATCACGCTGGCCCCTCCCGGATCGCAGCACACGGCGCTCAACACGTCCGCGAGCCTGCAAATCCAGGCGCTGGACACGCGCGCGCACGCGATGACCTACGTCGCCACGGGGCTGCCGATGGGGCTCACGATCAACTCCTCGACGGGCAAGATCACGGGCCGCCCGAGGCGAATCGGAAGGTCCACTGTCACGATCACCGTCACGGACGGGGGCGCGACAGGCCAGACGACGTTCGGCTGGACGATTCAGGGCGCGCCAAGGCTGTCGCGCATGTCGCTGACGAGCGTCGGCGCAGCCCGGCCGAAACTGTCGTTCACGATGACTGCGGGGCGCGAAGAGCCCGCCATCAAGTCCGTCAACATCAGCCTCCCGCGCGGCCTGCGCTTCACGTCGTCGCGCTCGGCGATCGTCGTCACCGGGCCGAAGGGCAAACACCTGAAGATCACCGCGCGGCTCGTGCACGGCACGCTCGTGCTGACCCTGAGGACGGCGTCGCCGCAGATGCGCGTGACGATTTCGTGGCCGCGGCTGGCTGCAAGCGACAGCCTGACTGCCGCGCTCGCGCGCCATCGGGCGACGCGAGTCACGATGACGTTCCGGGTCACGGACGCCGCCAGCTTGACGACCCGCCTGTCGCGGAAGATCAAGCCGAGCTGACTGGCCTACGCGGCCGCAGGCTCATCGGTGTATCGCTCGGCGACGTCGGCGAGGATCTTGATCATCGTCCGCGCCGCCGGGGAGACACCGGCGGCGCCGATCGTCGCGGCCACGACACGCCGCGCCGGGCTGCGGGGCGCCAGCGCCCGGACAACGATGCCCGGATGGACTTGGGTGAGCGCCAGGTGCGGGATCAGCGCCACCCCGACGCCGGCCGCCACCAGACCCTGCACGGTCTCGTAGTCGTCTGACTCGAACGTGACCTTCGGCTCGAACCCAGCCGCCACACACGACCGGACTACGTGGCGCGCGCACGGGCTCGTGGCCGAGGTCTGGACCCAGTCCTGGTCGCGCAGATCGGCGAGCGCGAGTGCCGGCTTGCCCGCCAGGGCGTGCTCAGCGGGAAGCGCGACGAGCATCGGATCCTCGAGCAGCAGCTGCGTCCGCAGCCTGGCGCCGTGGCGTTCCCGCGTTCCCGGAAACTCGAATAGCAGGGCCAGATCGAACTCGCCGGCGCGGAGTCGCGGCGCGATCTCCTCGGGTTCGCCCTCGGCGAGCGTCAGCGCCACGTCCGGGTGGCGCTCGCGGAAGGTGGCGATCGCCAGCGGCATCAGCGTCGCCCCCGCGGACGGAAACGACGCCATCCGCAGGCGACCCGCTCGCACGCCGAGCACCGCGGCGAGGTCCGCCTCGGCCGCCTCGATCCGCGCGAAGATGCCCTCGGCGTGCTCCACCAGGCTGGCCCCCGCGGCGGTGGGGCGGACGCCGCTTCGATCGCGAACGATCAAGGTTGCGCCGGTCTCGGCTTCGAGCCGGGCGATCGCCTGCGAGACCGCTGACTGCGTGTATGAGAGCGCCTCGGCGGCGGCCGAGAACGATCCACGACGGACGACCTCGGAAAGCACCCTCACCCGGCCGACATTCAGCATTAGCAGAGCTTATCAATGACATGATCAACTTCATTAGCGCTGATAGTAGGTAGGTGCGATGCTCGCGCCGAACAGGACGGCTACGACTTCTTCCGAGGATTGGAGGGCCCCCGATGTCTCCCCGAGCGATCATTTCCTACGACGACACACCTGGCGATCACGACGCGCTGATGCTTGGACGCATCCTCGCCGACGCCGGCGCCGACCTCACGCTGGCGTACGTTCGCCACTGCACGCACGGGGACTGCAGCCAGGAGGAGCGCGAGGAGCACGACGCCGAGAGGCTGCTCGAGCGGGGTGCCGAGTGGTTCTCGGGCCTCCACATCGATACCCGCGTCGTGGTCAGCCCGTCCACCCCGGAAGGACTCCGCCGGATGGCCGAGCAGGAGCACGCGGACATCGTCGTGTTCGGCTCTGACTACCGGACCGCGCCCGGTCATGTGGTTCCGCAGCACTCAACGCAAGCCCTGCTCGACGGCGGGACGACGGCGGTGGCGATCGCGCCGTCCGGTTACCACGATGAGTGGGCGCCTCGGATTCGCCGGATCGGCCTGCTCGCGATTCCGGGCGACGACTCGACCATCGACACGGCTCGCTCGCTCGCCGACAGCTTCGGCGCGACGCTCACGCGCGACGAGCACCAGGTGGACCTGCTGGTTGTCGGCTCGCGCCTCGAGGCGCCGGTCGGCCGCGTCCTGATCAGCGCGCAGGCCCAGAATGAGGTCGAGAACGCCACGTGCCCGGTCCTGGTCGTGCCGCGCGGGATCTCGATCGACTTCCCGGCCGTGCTGGCTCACGCGGCCTGATCGGCCTGGAGCCGAAGTCCCCGCTCAGGGCAGGATCAGGTGCGAGTCGCCGAACTCGTGCCACAGGTAGCCGGCGTCGAGCGCGGACTCGTATGAGCGCGCCAGCAGCTCGGGACCCGTTAGCGCCTCGAGCATCTGGAGGTGCGACGCCTCCGGCTCGTGCCAGCCGGTGATCAACCCGTCTACCACTGACACGCCGCGTTCGGGCGTGACGACCAGGCCGGTCCATCCCGAGCGCGCGCAACTGCACCTCTCCGGACCGCCGGCGGACTCGAGCGCGCGGACGACCGTGGTGCCGACCGCGATCACGCGGCCGCCCCGACCGCGCGCCGCCGCGATTTCCTGCGCGGTCCGCTCGGGGACCTCGTACCACTCGGGAAACGGTGGCTCGTGGCTCTCGGGCGAGGACACGCCGCAATGGAGCGTGATCGGCGCGACCACGATGTCGCGCCCGGCCAGGCGGGACATCAGCTCGCGCGTCATCGGGCGGCCGGCGCTCGGCATCTCCGCGCTGCCGGGGCGTATCGCGTATACGTTCTGATAGGACTCGATCGGCCACGGGCGCGGAACGTGCGAGTAGCGGATCGGCGCTCCGTGGCGCTTGAGATACTCGTCGACGGGCGGCGCGCCGCAGAACCGGGCCAGCATCAAGCGCTCGCCGGATGCATACGGCGCCACCAGCTCGAGGCTTGCGCCGCCGCGAAGCGTCAGCGACTCGCCGGTGGCGAGGCGGAGCGGCCGGGTGCCGTCGGCGGTGCGGATCTCGACCACCCGCCAGTCGTCCTCGAGGTGCGGCGCGCGCGTGGCGAAGTGCACGCGCACGTCTTCGCCGCGCGGCCGGCGAGCCGGCACGGCCGCCGGGATCGTCGCCGACACGTTGATCACGACGACATCGCCGGGCTGCAGCAGCTCGGGCAGCTCGCGGAATATCCGGTGCTCGATCGAGGCGTCGGACCGCCGCGCGACGAGGAGCCTGACCCCGTCGCGCGCGACCCCCCGGGCCTCCGGGGGTTCGTGCGCCTCGAGGTCGGTCTCTAGCTCGAAGGCGAGCGCGCTCATCGCGCGACGCTCTGGCTCACCGCCAGCTCACGCGCCCGGTACCGGCCGCTGGGGAGGTCACCGTCGATCAGCGCCAGCAGGCCGGGGACACTTTCCTCCGGGAGCGGCCGATCGGAGATGTCCTCGTCCGGGAACGCGTCCTGATGCATCTGCGTGCGCATGTCGCCGGGATCGACCGAGTAGATCCGGAGCGTCGGGTGCTCCTCGGCCAGGATCGCCGTCATCTGGTCGAGCGCCGCCTTCGAGGACCCGTAGCCGCCCCACCCCGCGTACGCCTCGACCGCGGCGTCGGAGCTCACGTTGATGATCGTGCCGCCGTCGGACAGCCGTGGCAGCGCGAGCTGGGCGAGGGCGGCCGGGGCCAGGACATTCACCCGGTAGACCCGTTCGAGGACCTCGAGCGGGTACCGGCCGAGCGGTGGCTGCGGGCTCGGTCCGAGCATCGAGGCGTTGTTGACGAGCAGATCGATATGGTCGCCGGCGGCCTCTACGAGCGCCCCGCGGTGCCAGTCGTCGGCGACGTCGCCGGCGAGCGCCACGACCTCGGTGATAGTGCCCAGCTCGCGCGCGGCGCGCTCGAGCTCGCGGCCGCCCCGGGCGTCGATCACGAGCGTCCAATTTCGTTCGGCGAGCGCGCGGGCCAGCGCGCGGCCGAGACCCCTGGAGCCTCCGGTGATGATTGCTAGTGGCATGCCGGCCACGGTAGGACCGCCCCGGTCCCGGTTACCAGCGGTAATTGGTCCTAAGACCTAGGCCCGGCGAGTCCGCTTTGCACCGCGAGCACCGCGGCCTGGGTGCGGTCGGTGACCCCAAGCTTCCCGAACATATGGCCGACATGCGTCTTGACCGTCTTCTCGGAGATGCCGAGCTCGAAGGCGATGCGTTTGTTCGAGCGCCCCTGGGCGATCAGGGCCAGGACGTCCCGCTCGCGCGGGGTCAGGTCGTCGAGGTCGGCGACGGGGGGTCGTTCCGAGAGTGCGTGCACGAGCCGCGCGGCCACCGTCGGGTCGATGATCGCCTCGCCGGCCTGCGCGGCGCGGACGGCGCGCGCGAGCTCCGCGGGCTGGGAGTTCTTGAGCAAGTAGCCGGCGGCGCCGGCCTCGAGTGCGGGCAGCAGGCGGTCGTCCTCGAGGAAGCTCGTGAGCACGATCACGCGGCTGCGGGACGCTCGCTCCTTGAGGGCCTTCATCGCGCTGACCCCGTCGCGTCCGGGCATGACCAGGTCCATCAAGATCACGTCGGGGTCCAGTTGCTCGGCTCGTTCGAGCGCCTCGTTGCCGTCGGCGGCCTCGCCGAGGATCTCGAACCCGTCCTGGAGACCGAGGAAGGTACGAAGGCCCTCGCGCACGACCGCGTGGTCGTCGACGATCAGGATCGTGATCGCGTCAGGCATGCGGCTTCAGCTCGATCCGGACGGTGGTTCCCTTGCCCGGCGCGGATCGGATGTGCAGCCGTCCGCTCAGCTCGCGGGCGCGCTCCTCCATCGACGTCAAGCCAAGGTGCTTCGATCGGAGCTCAGCGCGCTCGGGATCGAACCCGATGCCGTCGTCGGTCACCTCGACGACGAGCGCGCCGTTCGTGTCGCCGACGCGAACCGTCACTTGCTCGGCATGTGCGTGGCGGACGGCGTTGTTGAGCGCCTCGCGCGCGATGCGCAGCAGCGCGAGCTCGCGCTCGCCCGGCTCGATCGTGAATTCAGGATCGACGTCGAGCGCGATGTTCGCCCCGTGGGTGCGGGCGAGGACGTCGACCTCCTTGCGGAGTGCGCCCTGGAGGCCGTCGCGTTCGAGCTCGGCCGGGCGCAGGCCGAGGATCAGCGAGCGCAGCTCGTCGAGCGCCTCGCCGGCCAGCTCGCGCAGCCGCTCGATCTGCGCCCGCGCGGCGACCCGGTCGCGGTCCATCTGGGCGGCGGCGGCCTCGGCGGTCAGCATCACGCTGAATAGCTTCTGGCTGACGACGTCGTGCAGCTCGAGCGCCAGGCGGTTGCGCTCGGACAGGATCGACAGCTCGCGGCTCTGCTCGTACAGCCGGGCATTGGTGATCGCGATGGACGCGTGAGCCGCCAGCAGCTCGATCAGCTCCTGATCCTCGGCGTTGAACACACCGCCCCCCGCCTTTTCGGTCAGGTAAAACGAACCGAGGATCGCGCGATCGGGCGACATGATCGGGACGCCGAGGAACGAGCGCATGTCGGGATGCTGGCGCGGCCACCAACCCCGGAAGCGACGGTCGTCGTGGATGTCCTCGGTCCGGTACGACTCCGGTTCTGAGAGCATCGCGCCGAGCATGCCGTGGGTGCGCGGCAGCGGCCCCATCGACGCGACCAGCTCATCGCTCATCCCTGAGACCAGGAACCGCCGAAAGCCCCCTTCGCCGTCGGGGATTCCGAGCGCTGCGTAGCGCGATCCCGCAAGCTCGCGCGCGGCGTGGACGAGCTCTTGCAGCACCTCGTCGACCGACAGGTTGGCGGCCACCGCGAGGACCGCGTCGCTGACCGCCTTGAGCGCCGGGTTGAGCCGCTCCGCCATCGTCACGGACGATAGACGGGCGGGTCGCTAGCTTTAGAGTCGTGCCGCGTCATTGGTTCTGGATGCAGCTGGCGATCCTCGTGTTCGTGCTCGCGGGGATGGTGATCGCGATCACGAAGCTCGCCTAGGACGGCTGGCGCCGATGTTCACTTCCATCGTCGTCGGCACCGACGGATCCGAGACCGCGCACACGGCGCTGCTCCGCGCGATCGACCTGGCGGCCGGGCTGGGCGCCCGGCTACAGATCGTCAGCGCGTATGAGCCCGTCTCGGACCAGCGCCTCCGTGGCGAGCAGGTCAACGTGCCCCCCGACCTCCAGTGGATGATCAACCCCCACGACGACGTGATGACCTTGCTCAAGGCGGCGCGGGCCGAGGCTCGGGCGGCCGGAGTCGAGCAGGTCGAGACGTTCGCGCGCCAGGGCGACGCGGCCGACGCGATCGTCGATATCGCCGAGGAACAGCACTCGGACCTGATCGTCGTCGGCAACAAGGGCATGACCGGAGCCAAGCGCTTCCTGCTCGGTTCGGTGCCGAACAAGGTCTCGCACCATGCGCCCTGTTCGGTGCTGATCGTGCGAACGACCTAGCGGCGCGCGGGCGCCAGGCCCGGGAGCGGGGCGGTCGCCGCGCCGGCGTTCACGAGGCCGTACCCGAAGTCGTCGTTGGGCTGCGAGCCGCCGAGCGGCGTCGCCGTCTGCTCGAGGTGGGCGAGGATCTGATCCGGCGTCGGGTGCCGACCGAGCACCCCGCTGGCGATGACGAGCGCCGCCGTCGCCGACACCTCGGGCGCGGCCATCGACGTGCCATAGCTGCCGGGGAGGCTGAAACGGTCGGGGCTCGCGCCGGGATCGAGCGAGTTGAAGTCGCTGAAGGTCATCTGACGCACCGGAGGCAGGTTGCGGAACGGATGGCAATCGGGTTCGTCCGGAAGCGCGGCGTCGTCGCCCCCGCCGGGCGCCACCAGGTCGAGCTTCGCGCCGATGTTGGAGTACCCAGCCAGGCAGCGGTCGAGCGTCGTCGCCCCTACCGAGATCACCGACGGCGCGGCCGCCGGATATGCGAGCTGCCGCGAGCTGTCGTTGCCGGCCGCGGCGACCACCACCACGCCGTGGCGGTGGGCGTAGTTGATCGCGTTGATGATGTTCGGGATCTGCGAGGCGGTCACCGTGATGTCGAACTCGAGGCTGAGGTTGATGACCTGAGCGCCGTGCTTGACCGCGTACCGGATTCCACGCGCGATGGTCTGCGAGTCGCCGTTGCCGTCGGCGTCGAGCACGCGGACCGGCATGATCTTCGCGCCGTAGGCCAGGCCGGTCAGCCCTAACCGGTTGTTCGTGGCCTCGGCGAGCATGCCGGCGACGAATGTCCCATGGCCCTCGCGATCGAGCGGAAACGCGTTGCCCGCGACGAAGTCGTGGGGATCGACGAAGTGGGTGCCGGTGAAGTCGGGCGACTTACGGAACCCATGCCAGTTCCGGTACGCCACGCCCGTGTCGAGCACGGCGATGACCACACCCTTGCCGCCCGCTCGATGGACGGCGAACATGTGCGACCACGCCTCGGGCGCATCGACGCCGGCGGCGGTCAGGAAGTTCCACTGCGTCGCCTGCCAGCCCTGCGGCCGGTCGGCCTTGCCCGGGTCGTCGGGGATCCAGCCGGCGGCGTGCGCGACGTAGTCAGGCACCGCGTACTGGACGCCGCGCTGACGGCGGAGCTTCGTGATCACCGGCCAGATGCTCCGGCCCGCGGGGACGTGGATGATCTGCTCAGCCGCGCCGGACGCGAGCGCGTCGCCGACGGCCGACGCGGGCACCGCTCGCACCCCCATCACCCGAGCCGTATGCGCGACTTCCGATGCCGCCGGACCGGACGCATCGGCGTACCCCACGACCACCTCGCCCGGCACGTAGTCGGCGGCCTGCGGTGCCGCGGCGGGCCCCACCGCAGCCCGCGCCGGCGGGGCCGACCGAGTCACGCCGACGCAAAACAAGCCCGCGATGCCGAGCATCGCGGCCAGAACACGCCGAATGAGCTTGGCCGAGAACATGTTGATGGACGTGGAAGCGGCCCCAAGCGCTAAGACAACTGCCGAAGCCCCAAAGTTTCCCTGGCTAACGGTAGCGTCGCCCGATCGAATGAGCACCCACTTCTTCCCCCGAGAGGAGTACTTCATGCGCCTGGCCCTGCGCGAGGCGGCGCGGGCGCCCGAGCACGACGACGTGCCGGTCGGCGCCGTGATCGTCCACGGCGGCGAAGTGATCGGCTCGGGCCACAATGAGCGCGAGCTGCGTGCCGACCCGACCGCGCACGCCGAGATGATCGCCCTGCGTGAGGCCGCCCGCACGCTCGGGAGCTGGCGCGTGCTCGAGTCGGTCATGTACGTGACCCTCGAGCCCTGCGCGATGTGCGCCGGCGCCATCGTGCTCTCCCGCCTGCCGCGGCTGGTGTTCGGTACCACCGATCCCAAGGCGGGCGCCGCCGGCAGCGTGCTCGACGTCCTCGACGAGCCGCGCCTCAACCACCGCCCGCAGGTGGAGAGCGGGTTGCTCGCGGAGGAGTGCGCGGATCTGTTGCGCGCGTTCTTCGCGCCACGGCGATAGCGGGTCGATCCGGTCCTTTCCGAAGCCGGGGCGACCGAACCGCCCGTGCCCAAGTTCCTCTAACTTGTCCCAGGC
>DATJYY010000008.1:0-46651 GCA_035499395.1 Solirubrobacteraceae bacterium
TCGTGAATTCGGTGCGCTCGAGTGCGCGCACCACGCGCGACAGAGGCAGCGGGACGCCGTCGGGGAACACGAATCGCTCCGAGAACGCCCCCTCGTCGGGCGTGTCGAAGTCCTTGAGCTTGGCGATCCCGTGGTTGAGCAACCTGCCCCCGGGCCTCAGGAGGCCGTGCAACTGACGCGCGTAGACGTCGATCTGCTCCTCCCCCACGTGCTCGACCATCCCGATGCTCGCGATCGCGTCGAACGGCCCGTCGGAGACCTCGCGGTAGTCGGCGACGCGGAACTCCACGCGGTCGGCGACGCCGGCCTCGCGAGCCCGCTCGCGGGCCAGCTGCGCCTGATACTCGGACAATGTGATCCCGACCGCGCTGACCCCGTGGTGAGTCGCGGCGTGGAGCACGAAGCTGCCCCACCCGCAGCCGACGTCGAGAACGCGCTCACCCTCGCGCAGCGCGAGCTTCTTGCACACGAGCTCGAGCTTGGCCTCCTGCGCCTCCTCGAGCGTGTGGGCGCCGCCGGAGAAGTACGCACAGCTGTAGGTCATCGAGCGGTCGAGGAACAGCGCGAAGAACTCGTTGCCGACGTCGTAGTGGTGTCGCACCGCACGGCGGTCCCGGCCGATCGTGTGGCGCTTGCCGCGAAGCCGGAGCTCCGTCGCCGGGACGGCAGGCGGACGCACCAGGCCGCAGGCGCGGATCACCGCCACCGCGAGCGTCGCCTGCTGGCCGAGGGACAGGTCCGGCGGCTCGAACTCGTCGACCATCCGGAGGGCGGCCTCCATGTCGTCGACCTCGATCATCCCCGCGACGTAAGCCCGACCGAGGCCGAGCTCGCCGGGGGCTCGCAGCGCGTGGGCAAGCGCGCGCGGCGTCAGCAGCGTCAGCGTCGGCGCATCGGGCTCGGTCGCCGGCACCTCGGTCCCGTCCCAGAAGCGCACGCCGAACGGCCGCCGCGGCAGGCTCGTGGTCAATGCACGCCGCAGCGGAGCGGTTTGGGACAGCGCCACGGGGCCCAGATTACTTAGACAGCTTCAGCGAACGCCTTGCGGTCCCTGCGCTCGGGGCTCACACGCACCACGTCCCACGCCAGCCCGATCATCTCCATCGTCCGGATGATGGCCGCCGACGGATCGATCTGCCAGCGCCGCAGGCCGTGACGGTAGGAGCACGGGAAGGCATGGTGGTTGTTGTGCCACGCCTCGCCCCACGTCGGAATCGCCAGCCACGCGAGGTTCCGGGACTCGTCGTGGGTGTCGTAGTCCTGACGGCCGAAGAAGTGACATAGCGAGTTGATGCTGAACGTCGCGTGATGCATGAAGAAGATGCGCGCGGCGCCACCCCACAGCAGCGCGGTCAACCCTCCCGCGACGTTCCCGGTGAGCGCGACGCCGAGCCCGAAAGCCGCGGCGAGCCCCAAGACGACCCACAGCACGAAAGTGTTGTTGACGAATCGCAGCCACGGGTCCGCCAGCAGATCCTTGGCGTAGCGGCGCTCATCGGCCACCTCCATGTCGGTGAAGACCCAGCCGAGATGGGCGTGGGCGAGCCCTCTGATAGCGCCGACCCAGCCCGAGCCGTGCCCGACGTGGGGACTGTGGGGATCACCGTCTGCATCGGAGAACTGATGGTGTTTGCGATGGGTCGCCACCCAATCGATCACGGGCCCCTCCGCGGCGGCGGATCCAAGCGCGGCGAAGGCCGCCCGGGTGAGGCGGTGGCACTTGAAGCTGCCGTGGGTCAGCAACCGGTGAAAACCGACGGTGATGCCGGTTCCGACGGCCATGTAGAACAGGGCCAGGATCAGGATGTCCTGCCAGTTCAGGAGATTCCCGGTCCAGCCGAACCACATCCCTATCCCCACCATGATTGGCGGCACCGCGGTGACGACCGCGCTGGCGAGGCGATCCACGAACGGCATATCAACCGGCCGCACGTGCCCTGTGGGCGCGCTTACGGGCGTCGATCCCATCTGTCTCCTTGGTTGTGAGGTTCTAGGCGTCCTGGGCGGATCCCTCGCGCGCCACCTGAACTTGCCAGCGACCTAACGTCGGGCGCCGCTCGACTCACGGGCCGAGCTAGGTGGAACGCGGGCGCGATCCTACTGGCTAGGGCGGGCGCCTGCACAGGGCGCCTCCACGCCGTCCGGATTACCCGAATGCCCAGAACGGCAATCCACGGATCCCATCAGCCGCGGTGGCGCGGTTATGCTCGGTACGCGAGACCACAGGCTCAGTCGGCGTACCCGGCGAGGATGTCGCGGAGCTGGGCCGCGTTGCGCACCGCGTAGTCGCGGTAGCAGTTGTTCATGAGCAGGTGGGTCTCGCGTGCCTCGCGCGCGTGTTCGGCGATCGGCCGGGCCAGCGCCTCGAGCTCTTGCTTCTTGTAGACGTAGCGAAACCTCTCAGCGGCCGAGCCCGAGGTGTCCTTCCATGTGCTGTTCGAGCGCCCGTGGAAGCGTACGAGGAACAGCTCCGGATTGGTCACCGCCATCAGTCGCGGCAGCTCGGACACCGAGGGCGCATCGACGCACACGAAGATCAGGCCGTGCTCCTCGAGCATCTTCAGCGTGCGCTCGCGGTCGCCCTCCTCGCGTAGCCACCGCGGGGAGCGGAATTCGACGCTGATCCGGTAGTCCGGCAGCCGCTCGCGCAGCGACTCGATCTCGGCCCGGTTGTCCTTCCTCGGCCCGAACCACGGCGGATACTGGAACAGCACCGCGCCCAGCTTCCCCGCCTCGTGGAGCGGCCGCAGGGCGGACTCGAACCGCCTCCACGCCTCGTCCATCGCCTCGGCGCCCAGGTGCTTGGCGTAGATGTTGCGCTTCTCGGCCACGTCCGGCTCCAGGGCGTCCCGCAGGTCTCGCCACAGCGACTTGGGCCGCGTGGGATGTCCGGTGAGCAGCGAGTACGCCTTCACATCGAAGCGAAACCCTCCGGGCGTCCGCGCCGCCCACAGCGCCACCTGCCGCTCGGCCGGCGGCGCGTAATAGGTCGAGTCGATCTCGGTCAGCGGGAACTGCGCGGCGTAATAGCGCAGCCGCGCCTCGGCCGACATCGTCTTCTGCGGGTACCAGTCGGCCTGCTCGACCAGCGTGCGGTCGGTCCACGAGCAGCTGCCGGTGAGCACGTCGTGGTCACCGCTCCACGCCTGCGGTCCAAGCTGCTCGGGTTGCGCGGCTTCGTCGTCGTTCACGGGCCTTCGAGAGTACGGACCGCTGCTCTCGCCGTAGAGTTCCCGCAGCGCGCCCGACACCGACCAAGGGAGGCCTTATGGGATTCGATCAGTACCACGAGCCGCCGGAAGAGCTGCCCCCTGCAACTCGGACGTTCGCCCGGCTGTGCGCCTCGCTCACCGAGGAGGCAGAGGCGATCGGCTGGTACGAGCAACGGATCGCCGTCGAGACCGATCCGGAGGCGCTCGCGGTCATGAGGGACGCTCAGGGAGAGGAGTTCAAGCATTTCAGCATGGACCTCGAGTTCCTCCTGCGCCGCTCGCCGGCGTGGCGCGAGATCGCCGAGGGCGTGCTGTTCCAGGCCGGCGACATCGTCGAGCACGGCGAGGAGGCCGAGTCAGACACGTTCGACTCGGGCGGCGCCGACGGCGAGGCGGGCTACCCGGCAGGGTCGCTCGGGATCGGCAGCCTGAAGGGAGCGCTGCGATGAACCATCTACTCCGCTCGCTGGCCCCGATCAGCGATTCTGGCTGGAAGGAGCTCGACGACGAGGCCCGTGAGCGGCTCGCGCCCGCGCTCGCCGCCCGCAGGCTCGTCGACTTCTCGGGTCCCCACGGCTGGGATTACTCCGCCACGAACCTCGGGCGCGCGGCCGCGCTGAAGTCGGCCCCGTGCGACGGGGTGACCGGATCTCAGCGGCGGGTGCTGCCGCTGGTCGAGGCCCGCGCGAGCTTCCAGCTCTCCCTGTCCGAGCTGCGCGACATCGACCGCGGCGCCGACGACGCCGACCTCGCGCCACTCGACAAGGCCGCCCACCAGATCGCGGTGGCCGAGAACAAGGCCGTCTTCCACGGCTGGAAGGGAGCGATGGAGGGAATCGCCGAGGCATCTCCGCACAAGGGGCTGACGCTCGGCAGCAAACCCGATGCGTACCGGCGGCCCGTGGCGGCAGCGGTCGAGCGACTGCTGCAGAGCGGGATCAGCGGCCCCTACGGACTGGCGCTCGGCGGGGAGGAGTACCAGCGCGTGGTCGAGGGGGCCGAGCACGGCGGCTACCCGCTGTTCGAGCACCTCCACAAGATCCTCGACGGTCCGATCGTCTGGGCCCCGGGCGTCGGTGGCGCAGTCGTGGTCAGCCTGCGCGGCGGCGACTTCGCGTTCGAGTCCGGCCAGGACCTGTCGATCGGATACGAGACGCATGACGCCGAGACCGTGAGCCTGTATCTGGAGGAGAGCTTCAGCTTCCACGTGGCGACGCCCGAGGCGGCGGTCCCGCTCGCGTAGGTCGTGGGCGTGCTGGCTTTCCCACGTAGGAGACGGTGTCGCCTAAACAAGCGCCATTTGTTGGAGGCCAACGACCATCTGGAGCGCGGCGCTCGAACTTTGGCGATGCACATGACATATACGTGACTGCATCGCCAGAGTTCGCTCACGGGGCCAAGCCCTAACCCGTCGTGCCCGGAACCAGCGTCCCGAGCAGCGTCTCGACCCCCTCCGCCACCGCCAGCACGAACTCGTGTCCCACCTGCGCCGGCGGCTCGGTGGCGTCCGCGGGCGGCGGCGGGGCGGGCGCGAAATGCTGCGCCACCACGGGCGCGTAGGCCACGTCGGCCGGATTCGGGTCGTTGCATGGCGATCCCGGCCGCACCGCGTTCATCTCGGCAGTCGCCGGCGACTGACCCTTGGCAAAGTTGCGCAGTACGCACCAGCTCGTGCGGGGGGCGCCGTAGCCGTTTGGCCCGAGCAGCGGACCGTTGAGGTTCACCAGCCCGGAGTCCCATCCGCTGTTCTGAAGGTCGAAGTCGTAGTAGTAGACACGAGCGATCTGGGGTGACTCGCTCGGCAGTCGGAGGTACCCTTCCGCGGCCAGCGCCTGCGCGGTCGGGTTGCCGTTCAGGCAGGCCATCCAGGTGCCGTCGTCCTGCGGATTGCCGTCACCGCACACGCTCGTCACCTCGTTCTCGCTGGAGTGGGTCAGCCACACCCCCACCTCGCTCAGCCAGATCTGCGGATCGGTCGGATAGAACACGTCGATGGCGGCGATCGCCCCCTGCGCGCTCGGCAGCCCGGAGGTCGCGGGAGGGAGCGGATCGCCGCCGTTGAGCGCCGCGTAGTCGACGTCCAGGTACGGATGCAACGCGATCGCGTCCGGCGGGGTGGGGTCGATCGCCGACAGCGTCCGGAAGTAACCGTTAAGGAAGTAACACGATGCCGGGAGACAGCTCGAGCTGTTGAAGTTGAACCCGCCCGCGACAAGTGTGTAACTCGGGTTCACTTTCATCGCGTCGAGGTACCAGTACGCGGCCGCCTGGGCACTGCCACCATGGCCGTTCGGGCCCGCCGTGCCCGGCGCCGGACTGCCGAACTCGCAGTGATCCCGCGCGGCCACCCAGGCGCCGTTTCGAGCCGTGCAATTCGGACCCGCGCCCGGGAATGAATCCCAGACGTCGGGGGAGTCGGGCTCGTTGAATATCTCCCACTGGGTGACCCCGGGCGCGGCGTGCTCCAACCCGCTCAGGCCACATTCGTACTCGCTGTCAGTCGGCCAGATATCGTCCGCGGAGTTGTTCAGCGCGACCGTCAGCCCCACCATTACGTGACCGGCGCCGACGGCGCGAGCGGCCGCCGCGACATCGTCGACGAACGTGGCGGCCAGCGTCCCGGGACCGGCCGGCGACTGCTGGCACGTCCCGGCCGAGAAGCTCCCCTTGCCATCGTTCACCGCGTCCCACGGAACGTAGATCTTCGCGTAGCAGATGGCGGTCGAGGTCGGCTGCGCGCACGAGGCTCCACCGAGCAGCTCCGTGAAATACGGGTTGCTCTGATAGGTGAACGCGGGCGCAGCGCCGGGCACGGCGCTCCCGTCCAGGTTGATTCCCCAGCCGACCGCCATCGCCTCTGCGGGCATCCAAAGGGTGCACAGCGTGGCGGTCAGTAAAGCGATCCGGACTCGCACTCTCGATCGCGCCCGACCGTAGCGAAGGCGCGCGATCGACATCGTCAGTACCCGCCGAGGACCGCCGCCAGCGAGCGCAGTGACGGGGTCGCGGCGAGCGCCCGCTTGGCGTCGGCCCTGGGAAGCGCCGCCAGCGCCTGCGCCAGCGCGTTCCCCCAGGCGAGCTCCTGGTCGCTCCGGTGCGCGAGCGCGGCGGCAGTCGGGTACAGCCGAACCACGCGGCCGTCCGCCGGATCTCGACGGCGTTCGAGTAGTCCTCTGGCCGCGAGCGCCCGTAGCGCCGTCGACACGTTCGCCGCCGCCAGCCGCAGCTCCGCCGCCGCCTCGTTCACGCTCAGGCCCGGCCGCCGAACCAGCAGCCGCATGATCTCGAGCTCCGACGCCGGCAGCACGTGCCCAGGCTCGCGCTCGCGGCCGATCGTCCGCGGGAGCAGCCAGGCCAGGTCGTGCAGCACGACCGCGAGATCTATGGGCGTCTGCCCTTCCATCGCGCCACCCCGCATGGTAGGCTGCAAATCAATATCTATAAGTCTATAGCTATCATCCCAGGCTTCAACGGCCGGGTCGTCGGCTCGGACGCGCCCGACTTCGATGAGGCGCGCGCGGTGTGGAACGCCATGCACGACCGCAAGCCGGCGCTGATCGCACAATGTCATTCGCCCGAGGACGTCGCCGCGGCGATCGCCTACGGCCGCGAGCACCGGCTGGCCATCGCGGTCCGCGGCGGCGGGCACTCGCTGCCCGGGTTCTCGACCGTCGACGACGGGATCGTGATCGATCTCCGGCCGCTGAACCACGTGATCGTCGACCCGGCCACCCGGCGCGTCCGCGTCGGCGGCGGCGCGCTTCTCGGAGATGTCGACCGCGGCGCTCAGGCCCACGGGCTCGTCGTCCCCGCCGGCGTCGTCTCGCACACCGGGGTCGGAGGCCTCACCCTCGGAGGAGGCGTCGGGCGGTTGATGCGCCGCTTTGGGCTGACGATCGATTCGCTCATCTCGGCCATCGTCGTGCTCGCCGACGGCCGGATCGTCCGCGCGACACAAGACGAGAACCCCGACCTGTTCTGGGCACTGCGCGGCGGCGGCGGCAACTTCGGCGTGGTCACCGAGTTCGAGTTCCGCGCCCAACGGCTGACCGAGCTGCCGATTCTCGCGACGTTCCACCCGCTCGACCAAGCCCCTCACGTCCTCGGAACCGGCCAGCGGCTGATGTGCGCTCCCGACGCACGCGACGAGCTGCTGTGGACGAGCTTCATGCGTCGCGGCCCGGCCGAGGCACCGTGGATGACCGATGCGCTCGAAGGCACGCCCGGCGTCATGTCCCTGATCGAGTGGTCGGGCTCCGAAAAGGAGGGCCACGAGTTGCTGCGCGAGATCCGGCACGAGCTCGACCCGCCCGCCGGCGCGCTCGCCACCGTCCCCTACCTCGAGATCCAGTCGATCACCGACGAGCTGCTCGCACCCGGCACGCTTCACGCCTATCTGAAGGCCGGATTCGCCGCGGAGTTGACCGACGAGATGATCGACACCCTGATCGATCGCGGCTCCGAAGTCGAGTCGCGTCTGTCCGTGATCGAGGTGCTCTCACTCGGCGGCGCGATCGACGACGTACCGCGCGACGCCACCGCCTTCCCCCACCGCGACGCCAGCTGGCTGATCAACATCGCCGGGCAGTGGCACGACCCCGCGGCCACCGAGGACGAGATCGCCTGGGTGCGCGGCACGTTCGCCGCGCTCGAGACGCATCTCAGCGGCGGCGCCTACTCGAACTTCATGGTGGAAAACACCGCCACCGTCGCCTACGGACCGACCCTGACCCGCCTGCAACGGATCAAGGCGGTATACGACCCCGACAACGTTTTCCGCCTCAACCAGAACATCGAACCCGCCCTCCATGAATAACCAGTCGATCATCGATGAGCAGCGCGAGCTGTGGAGCTCCAACCCTCGCGACTGGGCCGAGATCGCCGAGCCCGAGAACCGGAAGCTGTTCGAGGAGCTGCTCGACCTGACCGGGGTCGGGCCCGGCACGCGGTTCCTCGACATCGCGTGCGGGTCGGGCTACGCCGCGGCGCTGGCCGCGGCCCGCGGGGCAAACGTCACCGGCGTCGACATCGCGCCCGCCCTGCTCGAGATCGCGCGCGAGCGGACCCCGGACGCCACCTTCGTAGCCGGCGAAATGGACGCGCTGCCGTTCGACGACGCGCGCTTCGACGTCGCCACCGCCGTGAACGGCTTCCAGTTCGCGCTCGACCCCAAGAACGCGTTCGCCGAGGCCGCGCGCGTGCTCGTGCCCGGCGGCCGGGTGGCCGCGGCCACGTTCGCCGAGCCCGAGCGCAACGAGGGGACCGCGCTCCACCTGGCGATGAAGGCGCTGGTCGAGGAGCCGGCGGACGACGGCTACGCGCCCTACTCGCTGTCCGCTCCGGGCGGCCTCGAGCGCATGCTCGGCCCCGCGGGACTGCGGGTCGAGCGGGCCGGCGAAGTCGCGCTCGCCTGGGCCTACCCCGATACCGACACTACGATCCGGGCGTTGCTCGCGTCCGCCGGCGGTGCCCGATCCGCACGCGCGGTCGGCGAACAAGCCGTCCGCGAAGCGCTTGTCCCCGCGATCGAGCAGTTCCAGGACCGCTCCGGAGCGGTCGCGATCCGAAACGTCTTCCGCTACGTGGTCGCGGTCAAGGTCTGAGACCGGGCCGCCGCGGCCGTGCGCTGCGCGTACGGCTCGAGTCCCTCGATCGCGCGAGCGATCGCCCAGTTGTGGTTCCAGCGGAAGATCGGCCGCAGCACCGGCGTGAGCATCCGCAGCAGCTTGCGATCCGCGTGCACCTGCCAATCGAAGCGCACGTGCGTGCCGTCGGCGGTCGGCGTCAGCGTCCACGTCCCGCGACCGCGGAGATCGCCGTCGACCTCCGCCGTCACCCGGTGCGGTGCCTCGAGCTCCACGATCACCGAGCGCGTGTGCAGGTGGTACGGCAGCCGCCCCTTGAAGTGCTGGCGCGACTCGGTCCCGATCTCCGCCGATCCGCCGGACTCGACGTCCAGGTACACCGGGCGCCACCACTGCGGGTACGTCCTCGTGTCGGCGAGCGCATCGAACACGGCCCCCGGCGGCGCGGCCACGTCCCATTCGTCTACGAACACGTACGGCGCCATCGGGTGGGCGATACCCATCACCAGGGATGCGATCGCCCGCTGCGTCCGCAGCGACGGCTTCGCGCCGTGGCCGGCGTCGCTGTAGTCGAGTACGAGCTCGGCGCCGGCAACCGGACCGGGAAAGCCGAAGCGAGTGATCCTGCCCTCGCGGCACAACTCAGCCAGCCGCTCCAGGAACGCCTGCGTGCGGCCTGCGGGGCGGACCTCCATCCGGACGACTCCGGGACCCTTGCCAACCGGCACCTGCTTATGCGGCGTCCCGGCCGCCACGTCGATCGACTGCCCCGCCGTGAGCACGTGCTCGCGCCCCGACATCTCGATCTTCATCGTGCCCGACACCACCTCGAGCCGCTCGTCCTGTGCGCTGTGCACGTGAGGCTGCGCGAGGAAGCCGCGCGGCTCCCCGGTCACCTCCATCTCGAGCACCTCACCGCCGGTGTCCGCTCCCGTGCGCAGGAACGTCACCGAGATTCCCAGCTGCTTCATCTCCAAATCGGCCACCGTCGTCGCCACCTTTCGAGGTTCGTCGCGCCCCATCTGTCGGGGCTATTCGTAACCGCTATCGCGCTGGATCACAATCGAGGCCGATGTCACAACCGGGGCCGAATCCGACAACTAGCGGCATATGAGCACAGCAGCGGGCGCCAAGGTCATGATGCTCGCGGACCGCACCCGGGAGAACGCGGGGGCGGCCGGCCGTCCGTCTGACTCTGCGCTCGCCGAGTTCGAGCAGATCTATCGCGGCAACGTCGACGTGGTGATGTCGTATTTCGCCCGGCGCTGCGTCGAGCCCCAGATCGTGGCCGACCTCACCTCGGAGACGTTCGTGCGAGCCGCCGGCGCGTTCGGCAGCTTTGATCCAGGCCGAGGCTCGGCCCGGGCATGGCTGTTCGGGATCGCCGCCCACGTGTTCGCCGGGCATTGCGCCCAGACGGCGAACGGACGGGATGCCGTCGCCCGGCTGGCCCAGCGCCGGCCCCTCGACGTCGACGAGACCGAGGAACTGGCCGCCAAGGTCGACGCCGAGCGCGCCGGCCGGGAACTGATCGGGCGATGCGCGCAACTCCCCGAGCTAGAGCGCGCTGCTGTCGAATTGGTCGACCTCGCCGGGTTGACGCCGAAGGAGGCCGCCATGGCGCTCGGCGTCTCCCGGGTTGTGCTGCGCAAGCGGCTGTCCCGGGCCCGGGCCCGGCTGAGAAAGGAGCATCAGGGCGATGAGTAAGTTCGAGGACCGCCTGTGGCGAGACCTCGTGCGCAAGCACGGGGCTGATCTGGCGCAGATGACCAGGCCGCCGGCCGAGACATCAGGGCTCGCGCGGGCGCGGCCGCGCCTGCTGGCCGGCACCTCGGTCGCACTCGCCGTGGCCGGGACGGCGGTGGCGCTCGTCCTCAGCGCCGCGAGCAGCCCGCCGGCGTTCGCGGTCAACCGCAACTCCGACGGCACGGTCACCGTCACCCTTCAGAAGCTCGCGGCGATCCACGGCGCAAACGCCAGGCTGGCGGCCCTCGGCATCAGGGCAAGGCTCGTCGTGGTATCGACCGGCTGCACCGTCAAGGCGCTACCTCCCGCAGCCGTGGCCGCGATGAAGCTGACGCAGAGCATGGCGGGGCGCGCGGCTCCGCAGGCGGCGATCGCCCGGTTCGACCCGCGCGAGATCCCGCGGGGTAAGACACAGGTGATCCCGACCTACAGAATCGCCAACACGGTCCATGTCGCGACAGGGCACCTGATCCAGGGCAAGGCACCCGTCTGCATCAGCACGGTTGTAGCGCCCCCATGCGAGGGCCAGCGCGTGATGTCCAACGGTCCCCTGGCGCCAGCCGTATTGGCCGACGTCCATCGGCGGGCGGCTGAGGAGGCGCTCAAGCGGTTCCTGGCGCATCACGCCGCGATCGCCCGCAAGTCCGCCGACTCCGGCAACAACGGCAACTCCGGCAACTCCGGCATCTCGGGCGACTCCGGCATCTCGGGCAACAGCGGCAACACCACCTCGACCGCGAAGCCGACGCAGGTCCCGGTCCCGGCCTGGGTCGTCGGCTGCTACGTGCGTGTCTCTCCCACGGGCTCCCCTATCACCGGTAACAGCGGCAACTCCGGCAAGTCGGGCAACAGCGGCAACAGCTGATCCCGGGCGTCCCCGCGGCCACGGGCCCGCCTCGCGCGGCCCGTGGCTGCTCGTCGGAGCGGCGGTCGCCTGGACTCTGCTCAGCCTGAGGCCGGAGACGCTCGGGGTCTCCTACCTCGACGACGGCTCCGTCCACGAGCAGATGGTGCGGTTCGCGACTGGGCAGTTGCGCGCGGGCCACGTTCCGCTCGACAGCTGGTTCCCGTTCCTGGGCCTGGGCTCGCCGCAGTTTCTCCACTACCAGAGCCTCCCAGCGACGCTGACCGGACTGGCGGGGCTGATCCTCGGTCCCGACGCGGCGTTCCGGTGGTCGCTGTACCTGCTGCTGTCGCTCTGGCCGATAAGCATCTACCTTGCCGCGAGGCTGTTCGGTGGGGGCCGCGCGGCGGCCGGCGCGGCGGCCGCGATCTCCCCGTTTCTGGTCAGCAAGACGGGGATCGGCTACGAGCAGAACGCGTACGTCTGGATCGGGTACGGAGTCTGGACCCAGCTGTGGGCGTCGCTCACGCTGCCGCTGGCGTGGGGGCTCAGCTGGCGGGCGATCCGCGACGGGCGTCATCGATTCGCCGCCGTCGCGCTCGTGTCGCTGACGATCGCGCTGCACTTCGAGACCGGCTACCTGGCGCTGCTCCCGCTGGTCGCGTGGCCGTTCGTTGCCGGACGTTCGATCGCCACTAGCGCTCGCCGGGCGCTGACCGTCGGAGGCGGAGCCGTGCTTGCGGCGGCGTGGGTGATCGTGCCGCTCGTCGATCAGCGGCCGTGGGCCGCGACCAACGAGGCGCTCCGCGGCACCGCTCTTCTCAACGGCTACGGCGCGGCGCGAGTGCTCGGCTGGCTGGGGTCGGGCCAGCTCCTCGATCACGGGCGGATCCCGGTGGTGACGGCGTTCGCAGCCATCGGGCTCGGCCTCGCGCTCGCCCGCTGGCGGTCGAGCCCAGGGTCGCGCGCGCTTGTAGTCGCGCTTGCCGTGTGCCTGCTGCTGTCGTTCGGGCGCGCCACGTTCGGTTCGCTGGTCGACGTGATCCCCGGCAGCGGCGACATCTTCTTTCGCCGGTTCATGATGGGCACCCAGCTCGCCGCACTGCTGCTCGCCGGCAGCGGCGCCGCGTGGAGCGGCGGCCGGCTCTGGCACGAGCTCGAGCGGTTGGCTCTCCATCGGCACCTGCCGCCGCGCGAGGCGCTTCGCCGGCGCCTGTCCTGGCGATGGGCGAACCCCCGCATGGAGCGCGCCAGGGCCGCGGCTGCAGTCGGCGCAATGGCCCTCGTGCTCGCCCCGGCGTGGCTCGAGCAGCGATCGTTCGACGACCGCAACGCCAACCACATCGCGGCACAGCGGAGCGCGGATGCGACCCAGGGTGCCGAGGTCGACCAGCTGATCACGCTGATTCAGGCGACCGGCGGCGGCCGTGTTTACGCCGGCATGCCGTCGAACTGGGGAATGGACTTCACCGTGGGGGCCGTCCCGGTGTTCAAGTACCTCGAGAGCCGGGACGTAGATGAAGTCGGCTACACGCTTCGAACGGCGTCTCTGATGACCGGCCCCGAGGACCACTTCGACGAGTCGAACCCCGCCGACTACGAGCTGTTCGGCGTCCATTACCTGTTCCTCCCGTCTGGGTCGGCGCCGCCGGTCCCCGCGACCGAGGCGGCCGCCGTCGGGCCCTATGCCCTCTGGACCACCCCGAACGCCGGCTATGTGCGCGTGGGGACGATCGCCGGCACGCTCACGGCGGACCGGACCGACCTCGGCGCCCGGAGCGTGCCGCTACTGAGGTCGGAGCTCCCTGAGCACGGGAATTATTTGATGATTGATTTCAGGGGGACGCGGGCGACGCGCTCGCCATTGCCCCAACCGTCCCGCGGGCGAAGCACCGGCAGCGTCACCTCCGAGAACGACGATCTCGATCAGGGGCTCGTGAGCGCCACCATCACGATGCCGCGGGCGGGAGTCGTCGTGCTGAGCGCGTCATACGACGACGGCTGGACAGCCACCGTCGATGGCCGCCCGTGGCCGACGACGATGGTCGCTCCCGCGCTGGTCGCGGCCGAGGTTCCCGCGGGAACGCACGCGATCACGTTCCGGTACCGGGGCTACCGCGGCTATCCGGAGCTGTTCGCGCTCTGCGCGCTGACACTCGCCGCCTTTGCCGGCGCCGAAGCCGTGCGCCGCCGGCGGCGGGTCTAGGACCCGCCGATCGTGTTGTCGAGGTGCCAGGTCTTGCCGCCGTCCTTCGAGACGTACTGCGTCGCGACGCTGCTCGCGCCGGTCTGACCGTCGACGAACGCCACCAGGTGACCCTTCGGGTTCTTGAGTACCGCGACCGGTAGCCCGGTGAACGTCGCGCGATACCAATGCGCGCCGCCGTCCGGGGTGGCATCAATGACCTGCCCGCCGCCCCAGGCGAAGATCTTCTTCGTACCCCCGGCGCCGATGAACGCGACCGCGAGCGGGGCCTGAGCCGCATTCACGTGCAGCGCGGGCCCATTCGTCTTCCACGTCTTGCCGCCGTCGGTCGTCGCCGCCGGATATTGCGCCTGGCCATGCTGGACGAGCGCGTAGCCGCGGTTCGCGCCGATGAACACCCGATTTCCGTAGACCTCCGACGCGGGGACGGTGGTGCCGGGGGCGAGCGTGCCTGAAGGACGCTTGATGAGCGACGCGGTCACCTTCTGCTGCGGTCCGGCGGCAGCGGACGCGGAAAGCGTCGGCGACGCGGACGCGCCTCCGGTGATCGAGCCGAGCGCGACGGCGCTGACGGCAAGTATGGAGACGACAGTGCGCATGAAACCCTCCGTTCGACGAAGCCCCTCGATGGGCGGAGCCTAGTGCAGTGTGAGGCGGAGCAGGATGATTAGCAGGCCGAGCAGCGCGCCGAACAGCGTCTGGAACACCAACTCACGGCCGGTTCGCTTGGCACGTAAGGCGGCCAGCAGCTCGATCAGCATGACCACGATCGCCGACGTCCATACCGCGGCATCCACCGCGGTTGACAGCGATGCGTCCGCCAGCCACAGGACCAGTACTGCCACGAGCGGGATCGCCGCGCCGAACAGGATCGGAACCTGGGTGACCATGATCCGGCCAAGCGGTCCCAACCGAAGCGGTTCCCGGTCCTTCAGCCGCTCGGACGCGAACTCGGCATAGGAGTGGGCGAACCAGTAGATCACGAGCGTGATCACCACCGAGATCACGGTCTTCAGGTAAGTCTCCTTCTCAGCCGACTCGGCGGCGAGCAGCGCCCCGACGGTCATCGTGCCGTAGATCGCCGCGCTGAGGTCGGAGAGCATCGCTAGGCGGTCCGGGGCCGCCGGTCGGTCCACGGCCGCTCGGCCTCGAGCTCGGCGGCCAGCGACAACAGCGTGCGCTCGTCGTCATGGCGGCCAACCAACTGCACCGCGACGGGGAGGCCGTCGGCGGTGTGGCCGGCGGGGACGGAAGCCGCGGGCTGGCCGGTGATGTTCCACAGGATCGTGAACGGAACCCAACTGGTTTCCCAGAAGTAGGTAGCGACGGCGCCACGCCCCTCCATAACGCCGGCCCGCGCCGCCGGCGCCGACATCACCGGCGTCAGAAGCACGTCGTGATCGCCGAAGATCGAGGCGAGGCGCTCGGCCATCGCGGTCTCGGCGACGCGCAACCGCTCGATCATGCGATCGGACACCAGCGCGCCGGGCCGGGCGAACGCGCGCGTGCGTCGCTCCAGGCGCTGGGGCCGTTCCACCTCCCCGACAAAGTCGCGGATCGCCCGGAACATGAGGCCCAGGATCACGGGAACGTCGCGCGGGCGCATGTCGATCTCCCCGTCGGCGACTGTATGCCCGAGCGAGCGAAGGAGATCGGCGGTCGAATCGAGCGCGCCGTTCACGTCGCCAGACAGCCGGCCACGCGTTCCGGTTGGAAAGTCCTTCACAACGGCGACCCGGAGACGCGCGGGGCGCGATCGCGCGGCTGCCTCGAAGCCACCCTGCAAGCCGGCGAGTACGTCGAGCATGACGCCGGTGTCCAGCACCGAGCGAGTCAGCGACCCGAAAACCACCCAGTGAAAACCGTCAAAGTGCGGAGCCAGAGGAACCCGATCGCGTTGCGGCTTGAGCCCGAACAACCCACAGCACGCGGCGGGAATGCGGATCGAGCCGGCTCCGTCGGCGCTCAGCGCGGCGGGCACCATCCCCGCCGCGACGGCTGCCGCCGACCCGCCGCTCGAGCCGCCGGGCGTCCGCTCGGGATCCCAGGGGTTGCGTGTCACCCCCCACGTGATCGACTCAGTGAACGGCCACAGCCCGAGCTCGGGCATGGTCGTCTTGCCCACGACGATCCCGCCCGCGGCCCGGACCCGGCGCACGACCTCGGCGTCGGCCGCCGCACGCGTCGAGATGGCGCCGGTCCCGCGGCTCGTGACCTCGCCTCCGATGTCGATCTCGTCCTTGACCGCGATCGGGACGCCCAGCAGCGGCCGGCTCTCCCCCGCACGTGCCCGGGCGTCCGCCTGCGCCGCCTCGAGCAACGCCCGCTCGGCGTAGACGGCGGCAAACGCGTTCAGCTCGGGATCGAGACGCTCAATCCGCCCGAGCGCGAGCTCGACGAGCTCCCGCGCGGACACGTCGCCTCTCCGGAGCAGCTCGACCTGCCCGGCAACACCGGCGAACGCCACCTCTTCGTCGAGCACGTGGCCATCCTACGGCCCCGGCCGCCGGCTATGACGTCGATCCGCCGCCCTTGGGTCCCTTGCCGGGAATCGACGCCCCGAGCCAACGGCTCAGCGCGCGCCGGCCGACAAGCGTGATCTCGCCGTCGGCTCCGAGCCAGTCTCGCACCCGCAGCTCACGGACGATCCCGAGCGCATCACTCGGTCCGGGGCCCTCGCCCCTCGCCGCCAGCGCGTCGGTGCCGGGCTCGACCATCCAGCGCCCGGACTCGAGCGCGGCTAGGGCGATGCCCTGCTCGTCGGTGGGCATGTCGAGCGGGTGCGGCGCGGCGCTCCGCAACGGGTCATCGCTCCGCAACGGGCTGTCCGCTCGCGCCGGCTTGTCGCCGGCGGACGGCCGCCAGGCATCGGGCATGCGCACCGGGAAGTCTTCGTCGAATCGCTCCGCGTTCGAGCGCAGCCACGTGCCCGCGCTCTCCATCCACTCGCGCGCTGCGCCTGCGTCGAGGCCGAACATCCGCGCGAAATCGTCTACGTCTATGTTGTCGACGGCTCGCTCCACGGAGCGGCCCAGTTCGCGCGCGATCGCGCGAAGCTGCTCCTCGAAGCTCTCGCCGCCCGGTTCATCTTCAGGCATGAGCACATGATGACACGCCCCCGCCCGCTTCAATGGACGCATCGTGAGCTGCGACTGGTTGCTGGTCGACGGATCGAGCATGATCTTCCGCGCCTTCTACGGCGTCCCCGCCGGCGACCCGGGGCCGGACGGCTTTCACGTCAACGCGATCCGCGGGTTTCTCGAGCGACTCGCTCGCCTTGTGGCGCAGCGCCGGCCGCGCCATCTCGCCATCGCCGACGACGATGCGTGGCGACCGGACTGGCGGGTCGACCTGATCCCGACGTACAAGTCCCACCGGGTGGCCGAGCCGGTCCCGCACGGGCTCGCGCCGCAGCTTCCCGTGATTGGCGAACTGCTGCGTGCGATCGGCATCGACATGATCGGGGTGGACGAGCACGAGGCCGAGGACGTAATCGCCACCTGGTGCCGGCTCGCGCCGGGCACGATCGAGATCGCCAGCGGCGACCGGGACCTGTTCGCGCTCGTGGAGCAGTCGCGGGTCTCGGTCCTGTATCCGGAGAAGTCGGGCCTCGCGGTGATCGACGAGCACGAGGTGACCCGCCGCTACGACATTCCCGGCCGCCGCTACATGGACTTCGCGATCCTCCGCGGCGATCCCTCGGATGGGCTTCCCGGGCTGAAGGGGGTCGGCGCGGTCACCGCGGCCGGGATGATCCGCCGGCACGGGGACATCGCCGGCGTGTTGCGCGAACGCGAGCTTCGCGACGCCGACCGCGAGTACCTCGAGAACGCGATCCGGGTGGTGCCGCCGGTCGACGACCTGCCGATCGAGCTTCCGCCAGGCCGGCGCGACGCCTACCCGGCGGACGAAGCGGCGATGCGCTCGCTCGCCGAGCGGTACGGCGTGACCGACGCGTGCGCGCGGCTCGTCGACGCGGCTCGCCGTCTCGCCGGCGCGGAGTGACCGGATCAGAACGCGCGGTTGAGCGCCGCCACGATGCTGACGTCGTCGGCCTCGCCGAGATACGCGGCGTGGCTGCACGCGCTGTCGGTCGCCGACTCGACGCTCGCGGGGGTCAGCGCGCCGCTCACGTGGGATCCGTGCTCGGTGACGTAGAGGTGGGCGTACGCCGACTGCTGGGCGCGTGTCGCCGAGCTCCAGGCCGAGCAGGTGGATGAATCGCTGAGCGCTCCCCCTTTCGCGTTCGGGAGCGCCGCCGCTGCCATCACGCCGATCAGAACGATCACGATCGTGAACGCGGCGGCGGAGGCGGCCTTATGCCGAAGGATGATCGCCTTGAGACTCGGCGCCTCCGGGTTCATACCGCTTCAGGATGTCACGGCTAATCGCAGCCCGTGATGCCGCCGTCGAGCGGAATCACGGTGCCGGTCAGGTACGACCCCGCCCGGGACGCGAGGAACAAGGTGATGCCGGCGGCGTCGTCGGGTCGGCCGATTCGTCCGAGGGGGACCATCCCCTCGACCGTCCCGCGCTTCTCGGGTGTGTCGAGAGCGAACGCCATCATCTTGCTCTCGAACGGCCCTGGGGCGATCGCGTTGACCGTGATGTGCTCGCCGGCGAGCCGCTTGGCGAGGTGCCGGGTGAGCATGTGCACGGCCGCCTTGCTGGCGCTGTAGCTGTAGTTCTCGAGGTGGGGGACGCGAAGACCGTCGATCGAGCCGATGTTGATCACCCTCGCCGGGTCATCGGCGCTGGCGGCCGCCCTGAGCGCCGGGAGCAGCCCGGTCGTCAGGTGAAAGACGCCCTCGAGATTGGTGTGGATCACGCGGTCCCAACCGGATGCGGGGAACTCCTCCAGCGGCGCCCCCCACGTCGCGCCCGAGTTGTTCACGAGGACGTTGAGCGCGGACCACTTCGCCTGGACCGCCTCGGCCAGGGCCCGGGCGCCCTCGGGGGTCGACAGGTCGCCCGGGATCGCCTCGCAGTCTCCGTATGCCCGCAACCCGGCCGCTGCCGCCTCGAGGTCGTCGGCCTTGCGCGACGCGATCACCACCCGCGCGCCCGCGCGCACGAGGCCTTGGGCGATCATCAGCCCGACGCCCCGGCCGCCGCCGGTGACGAGCGCGGTCTTGCCCGACACGTCGAACAGCTCGTCGATCGGTCGCACCTGATCTGGCATCGGCCGCATCCTATGCTGGCCGCCCGATCCGGCGGGTCGGGCGGGACTAAAGGACGGGACCGCGGCGGCCGATCATCGGGGTATTCGGGGGAGACGGATTGGTCGTCCCCTCCGCGAATCCGCTGTAGCGCCTTGCGACGACTCAAGCCCCATCAACGCGTAGAAATCCACATCGACAGCGACGACCAGGCCGTCGTCGCGTGCCGCGTCGCCGCCGTTCAGGGAAGCGTCGCGACCCTGACACGCGTCACCGAGCTTCCGGTCGAGGTAACGGAGAGGTTCACGCCGGGAGTGCTCGGCTACCTCCTGTTCGAGCATCACGGCGCGATGACCGCCCTGAAGGGCATCGCCACCGCCAGTCCAACCGAGCACGACGAGCTCGCGTTCGTCGTGATCGACGGCGTCCAGCTACCCGAGCGGCGCGCCGCCGAGCGCGTCGATCTCGGCGCGTTGGCTCGCGTGTGGGCCGTCGGCGCGGGTGACGGCGACGACGGCATCAAGACCGCCGCCGTGAACGTCAGCGCCGGCGGCGTGCTGATCGAACGTCCCGCAGGACTCGGGGACGGCCCGAGCTTCCGGCTCGAGCTCCGCCTCGAGGACGACCCGCAGCCGATCCGCTGCAGGGCGATGATCGTCCGCGAAACGCTGACCCACGTCGCGCTGAAGTTCGGGGACATCGCCGACGCCGACCGCATCCGGCTTGCAGGGCTCATCCGGCGCCGGTCCGTCAGCGTCTAGCCGTTTCTGAGTTTCATCATGTGGTGAGACTGTATTCATCACGTGATGAAATCAAGGCCCGCGCAAGACTATCTCGGTCGCGGCTGGGCAGTCTGCGTAGGACTTCAGGGACGGGCCGTCTAACCCAGGCGACCGGTGAGGTAACGCTGGATCGTCGGCCCAACCGTTGCCACCAGCTCGTCGTCGGGCAATGACGCCAGCGGCTCGATCTCCCACACCCACCGCATCATCACGACGCCGAGCACCTGCGTCGCGGACAACGACGCGCGCAGCAGCCGCTCCTCACCCTCGATCCGGTCCGCGATCGCCGGCAGCAGGCTGGTCGTCAGGAACGCCTTCAGCTTCTCTCGAGTGCGGGGCTCGTGCGCGGCCGTCATCAGAATCGAGCTAAGCGTCTCTCGGATCGCCGGTTGTGACCAGCTCCAGATCACGTTCCGCATGACCGCCTCACCGCGCTCGCGAAGTGGCACGGCGTTGGCCGCCGCAATCGAGTCGAGCCACTCCTGAGGAGGCATCGTGCTCGCGTCGAGCAGGTCCTCCTTGGAGGCGAAGTAGTAGTGAACGAGCGCTGGGTCGACCTCGACGTCGCGCGCGATTCCGCGGATCGTCGTGCCCGACCAGCCGTTGTGCGCGAACGACGCTCGCGCCGCGGCGGTGATCCGCTCGACCATCACCCCCGGCTCATCCCGCGGCCCCCGCGGACGCTGGGACGATTTCCCGCCCGTTCGTGGCATGCCCGGTTATTTCATCACACGATGAAGTGGCCGCGCAACGTCGACGAGGGCGCGCGACCGTTCGCGCCGCCGCCCCGTAACGTCTCGAACGCTTGACGATAGGCCTCCATACCAGGCCGAACGGGTTGTTACGCTGGGCGTGGGGTCATGGACGAAGAGGCTGACGAAGGAGCGACGGAGCGCGCCGGGGAGGAAGAGGCGCCCGACCCTCTGCTGGTCGCGCCCGCCGCCGTCCTCGAGGGACTCCCGGACGCGGTGGTGGCGGCGGCGCGCGACGGCCGGATCGTGTTCGTCAACGCGCTCGCCGAGGAAATGTTCGGTTATCCGAAGCGCGAGCTGATCGGACAACCCGTCACGGCGTTGTGGCCCGAACGGGTCCGCGAGCGTTACAGCCGCAACATGGAACTGTATTTCGCCACCGAGCATCCGATGCGGTTCTCGACGGCCGCGTGGGGACTCAGACGGGACGGCTCGGAGTTCATCGGCGAGATGAGCTGGGGGATCATCGAGACCAGCGCCGGCCCGCTGCTGCTCGCGGTCGGACGCGACATCTCCGAGCAGCGCGCCGCCGAGGCGCGGCTGCGGGCCGTCGCCGCGATGGGCGGGCGAGCGCTGGCCGGCGCCGACCCCACGGACCTCGCGGGCGAGGCGATTGAGCGGCTGGTAAGGCTGCTGCCGGTTGCGGCCGCCGAGGTGCGGCTCGCCGATGGCTCGGCGCTCGCGTCACGCGGGCCGGATCCTGAGACGGGGCTGCGGTTTGCCATCGGCACCGGAGATGAGCTCCTCGTCGTGCCCACGCGCCCTCTTGTGGAAGACGAGTTGAGCTTCGTGCGGGCGCTCGCAAACACGCTCGCGACGGCGCTCGCGCGGCTGCGGGACGAGGAGCGCATGCGCCACGAGGCTGTACACGATCCCCTCACCGGGCTCGCGAACCGGACCTTGCTCCGCGATCGCCTCGAGCATGCACTCGCCCGCTCCGAGCGCGAGCGCGGCGCCACCGCGGTGCTGTTCGTCGACCTCGACAACTTCAAGCACGTGAACGATGCCTATGGCCACGCTGCGGGCGACGCCGCACTGGTCGAGCTGGGCAAGCGTCTGCAAACGGCGATCCGCCCCGGCGACACGATCGCGCGGATCGGCGGCGATGAGTTCGTCGCCGTGTGCGAGCACGTGGACGAGAACTCCGCCTTCGCGGTCAGCCGGCGTCTGCTGGAGGCGATCCAGCGGCCGTTCGCCGCCGGGGATGTGCAGCACGAGCTGTCCGCGAGCATCGGGATCGCGCTCGGACACGCCGACGCGGACGCGCTGCTCGCGAACGCGGACGCGGCCACCTATCGCGCCAAGGCGGCAGGTCGCGGACGGATCGAGCTGTCCGAGCGGTAGCCGCTTCCGCAAGATCGGGGCGCAGACATGCGTTGCATGATCACCAGGGACGGCAGAGATGGTGAGTGATATGGAGACCAAAATCGCGCGCCCGGTGGCGCGGCGCGCGTCGCACGTTCGGCGCAGGCGCACGGTCCACCCGCAGGGCAGGCTGCGGTTCGCGACCGGAATCGTGCTGATGATCGCGCTCGCCACGGCCGCGTTCGGCGTCGAGGGATACATGCGCTCCTCCCGTTCGCAGCACCATGTGGCCGCGCTCCAGGCGGAGCTGGCAAGCCTGCAGCAACGGGTCGGCGCCGACGAGCAGGCCGTCGCCGGCGAACGGCACCACACGCGCACGGTCGTAGTGCAGGCGAGCGCGGTGCGGCGGTTGGTCCAGCGCGTTAAGTGGCAACTCCAAAGCGTCCCCACCGAAGCTCAGCTGGCCGGCTTGCGCAGCGAGGTCGCCTCCTACGCCGCCTGCGTCCCGCAGCTCCAGAACGAGATCGAGGGCCTTCGCCTGAGCTGGAGAATCGACGCCGCCAAGCCGTCAACCGACTCGTTCAAGCTGTTCAGCACCGCGCCGGCGTCGGCGTCCTGTCACTAGCGCTCATCGAGCGCTTCGTCACCCGGATCCGGGGGCCCGCGCGATACACGTGCCCTTCGTAATAGAGCGGGATCACGAGCTCGACGAACTTGCCCCTCGGCATCGGCCGCGCGTCGGGGCTCAGCATGCTCGGGATCGGGTCGAGCAGGGTGCTTTTTTGATCGAGCAGGTTGTCGGCGTTGGTCGACAGCTTGCGCTCGTCGGCCCGCAGCCACACGTGGCAAGGCTCTCCCTCCTCATGGTGGCCTCTGGGGAGCGGCGATCCTACGCCGCGGGTTCTGCCGATATCAAGCGCTGCCGGCGGCGGCCGGCCCGGCCACCACGCTCGGGCTCGTTCCGTGTCAGCATCGCTGAGCGGCGCAACCGATACCGAGCAAGCCACGACCAAGGAGCGAACTGTGCAGATCACGCGAAACTCCCTCGACAGCAACGCCGGGCCGAGCGACTGGTTCACCGGCACCGTCTACCTCGACACCGTCGCCACCCCCTCGGGGCCATCTCGCGTGGCGGCCAGCAGCGTCCACTTCACTCCGGGCGCCCGCACCGCCTGGCACACGCATCCGTTCGGTCAGACGATCTACGTCACCGAGGGCATCGGGCGCTGCCAGCGGCACGGTGGGCCGGTCGAGGTCATCCGGCCCGGCGACCGCGTGTACTTCGAGCCGGGCGAGCACCATTGGCACGGCGCCGCTCCGAGCCGCTTCATGACCCACATCGCGATGCAGGAGGCCGATGAGGACGGCAACCTGGTGAACTGGGGCGAGCACGTCACCGACAAGGAGTACCACGCCGCGTCCGCGTCTTAGCCGTGATCAGCCGGACATGTCCACCGGGTACACGTTCGTCGGCTCGATCGTGACGACCACGCGCTTGTCCCCCGGCTGGTCGTGGGCCGAGACGTCGGCGGAGTACTTCTTCCCGAGCTTGTTCGCGAACGCGTAGTCGTCGTCGGGCTCGACCAGGGCGTTGCCCCGAACCACGAGATACCGGTAAGGGTTCTCGAGATCGAGCAGCATCAGGCTGCATTGCGGACGCTTCATCAGATTGCGCGTCTTCAGCCGCGCGGTGTTGAGCGAGAGCTTCAGCTCGCCCTCGTCGTGGAGGAACCAGAGCTCGGTGAGCTGCGGGAACCCATCCCCGCCGATCGTTGCCAGCGACGCGACCTGGCCATCCAGCAGGTCGCTGTGAGATTTAGGGAAGGTCGTCATGCGCGACATTCTGACGAGCTAGCGTCGGGCTACATGGCGGGGTCGTAGTAGTAGCCCCACATCTTGAGATCCGGGCTCTTGGCTACGACCGAGCGGACCGCCCCGTTCCACGACGCCCACGAGTCGGGCACCACCCACTGGGGCCGCGTGCGGCTGGGCAAACCGGGGCCCATCTCAGAGCACCAAAGCGGGAGGCCCTTGGAGGCGGCCCAAGCGGCATCCTGCGGAACCTGCATCAGCCCTTCCACCTTCGTGTGGTAGCAGTGGGCGGCGATCGCCTGCACACCGGGCGGGCGCCCGTGCGCGAAGCCCTCCTCGGTGGAGCTGAATCCCCACGGGCTGAACTCGCCGTAAACGCGGATCGCGTGCGGGGCGAGCCGCACCAGGACCGGCTCGACCGCGTTCCACAGGGCACGGTAATTCCGCCCGGGGGATCGCCCCTCCCGGGTGAGTGATAGCGTCCCCTGCCCGTAGCCGCTCGTGGTCGACAGGTCCTGCTCGTTGCCGACTCCGATGGCCCACACGAACGGTGCATACGCCGGCAGCACCTGCGCCACGTAAGCGGCGGCCTGGCCCGGGGTCCAGCGGTTCTTGAACTGGAGCGAGATGTAAACGCGGAAGCCGGCCGTCTGGGCCACCTGGACGCAGGCGAGGCCGGCGCTCACCGGCCCGTCCTGGGGCGCCAGGATCAGGCGCAGGACATTCGCGTGGTTCGCGCGCAGGAACGGATTGATGTTCCGGTTGGCCAGGCACGCCCGCTCGCTACTGACCGCGAACCAACTAGGCCGGCGTGCGGAGGCGATCGTTGGCGTGAGCATCATCGCGAGCGTTGCCGCCGTCGCGATGAATGTGCCCACGCCAACGAGCCGTCTGAGAGTCGAAGTCTTGCTTACGTCCACGCTTGTCCTGCTTCGCCGGGCGCCGAGCTGCGGTTCGCAGCGGCGATTAAGCCGGTCGTCACGTTCTGCATCGGCACGGCGAGCACCTTCCTTGAATTGCCGCAACCTGAGCAGCGTCGTTCTATAGGTTCCGGGTTATGCCACAAATGGGCCTGACCGAGGTGCTTGCTGCGATGTCGCTTGCGACCGACCTCGGCTCGGGCTTTCCGCCTGAGAAGGGGCTCCGGGTGTCCCTGGCCGGCATGGCGGTGGGCGCCCAGGCGGACATTGCGAACGGGGAGCTGTCCGACCTGTTCCAGTCAACGCTGCTGCTTGCCCTGGGGTGCACGGCGTTCGCCTCGGAGAACGCCGGCTACTTCGACGACGACCTGGCGTTTCAGCGGGCGATGCACGCCCTCGACGTCACCGACGCGGCCTCGCTGAACAGCTTCGGGTCGTGGGCCGGTGAGGCTCGGGCCGCGACCCTGCGAGCACGGTTCATCGAGCTTGCCGCGACCGTGGGGCCACAAGCGACGGCCGCGGCTTGCGAGGCGTCGCGGTCGCTTGGAGCGAAGCTCGGGCTGCGGGCGAACTCGATCGCGGCGCTCGACCACGTGCACGAACGATGGGACGGGCACGGGCTCCCGGGCCTCTGCGGCGGCGAGGATCTGCCGCTGATTGCGCGCGTGATGCACCTGGCCGAGCAAGCCGCGATCGCGCACGGGACCGGCGGACCGCGAGCCGCCGTGGCGACCATCGCCCACCGCGCCGGCGGCCATCTCGATCCGGCGCTCGCCGATCTCGTGCTGTCAGATCCCGAGCCCCTCCTCGCCGCGCTCTCCGCCGCCGATCCGACGGCCGCGGTGATCGAGGCGGAACCGGCGCCAAGGGCGCGGGTGAGCCGCGACGCGATCGATGGGCTCGCGGAGGCGTTCGGGGATCTCGCCGATCTGAAGTGCCGGTTCACGTTGGGCCACTCGAGGGGCGTGGCGTCGCTGGCGGACGGCGCCGCTTCGCTGTCCGGGCTCGGCGACGACGCTCGCGGCCGGGTCCGGCGTGCCGCGCTCGTCCACGACGTCGGACGGACGAGCGTGTCGACGGGGACGTGGGAGCGTCAAGGCCCGCTCAGCGCCGGGGAGCTTGATCTGGTTCGGCTGCATCCCTACTGGTCCGAGCGCGTGCTCGAGCGATCGGGAGCGCTGGTTGAGTGCGCGCCGCTCGCCGGCAGCCATCACGAGCGCCTGGACGCATCCGGCTATCACCGGCGCACGCCGGGCGCCGCCCTGTCCCGCGAGGCGCGGCTGCTCGCGGCGGCGGACGTCCTGCACGCGTTGGGCGAGGCTCGCCCACACCGCCCCGCTCATGATCTCGACAGCGCGGCGCGGATCGCGAGCCTCGAGGCGAAGGAAGGCCGCCTGGATCCAGACGCCGTGGCTGCGGTGATTGAGGCGGCCGGCGGGCCGCGGACGAGGCGCGAGTGGCCCGCCGACCTGACCGATCGCGAGGTCGACGTCCTCCGGCTGGCGGCTCGCGGCCTGTCCAACAAGGCGATCGCGGAGACGCTCGTGATCTCGCCCCGGACGGTCGGGCACCATCTTGCCCACATTTACGACAAGACCGGCCGGCGCAGCCGGGCCGGCACCGCGCTGTTCGCGATGGAGCACGGCCTGCTCGAGCCGGTTGGCGGCGAGCACAGATAGGCAAAACGGCCGATGCCGCCACCGAGCGGCCGAAGCATCATTCGGTCCATCAGCCACAACAAAGGAGGGATTGGATGTCAACCGAGAACGAGGCGTTGGCGCGTCGGTTCTTCGAGGAGCTTTGCAACGGCCGCCGGGGCGCACTGGCCGTCGAGCTCATCGCCCCGGAGTATGTGTCACACGGGCCGCAGGCGCCCCCGGCCGAGGGCCCAGACGGCGTCCGCGCTCGGATCGCCGTCTACCAGGACGCCCTTGACGGCTATTGGGACATCCAGGAGATCCACTCCACCGGCGACCGGGTCGTGGTCCGCTGGATCGGCCGCGGGACCCACAACGCCGAGCTCATGGGGGTATCCGCCACTGGAGCGGCGATCGCGGTAGACGCGATCACGATCCTTCGCTTCTCCGGCGGCAAGATCGTGGAGGAATGGACCGTCTGGGACGCGCTGGGGCTGTTGCAACAGGTCGGCGCGGTCCCCGTTCCAGCCTAAGGCGCAGGCGCGGGTGGGCACTCGGCCCCCCCGCTCTTATCGTCCGCTATAGATTTTCTAGGGCTGCTCTTCGTTACGCCGGACAGCCTGACCCCAATGCGTCTGCATGGCCAGAACGGTGATCCCTCGGTCGGCCTGCGGCTGGCCCGAGTGGGTCTGACCGTGGGCGCCATCGCTGCTGCGGTGACGGTGGCCGTCAGCACGGGAGCCGTCCCGATACCCGGCCTTTCGGGCGGCTCCCGGAAGACGCAGGCGAGCGAGGAGCCGGCACTCGCGGCTCAGCGGACTCTGGCCGACGAGCAGTGGGCCTCGGCCACCTGTACGAGCATCCTCGACTGGAAGAACGAGATCCGGCGCGACGGGACGAGCCTCAACCTCGGCCTCGGCCTGGGCACCCGGATCCACGACGCGGTCACCGCTACGACCCGCCTGGTCAACCAACTCGACAAGCTCGGGCTGCCGCCGGGCGCACAGACTTCGCAGGCCCGCGCCGAGCTGAACCAGCTCCGCTCGGACGTCGCGTCACGGCTGAAGGCCCTCGAAGGCACTGCGAGCAGCGTCGCGGGCGGCAACATCGCGGCGATTGGCTCGCTCCTCGCGGACCTCGAGAACGCAAAGGTGCTCGGCACGCAGATCACGAGCGAGCTGCGCCATGTCGTGTCGGTCGATCTCGGGCTGTCGCTCGCCGAGACCCGCGCGTGCCGGCAGCTCGTCGGCATCCCCATCTAGCCCGCCTTCCTCTTCAACGGCAAGGGCTCGAGCCCGGCGATGGGGCCTGGCCCCCATTGGCGTTCTCGAGCGCCACCCCATACGGTTCGTCTCGGTTCGTATGCGGCGGCTTGACATACAGCTGCTTGGCCGCTTCGAGGTGCGGGTCGATTCGCGACCGGTGCCAGAAGACGCGTGGCCGCAAAAGCGAGCGGCTGACCTCGTCAAGCTGCTGGCACTCTCGCGCGGGCATCGCATGCCACGAGACCAGGTGCTCGAGATGCTATGGCCAAGGCTCGCCCCCGAGGCCGGCGCCGCGAACCTGCACAAGGCAGCGAGCAACGCGCGCCGGGCGCTGGGCGAGCGCGATGCGGTGATAGTGCGCGGCGGCGTGGTCGCGCTCGCTCCCGATGCCGACGTGATCACCGATGTCGAGCGGTTTGAGAGCGGCGACGACACTGCCTACGGCGGCGATCTTCTCGCCGACGACCCGTATGAGGAATGGACTCTCGGCCCGCGAGCGCGGCTGCGCGATCGGCGCCTCGCGCTGCTGCGCTCACAAGGCCGCTGGGAGGAGGTGTTACACGAGGACCCCGCCGACGAGGAGGCCCATCGCGCGCTGATGCGACGCTCGATGGAGCGCGGCGATCGGCCAGGTGCCGCGCGCCAGTTCCGGCGCCTGAGCGAGGAGCTGGCGCGGGTCGGCGCGGATCCGTCGGAGGAGACGCTGGCGCTCGAGCGCGAGCTCATGCGCGGTCCGGCGATCCACGCGCCACGGCTCCTGACACGGCCGCTCGAGGGACGCGAGCGAGAACTGGCGGCCGGTCTCGCCGCCCTGCGCCGGGCCGCCGCAGGGAACGGCGGCGCGCTGCTCGTCACCGGACCGATCGGGATCGGGAAGACGCGGATGATCGAAGAGGTGCTCGCCGAGGCCGAACAGCTCGGGTTCCACACGCTGTACGGCGCGGGCCACGAAGCCGAGGGCCGCTTGCCGTACGCGCCGCTCGTCGAGGCGCTCGACCCGCTCGCCGGACGGCGTCCCGAGCTGATCGGCGCGCTCACGGATGGCGCGCAGGTCGCGCTGTCGCGGTTGTTGCCCTCGGTGCGGCCCCCGAAGGGGCTCGCCGAGGAGCCCGTCGACCGCCGACTGGTCTTTCGTGCGATCACCGGGCTCGTTGCACACGCCGCCGCAGAATCCGGAGTGGTGCTCGCGATCGACGAGTTGGGCGGCGCCGACGAGGCAACGCTGGCGGTTGCGCACCACCTCGCGCGCAGTGCGGGCGGCGAGCGTCTGCTCGTCGTCGCGGGAATCTGCGACGAGCCACTCACCGAGGGCGCGGCGCTTCTCCGATCGCGGCTGATCGGGCGCGGCGGCACCGTAGAACTGGCGCTAGGTCCGCTCGATGCCGGCACGATCGCCGCGGTCGCGCAGCGCGCGGCCGGCAGGCCGCTGCCGGTCCGAGCGCTCGACGCCATCGGACGCTCGGCGGCCGGTAACCCGTTCTTCGCGGAGCAGCTGGCGGCGTCGGTGGACGCCTCCGGCGAAGTCACGGTGTCCGCGCGGCTGCGCGAGGTCGTCGGGCAGCGGCTCGAGCTGCTCGATCGGTTCGGTGAGCCGCTGCTCGCTGCGCTCGCAGTGATCGAGGACGGCTTCACACCAGAAGCGCTGATCGGACTTGCGGGCGCTGATCAAGTGGACGAGGCGCTGAGCGAGGCCGAGGCCGCCGGCGTGCTCGAGCGCGCGCGGGGTCGCTATCGATTCCGGCATTCGCTCGTGCGCGAGCAGCTGGCCGCTCGGCTGCCCGAGGAGAGCCTGCGCGCCACCCACGACCGTGCCGCCGAGCTGCTCGCGGCCGACGGCGCCGCCCCCGAGCGCATCGCGCATCACCTGCTGGGCGCGGGCCGCGCGACGGAGGCGGTTCCGCTCCTGATCGAGGCGGCACAGTGGGCCGTGGAGGTTGGCGCTTATCGCGACGGTGCTGGGTGGGCGGAGCTTGCGCTCGAGCACGCCGACGTCGAGGAACGGCCCACTCTGCTCGCGCTGCACGCGCAGCTGCTGTACGGCGCGGGCGACGGCGGGGCCGGCGTCGCGTTCGCCAAAGCGATCGAGGTCGCGCCCGCCGAGCACGTGCCCGCACTGCTCGTCCAGCAGGCCCGCGCCTCAATGGCCGCGGGTGACATCGCGGGGGCAAGCAATGCGCTCGAGCGGTTCGAGGCCGAGCGGCTCGAAGACCTCGGCGAGTCGACGCTGGTGCGCGGGATGGTGGCGTGGCACACCGGCGACTGGGAGCGAGCGCGCCGGGTGGCCTCGGAGGCTGTCGGCCTCGCCGCCGATCCCGGCGACCTGGCCCTCCTCAACGGAATGCTCGCCCATGTGTCCGGAGGCTGGGAGCAGCACGCCCGGCGCCAGCTCACGCATATCTGGGATTCGCCGGAGGTCGCGGGCAAGGTCTTCGACGCTTATCTTTGCGTGACCGAGTACGTGCTCACCGCGGGCGACCCGTACGAGCGTCTGGCGGGCTTTGCCAAGCGGTTGCGCGCGCAGGCGCATCAGGCGGGGGCCCGTCGCGGCGAGGCGTTCGCGGCCACCGTGCTCGGCGAGACGGAGCTGTTCACGGGCAACCTCGAGGCCGCGCGCGCACACCTGCTCGACGCGGCGCGAATCAGCCGCGAGGTGGGCGCGGTCGCGGGCGAGTCACTTGCACGCACGCGGTTGGGCGAGGCGCTCATTCATCTCGGAGATCGCGCCGGGGCGCAGGCCCAGCTCGAGGAGGCACTCGAGCTCGCGCACATCTCACCGATCGCCGAGCATCTCGTGTTTCTCGTCTGCGCTGTGCTGGTACGCGTGCCCAACGACGGCGCCGATGCGCTCGCCTTGCTCGAACGCGTCGAGACGCTGTTCGACCCGCGCTGGGTTTGCCCGTTCTGTCCGACCGGCTACTACGTCGCCGCGACGATCGTGTGCGCCGGCGCGGGGCAGCTCGCGCGCGCCCGCGAATTCCTCGAGCGCGCCGAATTCGGGGCGGCGCGCTGGCCGGCGGGCCCGTGGGCCGCGGCGTTGGCCGAGGCCAGAGCGGCGCTGCTGCTGGCGGGCGGCGACCAGCGCGGCGCCGCGGACGGTCTGCGCCGAGCCGCCGAGGGGTATGACGCAGCTGGCCAGCTGCTGAATGAGAAACGGGCCCGCGCGGCGCTCGCGCGACTCCTCGGGGTGGAGACCCCCGGCTAGAGCGACAGGGAAGGTTCCGGGAAGGCGTGTCGGCGACTTTGCCGGCATGCAAACGAACATCTCACACTCACACCGTCGCCGCGTTCTGGCGCTGCTCTGCCTGGTCTATTTCCTCGTGATACTCGACGCGGCGATCGTGCGGCTTGCGCTTCCGTCGATCGACCTCGCGTTGGGGCTGTCGCCCGCGTCGCAGACCTGGGTCGCGAACGCTTACATGCTGTCCTTCGGCACCCTGCTGCTGCTCGGCGGGCGGTTGGCAGATCTGTTTGGGCGCAAGCGGATCCTCCTTGGCGGCGTCGGCGTGTTCACGCTCGCGTCGTTCGCGTGCGGGCTTGCGTCCTCGGGCGCGATGCTGATCGCAGCTCGCGCGTTCCAGGGAATCGGCGCCGCCGCGATGACGCCGGCGGCGTTGTCGATCTTGATGCGCACGTTCCCGGAGGGCGCCGAGCGCAACCGGGCCATCGGCGCATGGGGAGCGACCGGCGGAATGGCCGCGACTGCGGCCTGGATCATCGGCGGCCCGCTGATCGATGGCCCAGGCTGGCAGTGGATCTTCTGGATCAACATTCCCGTCGGTCTCGCGATCGCCGCCTTGGCGATCGCGCTGCTCGGCGAAAGTCGCGACGACGCCGCGACGCGCACCTTCGACGTCGCCGGAGTGGCGTGTGTGACCGCCGCTCTGGTCGCGCTTGTGTACGCGCTTGTTGAAGCTCCCACCGCCGGTTGGACCTCCACTCAGACCGTGCTTCTGTTCGTGCTGTCGCTGGCACTGTTGGGCACGTTCGCCTTGATCGAGCGGCACGCCACGGCGCCACTCGTACCACGCCGGATCGCCCGTTCTCGGACACTGCTCGCGGCGAACCTAGGACTGGGTCTGACCGCCGCCTCGATCTACGGGATGGCGTTCATCATCTCGATCTACGGTCAGGAGGTGCTGGGCTACTCAGCGCTGAAGTTCGGCGTCGCCGCGGTCGTGCTGCCCATCGGCGTCGCGATCGGCGCAGGGCTCGGCCAAGCGCTCGTGACCCGGCGCGGTCCGCGCGCGGTCTCAGCCGCCGGCATCGCCGGTCTGGCGGTCGGCTTCGTACTACTCGCCCGGCTCCCCGTCCACGGCGCCTACGTTACCGACCTACTACCCGGCTTCGTGCTGTTCGGCGTCCCACTCGGTCTCGCGTTCACGGCGTACTCGGTGGCGACCCTGGCCGGGGTCGCCAGCCGCGACGCAGGATTGGCGTCAGGGCTCAACAACACGTTCGAGCAGGTCGGCGGAGCGATCGGCACCGCGATCATGGCGACCGTTGCCACCTCACGCACCGGAGATCTTCTCCATGCGGGCGCCAGCCACCTGATCGCGCTCGACCGCGGCATCCAGCTCGCCTTTGCGACCGCGGTCGCGCTTCCCGTACTTGGTCTGATCGTCTCGTTGTTCTTGCTCCGGCAAACCCGTCCGGCAGGCGCGGGCGAGCCGCTCCGGTCCACGCCGGCAGCGGCCACGTACGCCGACTGAGAGCGCCGGGGAAGGTTTGAGGAAGGCGCGTCGGTGACGCTGGCGGCATGACTACAAACACCACATATCTCGCTCCTGCGGGCGCGGATCTCGAGGAGGTCTACCGCGAGATCGCGGCCATGTACCGCGATGTCGCGAACGAGACCGCCCGCGATCTGCATTTCCCCACCGGCCGCCGGCTGGCGGAGGCCCTCGGCTATCCCACCGACCTGCTCGACCGGTTGCCGGACGGAGCCGTGGCTTCGTTCGCCGGCGTCGGCTACCACCTAGGACTCGCTCGGATAGTTCCCGGCGAGCGGGTGCTCGATCTCGGTAGCGGCTCCGGGATGGACGCGTTCGCGGCCGCGATCCAGGTTGGTCCGCTGGGCTCGGTCACGGGCATCGACGTCACGCCCGAGCAACTCGCCAAGGCAGAGCTACTCAGTCGCGACCCCGGCGTGACCTTCGTGCACGGCCGGATCGAGTCGCTGCCGTTCGACGATCGCTCGTTCGATGCCGTGATCTCGAACGGCGTGATCAACCTCTCGCCCGACAAGCGCACGGCGTTCGCCGAGGCGGCGCGGGTGCTCCGTCCCGGCGGACGGCTCGCGCTGTCGGACATCGTCACCGAGCGGCCGATCGCGGCCCGCACCGCGGCGCAGGCCGATCTGTGGGCCGCATGCATCGCCGGCGCCGGCCAGCGCGACGTGTACATGCGCGAGATCACGACCGCGGGACTCGACCTGGAGGAGCTCCTCGAGAACGCGGGGTACGGCTTCACCAGCGAGCGAGCGCAGCGCACGAGCGCCAAGTACGGCGCTCGCAGCATCTCGCTGCTCGCGCTCAAGCCAACTTTCACCACCACCACCAACACCACCCAGGAGGTATCCCAGTGACCCTGGTGACCAGCACCATCCGCAACGGCGTGGACACCGAGAAGATGTTCGCCACGCTTGACCTCATCAAGGCGCAGCCCGAGCTCGCCCGATTCCAGTTCCGCGCCAGCAACCGCTGGATCGACGGCGCCCACAACCGATCGACGATCAAGAGCTTCTACGCCGCCGGCGGGGAGGACACCAGCCGCGGCGAGGAGTTCGTGCTCGACGCGGGCGAGCCCGCGATCCTGCTCGGGAGCGACACGGGTGCCAACCCGGCCGAATACCTCCTGCACGCGCTCGCCGCCTGCCTGACCACGTCGATCGTGTACGTCGCGGCGGCGCGCAAGGTGGAGCTCACCTCGGTCGAGTCGACCATCACCGGCGACATGGACGTGCGCGGCGCGCTCGGCGTCGACGACGAGCCCCGCAACGGGTTCGAGCGCATCGGCGTGTCGTTCCGGGTGACCGGCAACGCGTCGGAGGAAAAGCTCCGCGAGGTCGTGGAGCGCGCGCAGCAGCGTTCGGCCGTCTACGACATGGTCACGAATGGAGTCCCGGTCGCGGTCCAGGTCGCTACCGACTAAGGCTCGTTCTGCCGCCTGGTGGCCGGCGCTCCGGCGACGGCCACCGGCGGCGTGAGCGGATTGGAGATCCCGATGCCGATTGAACTGAAGGCCCACACCGATGCCGGCGCCCGTCTTGTGGCGATCGCCGAGGAGCTCTCGGGCCAACTCGCCGCCCGCGCGGCCGAGCACGACCGCGACGGCAGCTATCCGTTCGAAGCGATCGAGGCGCTCAAGGCCGCTGGTTACTTCGTCGCACCGATACCGATCGAGCTCGGTGGGCTCGGCGTCTCGTCTGCGCACGATCTGGTCGTTGCCTCGAGCCGCCTCGCCCGCGGCGACGCTTCGGTGGCGATCGGGGTGAACATGCACCTGGTCGCGGTGCTCAACATGGTGCGCCGCCGCGAGGTCGCGGTCGCGTCCGGGGCGGAGCGGCGGGCCCGCGCGTTCGGCGCCTCGCTCGAGCAGATCGTCCGGGACCGCATCGTGCTGGCGGCCGCGATCAGCGAACGCGGACAGGACTTGACGCGGCCCGGCACCGTCGCCACCCGGACCGAGTCGGGCTGGCGGATTGACGGCCAGAAGATGTTCTGCACGATGTCCCCCGCCGCCACCGATCTGTACGCCACCGTCCGGTATTCCGACGGCGACGGCACCGAGCGCTACGCGTATGCAATGGTGCCCACGGGCTCCGCCGGGGTCGTCGTCCACGACGATTGGGACTCGCTCGGGATGCGCGCTTCCGGGAGCAACTCGGTCTCGTTCGACGGCGTCGAGCTGCCGGAGTCCGCCGTTCGCGGCGGCTTCCGCGCCGGCGACCCCCTCCCGTACATGGAGCGCAACCTCCACTCCGGCTTGTTTCACGCGTCGGCTTCGCTCGGCATCGCCGAGTCGGCCGACGCGATCGCCCTCAACGGCCTTCGCGAACGGATCAACGGCGACGCGCGACCTCGCATGCAGGTGGCCGACAACGCCGTCGAGCTCGCCGCCGCCCGGTCCGTCCTTGCTCGCGCCGCCGAGCTCATCGACGAGCACCGCGCGGCGAATCCGGCGTCCGACGGCAGCGCGCAGGAGCTCAGTGCGCTGTTCGCCGAGTCGCAGGCCGCCAAGGCGTTCGTCAACGCCGCGGCGGCGGGGATCGTCGACCGGGCCCTCGCGCTGTCGGGCGGTGCCGGCTACCGCAACGGCAACCCCCTAGCTCGCGCGTACCGCGACGTCAAAGCCGGCTCGTTCATGCACCCGCTGGGCGCCAACCGCGCCTACGACTACCTCGCCGCCGTCGCTCTCGGCGAGGAACCCGACCTCCACTGACCGCCGATGACAGCCGCAGCCTCACGCGCTACCTCTCACCTCGGTCACTCCTTCCGCGAGGCGCTGTCCCGGTTCGCGACCGGCGTCACGTTCGTCACGGGGGCACCGGATGGCGAGCCTCTCGGTCTGATCGTCAACTCGTTCAGCTCCGTCTCGCTCAAGCCGCCGCTGATCTCGATCTGCCCGTCGCGCGACTCATACACGTGGGCGCGCATGCGGCGGACGGGCCGGTTCGCGGTCAACGTGCTCGGCGCGGGCCACGAGGGCTTCGTCGCGCGCGCCGCTGAGCCCGGAGCAGACCGATTCGCCGGTCTCGAATGGAAGCCCGGACGCGCCGGAGCGCCAGTCTTGACAGGAGCCCTCGCCTACCTCGAGTGCGAGATCGTCGACGAACACCCGGCCGGCGATCATTGGATCGTGGTTGCGCGGGTCGAGAGCCTCCGCGTGCTGGCACGCGAAGACCCGCTGATCTTCTTCGCGGGCACATTCCACAGCGCCGCGCCCCTCGTTCCTCACCGGGCGCCACTTGCCGCGATCGACGGCGGCCGCCGTTAGAACGACGATACTTTCGGCATGGAGCGCAACGTGCTCGGCGGACCTCTCGAGACCTGCGGCACGGAGCCGATCACCGGCTTTTACCGCGACGGATGCTGCCGAACCGGTCCGGGTGATTTCGGGAGTCACACGATCTGCGCCGTGGTGAGCGCCGAGTTCCTCGAGTACCAGCGGAGCACCGGCAATGACCTGAGCTCGCCCGCTCCCGAGCACGACTTCCCCGGCCTCGAGCCCGGAGACCGCTGGTGCGTCACGACGCGAGCATGGCTGCGGGCGCACGAGCAGGGCGTCGGCGCCTTCGTCGTACTTGCCGCGACCCACGAGCGCGCCCTCGACGTCGTGCCGCTCGAGCTGCTCGAGCGATACGCGGTCGACGTGCCAGCCGACCCCGGCTCCCTCGAAGACGCTACTTGAGCGTCTCGACGGTGAGCGACGATGGCGCGCTCGCGGAGCGGGCGATCGTGTAGACCCCTCCGGCGAGCTGGGGAAGCTGGCCCGGGAGTGGCGTGAGGTGCGGAGTGTCGGCGGTGGCGAGGGTCAGCCGCAGCTGGTTTCCTGCCGCGATCGTGGCTAGGGTCGGGAAGATCTCGATCTGGTACTCGGTCACCGCGCCCGGCGTCACCGGCTCGGCCGAAACGTGCGTATACGGGTGATAGGCCAGGACGGTTACACCGCCGGCAGTCCACGACCGTTTGTTGTCGACGGCGCGGAGCGAGCGGCGCGGGGGTGTAGCTGGTCGCCCCGGGGTAGGCACGGAGCCGGTGATCGTCCCGGGCACGCGACTCACTGGCGATCCGGAGCCAGTGAGGATCCCGCCGATACCGCCGATTCCCCGAGCATTGGCGGCGGCGGGCGCCGAGCCGGTGAGCGTCCCTCCCTGGCCGAAGTACAGGCGCGTCGGCGTCGCCCTCGTGAACGGATCAGCTGAAGAACGCGAAGCTGCGCACTTCGATGCTGTGCCGCGGCACGGCCCGCTCGACGGTCGGGTCCCGGAAGGCCGAGTGCAGCACCCGCCAGGCCCGGCTGTGATCGGAGTCGTGGAAGACGAAGAACAGGATCTCGTCACGGGTCATGTCCGGGAAGTACGACGACTCGTGGTCGGGGTTGAAGACGAACTCCGACCCGCTGGTGATCATCTTCGATTCGTCGACCTCGGCAAACGGGTCGTCGGGGATCCGGTCGACGACGTACAGCTGGTTCGGCAGCCCCTCGTCGTCGCGGAGGCTGCGAAAGTCGCACAACGCCAGGGGCCAGTCCTGCGGTGGCGGACTGAACACCCGCCAGAAGCTGGTCGCGAGTGCCCGCCGGTATCCGGGGCCATCGGGGAACTCCTCGGCGTAGACCCGACCTGCCGTCATCTCGGCGCCCTCGGGGCCGTAGTCGATGTGAACGAGCGCCGCCTGTGGTTGGGAGGAATGCTCGGCGGGCGCCGCCGACCGGCGCAGCACCGCCCCGCGCGTGACCACCTCGTCGGCACCGGTCCGCTGCTTGATGAACTCGATCACCTCGGGGAGGTAGACCGCGTCCACCTCGGCCTTGTCGGTGAAATCCGCGATCGCGCTGCGCTGGCGGAGGATCTCGAAACCCTGGATATCGGTCCGAAACGTGTTCTGAACCGGCCGCCCGTTCCGGACATGAACGGTGTGCGACTCGTAGCTGCCGGTGTTGATGCTCACGCCGGGCGCCGTGAACCGGCGAAGCACGGTCGATCCTGGAGCGAGGTACTGCAGCTCTCCCGGAACGGCAGTCACGGCCCAGAGGCTAACGGCCCAGGGCACGTGGCGTCGAGTCCCGTATCCGGCGCCACAGTCCGCCCCGGTCCCCCTACTCGCCGCGGTCGTCCCGCCCCCCTACGCGCCAGAGTCCGCCCCGGTCCCCTATGTTCTTAAGAAGATCTCACCAAGACGGCCTAGCTTGCCTGAAGGGAATGAGCGCTCCCCGGCATTTGTGGTCTGGCGATTGGCAGCATGAATCCTCGGCTCACGGGGACGAGCTCGCGGCTGGCCGTGCGCGCGGAACCGTGCCCACGGAGCCCGAGCCGCCGGTGGCCCGACCACGCCCGACACTTCGCGATCGCATGCGGGCGTTCCTCGCGCGCATACGGACCGCGCTCGCGCGCATACGGACCCTACCCCGCGGGACGCGGCGCCAGCGCCGCATCGCGATGCTGGCCGTGACCGCGACTCTGCTGCTCGCGGGGGCCGCGTACGCGGTGACATCCGCGGTCGGTGGGTCCGACGGCCACGCGTCGACCGTCGCGAGTGGGTCGCGCGCTTGGCTCGGCATCGACGTGACGCGCTCCTCGCTCGGCGGCGTGATGGTCGTCGACGTGTTTCCCGGGAGCCCCGCTCAGGTGGCGGGGATGGAGCCGGGTGACGTGATCACGCAGATCAACGGCCACTTGATCGTCAACCCCTCCGACGTGAACTCGGCGCTCGCGCGCATGCACCCAGGCGACCACGTGCAGCTCCAGTTTGAAGGAAGCGGGACGAGATACTCGGCGCGCGTCCCGCTCGCGTCCCCACCCGCCGGTTACCCATGAGCTTTCTCCACCCGGCGGTACTCGTCGCGCTCCTCGCGATCCCCCTCCTCATCGTCTGGTATGTGAGCCAGCAGCGCCAGCGCGCCAAGGCCGCGTCCGCGTTCTCCGCTCCGGTGCTCAGCGCCTCCGTGACGCCGCGCCGCCCGCGATGGCGCCGGCACGTTCCGATGCTCGCGTTCGCGCTGGCCCTCGCTGTGCTGATCGTCGCCGCCGCCCGCCCCCAACGCACCGTCGCGGAGCCTGTCGACACCGCGTCGATCATGCTCGCCAACGACACCAGCGGCTCGATGTCGGCCACCGACGTAAAGCCATCACGCCTGGCCGCTGCCGAGAGGGCCGCCAACGATTTCCTGGCGAAGGTCCCGGGCTCGGTACGTGTCGGCTTGCTGCAGTTCAACACGACGGTGGCGCTGCTGCAGTCCCCCACCACCGATCACGCGCTCGTCTCATCCGCGCTCGCCCAGCTGCGCGTGACCGGCGGCACCGCGATCGGCGATGCTCTTCGTAAGGCGCTGACCACGCTCCAGAACGTGCCGCGCGAGGGCGGCAGGAAACCGCCGGGCGCCATCTTGCTGATCTCCGACGGCGCCTCGGACGTCGGCTCGGACCCGATCACGGCCGCACAGCAGGCCGCTGCCGCACACGTTCCGATCTATACGGTCGAGCTCGGGACGCGAAACGGAACCGTCAAAGAGAAGCGCGGCAACAGGACGATCACCGTGCCCGTGCCGCCCGACCCGGCACAGCTCGCGGAGATCGCCCGCGTCTCGCACGGCCAGGCGTTCACCGCGACCAACGCGAAGGGCCTCGACACGATTTACAAGCGCCTCGGCGCTGAGCTCGGGCACAAGAAGGTCAAGCACGAGATCACCTCCACGTTTGCCGGCGGCGGTCTCGCCCTGCTGCTGCTCGGTGCCGCCGCGTCGCTCGTGTGGTTCGGGCGACTGGTCTAGCTATGTGGCCCCACTGTGATTGCTAAGGAGAACAGATGACTGAAATCGAAAATGCGGACGAGCTGCGCGCCGAGGCGCGCGCAGCGTTAGGGGAAGCCCTGTACGAGATCAAACGCGTGATCGTCGGCCAGGATGCGATGCTCGAGCGGCTGCTGGTCAGCCTGCTCGCCGGCGGTCACGTCCTGCTCGAAGGCGTCCCGGGACTCGCCAAGACACTCACGGTCAAGACGCTCGCGGCGGTGCTCGGCGGCTCGTACAGCCGGATCCAGTTCACCCCCGACCTGGTCCCCGCCGACCTCGTCGGCACGCGCGTGTACCGGCCGGACACGGCCGCGTTCGAGACCGAACTCGGTCCCGTGTTCTGCAACTTCCTGTTGGCCGACGAGATCAACCGCGCGCCCGCGAAGGTGCAGTCCGCGCTGCTCGAGGTCATGCAGGAGCAGCAGGTGACGATCGGCGGCACCACCTACGAGGTCCCGCTGCCGTTCATCGTGATGGCGACGCAGAACCCGATCGAGTCCGAAGGCACCTACCCGCTCCCCGAAGCCCAGGTCGATCGCTTCCTGATGAAGATCCTCGTCGACTACCCGAGCACGGGCGAGGAGGCGGCGGTCGTCGGACGCAGTCTGCGCGAACAGCCCGATGTGCAGGAGCGGCTCGCCCTCACCGATCTGCGGCGGTACGCCACCGCCGCCGGGACCGTGCTAGTCGACCGCGAGACGATCGGCTACGCCGTGGCGCTCGCCGACGCAACTCGTAACCCCGGGGGGTACGGCCTCCAGGAGATCGCCCCGATGATCGAGTTCGGCGCGAGCCCGCGAGGACCGATCGGCCTCGTCCAGGCCGCCCGGGTGCTCGCGCTGCTACGTGGCCGCGGCCACGTGGTACCTGAGGACGTCCGCGACCTCGCCGCCGATGTGCTCCGCCACCGGATCGTTCTGTCCTACGACGCGCTCAGCGAGGGCGTGACCGCCGACAGCTTGCTCGACCGGGTGTTGACGGCCGTCCCCGAGCCGGGCTCCGCCGACCTGATTCGTGAGGCCCCGACGGTGGTGCGGGCGCGGTGACCACGAGGCTGCTCGAGCCGCCGGCGGCACGCCAGGGCCCAGGGCCGCTGGCGCAGCCGCTCGTCGAGGCACTCGATCTCGCGATCACGCGCCTGGTGGCGCGGATGCTGCCCGGCGATCGCCGTGCCGCCGGCGTGGGCGTCGGAATGGAGCTCGCGCAGCTCCGCCCGTACGTGATCGGCGACGACGTGCGCCACATCGACCCGGCTGCGACCGCTCGCACGGGTCAGGCTCACGTCCGCATGCACGTGCCCGAGCGGGCGCTCACGACCTGGATCGTGCTCGACGTGTCGCCGTCGATGGCGTTCGGGACCGCGCGCCGCCTCAAGGCGGACGTGGCCGAGGGCGTGGCGCTCGTGTTTGGCCGTCTCGGTGTGCGTCGCGCGGGCAGCGTCGGGCTCGTCGCGTTCGGCGCCGCCGCCCCGCGAGTGCTTCCGCCGCGCGGCGCCAAACCAGGGATCGTCGCGTTGCGCCGCATGCTCGCCGAAGGCGTCGCCCCCGACGGCCAGCAGCACGCCGACGGCCTCGCCGACGCGCTCCGCCGCGTCGGCCGGATGGCGCACCAGCCCGGACTCGTCCTCGTGATCAGCGACTTTCGCGACCAGCACGGGTGGGAGCGGGCGCTCGGATCACTCCGTATCCGTCACTCCGTGCTCGCGGTCGAGATCACCGACCCGCGCGAATCGGAGCTGCCGGCGGTCGGACACTTGGCGCTCGTCGATCCGGAGACCGGCGCCCGCATTCAGGTCGATACCTCGAGTCGCCGCGTTCGCGATCGCTTCGCCCAGCTCGAGCGCGAGCGCCGGGATGTGCTGACGCGCGAGCTCCGCCGCCTCCGAATCGACCACGTCACGCTGGCAACCGACCAGGACTGGCTGCTGGCGCTCGGGCGCCACTTGAGATGAGCTTCGGGTCGCCACTCTGGCTGGCCGCGCTCGCGCTCATCCCGATCGCGATCGTCGCCTCGATCGCGGCCCGCCGGCGGGCCAAGCGCTATGCGGTCCGGTTCCCGGCGGTATCGACGCTGGCCCTCGCCGCCGGCGCGGGGGGCTCGTGGCGGCGCCACCTTCCGGCCGCGTGCGCGCTGGCCGCGATCGCGGCGCTCGCGCTGGCGCTCGCGCGGCCCCACGTCAGCTACAGCGCCCCGGTCGACCGGGCATCGGTGATGCTCGTCACCGACCACTCGGGGTCGATGGCCGCGACCGACGTCCAGCCCACCCGGCTCGCCGCCGCCGAGCGCGCGGCCAACACTTTCATCGATCAGCTGCCCCAGCAGGTCTTGGTCGGCGCGATCGCGTTCTCGAGCTCGCCCGACACCGTCCAGGCCCCCGTGAGCAACCACGGCGCCGCCCGCGCCGTGATCAACGCGCAGAGCGCGAACGGCTCGACCGCGACCGGCGACGCGCTCCAGCTCGCGCTCCAGCTGCTGCGCGGCGCGGACAAGAAGCACCCGCCCTCCGCGATCGTGCTCCTGTCCGATGGGGCGGCGAACGCCGGCGTCGACGTCGCGACTGTCGCCCGACAGGCGGCGCAGGACAAGATCCCCATCGACACAGTCGCCCTCGGCACGCCCAACGGCGTCCTCCCGAGCCCCGATCCGTTTCAACCGCCCGTTGCCGTTCCTCCCGACCCGGAGCTGATGCAGGAGATAGCGCGCGTCTCGGGCGGGCGCTCGTTCAACGCCCAGAGCGCGGACGAGCTCAGCTCGATCTACAAGGGGCTCGGCCGTCAGCTCGGCAGCGTGACCCGCAAGCGCGACGTCACCGCGGTATTCGCGATCGGCGGCCTGGCATTCCTGCTGATCGGAGCAGCGGGGTCGACCCGCTGGTCCGGCCGCCTTCCCTGATCCTCAGCCGGCCAGTCCGTGGGCGTAGGCGTAGTGCACGGCCTGGGCGCGGTCGCGCGCGCCGATCTTGGCGAAAAGGTGGTTGATGTGGGTCTTCACCGTGGCTTCGCTCACCACGAGCGCCTTCGCGATCTCGGCGTTGGACAGACCGCGCGCGATGAGCGACAGAACCTCGGCCTCGCGCGGGGTCAGGTGGTCGGGCAGGGCGGCCGGACGCGGAGCCGGGCGTCGGGGTGCACCCGCGTCGACGGCGGCGAGCAGACGGCTCTGGACGACTGGGTCGAGCAGCGCCTGATGGTCCGCGGCGGCGTGGACGGCGCGAGAGATCTCGGCGATCCCGGCGTCTTTGGTCAGATACCCACGCGCCCCCGCGCGGAGCGCATCGAGAATCGAGTCATCGTCGGCGTGGGTGGTGAGAACGACGATCTCGGTCTCGGGCTGGGCCTCGCGGATCCGGCGCGTGGCCTCGACGCCGTCGAGCCGTGGCATACGCAGATCCATCAAGACGACGTCCGGGCGGTGGCGCGAGGACAGGGCCACCGCTTCCTCGCCGTCGCCGGCGGCGGCGACCGGCTTGATGTCGGGCGCCGCCTCGAGCAGGGTCATCAGCCCCTCGCGGACCAGCGCCTGGTCGTCGACCACGAGGACGCGTACCGGGCCGCTCATCGGACCCGCCCGGGCTGAATTGCCGGCGCCTTGGGAGGCGGCAGCCGCAGCTCGACCCGCCAGCCCTCGCCGGCGGCGCCCGCGTCGAGCGTGCCGCCGAGGAGCGCGGCGCGCTCGCGCATGCCTTGAAGGCCGTAGCCACCCCCGGATGCGGCCAGCCCGTTTCCGCTCGGGGCGGGCTGGTTCGGCAGAGGTCGGTCCTCGACGAGCAACACCACGTCGTCATCGGGAGCTTGGCCGGCATGGACGGCGACCGAGACGTCGGCGCCCGGAGCGTGCTTGCGAATGTTCGTGAGCGCCTCTTGCGCGACCCGCAGCACGGCCTGGCCGGTCGGGCCGGTCAGCCGCGCGGGGTCGCCGTCGACGGTCACATCGGCCGGCGCGTCGGCGCTCGCGCGGTAGTCGGCGACAAGCGCCTCGATTCCGGCCGCCGCCGACACCGACTCCCCGCGCAGCGCTCCGACCGCCTGGCGGGTCTCCTCCAGCCCTTCTCGCGCCAGCGCGTGCGCGCGCTTCACGCGCGCGAGGACAGTGTCGCGATCGGCGCCTTGCTCGACCAATGAGCTGGTCGCCTCGAGCTGAATCGTCAGACCCGCGAGCGTGTGAGCCAGCACGTCGTGGATCTCGCGTGCGATCCGGGTCGATTCCTCAAGGCGCGCGGTGCGCAGCTGCTCCTCGTGAGAGCGCTGAGTCTGAGCAAGCAGAAGCTCAGCCTGGTCGGCACGTTCTCGAGATTGGCGACTCGTCGAGGCAGCGAGTGCCATCGCGGTGAACCCAAGCGTGTACGCGAGCAAACCGATGGCGCTCCCGTCGTAGGCGAGTACCGCCGAGGCCAGCGCCAGCGAACCCAGCGCGACCACGACGAACGCGCGCGGCAGCTGCGCCCGCAGGCCGGCCGCCGCGACCGCGATGAACACGAACGCGCTGGCGGCGGTGTCCGGCGCCGCGCCGGCGAGGAGGCCGCCGGCGACGGCGAGCAGGTAAACGTCGGGCGTGATCCGATGCTCGTCCGGCCGGATCGTCCAGACCAGCCAGGCGACGATGCAGACGACGAAACAGACAGTGATCACGAGCCCCCGTCCGCTGCCACCCAGATGGTGCTCGGAGCGCACCACCGTCCAGCCGATCAGCACGAGCGCGATGATCCTTACGACGGTGGCGAGTCGGGGGTCGAGGCGCGAGAGAACCATCGTCAGGGAAGGTACGGCGTTCGGAGGCCCGGTACACGCCGAAGCGGGACCCGCTGGCCGCGGATCCCGCTCTCGTTTGCCAACCCGGCTGGTCTGGCCGGCGCGTTCACTCAGACGAGCTCCGGCGCCACCCGGCCCGTCAGCTGCTCGCGGCGAAACGCCTGGACCAACGAGCGCCCGCACACCTCGAACACCGCCATCGCCAGCAGCGCCACCGTCCACGCCTCGGCGCTGGTGATCGAATGCGTGGCGCTGAAGTGACCGATCGTGCTCGAGCCACCGTTGTTGACCCAGATCAGGAACGCGAACCGCGAGCCCATCCCGAGGACCCAGAAGATCGCCGATGCCCAGCCGGCGCGGGCGAGCACGCCGCCGTCTACGTCGCGCCGCATGATCACGGACTGGCCGCTGGCCGCGCCGATCAGCAGTCCCACGAGCGCGAGGACCGCGACCAGGACCAGGTCGTTGCCGGCGGTGGGGATGCCGTGCAGGTAGTTCGCGACCGCGATCGCCACGATGACCATCGGGCGGACGATCGCCTTCGTGGTCAGCTTGCGCTCCTTGATCTGGAGCAGGACGAGGAGGACCAGCGCTGAGTCGATGAGGTAATCGGTAAATGTCATGGGAGGATGGTCGTCCGCGAGCCCGGATCGCACATCGGCGCGGGGTTCGATTCGCGGGTGGATATCGACGCCGGTCTCCACCCAGGGGTGGAGAACCGCCGTGCCAGACTCCGTCAGATGGACTCCGAGCGCCGACGCGTAACCCTCTCAGGCGATCTCGCCGGCAACTACGTGGTCGTCGAGGAGCGACCCGATGGATCGCTCGTGGTGGCGCCGGACCCCACGAGACGATCCGGGGGCACCCGGCGACAGCCCGAACCCGAGGGGGTCTGGTCGCTCTTCTCCGGTCTGCTCACCCGTCCGCCGTCAACGCCGCCAAACGTCCCCGAGATCCTTGAACGGTGGGGAGTCGAACTCTCGGACGACGAGGGCATCAGCGACTTCATGATCGCCGAGATCGACGGCCAGACCGGTTTCCTCGCGGTCACCACCCAGCGTTTCATCTTCGCCGCCGGGTCGGGCAAGGCGCTCCGCGTCGTCCAGGAGCACCTGCTGTCGGCCGCGCGCAATGTCGAAGTGGTCGGGCGAAAGCGGCGGGCCAAGCTGCACGTCACCTGGCACGGCTCCGAGAGCGTCATCGAGGTCCTTGATCGGGATGCGCTGCCGCGCCTGTACGAGACCCTTGCGGGTCACGGCATAAGTTGACGGCCTTTATACGAGCATGGCCCGCGCGGCGAGCTCGGTCGTCCGCGCGAGACAGTCCAGGTAGGCGTCGCGGAGCGGGCCGGAGTGACGCAGGCGCCAGAGAATCTCCGCGTGATCCCACGCGACGTCGCGAGCATCGGCGAGCGACCACATCGCGATCGCCTCGTCGGTCTTCTTCGACGTCACATCCTCGATGTCGGCGATCAGTATCGCCTCGAGCCTGGCGATCACCTCCGGGATCGTCGTCACGCCGACGCCGGTGCTCACGACGCGATCCGAACCGCCACACGGCCGTTTATCCTCGGCGCGGTGCGAGTTCTCATCACGGGTACTGCGGGTCATCTCGGTGAGGGCCTGGTGCAGGCCCTCGGCGAGCTTGGTCATGACGTCGTTGGCCTGGACCTGCTGGAGGCTCCGAACACCGTCGTCGGCTCGATCGTCGACCGGGCATGTGTGCGCTGCTGCATGCAAGGGGTGGAAGCGGTCGTCCACGCGGCAACCCTGCACAAGCCCCATGTCGGCGCAAGCTCCCGCGAGGAGTTCGTGGCCACCAACGTCAGCGGCACGCTGATCCTGCTCGAGGAAGCAGTGGTCGCGGGCGTGGAGCGGTTCGTGTTCACGAGCTCGACGAGTGCGTTCGGGCGCGCGCTCGTACCGCCGCCAGGGGCCCCCGCGGCGTGGATCACCGAGGACGTCGCGGACGTGCCGCGGAACGTCTACGGGGTCACCAAGGGGGCCGCCGAGGATCTTTGCGAGCTCGTCCACCGCGATCACGGGCTCGCGGTCGTGATCCTGCGCACATCGCGCTTCTTCCCCGAAGGCGACGACCGCGAGGACGTTCGCACGGCCTACACGGGCGACAACGCGAAGGTCAACGAGCTGCTCTACCGGAGGGTTGACCTGGAGGATGCAGTCCGCGCGCACCTGCTCGCGCTCGAGCGTGCGCCGGAGATCGGGTTCGGCCGTTACATCATCAGCGCCACGACGCCTTTCTCGCGCGAGGACCTGGCCGAGTTGCGGACGGACGCCCCCGCGGTCGTCAAGCGGCTGTTCCCGAACTATGAGGCTGTGTACGCCGAGCTCGGCTGGTCGATGTTCCCCGAGATCGAGCGCGTGTACGTGAACGATCGCGCGAGGAGCCAATTGGGGTGGTCTCCGCACTACGACTTCGCTCGCGCGCTCGATAGCCTTGCGGCAGGCGGGGATTGGCGCAGCGAGGCGGCGCGGGCGATCGGCGCGAAGGGCTACGGCGCGTCCGCCGGCGACGTCTATAGCCTCGGCTGAATGGCTCCCGCCCAGCGCGACGGCACCGTCTTCGACGACGTGGCGGCCGAGTACGACCGCGTCCGCCCGGCGTACCCGGACGAACTCGTCGACCGTGCCTGCGAGGTCGCGGAGATCGAGACCGGCGATCCGGTGCTCGAGATCGGGTGCGGCACCGGTCAGCTGACGCGGAGCCTCCTGGCCCGGGGCCTTCGAGTCACGGCGCTCGAGCCCGGCAAGCATCTGATGTCGCTGGCCGAGCGGAACCTGGCTGGACGCGGCGAGCTTGAGTTCGTCAACGCGCGGTTCGAGGCGGCGGAGCTTCCCCACGGACACTACCGGGCCGTGTTCTGCGCCTCGGCGTTCCACTGGATTGACCCCGATGTCAGCTGGCCGAAGAGCTTCCGTCTGCTCGCCCCGGGCGGGACGCTCGCGCTCATCCAGTATTTCGGGCTTCAGGACCCCCGCTTCGCCGACGATCAGCGGGCGTTGCTGTCGACGGTGGCGCGAATCGCGCCGGGGCTCGCCGCGGACTGGCCCGCGTACCGGGATCTCGACGCGATCGCCGCCGGCGTCGAGCAGCGCCGCGACAACGTCTCGGAAGCGTGGGCATGGATCGGGAGCTACGACCTAGCG
>DATJYY010000009.1:0-28228 GCA_035499395.1 Solirubrobacteraceae bacterium
TCCAGGCTTTTCTCCGTCACCGTGTCGATGTCCGGGCTGCCATCGACCTCCACCACGTCGCTCCAGCCGCCGAGAGCGCGGCGGACCGCCCCCGCATGGGCATCGTGGACAGCCAGCCGATGGGCGAAGGCGTTCTCCGCATCATCCGGGCGACCGTGGAGCTCTCGCCGGCGGCGCAGGCGCCGGACGAGCTCCTCGCGGGGAACCTCGAGCCACACGACCACGGGCCGAGGCTCGAGTCGTCCGAGCGTCGCGAGCAGGTCCCTCAGGCTGTGTGCCTCGGCGGCGGTGCGCGGATACCCATCAACGACGAATCCCTGCTCGGGGCGGAGAGCCTCGAGCCGGTCTCGCACGACGCCATCCACCAGCTCCTCGGGCACCAGTTCGCCGGCCGCCATGAGCGCCCGGATCCGCTGGCCGATCACTGAGTCCACTGGGATCTCCCACCGCAGGATCGCGCCGGGGCTGAGGTGCACCACACCGAGGCAGTCGGCGAACCGCCCGGCCTGCGTCCCCTTGCCTGCGCCCGGCGGCCCGAGCATGATCACCTGATGCGGGCAAAGGCGCGTCATCTGGGAGTGTCCTTTAGGGCGGCGACTGACAACGCGTGCTGTGACGCTGACTACTCGCCGGGAAGGGCAGGCGGCCGCTCGAGGCGGATGAGCCACTGGTGGTGCTCGCCGTCCTCGATGTCGTACGTCACCTCAAGGGGCGGGGGCTCGCCCGTGGCGACGAGAATCTGCTGCGGATGCTCGATCAGATGCTCAACTCGTTCCGCGGTTGAGCCCGGGGCGTCTAGTCCCACGACGATCACGTCGTCCCGATCGTCATAAGTCATGTCGGTGAGTATCTGTCGCTCGTCCGCGACTTGCGCGCCGACGTCGCGCCCAACCACTTCTACTGTCGCTTCGACCGCGCCGAGCACGTCCGTCAGCGCTTCGAAGTACGACCGCCAGGCCTCGCGTGGAATCTCGTACGTGGAGACTGCCATCACCTGTCGTATTAGGGCGCCGCTGTTCCAGGACAAGGGGTTTTCCCGGAGACGAATTCGCGACCTCTTATGAATCCGCTGTGTCCTGGGTGCTCGGACACCGGGCTGGCGCCACAAGACGACGCGGCCTCCCACGCGGTTCGTCTTGAGTACCCCCCTCGGCGTCGTAACTCCCCAACCATGATCGCGATCACGGTGGCGCCCGGCTATCCGGGGCAGGCTCGCGCTCACAGCCCTCTTGGCCCAGTTCGGGTTCCAGCACACCGGTCGCTGGGGCCGTGCCTTCTTCGCCTCGTGCGCATTCATCGTCGGCATGCTCACCACGATGGCGGCCGGGCTGTACCCCAGCATCCTTCCTGCGCACCAGCACCGCCCGTACGGGATGACGATCTACAACGCCGCATCCAGCCACCACGCGCTCGTGATCGGACTCACGTGGTGGTCGCTCGGAATCGCGCTGGCGCTCGGCTACTTCATCCTCGCCTACCGCTTCTTCTTCGCCAAACCGCAGGCCAGAGTCGGGGAGTGGGGGGGATGAGCGTGGCGGTGGACCATGGCGCCTTCATCACCATCGTCCGCCAGTACAGCGGCGGCTCGTACGAGGACGCGGAACGTGCCACCCGCGCGACCCTCCGGACGCTCGGGGAGAGGATCGACCGGGGCCAGGCGCGCCAGCTGGCGGCGCAGCTCCCGCCGGAGCTCGCACCGTGGATGGCAACCTCGACGCCGGCGCAGCCCTTCGACGTCGACGAGTTTGTGCGGCGCGTGGCCGCCCAGGAGAACACCCCCCCGGCCACCGCCGTCCGCGACATCGCTGCGGTGTTCGTCGCGCTGGCGCAGGCGGCCCCCGATGAGTGGGATGACGTCGTCGCCGAACTGCCGCGCACGTTCGCGCCGATGCTTCCGCGCGGCCCGTTCGTCAAGGCCATCGACGCTGACACCTTCGTGGGCGAGGTCGCGGCACGCGCGGGCATCAGCCCGGCTGACGCGGATCGCGCCACCGACGCGGTCCTCGAGACGCTGGCGGAGCGAATCGCGGGGGGCGAGGTCGAGGACGTGTTGGAACACCTGCCGGTCGAGCTTCATCCGCCCCTTAGGCGCGGCCGAGCATCCGTTCGAGGGGAGGCCCGCCCGATCAGGCTCGACAGGTTCATCCACAAGGTCGCCGAGCGAGAAGGCGCGTGCGTCGTCGCGGCCATGCTCCACGCCCGGGCTGTCTTCCGGATGCTGCGCGATGCGCTGGGCGAAGAGGAGTTCCGCGACATCGTGGTCCAGCTGCCCCGCGAGTACGTCGAGGTCCTGGCCCGCTAGCGTCGTGGCGCTGGCCTCGGGACGATGTTCGCGGCACGACTGGGCGGCCGCACACCGAGTCTCGACTGAGCGCGCGCCTCAGGGACGGGTCTTACCGGTCCCGGCGCCGGCCTCGACGTCCCGCGACGCGGCGTCCGGCGCGGCCGCCTCCGCTGGCGCGCGTTTCAGTTCGGCGCGCCCGCTCCCCGCTCCGGGGCCGTACACGGCGCGTGAGCGGCGTCGTGCCAATCCCTCCGCCACGGCGGCGCGGAGCGCGGCGCGGAAGCGCCCCGGGCCCCAGTAGCGGCCGCCGACGAGTCGCTTCAGCTCCTCGCGCTCGAGCGCACCGTGCTGGCGGAGCGCCTCGGCGATCACCGAGATCTCGCGATCCAGATCCTGGCGCGCCATCGCGGCCAGCCTGCTCGCCGTGCCGCTGGTGCCGATCATTCCCGGGGAGTAGAGCGAGGTGCCCGGCCCCGGGCGGAAACGCCGCCAGCCTTCCCGCTCGCGCTCGAGATCCTCAAGGTTGCGCTGACGGATCCGCTCCTGGCGCTCCGCCTGGGACAGACCGGCGTCCTCCGCCCGCAGCATCTCGACCCGCAACCGATGCTCGGCGGCGTCGACGCGCTGCTCGGCCGCGAGCGCGAGGAGCTCGCGATCGTGGGCCTCGGCCTCGCGCTGCTCGGCACGGTGGGCGTCGCCAAGTGCGCGGGCCTCGGCCGCTTCGGCCCGGGCGGAGTGCACAGCGGCCCAGCGTTCGTGCATCTCGGCCCGCGCCCGGGCCAGGTCAGCGGGCGCGCCCCGCAGGCGCTCGGCCTCCATCCGGGCCTCCTCGGCCAGCGCCAGCTGTTCCTGCTCGCGTGCGCGCTCGGTCGCGGCCTGCTCGAGCATGGCGTGGGTTTGCGCCTCGGGCGTTCCCTCCGAAGCCAGGGCGGCGGCGCGTTCCCGATAGATCAGCGCGCGCTGCTCGGCTGCCCGCGCTCGGGCCATCGCAACCCGGCGCTCCGCCGGCGATGTCGCGCGCAGCGCACGGGCGTGCTCCTCGTGGGCGACCGCGCGCTCGTCCAGTTCCTGACCGCGCAGCTCCGCGAGGTCGGCCTCAAGCTGCTCCGGCCGGATGCGCTCGGCCGCCGCGCCGTCGGCGGCCGCCCGGGCGCTCAGCTCCTGCGCCAGCGCGCGGTGCTCGGCGGCCGCGGCCCGCTCGCCCTCCGCCTGCTCGCGCCAGCGCAGCGCCTCGTGCTGCTCGTGATAGGCCTCAGCGGCGGGCGGCGCCTCAGGCGACAGCGGGAGCGGCAGCAGGAGCTCGGCTTCCTCGACCGTGAGCGGCTTGGCGATGTTCTCGAGCGACTGCTGCTCGGCCCGGACCCCGAACAGCAGCTCGGCGATGCCGCCCAGCGCCATGGCGCCCGCGCCGACGAAGAAGCCGACTGCGACGAGGTGCCGGTTGCCGCTGTGGATCAGCTGGCCGAACAACTCGGGGCCCACGATCCCTCCAGTCGCGGTGCCGATCGCGAAGAAGAAAGCGATCGCCAGCGCGCGCGTCTCCATGGGAAACACCTCGCTTACGGTCAGATAGGCGGCGCTCGCGCCGGCGGAGGCGAGGAAGAACGCCGCGAGCACGAACCCCATGAACTCCCACGTCGTCAGATGACTGGTGATCAGCAGCACACCCAGTACCGCAATGATCGCGGCCGAGCCGAGGTAGGTGCTCGAGATCATGGGAATCCGGCCGACGGTGTCGAAGAAGCGGCCCAGGAGCACCGGTCCGAGGAAGTTGCTGATCGCGAAGATCGCCATGTAGTACGGCACCGAACCGGTCCCGGTGCCGAAGAACTCGTGCAGCAGGGTGCCGAGGTCGAACACCACGGCGTTGTAGAGAAACGCCTGGCCGACGAACAGGGCGAAGCCCAGGAAGGCTCGGCGGGGATAGCGCCTGACCGCCACCCCGGCCAGCTCCCGGAACGGGATCGCATCACGCTGACGCACCGCGATCTCCTCCTCGGGCTCCGGCAGTTCGACGCGCGTCTGCCGGCGGACCTCTTCCTCGATCTGATCGACGATCCGCTCGGCCTCCTGCTCACGCCCGTGGATGAACAGCCATCGCGGGCTCTCGGGCAGCCGCCGACGGACGAACAGGATTCCGAGGCCAAGGATCGCCCCGAGCCCGAAGGCCAGCCGCCAGCCGATGTCCCTGGCGAACAGAGAGGTGTCGAGCAACAGCAGCGCGGCGAGCCCGCCGATCGCCGAACCGATCCAGTAGCTGCCATTGATCGACAGGTCGACGCGACCCCTGTTTCGGGCCGGAATCAGCTCGTCGATGGCCGAATTGATCGCCGAGTACTCGCCCCCGATGCCCATTCCGGTCAGGAACCTGAAGAGGAAGAAGTACCACGGCGCGAACGAGAACGCCGTTGCGACCGTCGCGACGAGGTACAGGTTGAGCGTGACCATGAACAGCTTCTTGCGCCCATAGCGGTCGGTCAGCTGTCCGAAGATCAAAGCCCCGATGCACGCCCCCGCGACGTACAGCGCGCCGGCCGTGCCGATGCTGGCGGCGCTCAGCCGAATCCCGCTGCCGTGCTCGGTCAGCCGCGCAGCGACCGCCCCGACGATCGTCACCTGAAGGCCATCGAGAACCCACACCGTTCCGAGTCCGAGCACGACCCGCCAGTGGAAGCGCGACCACGGAAGCCGATCCAGGCGAGCGGGGATCCGGGTACGGATGGTCCGGCCGGACACAGTGCTGGCTTTCATGTCAGTTCGTCCTAGAGATCATGTCGTGTTGCGCTGCCGGCTCTTCGGCCACCGACCACGCTTCTGGAGCGAAGGCGCAACGATGCGCTGGCGATGCCAACGTGGCTGCGGCGCCGAGGGCGGCAAGCGGTATCCGACCCGCGCCGACGCGCAGCGCTACGCGATCGCGTTCGACCGCGAGGACCGAGCGAATCTGGGCCGGCGGACGCCGCTCGGTCTGCTCCCGCTGCGCGTGGTGCGTGCGCTGGCGCGTCGCCGGGCCATGCGGGCGGCTGCAGATTCGCTGCGGGATCGTCGCCCATGCCGATAGTGCAGGGAGTCCAAGCAGTATCAGCGCCATCCGACCCAGCAAAGTGCTTTCTCCTGTGCGAAAACCGTGGGAAGACCGTCTGCGCGATTCGCTAGGCCGAGGCGGACGCTTTCCAAGCCACCTTGTCGCGTTGGTCGGATCGACGGACGGCGCCGCATGCCAGAGCTTCAGCGTGCCGCCACCACCGGATTCGGATGCAGTCTGCCGCCCACGCACTCCTCCCGATCGCTGCGCACAGTCTCCGCGACAGTCATGCGCCAGGCCAGACGACGGGGATTCTCGGGGTCGAGCGCCGGGGGAAATTGCTTGGCTACCACGATCGCCGCGGCGGGGATCGCGGCGGCGACGCACTCAGTCATCTGACCGCGCCAGGATCGCTCGCGCCAGGCCAGGACGTAGGCGTCTACGCCGCTTGTGATGCGCCGCATGAGGTCGAACGCCTGCCCGGCCGCCGTCGCCACCTCTGCGCCAACGCGAACGTTCCACAACGCATGCGCCCCCCGCTCGCGCACCGCTTCCGCCGCCATCACGCTGAGCGGGTCGTGCGCGATCACCACGTCTCCGGCTCGAATCTCGGCGCCGACCAGCTCGTCGCCACGAACGGCGGCGCTGCGCGCGAGCAGATCCGCGGCGGCCGGATCGAAGTCTCCGCCGGTTAGCGCGCGGTTCAACCGCTGGGCCAGCGAACTCAGCGCTTCGCCACCGGCGACCACGAGCGGGGCGGCAGCGACGTCCGGGCCTGCACCCTCCAGGCAGACGCGGAGGTCGTCCGCGGCCTGCGTGGCATTCGGCAGCCCCACCGCGCACCAGACGGTCCGGCCCGCGAGGACCTCGCCGATCCGCTCGTCCACGTCGGCGATGGCACGCTGCAGCCGCGACGTGGCCCCCATTCCGAAGCGCTCGATGACGAGGCTCGTCACGTCCGGACCACCACGGAGTGAAGTTTCTCCAATGACGCCTGCTCGATCTGGCGCACGCGTTCGGCCGTCACCGCGAGCCGCTCGGCCACCTCGCGTAGCGTGTGCGCTCGCCGGCCGATGCCGTAGCGCAAGCAGATAACGGTTCGCTCTCGCTCCGTCAGGCATCCGAGCAGGCGAGGAACCTCGGCCGCCAGGACACGCTGCGACGCGTCGTCGTAGGCGTCCTCGGCCGGCGGGTCGGCCAGCAGATCGCCCACGGTGGCCGTGTCATCGCTCGCCCTTGCGGGCCCGTCCAGGGGCAGCGGTCGACGCTCGGCGCTCAGCAGGCGCTCAACCTGCGCGCGCGGCAGCCCGGTCGCTGCGGCCACCTCCGAACACGAGGCCGCTCGGGCCTGCCGCTGCTCGAGGCGGCGCTGGGCCTCCTTGATCCGCGCCAGCTGACGAAGCGCGCGATCGGAGAGGACGATCGGTCGCGAGAGTTCGGACACCACCTGCTGCATCGCCTGTCGCACCCACCACCCGGCGTAGGCCCAGAAGGGCACGCCGCGGTCCGGGTCAAACCGCTCGAGCGCGCGCAGGAGGCCGACGACCCCCTCCTGGGTAAGCTCGGCGTGCTCGATCGCGCTTGCACGGCGGTACCGGCCGGCGACGCTCGCGATCAGAGGGCGGCAGCGCTGAATGAGCTCCTCCCGTTCAGCGGAGCCGCCTCGTTTCGCCGCCAGGATCAGCGAATGCTCGACCCGCCCGTCCCAGCGTTCCCGAGCCCGAAGCGACCGCCGGGCATACGGACCCCTGGCGACCCACGGCGTCTGGCTGCTGGAGGTTCCGAGCGCCGACTGCGAGAACGCCAACGAGGCCATGCGGCCATTCTTTCCGTGGCCGTCGCGTTCCGCCCTTGAGCCGTCCTCACAGTTGAGGTGCGGCTGCCCCCAACCCGGACAGTATGGAGATGCCCACGTCAGCGCGGGCGCACCCCGCAGGCGATCGCGCTCGAGGCGCACGAGGCGCCGGCGATCACGCTTGGGTGCGCGCGGCAACGGCCCACCGGAACGGCGATGAGCACCGGGTATGCAGCGGGGCGACGCTGTGTTCACCTCACGACGATCAGGCCGGTACGGCCGCGGACTCCTGAGGGCTGCGAGGAGTGTCTCCGATCAGGCTCGCCCTGGATTGAGCTGCGGGTGTGTCTCGCCTGCGGTCATGTCGGCTGTTGTGACTCCTCGCTCGGCAAGCACCCGCGCGAGCACGCGCGCCTCGTGGCTCACCCGATCGTGCAATCGTTCGAACCCGGGGAGGACTGGCGTTGGTGCTACTTCGACGAGATGTATGTCTGAGCCGACTCGCCGCCATTAACCGTCCCGAGCGATTAGACATCCATCTTGACCGGCAAGCAGTTAATTCACCGTGTCGGTCGCCAGTGTTACCTTCTCTCTGACCGGTGCGACGAGATTCCGCTCCTACGCCCTGATCCGGCAGACCGCCTGGCGCCCAACGCACGCCAAAGTCGCTCAACGCCGAACGGCGATCGTTCGGTCAGGCGGTCTCAGTTGCCGCCGAGGGAACCAGCTGTCGTATCTGTGCCTTGCGCTCGCGCAGGTCCGCGATCGCGTAATACCCGGCATGCAGGCTGCCCGGAGCGATGATCGAACTGCGCCCAAGAACCTCCACGCCGCAACCTTCGCCGCACACGACCAGCCGCGGTCGGTAGGTTCCGATCAGCTCCGCGACCGCCTGACTTCCGTTGGTTCCAAGGCCCTTGTGGACGGGCGCCGCCCATACCAGGAGCACGAGATCGTTGTAGTCCAACTCGCCCAACACCTTGAGGCGGTACTCGGGTTCCCAGCGGGGGTAGGAGAGCCGGCGCTGCTCGTCACGCCGCTGGCGTGGATCATCGCTGATCTCGCCCCCGAAGCCGGCGAACACGAGCTCGCCCGAAGCCTTCGCCGCGGTGCCATGAACCCCGCGCACATGCGGATAGGCGGTCTCGACATTAAACGCTTCGTGCAGATGGTGTTCAACCGGGGCATCGGCCGGGCCCGGGACCCAGAACACCGGGCAGCCGGCACGGCCGAGGGCGTGAAAGACCGCGCGATAGTTCTCCCCACGGTCGTCGAGGTTGCCGACGATCGCCACCGCATCGACGTTGTGCTGATCGGCTGCAAGCACGAGCCGTTCGAGCATGGCAATCGAGCCGCCGGGATCAGCGGCGCAAAGGATTGAATTGACGTGACCGCTGGACACGACCGCTCCAGCGCGCAAATAGGCCCGAGCGTAGGTGGAACAAGTCAGATCCTGTTCGTCGGATCGCTCGATCCAAGCTCACTTGGGCGGGCGGGCGCGAGGCCTAGTGATCCCGAAGTCCACACCTGCCCGCGACGCCGCCACCGCCAAGCTCATTGACGTCCGGCGGAAAACGGGATCCCGCCGGAGGAGACCATGAAAGACACGCAAGCACCCGTATCTGCGAGAGCGTCGGGCACCTTCGATATCGGCGGGGAGCTGACCGTCAATCGCCTCGGCTTTGGCACGATGCGTCTTACCGGCGAGGGCATCTGGGGCGAGCCGCGAGACCCCGACGAGTGCCGACGCGTGCTGCGCCGGGCTGTCGAGCTCGATGTCAACCTGATCGACACGGCGGACGCGTACGGCCCCGAGGTGTCCGAACGGCTGGTCGCCGAGGCGCTGTATCCGTACCCCGACGATCTCGTCATCGCTACGAAGGGCGGTCTGACGCGCAGCGGCCCGAACCAATGGCATCCGAACGGCCGCCCGGGACATCTGCGCGAGGCCTGCGAAGGCAGCCTGGCCAGGCTGCGGCTGGAGCGCATCGATCTCTACCAGCTGCATCGCGTCGACCCGAAGGTCCCGCTCGAGGAATCGCTCGGAGCGCTCATTCAGCTACGTGAAGAGGGCAAGATCGCGCGGATCGGACTGTCGAACGTCTCGGTCGACCAGCTTCGCCGGGCCCGCGAGTTCACGCCGATCGTGTCGGTCCAGAACCGCTACAACCTGATCGACCGCGGGGACGAGGACGTGCTCGAGGCATGCGAGCGCGACGCGATCGGGTTCATTCCCTGGTTCCCGCTGTCCACGGGGAAGCTCGCCACGGACGGCGGTCCGCTCACCGAGATGGCCGAACGTCACCATGCCACCCCGGCTCAGATCGCGCTGGCCTGGCTGCTTTACCACTCTCCGGTGATGCTGCCGATCCCTGGGACCGCCTCGGTCGCGCACCTCGAGGAGAATGTTCGCGCGGCGCTGATCGAGCTGACTGCGGATGAGGTAAGGGCGCTCGACGAACTCGGCGCCGAAGGTGGCTGACCGCCGAACCCGTCATCATGGCGAGCCGACCGGGGGCCATCCAGGGCATGAGCTCTGGCACGAGCGACGACCGCCCGTCCGGATCGTTCACGGGCCGCACCGCGTGGGCGCGGGGCCTGGCGGCGCCGGTCCGGGAGTTTCTGAGCACCGAGAGCGGCAGCGCCACGGTTCTGTTATCGGCGGCGATCGTCGCCGTCGCATGGGCGAACTCGCCCTGGCGCGACAGCTACGACTCGGTGTGGAGTACGAAGTTGTCGATCAGCGTCGGCAGCGCCGGAATTTCGATGAGCTTGCGCGAGTGGGTCAACGATGGCCTCATGACATTCTTCTTCCTGGTCGTCGGGCTGGAGGCAAAGCGCGAGCTCGATATGGGGGAGCTGCGTGAGCGTCGACGCCTAGCACTTCCGGTGCTCGCTGCATTCGGGGGCATGGCGGGCGCCGTGTCGATCTATCTGGCCTTCAACGGCGGCAGCGCGGCCGCGCGCGGCTGGGGTACGGTGATGTCGACCGACACTGCGTTCGCGCTCGGCCTGCTCACGCTGGTCGCGCCGCGCGGTGCCACCCGGCTGCGCGTCTTTCTGCTGACGATGATCATCGTCGACGACCTCTGCGGCCTGACCGTTATTACGACGGTGTATAGCCGACCCCGCTCGGTCGTCGGGTTGGCGGTGGCAATAGGGATGTTTGCCGCCCTGCTTGGCCTGCGCTATCTGCCGGTCGGACGCACGCCTACGGCGGCGGTTGTCGCGATCGCGATGTGGGTGGCGCTGTTCGAGTCGGGAATTCATCCCCCGGTTGCGGGGCTTGTGATCGGCTTGGTGACGAGTGCGTATCCGCCGAATCGGACCGATCTCGAGCGTGCGATGGCAATCGTTCGTGCCTTTCGCGAGCAGCCGACGCCGGAACTCGCCCGCTCGGCCCAGCTCAGCCTCGTTTCGGCGATCTCGGCGAACGAGCGGCTGCAGCACCGGCTGCACCCGTGGACGGGCTTCGTGGTCGTCCCATTGTTCGCGCTGGCCAATGCCGGAATCCACCTCAACGGCGGACTGCTCGAGCGGGCGAGCGCCTCACCGGTGACGCTCGGGATCTTTGCGGGATATCTGCTCGGCAAGCCCTTGGGGATAGCTTGTGCCTCGTGGCTCGCGACCCGCTCGGTCCTGGGTGCGCAGCGTCTTTCGGTCAGCTGGCCCGGGCTTATCGGCGTCGGGACTCTGGCCGGCATCGGCTTCACGGTGTCGCTGCTGCTCGCCAGCCTCGCCTTCAGTGGCGAGCTGCTCGATGAGGCGAAGCTCGGCATCCTCGCGGCGGCAACCGGCGCTTCACTGCTCTCCTGGGCGGTGTTCCGCCTGATCGCGCTGATCCCAGTGTCGACGCGGGCTCGCCAGATCCGCGGTACCGCGCCCGAGCTCATCGATCTCGCCGTCGATGTCGACGCGGCACGCGACCATATCCGCGGCCCGGGTGACGCACCAGTCACACTCCTCGAGTACGGCGACTACGAGTGCCCGTACTGCGGTCAGGCCGAGAGTGTGATCCGGGAGCTGCTGATCTCCTTCGGCGACGACCTGCGCTACGTGTGGCGTCACCTCCCGCTCACCGACGTGCATCCGCATGCGCAGATGGCCGCCGAGGCGGCCGAGGCCGCCGGCGCCCAGGGCGCCTTCTGGGAGATGCACGACACCCTGCTGCAACACCAGGACGCCCTGGAACCCATCGACCTCGGTGTCTACGCCGAGCAGCTCAAGCTCGACATCGAGCGCTTCTGGTACGAGCTCCGCCGCCACGTCCACGCGCCGCGGATTGCCGAGGACACTGCCAGCGCCGACGCGAGCGGAGTCTCGGGCACGCCGACCTTCTTCATCAACAGCCGTCGTCACTACGGTGCCTACGACATCGAGACACTGACCGAGGCCGTGCGTGCCGCGCGCGAGATCGAGCGGCTTGCGGTGAGCAGTCGACACGTTTCACAGCCCTCGCCTGAAGTGAACGCGTCCTAGCGAGACATGCCCCGCGTGCTCGGAGCGGTCCTGCTGGCGCTGAAGGAGCTAGATCACGGGCGCGACTCTTGGGGCACCTCGACGAGCTCGACGCACTCGACGACATTGCCGTTGATGAGCACGACGGCTGTGGTGCGCGGCTGGTCGGGCAGGTCGTAGCCGAGCACGACACATCCGTGCTGACCCAGTACCTCGGCCAGGCTCCTGGTCACCTCGCCCGCATCCTCGCCGTCCGGAAGGCGGTACTGCCGGCCGCCGGGGTGAACCCGCAGGTACAGTGGCATCGAGACTGGGCTTAGGCCCGCCAGGCGCCGACGCAAGCTGCTCGTTCCATCGTCTGGGCATCCGGCCTCCTCGCGTCGTGATCCGTCCGTGGAGAAGCGGCTAGGCCGCTGGCGGACGCAGCCAAGCGGATGCCGCTACGTCCGTTCGGCCGTCGCCTCGAGGTGCGGCTCGAGCCACTCGCGCAGCCGCGGGTACGGAACGGCGCCGACCAGGCGGTCGATCTCAGCACCATCGCGGAACAGGACGAGCAGCGGGATACCCCGGACCGCGTAGCGCTCGGCGATCGCGGGCGCGTCGTCGACGTTCAACTTCACGACCTTCAGCCGGCCGGCGCTCTCGCGTCCGATCCGCTCGACCAGCGGCGAGACCATACGGCACGGACCGCACCACGGCGCCCAGAAGTCGACGAGCACGGGGACCGAGGAGGTGATCTCCCGATCGAACCCGTCCGGGTCGGCCTCGACGATCCAGGGGAGAAGCGTGTGGCAGACGCTGCAGCGGGGTGTGCCGGACGGGCTCGCGCGCACGCGGTTCTTCGTGCCGCAGTTCGGACAGCTGATGATCGTGCCCGGATCCGCCATCAGCTTCCTCGCCGAGAGGGCTGTGCCGAGCCGCGACTCGGCGTCGGCTGCTGTTGACGCGCGGTCACGCGTCCGATGAGGGCACGCAACACCGAGATCAGCTTTCTTGCTGTGGCACGCGGAGCGATAAGCAAAGCGACACCGAGGAATTCGAGCACGACTAGAAAAATGCAGATGAGGATGACCTTGATCGTCTGCAACGGGCTGCTGGCGGCGAGGTGAAGAATCACGTGTCTCGATTCGTAATGCCGAGGACGGAACAGGGCGGGGGCGGCGACGCCGGACCTACGCCCCCGTACCCGCCTCCTGCCCGGCTCCGTCGGCGTCTGCCCTGATCTGGATCCGCCGCGGCCGGAGCGACTCCGGTTCGGGGATGCGCAGCTTGAGCACGCCATCCGAGATCGATGCCTCGATCGCGTCCGGATTGAGACCCGGAGGCAGTCACCCCGTCGTCGTCGATCAGCAGATCGGCGGGGGGGACGAACGCGCCCACCGTGCCCTGGGTGGGCAAGACCTGACCGAGCTCCCGCAACCAGGGGGTAAAGGGCTCCACCAGGGTCGTCGCCATTGAATCCTCCGTGGGTCGTCGCTTCGAGGCTCCCGCAGCAAACGGGCCTCCTTCGCGGCTTGGCTAGGCCGCGGTGGGCGGGGATCAAGGCGCCAACCGTTCAGCCGCCGATCACGGCGTTCACCTTCTCGGCCAGGCGCAGTTCGGCCGCCGTGATCCCCGCGCGATTGGGGTTGGCGATGGTCAGGCGAACGCGGTTGAACCCGACGATGCAGATATCCGGTCTGCGCAGGTGATCTTCGGCCGAGCCGGCGATGCGGTCGACGAACTCGAGCGCCTGATCGAAGTCGCGGAACTCGAGCTCGCGAACCAGTGAATCGCCCGCCCGGCGCCAGCCCGAAAGAGCGGGCCGACGCCGCGGTGACGGGCTGCTCGCCACGATCGAGTGGCCTACGCGGCCTTGACCTCGATCCGGCGCGGCTTGGCCTGCTCGGCCTTCGGGACACGCACAGTCAAGACGCCCTCATGCAGGCTCGCCTCGATCTTCTCGGGATCGGTCTGACCGGGCAGCGTCACGCGGTACTCGAACTGCCCGGTCCGGCGCGTCCGCCGGCGCACCACGCCCTTGCGTTCCTTCTCCTTGATGTCGCCGTGGATCACCAGCTCGCCCTCGCGCAACTCGACGTTGACATCCTTGCGATCGACCCCGGGCAGCTCGGCCTCCACGATCCACGCGTCGTCGGTCTCCTCGATATCGGCCTGCGGCATCCACGCGCCGCCGTTAGTCGTGCCCGGCGAGGACACCGCTTGCATCAAGCGCCCCATCTCCTCCTGCAACTCCTCGAACTCGCGAAACGGATCCCATCGCTGGATCGGCCGAGTCGAGGCGGATTCAGAACGTCGTACGGGGACTGGCATATCGCCCTCCTCTCGGTGGTTGGTGCCCCCCCGCGGCGCAGGGGCGGTCTCGGGCCAGCAGTTAGGCCGTCCGAGCGTGAGGCCAAGCCCAACTTGAGTTTGAAAGCGGCGGGTGAGGACCTAACGACACCGCGGAGCAAGCGAACGAGAAGGAGCTGACATGGCTAAGGCCGTTGGCATCGACCTGGGCACGACGAACTCCGTGGTGGCTGCGACGATGGAGGGCGGCCAGGTGGAGGTCATCCCGAACGCCGAAGGCGGACGGGTGACCCCGTCGGTGGTCGCCTTCACCGAGGATGGTCAGCGCCTGGTCGGGCAGGTCGCCAAGCGGCAGGCGATCCTGAACCCGCAGGCCACCGTCTACTCGGCCAAGCGGTTCATCGGTCGCCGCTGGGGCGAGGTGGATGAGGAGTCGAAGATCGTGCCCTACAAGGTCGTCGCCGGCCCCAACGACGCGGTTCGGTTCGAGATCCGGGGCAAGCAGTACGCGCCCGAGGAGATCTCGGCGCTGATCCTGCGCAAGCTGGCCGAGGACGCCGGGAAGTTCCTGGGCGAGCGAGTCACCGAGGCGGTGATCACCGTCCCCGCCTACTTCAACGACGCCCAGCGGCAGGCGACCAAGGACGCAGGGGCGATCGCGGGCCTGGAGGTCCTGCGGATCATCAACGAACCGACTGCCGCGGCGCTCGCCTACGGGATGGACAAGAAGGGGTCCGAGACCGTGCTGGTGTTCGATCTGGGCGGCGGCACGTTCGACGTCTCATTGCTGGAGGTGGGTGACGGCGTGGTGGAGGTCCGCGCCACGAGCGGCGACGGTCATCTGGGCGGCGACGACTTCGACAAGCGCGTGGTCGACTGGCTGGCCGACGAGTTCAAGCGCGACCAGGGAATCGATCTGCGCAACGACCCCCAGGCGCTGCAGCGCCTCTACGAGGCGGCCGAGCGCGCCAAGGTGGAGCTGTCGACCACCACGCAGACGCAGGTCAACCTGCCGTTCATCACGGCCGACGCGTCGGGTCCGAAGCACCTCAACCTGTCGCTGAGCCGGTCCAAGTTCGACCAGCTAACACAGGATCTGGTGGAGCGCACCCGCGGCCCGGTCGAGCGTGTGCTCTCCGACGCGAAGCTGACCGCGGACGACATCGACGAGGTGATCCTGGTCGGCGGGGCGACACGCATGCCGTCAGTGCAGGAGTTGGTGCGCCGGCTGACCGGCGGCAAGGAGCCCAACATGACCGTCAACCCCGACGAGGTGGTGGCGATCGGCGCCGCGCTGCAGGCGGGGGTGCTCAAGGGCGAGGTCGAGGACGTCGTGCTGCTCGACGTCACGCCGCTGTCGCTCGGGCTCGAGACGCTGGGCGGCGTGATGACCAAGGTGATCGAGCGCAATACCACCATCCCCGCACGGCGGACCGAGGTGTTCTCGACCGCGGAGGACAACCAGACCGCGGTCGACGTCGTGGTGCTCCAGGGGGAGCGGGAGCTGGCCTCCGACAACCGCCAGCTGGCGCGCTTCCGACTGGAGGGGATCGAGCCGGCGCCACGCGGCGTGCCACAGATCGAGGTCACGTTTGACATCGACGCCAACGGGATCCTGAACGTATCCGCGCGCGACCGGGCGACGGGCAAGGAGCAGCGCGTCACGATCTCCGAGAGCACGAACCTCGACCAGAGTGAGATCGAGCGGATGGTCGCCGACGCCCAGCAACACGCTGGCGAGGACCGACAGCGCCGCGAGGAGATCGACGCCCGCAACGAGCTCGACTCGCTCGCCTACCGCGTCGACCAACTCCTCAGCGAACTGCAGGACCGGCTACCGGTCAACGAGAAGGCGCGCGCCGAGCAGCTGGTCGCCGAGGCACGCCGGGCGATCTCCGAGCAGGCGGGAATCGAGCGCGTTCGCCCAATGCTCTCCGATCTCCAGCAGCTGGTCCAGAGCCTGCCCGCCAGCGCGGCCGTCGGCGCCGCGGCCGGCGCGGACGGGGCAGGCGGCAACGGCGCCGGCGCCACCGACCAAGCGGGCGACGAGGAGGTGGTGGATGCGGAATTCACCCGAGAGTGAGCCTGCCGATCAGCCAGAAGGACAGCGCCAGGCACCCGACGCCGACCGGCTCAGCGCCGAGCTCGAGCGGCTCGAGGACCGCTACAAGCGAGCGCTCGCCGACCTCGACAACTACCGCAAGCGCTCGGCACGCGAAATCGACCGACGCACCGAGGAGGTCAGAGAGGCGGTGATCCGCGATTGGCTCGAGGCCGTCGACAGCGTCGAGCGTGCGGTGCGACTGGACCCCGACGGGCCTTGCGCGGAAGGGTTGCGCGCCGTGCTCGAGCAGATGGAGACGGTGCTGGCCCGCCAGGGCGCCGTCCGGATCGGCGCGGCCGGAGACCGATTCGATCCCGAGCGCCACGAGGCGGTCGGGATGCAGCCCTCAGCCGAGCTCCCCGACCGCACGATTCTGTCGGTCGAGCGCTCGGGCTTCGCCCTTGGCGACCGCGTGATCCGCCCGGCTCAGGTGGTCGTCGCCCGCACGCCCGAACACGTTCACTGATGCCGGTCGCCTACCAGGACTACTACGAGGCGCTGGAGGTATCGCGCGACGCCAGCCAGGACGAGATCCGCCAGGCGTACCGGCGGCTAGCCCGCCGCTATCACCCGGACATCAACAAGGAGCCAGGCGCCGAGGACCGCTTCAAGCAGATCTCCGAGGCCTACGAGGTTCTGCGCGACCCCGAGAAGCGCGAGCGCTACGATCGGCTCGGCTCCAACTGGAGGGCCGGCGAGGACGTTTCCGGCGCCGGAGGGTTCGGCGAGGGGTTCGGTAATGGCAACGGATTCGAGAACGTGCGCGTCGAGTTCGGCGGCGGCGACCTCGGCGACTTCAGCGACTTCTTCGAGAGCTTCTTCGGCCGGCGGCGGAGGAGGACTGCCGACGGGATGGGCTTCGACTCCTTCTCGATGCGGGGCGGCGACCACGAGGCGGTGCTCGACCTGGCGCTCGAGGAGGCGGCTCGCGGAGGCAAGCGGTGGCTGTCGCTCGGCGACGGGCGCTCGGTCGAGGTCGACATCCCGCGCGGGGTGCTCGACGGGGAGCGCATCCGCGTGGCCGGGCAGGGCGGCGCCGGGGTTGGCGGGGGTCAGGCGGGCGACCTGTTCCTCAGGATCCGGCTCAGGCCCCATCGGCGGTTTCGCATCGAGGGCCGCGACCTGTACGTCGATCTTCCCGTATCGCCGTGGGAGGCGGCGCTCGGCGCGGAGGTCCCGGTGCCGACGCTCGATGGCACCGCCCGGGTCAAGGTTCCGTCGGGGTCGTCCAGCGGCCGGCGGCTGAGGCTCCGCGGCCAGGGGATGCCTGGCAGCCGGGGAGCGCCGGCGGGCGATCTGTACGCGGTCGTCACGATCAGGGTGCCGCAGAAGCTGACCAAGAAGGAACGCGAGCTGTTCGAGCGGCTCGCATCGGTGTCCAAGTTCGACCCCCGGAAAGGCAGCTGATGGCAGCCACCGCCCGCATGACCGCCCGGACAGGCACGAGGCTCGTCACGCGCGGCGATGGGTTGGTGGGGATCGAGTCGCTGGCCCGCCTGTCAGGCATCCACCCCGAGCTGGCCCGCAGGCTGATACGGCTCGGGCTGATCGAGCCCAGCGGCGGCACCGGGGCCGCACCCCTATTCCGCCGCCAGGACGCGGCGCTGCTCGCGCAGGCGATGCGCCTGCGCCGCGACCTCGGCCTCAATTACGCCGGCGCGGTCCTCGCCTGCGAGCTGCTCGCTCGGATCGACGAGCTCGAACGGCGGCTGGCCGGGCGACCGCCCCCATCAACCCCGTACGAGGTGATCACATGGACCCCAACCGCCTGACCCTGAAGAGCCAGGAGGCGTTGCACGACGCGCAGACCAAGGCGCTCCGCTACGGGCACACCGAAGTCGACACCCTTCACCTGCTGCTTGCGCTGCTCGAACAGTCCGACGGCCTCGTCCCCCGCCTGCTGGCGCGAGCCGACGTCGACACCGGCGCGCTGCGTGCAGCGACCGAGAGCGCGCTCGAACGCCGCCCGCGGGTGAGCGGACCCGGCGCCGCGGGCGGTCAGCTCGGGGTCACCCGCGCGCTCGGGCAGCTCCTGGACGCTGCCGAGCAGGAAGCCCAGCGGCTGAAGGACGAGTACGTCTCGGTCGAGCACCTCGTACTGGCGATGCTTGGAGCCGGTCCAGACACCGACGCAGGCAACCTGCTGCGCGAGCATGGCGGAGACCGGAACCGGATCCTTGAGGTGCTGACCCAGATCCGTGGCGCTCAGCGCGTGACCAGCGCCACCCCGGAGTCCGCCTACGAGGCGCTCGAGAAGTACGGCCGCGACCTGGTGGCCGAGGCGCGCAGCGGCAAGCTCGATCCCGTGATCGGCCGCGACTCGGAGATCCGCCGGGTCGTGCAGATCCTCTCGCGCAAGACCAAGAACAACCCCGTGCTGGTCGGCGACCCCGGCGTCGGCAAGACGGCGATCGTCGAGGGGCTCGCGCAGCGGATCCTTCGCGGCGATATCCCGGAAGGGCTCAAGGACAAGACGATCTTCGCGCTCGACATGGGGTCTCTGGTGGCCGGCGCCAAGTACCGGGGGGAGTTCGAGGAGCGGCTTAAGGCGGTGCTGCAGGAGATCAAGGCGGGGGAGGGCCGGATCCTGCTGTTCATTGACGAGCTGCACACCGTCGTGGGTGCCGGCGCCGCCGAGGGGGCGATGGACGCCGGCAACATGCTCAAGCCGTTGCTGGCCCGCGGCGAGCTGCATTGCATCGGTGCCACCACGCTGGACGAGTACCGCCGGTACATCGAGAAGGACGCGGCGCTCGAGCGCCGCTTCCAGCCGGTGCTTGTGGGGGAGCCGACGGTCGAGGACACGATCTCGATCCTGCGCGGGCTCAGGGAGCGCTTCGAGGTCCACCACGGAGTCCGGATCCAGGACGCCGCGCTGGTCGCGGCGGCGACGCTATCGCAGCGCTACATCACCGATCGTTTCCTGCCGGACAAGGCGATCGACCTGGTCGACGAAGCGTGCGCGGTCATCCGCACCGAGATCGACTCGATGCCCCAGGAGCTCGACGAGATCACGCGCCGGGTGATGCAGCTGGAGATCGAGGAGGCCGCGCTCAAGAAGGAGAAGGACAAGCCGAGTCAGGAGCGGCTGGAGGCGCTGCGCAAGGAGCTCGCCGACCTGCGCGCCCAGGCCGACGCGATGCGCGCCCAGTGGGACGCCGAGCGCCAGGCGATCCACAAGCTCCAGGCGCTGCGCGAGGAACTGGAAGAGGTCCGCCGGGAGATCGAGGACGCCGAGCGACGCTACGACCTCAACCGCGCCGCCGAACTGCGCCACGGCCGCCTCCCCGAGCTCGAGCGCCGCCTGCGAGCCGAGGAGGAGCGCCTGGAGCAGAAGCAGGGAGGCATGCGCCTGCTCCGCGAGGAGGTGACCGAGGACGAGATCGCCGAGATCGTTGCTCGCTGGACGGGGATTCCGGTGTCCCGGCTGCTCGAGGGTGAGCGCGAGAAGCTGCTGCGCCTCGACGAGGTCCTGCACGAGCGGGTGATCGGCCAGGACGAGGCCGTCCGGCTCGTCGCCGACGCCGTGATTCGCGCGCGGGCGGGGATCAAGGATCCTCGTCGGCCGATCGGCTCGTTCATCTTCCTCGGTCCGACCGGCGTGGGCAAGACCGAGCTCTCGCGCGCGCTGGCGCAGGCGCTGTTCGACTCCGAGGACAACATGGTCCGCCTCGACATGTCCGAGTACCAGGAGCGCCACACCGTGAGTCGGCTAATGGGCGCGCCACCCGGCTACGTCGGCTACGAGGAGGGCGGCCAGCTGACCGAGGCGGTACGGCGCAAGCCGTACTCGGTGGTCCTGTTCGACGAAATCGAGAAGGCGCACCCGGACGTGTTCAACACCCTGCTGCAGATCCTCGATGACGGCCGGTTGACCGACGCCCAGGGCCGCACCGTCGACTTTCGCAACACGGTGATCATCATGACCTCGAACATCGGCTCGCTGTACCTGCTCGACGGGCTCACCGACACGGGCGAGATACGCGAGGACGCCCGAGACCAGGTTATGGGGGAGCTGCGCACGCAGTTCCGGCCGGAGTTCCTCAACCGCGTCGATGAGATCGTGCTCTTCAAACCGCTGACGCGGGCGGAGATCGAGCAGATCGTCGGTCTGCAGATCGCCGATGTCCGAGACCGGCTCGCGTCCCGCCGGCTAGGACTTGAGCTGACCGACGCGGCCCGGTCTTTCATCGCCCGCCAGGGCTACGACCCGGTGTACGGGGCACGCCCGTTGCGCCGATTCATCCAGCGGGAGGTCGAGACCCGGATCGGCCGGGCGCTGATCGCCGGCGAGATCCAGGACGGCGCCACGGTCACGGTCGACGTCGAGCAGGACGAGCTCGTCGTGCGCTGGCGCGATCGGGAGGCGGAGCAGGCGGGGGCTCAGGAGGTCGCCGTCGCCGCCTGAGCGCGCTTCGGGCCGATGTGCCGGCGCCGGGATCAGCGATGCAGGTAGCGCAGCACCGCGAGCACGCGCTTGTGCCCGTCATCCTCGCGGGGTATCCGCAGCTTGGCGAAGATGCTGGTCACGTGGCGCTCCACCGCCGAGACGGTGACCACCAGCGCGTCGGCAATCCCGTGGTTGGACTTGCCCTCGGCCATCAGGGCCAGAACCTGACGCTCCCGAGGACTCAGCTCGTCGAGCGGCTCGCCGGACCGGCGGCGTTTGACGAGCCGGCCGACGACATCGGGGTCGATCGCCGAGCCGCCCCGGGCGACTCGGCGAACGGCATCGACGAAGCCGTCGACGTCGGCCAAGCGGTCCTTCAGGAGATAGCCGACACCGTCCGCCCGGTCGGCCAGCAGGCTGAGGGCGTACCGGTCCTCGAGGTACTGAGACAGGACGAGAATCCCGATCGCGGGTGCCTCCGCCCGGATCTCCTGGGCGGCCAGCAAACCATCCTCGCCGTGGTTCGGGGGCATCTGGATGTCCACCACCGCGACGTCGGGCGCGTGAGCGCGGACCTTACGCACCAGATCGCGCGCATCGCCGGCGGCGGCCGCGACCTCGAAGTCGGCCTGGCGCAGCACCTGGACTACACCCTCACGAAACAGAGGCTGATCCTCGCCGACCACCACGCGGATTCGGCCGTTGTTCCCCATCCCAGGAGAAGTTACCCGTAGGCGGCGTCGAGATGACGCGTGATGTGGTTTCCCTGGCCTCATGGTTAGTTACGAACTTGGCTTGCTGAGAGGCCCGCCGCCGCTGCGCGCTCGTAGCGGAAGCTCGAGCGAGACGGTCGTGCCGCCGGTGGCGGACCCCTGGATGCCGAGCGTGGCGCCGATCTCTTCGGCGCGCTCGAACATCCCCAAGATGCCCGTCCCCCCCCGGTTGGCCACCACACGCTCGCGATCCGGCCATCGTCCGTCGTCGGTGACCGCGATGCGAAGGCGCTCCCGCGTCGATCCGTCGGCCTCGACTCGGATCAGCGTTGTGTCCGCATGGCGGCGGGCATTGGTGATCGCCTCGCGGACGATCCGCAGCAGCTCGGTGCCGCGCCGCCCGAGCGAGCCCGGCGGCAGCCCGTCTCGCCCCGTCAGCACGACGTGGCAGTTGGCGGCCAGCTCGGTTTGGACCGCCACCAGCTCGTCGAGCAGATCGACGAACGCGCGCTCCTCGTGGGTGCCGAGGCGCAGGTTGTAGATGGCACTGCGCAGCTGCTGACCCAGCCGCTGCAGCGAGACTGTCATCGCCACCCACCGCTGCTCGTCTCGCTCGTCGGTCGCGGTCGAGCGCGCGATGCTGGCCGCGCCAAGCGCCTCGGTCAGCTCACGCAGCCCATCGTCGTGCAGCTCCCGCGCGATTCGGGTCCGCTCCGCCTCACGCGCCGCCTCGAGCCGCTCACCTTCTTGCGTCCGCTCGATGGCAATCCCGATCAGGGTCGCAGCCGCCTCTACGAACTTCACCTCGGTAGGCTCGAACGAGCGCTGCACGCGGGTCGCGGCAGCGAGCACCCCGAACGGGCGACGTGGCCCAGGAATCACAACCGCAACGGCGCTCACCGGGGCTTCAGCTCTGAACAGGGGCGAGAGCTCAAACCGCCCGTCTGTGCGCAGGTCCTCGGAGACCACCGGCTCGCCGACCATGGCCGTGTACCCGGCGAAGGAAGCCGTCCCCGTCGGGATGGTCGGCACGCCGTCCACCGCGTCACGGCTCCAGCCGAAGGCCGCGCGTCGGCTCAGTTGCTCGCCGTTCGGCTCGATCTCCCAAATTGCGCTGAGGTCGACGCGCAGCATGTCCGCGACCACGGCGACGGCATCAGCGAGCAACGTCTGGAGGCGGCCGGTCCCGAGCGCGCGCAGGCTGAGCTCGGCCAACAGCGACTGCTCCCGGGCGGCCGTCTCCAGCCTTGCCGTCGCCCGGCGCAGCTCGGACACGTCGCGCACGATGCAGACGTAGCCGCTCACCCGGCCGTCGTCCGATCGGGTCGCGACGGTCAGACCCTCCGCATCGACCGGCTTATCGCCCTTGCCGTACCAGGTCAGGACTCCGCGCCACCGCCCGGTCCTCGGCAGTTCGCTGAGCATCCGGGCCCGCTCCGCGTCGCTCAACGACGTCGGGATGAGCTCGTAGACTCGCCGGCCCAGCGCCTCTGCGGCACTCCATCCGAGCATCCGCTCCGCCCCCCGATTCCATGCGGTGAGCACGAAGCCGGGGTCGGTGGCGAGCACCGCGTCGGCCATGTTCTCGAGGAGGCTGGCGTGATACGCGAGCTGTCCCTCGCTGCGCTTGCGGTCGGTGATGTCACGGTGGATTCCCAGGTAGCCCACGGTCTTGCCGTCCTCGTCCTTGACGGCAACCGCGATGAGCTCCACCTCAACCCGCGAGCCGTCTTTGCGGAGAGCGCCAAACTCGATCCGCGTTCGTCCGGTGTCGAGCAGGTCGGCCTCCAGCGTCAGCCGGGCCTGGTCGGCGGGATAGCTGGCGACGTCGCGGGCCGGTCGTCCAATCACCTCGTGAGCAGAGAGGCCGTACAACCGCTCAGCGCCGCGGTTCCAGGCGGTGATGCGGAAGTCCTCGGCGTCGGTCGCGATGACACCGTCCTCGACGTTGTCCAGCAGGCTGACGTGATAGCGAAGCCGCTCCTCGGCCCGTTTACGTTCGGTGATGTCGTGCAGATAGGTCGAAATCCCCGTCGGTGACGGGTAGAGGCGCGCCGAGAACCAACCGCGAGTCCGCTCGACGTACACCTCGAGCTCCGCCGGCCCCGGGTTCCGCAGGGCTTCTCGGTACGCCTCGTGCAGCCCGCTCTCCACCCACTCGGGAAACGTCTCCCAACAGCTCCGCCCGAGCAGTTCCCCGGCGCTGAACTCGCGACCGAGAGCGTTCGCGACCTGGGCAACCGCGTGTCGGTTCAGGTAGGTGTAGCGCCAGTTGCGGTCGACGGCGAAAAAGGCATCGCCGATGCTTTCGAGGATTTGCTCGCTGCGCTGACCCGCCGCGCGGAGCCGCTCGTCGGCGCGCTTACGCTCGGTGATGTCACGGTGGATCGCCAGGTAGCCTCTTATCTCGCCGCCCGACCCATGGATGGCGACGGTGATTGCCTCGATCGGGAGTGTCGATCCATCCTTGCGCCTGGCGGTGCTCTCGCCGCGCCATTTACCGTGCTCCGAGAGAGCTCGTTGGCGCTTGCCGTGTTGCTCCTCGTTCCAGTCGGTCCACATCAAGGTCAGCGCTTTCCCGGCTGCCTCCTCGGTGCTCCAGCCGTACAGCCGCTCCGCGCCGTGGTTCCAGGCGATCACTCGCGACTCGGCGTCGCCCGCGATGATGGCGTCCTCGCTGTGGTCGAGCAGCGGGAGCAGGTAGGCGAGTTGCTCCTCGCTGCGCTTCTCCTCGGTGACGTCGCGCGCGACCACCACCGCGCCGGCGATCCGGCCGCGCCGGTCGTGGAAGGGGGCGGAGCTGCAGCGGAAGCTACGCCGGCTGCCGTCATCCTCGAGCCGGAAGAACTCCTCGTCGAGGATCACCTCTCCGGTTTCGAGCGCACGGAGCACCGGCCACTCCGCCGTGTCGTACGCGCGCCCGTCGGGGCGGAAGATCGGGAAATGCTCGCCGAGGTCGGTCATCGCGACGGAGGACAGCTCCGCCGGGAACCCGTACGCGCGGTTCGTCATCAAAATCCGCCCGTGTCGGTCGATGATGGCGACCGAGTCCGCTAGCTGCTCCAGCAGGACGGCGAGGCCTTCGCCGTCGGCGTCACCCGGTTGCTCAGAGAGCACTGGTGGATCCACCCGACGCTCCGGCCGCCTTACCGGCGCGAGGCGTGCTCAGCGCACTCTCGGCAAAGGCGCAATCAACTCCGGACGGGCGCATCAACGCTCCTCGCTCCCGACGTCTCCCACTCGAGCCTGTTCCCTTGCCGCGGGGCTGTCAAGCAACAAATCTCGCTCGCGCAAACGACGGACGGGGTTTGACGAGGTATTGAGGAGGTTTGAGGGTCCGTTGCCCCGCACCGGGTGGCCGGCGATCACCGGGGCGGGCTCGGCCCTCGCCGCTCGCTCAGCTCGATTCCGCTCGAGCCGATCGTGTACTCGTGCACCCGTGGCTCGCTCCTGTTGCCCCGGCTCTTCAGCACGGTCAGGGCACGGCGGAATCCGCCGTCGTCCCGCACGAACCGCAGCAGGAGGACGTTGTCGGCCATCTGAGAGAGGGGGACGTCGGGGAGCCTCGTGGATCCGAACAGGTCGGGGCTCTCGAGCGACATCATGACGGTCACGCCGCTGCGCGCGAATCGCTGCACGAGCGAATACAGGTATTCCTGGAACCTCGTTGGGTCGTGGGCCGCGATGCGCAGGCTGCCCAGCCCGTCGATGAAGACTCGGCGAGTGTCGTCCGCAGCGACAATCTCGAGCAGGTCGTACACCCACTCGTCGAGGTAGAGATCGACCGCGGATCGGTAGATGAGCCGGATCTCCGGCGGCTCGAACGACCAACCGAATCCGGCCGCGGCCTCGAAGATCTGCGAAGGGTTCTCGTCAAAGGTGGCAAACACGGTGGTGCCATCCCGCTTGCGGGCGCTTGCGAACGCGAAGTGCAGGCCCAGGACGGTCTTGCCGGCTCCGGAGGGACCCGTCACGAGCGTCGAAGAGCCGACGCGGAGCCCCTGCCCAAGGGCCTGGTCCAACCAGGGCACACCCGATGAGATCCGGCGCGTGTCCGGCTGGTACTCGGCAGGCTCGGCCGGGTCGGCCAGGCGTGGGAACACGCGCAGGCCGTCCGCCGACAGGCGATAGGCGTGCCTGCCGGACAGGAAACCGCTTCCACGGAGCTTCAACACCTGGAGCAGACGGATCTCCCGCTGCTCGTAGCGCCCGGTCGTCAACCACAGGACGGCATCGGCGATCGCAAATTCCGGTGCCGTCGCCATGTCGCCGACCGCATACTCGCCGAGCCACAGGCTGGTCATCGGGCGGATGCTCAGCCGCCCGGCGAGCTCGTGCAGGAACCGGCGGTACTCGGGCCCCGAGTCGGCCAGCGTCGCGAATGCCTTGAAGCTGTCGATCACGAGCAGCCCCGGTTCGCGCTGAGCGAGAATCACCTCCAGGCGCTCGAGCGCGCCAGCCAGGCCCTCGTGGAGGAGGGCATTCCCGAGATCCTCGTAGAACACGCTCCGTCCGACCGCGTCCACGTCGAAGAAGCTCAGCGTCTGGCCGTAGCGCACGATCTTCTCGAACGGCTCGGCGGCCGTGGACACATACACCGCCGGCGCGTCGGCCCTGGCGTTCGCGAATACGTATTGCTGGGCGAGCATCGTCTTGCCGGTGCCGGGGAGGCCCACGATCAGGTCGACCCCATTGGTGGGAAGGCCGCCGTCGAGGACCTCGTCGAGTCCCGCCGCCCCGCTCCGGAGCCGCTCGGTCATGGGTCATCCTTGCCGTGCAGCAGCGCGCTCGCGCGGAGCAGGTCCTTGACGGTCGACACGAGCTGCAGATGACCGACCGGCTTGGGCAAGAAGGCATCGGCCCCTGCCCTCAGGGCTCGGTCGGCCGCGTCCAGCTCCGAGAGCACGAGGATCGACCACGCCCCGTGCTCCTTCAGCCAGCGGCAGAGGGTCTCGCCGTCGCCGCCACCGAGAAGGAACTCGACGATCACCAGGTCCGCCCGGGTGCGCTCGAACCTCCGTTTCGCCTCGTCCACGTCGAGCGTCACCTCGACCGCGTAGCCCTCCGTCCGCAGCAGGAACTCGATCAGCTCGGCGGTGTACTCGTCTCGTTCGGCGACCAGAATGAGGACCCGGGCGCCGGCCTGCATAGCCCTGAGCCGCCCGGCCTGGGTGAAGGACTCACGCGCGAGCGCGCGGTAGGCGTCCGCCGCGGACGCGCCACGCGCCATCTCGGCGACGATGAACTGAAGCTGCTCGATCTGCGTACGGGAGTAGAGGCGGTGCCCGCCGGGCGTTCGCTCGGGGATGATCGTGCCGTAGCGCTCCTCCCAGGTTCGCAGCGTCGCCGCCGGTACGCCCACCATCGCGGCGACAGCGCCGATGCCGTAAACGCCTTTCTCGGCGCCCGCTCCACCCGATGACGCGCCCTCCCGATCCTCGGGGGACACATCACCCACCACGCGGGCACGTGGCATCGCTCGGGACACTATCGGAGGCGTCCCCCCTGCGCGCACCGCGTCCTTGATCGCAGAGTCGCGGTTCGGCGCGTCCTGGCGCACCGCCGGATCGTTCAACGCCGACCGACGACGACGGCGAACCCGCGGAGCCGATGTGGGGTTCGCCCCACCGCGAATGTGCAGAGGGCCCAAATGTGGGGTGGCCAACCCGGGGAAAGAATCGCCACGCAATGGCGGCGCTCGGTTCGCGACAGCGGCGAAACAGCGAGATCCTCACCGACGACGGCGGCCCCCGCGTGAGTCGCGACGGCGGGTCAAGCCGCAGCCGTCCACCTCGGGATGGGCGCGACGAGGCCGAGGTTCGCCTGGTGCTGGCCGCGCAACGCGGAGGAGCCCGTGACCGCAGCGAGCTGGTCGAGTCATTTCTCCCGCTGATCGCGGGCATCGCCCGCGGGTACCGCCGGTCGACCCGCATCAGTCGCGACGAGCTGATGCAGGAGGGGGTGGTCGGACTGCTCCGCGCGCTCGAGCGGTACGAGCCCGGACGCGGCGTGTCCTTCTGGGCCTACGCCGCCTGGTGGGTGCGTCAGGCCATGCAGGACGTGGTATCAGAGCTATCCGGGCCCATCGTCTTGTCCGATCGCGCGCTTCGGCAGCTCGCGCGGGTCAAGACCGCGCGGAGGCGGTTCGAGCAGACAAGCGGCCGGAGCCCGAGCCATCGTGAACTCGCCGACGCCGCACGCCTGCCGCAGGCCCACGTGGAGAGCCTCATGAGAATCGAGCTCAGGCCGCGCTCGCTCGACGAGCCGGCGAACGGCGAGACCAGCGACGCACGAAACGTGGGCGATCTGGTATCCGATCCGACGGCCGAGGACGCCTTCTCGCCCGCGCCATACCGCGCCTTCGCGCGGGAGCTGCCTCGCCTGCTGGCCCGGCTGACCGAACGAGAGCGAACGGTGATCTGCGCCCGTTACGGCATCGGGCATCAGGAGCAGACGCTGCGGGAGGTCGCCGGCCATCTCGGCGTGACCGCCGAACGGGTTCGGCAGATCGAGCACACCTCCCTCACGAAGCTATGCGCAGCAGTGGACCGGGCCTGAGCGGACTCGCTGCGCCGGCGGTCACGCCCGACGATCGTGAGCTCCTCGAGCAGCTGCACTCGTACGTCGAGCGACGCCACCGCGAGGTGCAATCGCAGTTCGATGAATTCGCCCGGCGACGTGCCGCGATGGGCACCCGGCAACGCGGCCGGGCGCGCGAGACGCTGCGGGCGGAGGCCACCGGGATCATCAACGAGCTGGCGCGGCTGAACGTCGCCCGGGCCGTGATCGGGATGCTTCTGGTGCCATCCCGGCACCACCGCCAAGCGGTACCTGCGGCCGTGCCCACGCCCCCATCTGCTCGCCGTTTGGTCGGCTCGATGGCCTCCTCGAGCGCGCGCTCCGCGTGCGCTGAGCCATCCACGGCGACCAGGATGTCTCGGAGCACCTCGCGACGCCTCCGGCTACGGTCCCAGCTCGTCGATCAGATCGGCCACCGAATCCACAATGCGAGACGCCCGGTAGGGGAAACGGTCCGCCTCGCCACGCGCGGTGACCCCGCTCAGCACGAGAATCGTCTCGAGCCCGGCCTCGAGGCCGGCCACGACGTCCGTGTCCATCCGGTCCCCGATGATCGTCGTGCTCTCGGAGTGCGCGCCGAGCGTGTTG
>DATJYY010000010.1:0-47965 GCA_035499395.1 Solirubrobacteraceae bacterium
CAGCGCGACCTTGGCTAGGCGCTTGGTGAGATATCCCGCTGGCGGCCGGCCTCGCTCCGTCCACGCGGGCCCGAGTGCTTCTGCACCTGGCGCCGTAGGGCGCCCGGTACTTCATGTACCAGGCGGGTCCGCGCGCGCGCGCTGGACGCGCAACACATGCTCCCCGACAACAAGAAAAACCCCGCTGTCGCGCTGTCGCACAAGCCCGGCGAGTGTGGGATCCGTTGTGTCGAGGCCATAACGCACCCGGGCGCGTCACGGAGGCGCTCGCCGAAGTTTGGCGCTTTACCCCCAAAAATGAGGGGTAAAACGCCATTGACCGGGGGTGGTCGGCCACAGCCCCTCGCGACCTTGTGAGCCGACCACAAACGCCAATCGCTTCCGCGACAGCGTCGCGGGCGGCATTTGTGCCGCCACCCCTGATGGATGAGAGTCTTCCTCGGCCGCCGGGCCGACGCCGGCGAGGCTTGGTGCGGTAGTGAGAGCCCGTGCGACAGCGTGGCCCAGGGAGCCTGTGGAACCGTTGATTGCTGCCATGAGCGCGAAAGCCAGGACTCATATCGGGGAGGCTCCTCCCGGCGGCCCGCATCGCCGCGTCAACCAAAAAGTTCGCCGCCGCACCTGAAAACCGAGCTCGGACGGGTCGTCGGGCGGACGGGGATTCACAAGCCAGCCTCGCGTGCGGGGCTTATCGAGTGGAGTGGGCCGTGGAGTGGGCCGTGGAGGACTCGAACCTCCAACCTTGGGATTAAGAGTCCCCTGCTCTACCAGTTGAGCTAACGGCCCTTGGCCGCGATGTTACCCGCCGGTCCCCAGTTGGGGCGATCAGCATTGCTGTGCGACCGACGGCTGCGTCTTGGCCTGGCTGATCGCGTTCTTGAGCAGCGTTTGCTGAGCCTTGGGCACCAGGCTGACGGCCTTGGCCTGAGCCAGATCGCCCTTGCGAGTCTGCCCGGCGGCGTAGGCCGACACGGCGAGGCATTCGAAGCCCTTCACCGCGGATGGATCGGCCTGGGTTTCGATGTCCCAGGCGCTCGCTTCGCCGGCGTAGTTCTGCTGGCCAGCGTAGGCGCGGGCGGCGAGGATCGCGAGGTTGGGATCGGGGTTCTTCTGGAGCGCCAGATAACGTTGCCAAGCCTGGGTGGCCAGGCTCAGCTCATTGAGGCCGGACTTGGAGAACTGGCCGGTTGAGGAGTTGAAGTTGGCTCCCTGTCCGGCGGAGGTCCAGCGTGCCTGGAGGAGGTTGGCCCAGGCCTGGGGATTGCTGGGGTTCTGCTGGGTCTGCTTGATCGCCTGTTGCTCCTGCTGGCTGACTACCGCCTTCTGGCCGGAGCTGGATCCGCTGCCATTGAACGCGTTGAGGAGGCCGCCGAGGCCGTTGCCGGCGCCGACTCCGAAGAGCACCAGACCGCCCCCAAGGAGGATTGCGAGCAGCAGGTAGACGGCCTGGACGGTCCGGCGGCGACCGCGGCTGCGGAGGTCGAACAGCATTGGCTAGGTGGGATCGAGGCCGTCGCCGAAAGCGGCCTTGGCTTCGCGGGCGGCGCGAGCCGCAGCGCGGCGGTCGGCGATCTTGAGCAGCACGATACTGGCGAGGAAGAGGATGACGAGAGGCGCCGTTTCGAGCCCGGTCGTGACCGGATCGGCCCCCGGCATCGCCGCGGCGACCACGGCAATGATGACCGTAGCGTAGCGCCAGTGTCGCGTCAGAGTGCTTCCGTTGATCACGCCAACGCGGTGAAGCCCGAGCAGCCCGAGCGGCAGCTGGAACGCGAGGCCGACCGCGAGCATCGTGAGGATCTCGAACGAGTAATAGGACTTCGCCTGGACGAGGACCTGGAACTGATCGGCGTTGTAGCCCTGGAGGAAATGCACGGCGGGCGGCAGCACGACGATGTACGTGAACACCACGCCGGCGAGGAACAGGGCCGGTGCAGCGGCCATCACCGGGTAGGCCGCGCGACGCTCGGTTTGGCTCAGAGCAGGAATAACAAAGGCATAGCCCTCGTAGATAAGAACCGGTAAAGAGAACAGCAACGCGAAATACGCGGCGACGGTGAGCGTGGTCGTGAACGACTCCCCGACGCCGAGCGTGACCGGCTTCTCTTGGGTCGAAAGGCTCTTCGGGAGAGTCTTGGCGACCTGCGTGTATTCGGCAGCCGTCTGAAGATAGATCTGCCGGGCCTGAGCCGAGACCCCCGGTGTGTTGGCCAGCGCGGTCTGCGATGCCGCCAGCTTGGTGAATAGCCGCTCGAACTGGACCGACTCCGACGGCACGGACGAGAGCCCGTTGTGGACGGCGGCGCGCGAGTTGTCGGGCAGCGCCCGGTTCAGCACCGTTAGGAGGTGGTTGTTCTGCCAGAAGCAGAGGCCGAACGCGACCGCCAGCGCGGCGAGGCAGACGAACAGGCGCGAGCGGAGCTCGTCGAGGTGGTCGACGATGCTCAGCCGGTCCTCATGCCCGATGGGCCGTATGCGCGCCACGACCAGGACTTCCCGGGTTCGCCGCCGCTACGAGCGGCTCTGGGGCCCGACTTCGGCCGACTGGCGCTCAGCGGGTGTGGCGCTCGGCGCGGCCTCGGCCGTCGAGGCACTGGCGGCCGTGATCTCAGGCCGCGAGGTCTCTTCTTCGTCCTTGTTCTCCCCTGTGATCGATTCCTTGAACTCGCGGAGGCCGGTCCCTAACTGCTTGCCCAGGCCGGGCAGCCGCTTGGGGCCGAAGATCAGCAGGACGATCACCAGAACGACGATCAGATCGGTTGTGGGGTTACGGAACATTCACACGCCTCCGGATGGGGATTCGAAGGTTACCCGGTCTCCCTAGGGGGGTGAAAACGGGTCGCTTGGCTACTCCTTCATATGCGCCTCAAGTTGCCCACGGCGCGGGCCGATTAAGGGCACGGAGAGTTCAATGAACCAGCAGCCAGAACAGCCTTCAGTCCGACGTATCGTGCTCCCCAGCGGCCGCAGCATCGAGGTGGTCCGGTGGGGCGACCAGAACCACGCCACCCGAGGCCTCCACGTGTGCCCGGACTGCGCGTCAGAGCTGGTCCAGCCGATCGACTGGTCCGAGGCGCCGGAGGAGTGCTGGAACCTCGTGCTGAATTGCCCGAACTGCGACTGGTACACCGAGGGCCTCTTCACCCAGGACCAGGTGCGTGAGCTCGAGGATCGTCTAGACGAGGGCCTCGCCGACATGCTCCGGGATCTCCAGCGGCTGACGCAGGCGAATATGGCCGATCAGATCGATCGGTTCATCACCGCGCTGCACGCCGATCACATCCTCCCCGAAGACTTCTAGACCTGAGGTAGGGCTGGCGGCCGGCTTCGCCGGCGTCCGTGGGAGGTGGCGCGGCAGGCCCGCACGGCGAGGCATGGATGCCGGGGAATTCGGCTCCGACACGATAACCCGGGGTGAAGCAACACGGCCGAATGCCCTTAACGGAATCCGGCTCGGCTACGCCTCAACCTTCGAGGCGTGTCGCGCCGAATTCCGCAGACCGGGGAATTCGGCTCCGACACGATAACCCGGGGTGAAGCAACACGGCCGGATTCCGCAGACCCCTAGGCGAAGCGCTCGACCATCACGTCGGCGGCGAGCTCGAGTGCCGCGCGCTGACGTGCCGGTATGTCCGGCAGCTCGAGCTTGGCGTCGGCGACGAGCTCCCGGGCGCGGGATGTGGCGGTACCGAGGACCCCCGTCGCCGTGATCCGCTCGCACACCGCCGCTGCGTCCTCGGGCGTGCGCACGGATCGCAGGTCGAGCGCCGCGAGCTCGGGGTCGCGGGCCCGGGCCAAGATCAGCGGGAGGTTGACCGTGCCGTCGAGCAGGTCGGCTCCCCTTGGCTTCCCGGTCCGCTCGGGCGGCCCGGACACGTCGAGGACGTCGTCGAGGATCTGGAAGGCCAGACCGATCCGGTCGCCGAACGCGCCGAGCGCATCCGGCTCGCGGTCGCCCTCGAGCGCGCCCAGCTCGCACGCGGCGCGGAACAGGACCCCGGTCTTCAGCCGGCAGCGGGCCAGGTAGCGCCGCACCGTGACCTCAGCGCTCCACGCGTCTTCACGTTGCGTGAGCTCGCCGAGTGCGAGCTCACGGCTGGCCCGAGACAAGATCCGCACCGCATCGACGGATCCGCCGGCGGCGAGCTCGGCAAACGCGCGCGAGAACAGCAAGTCACCGGTGGCGATCGCGGAGGCCCGGCCGCCGGTGGCGACCACGGTCGGGCGCCCTCGACGGAGCGCCGAGCCGTCGAGCACGTCGTCATGGACGAGCGTCGCGCCGTGCACGAGCTCGACCGCGACCGCCGCCCGGACGAGCCCGTTGGTCTCCGGCGGCGGGGCGCCGGCCGCGATGCACACGAGCAACGGACGCAACCGCTTGCCGCCGGCCGAGATCGTGTCGCCGGCATGCCTGCCGAGCACGGGGCCGTGACCGGTGGCGAGCTCGGCCATGCGCCGCTCGACTCGGTCCATGATCCGGGTCAGCTCCTCCCCCCCGGCATCGACGACCGCTTGTGCGCCTGTACTCATCAGGTCGGGACCAGTCCCACGTGTAACGCGATGATGCCCCCCGCGGTCAGCACATACCGAACGTCGCGCAGCCCCGACTCCCACATCCGGGCGGCGAGCTCCTCGGGCGCGGGGAATCGCTTGACCGAGCTCGGCAGGTAGCTGTAGGCCTCCGAATCGACCAGCCGGCCGCACGCCGGCACGACGCGGTCGAACCACACGTTGAAGAAGGTCGAGAGCGGCGGCCGTTGCGGGGTCGTGATCTCGAGCACCACGATGCGTCCGCCCGGACGGACCACACGGGCCATCTCCGACAAGCCGCGCCCGAGGTCCGAGAAGTTCCGCGCTCCGAAGCCCACGGTGGCGGCGTCGAAGGCCCCGTCCGGATACGTGAGCGCCAGTGCGTTGCCGGTCTCGAAGCGGACGGTCGCGCCGCCGAGTCTCGCGGGGCGCTCGCCGGCCTTGACGCGCGCCAGCTCGAGCATCCGCTCGCTGAAGTCGACCCCGACGACCTCTCCGCCCTGTCCGACCCGCGTGGCCAGCTCGAGCGCGAGATCGCCGGTGCCCGTCGCGACGTCGAGCGCCCGTCCGCCGCGCGGGAGCTCCGCGAGGTCGCTCGCGCGCCGGCGCCACTCGTGATGGAGGCCGGCGGTCATCACCGTGTTCATCCGGTCGTACAGACCCGCGATCCGGTCGAACATCGCGCGGACCTGCGGTTCGTCTAGCGCCCCGGGGGACGTGCTCGCCATTGTCCCTATGGCGCTCTACTGTAGGTTCGAGAGGAAGTAGACGAGGTTGTTGAACTTGTCCGGCGGAAGGTCCTTGAACGACGGCATCGGCGGCGTCGGGTTACGCAGCGTCGAGGCGATCTGCTGGGAGGGAACCGTGCTGGCGATATGGGTGAGCACCGGCCCTGGCCCGTTGTTGCCGTTGTTGCCGATCACGTGGCAGGCAAGGCAGCCGGACTCGCCGACGACGTCCGCCCCGGCCCTGAACTGCGCCTGCTGCGCCGGCGTCAGTGAGGAGGGCGGCTTGATGTCGACCGAGTTCGGCGAGCCGGTGTTCGCGCCGCTGTAGGTCAGGTAGGCCATCGCGGCGATCGTCGCGACGCCCGCGGCGAGCGCGATCGGGCGGCGCTCGATCCGCCGCTCCGGGCTGCGGTCGTAGAACGGCAGCAGAAACAGCAGGATCATGCAGATCGTCGGCACGCCGATCGTCGCCATCGGCGTGAACTTCGGGACGTTGCGCATCACCCGCAGGACCTCGAACAGGAAGAAGAAGTACCAGTCGGGCCGGGGGACGTAGGTGGTGGTGGTCGGATCGGCCTTCGGCCCGAGCTCGGCGCCGAACATAAGCGCAAAGAAGATGATCACGGCCAGCACGATGCACGCCATGACCCCGTCGTGCGTGACCGAGTAAGGGAAAAACGGCTCGCCCTCGTTCTTCAGGATCGAGTAATCGCGGAGATAGGCCTCCTTCTCGGCCTGGTTCATCCGTGACCTCCCGCCCGGGCGTCGCGGGTGGTGTCAGCTTTGGGGCTCACACTTCCGCCTGGTCGATCTCGTGATCGCCGTCGTGCTCGGGCTGGGGCTTGAGCCACGGGGGAGCCGAGATGCCGAGCTTCGTGACCAGGTACAGGTGGGCGCCGATAAGCGCCGCCATCAGACCCGGGATCAGCAACATGTGAATCGAGTAGAACCGCGACAGCGTGGTCGCATTGAAGTCCGCGCCGCCGAGCAGGAAGTTCGATAAGAACGGCCCGATGAACGGCCCGCCCGCGTTGATGTTCACGCCCACCACCGTCGCCCAGTACGAACGCTGGTCGAACGGCAGCAGGTAACCGGTGAAGCCCATTGCGAGCGTCAGGATCAGCAGCACGACCCCGATCACCCATGTCAGCTCGCGCGGGTACTTGTAGGCGCCGTAGAAGAACACCCGCCCCATGTGCAGGAAGATCAGGATGATCATCACCGACGCGCCCCACTTGTGCATGCCCCGCACGAATTGACCCAGGAACACGTTGTCGTTGATGTTCCGGACCGACTCGTACGCGCCGCCGGACACGTCCGGGCGATAGTACATCGCCAGGAATACGCCGGTGACGGCCTGGTTCAGGAACGCGAACAGCGTCGCCGAGCCAAGGGTGTACGCCCAGTTGACCCCGCGCGGAACTTTGCGCCACATCAGCCAGCGGAGGCCCGGCGACAGCGCGGTGCGCTCGTCGAGCCAGTCGACGGTGGAGATCCCCGCCTCGAGCGGCGCGGAATGGGTCGGGACCTGACCGTTGGACTCGGACGGCTTCTTGGGCTTCGGCTGGAGGGCCTTGGGAAGCGGCGGTGCGGGAATCTTGGGCATGTGAGCTAGTGCGGGGGCGGCGAGGATGTGTCGAACTGGGCCGGGTACAGATACTGGCCGATGCCGTCGATCGGCTCACCGGGGAAGCGCGGTGAGAAGCGCTGGAGCTCGTTATTGACCGAGTACCGGGGGCCGATCTCGAGGAGCCCGGTTTGCTCGTTGACGCGCGTGTAGAAGCGGTCCAGCGGCCGCACCGGCGGGCCGCCGGCGACCATCCCGCGGAAGTCGTACACGCCGCCGTGGCACGGGCAGATGAACCGCTGCGCCGCCAGGACGTACCTGACCGGGCAGCCCAGGTGCATGCACTTGTCGGACAGCGCGACGAAGTGGTTGTACTGGTCCTCGGGCTCCTTGTCGATCGCGGGGTTGCGCTTGCGGATGTACGCGACCGAATTGCCGGCTTCGCCGATGCCCGGGACGAGGTTGACGATCTTCGTCACGTAGTCGGAATCGGTGAAGTCCGACGGGGGACCGACCGGCTGCCACGTCCACTGTTGGCGCTTGAAGATCGGCGCGATCGCGAACCCGAGCGCGGGGAGCGCGAACGCCGCCACGGCGACCGCGCCCGCGCCGTTGGCAGCCAGGTTCATAAGCCGCCGGCGGGTCACGGTCTCGCCCTCGAACGCGCCGGGCATCCCCCGGTCGAGCGTGTATTTCGACTTCCGTTCCTTGTAGCGGTCGGGCACCGGCGCCTCGCGTTCCTTACGGCGAACTTAGACTCCGACAGCGTACCGCCACGGAGGCGAGAAGGTCATCGCCAGGCAACTCGGTACGCGCCGGCCTAACAACCTCGATACGAACCTCACAAGGGCGGGTCTGCGCGCTCGCTGCGAACCGCACAAGCGGCCGCGAGCAGGGCTTTCGCAGCGCTCGGATCATGCGCCCGCGCCATGGCCTTGGCGTCGGCATGGGCTTCGCTCGGGCCCCATCCGACCGCGCTCGCCCCGGACTCCCACACGGCCTGCGCGAGCTCGCGGTCGGAGGCGGTGTGCGCCTGCGCGGCGAGCGAGATCACATCGGCGAGTTCCGCCACGGCTTCGAGGTCGCCGAGCGCCGCCAGCTGCGACAGGCCGAGCGCATACAGCTGGTCGCCCAACAGGAGCGCCAGGTCGACGTCGGGCGTGCGGACCACGAGCGGCTCGTCGTAATGAAGCCGGTAGCCCTCGAGGATCATCTCGAGCAACAGCTCGTACTCGGATTCCCGGCCCCGGGCGCGCGGGCCGGCAGCCGCGAGCTGTGCTGGACCGGGATGGTCGAGCTGCTCGCTGTCGATCGCCGGATCGCACAGTGTGTCGGCGACGGTCCCACCATGCGCCGCAAGCGCCTCGTGGAGCGCATTCGCCCCGTCGCGGACGGTCCTCGTGCGGGGCTCGCTCATCAGCGGGCAATCTCAGCGAACGCGGCGGCGGCGGCGTCGACGGTTCGCTGGACGTCGGCCTCGGTGTGGGCGAGGGACGGGAACCAGGCCTCGAACTGCGAGGGCGGCGGATACACCCCTCGGGCGAGCAGGCCCCGGCACCAGGCGCCGTAGGCGTTCGTGTCGGACCCGGCGGCTGTCGCATAGTCTCCGACGGGACGGTTCGAGAAGAACACCGTCAGCAGCCCGGGAACGGCCTGGACCTGCACGGCGCGGCCCGCCGCAGCCGCGGCGTCGCGCAGACCGGTTGCGAGTGTTTCGGTCGTCGTGGTGAGTTGCTCATACGCGGCGTCGTCCAGCTTCCGAAGGGTGGCCAGCGCGGCCGCGGTGGCGAGCGGGTTGCCGGACAGCGTGCCGGCCTGGTACACGTCGCCGGCGGGCGCGATCCGCTCCATCAAGTGACGGCGCCCTCCGTAGGCAGCCGCAGGAAGACCGCCGCCGATGATCTTGCCCATGATCGTCAGGTCGGGGAGCACCCGGTAGCGATCCTGGGCGCCGCCGCGCGCGACCCGGAAGCCGGTGATCACCTCGTCGAAGATCAGCAGCGCTCCAGAGTCGTCGGCTTGCCGGCGGAGCCGCTCGAGGAAGCCGGGATCGGGCGGCACGACGCCCATGTTGGCCGGTACCGGCTCGAGCAGGATCGCCGCGGGCTGATGTCGCGCAGTCGCCGCGGCCACGGCGTCGGGGTCGTTCCACGGCACGACGATCGTCGCCGAGGCCGCAGCCTCGGTAACGCCCGGGCTCGCCGGGATCCCCTGGGTGGCGAGTCCGGACCCCGCCTCCGCGAGGAGGCCGTCGACGTGCCCGTGGTACGCGCCCGAGAACTTCAGCACCTTGTCGCGCCCGGTGACCGCGCGCGCGAGCCGGATCGCGCTCATCGTCGCCTCCGTGCCCGACGAGGTCATGCGCATCATGTCGACCGACGGGATCCGCGCTGCGACTTCTTCCGCCAGCCGGACCTCGGCGGCTGTCGGCGCCCCGAACGTCGTGCCTTTCGCCGCCGCCGCGGTCACGGCCGCGATGACTTCGGGGTGCGCGTGACCGAGGATCAGCGGCCCCCACGAGCTCACCCAGTCGACGTAGTCGTTTCCGTCGACGTCGGTGATCGTCGGCCCCACGCCCGACGCAATGAAGATCGGATCGCGGCCGATCGAGCGCATCGCCCGCACGGGCGAATTGACGCCTCCGGGCATGACCCGCAGCGCCGACTCGTACAGCTGCGCTGAGCGCGTGGCGGTGAGCTCGCTCACACCCCGGCGTGCTCGCGTTCCCAGGCGCGGTGCTCGTCGGTGAAGTAGAGCAGTCTGATCTTCTTGAACTCGGTCGACGAGTAGAGCGTCGCGCGCTCGTCGATCCCGGTCTCGGTGGCGATCGAGTCGAGAATCGCATCGCACTCGTCCTTGGAGCGCCCGTGCGCCATGGTGAAGATCGAGTACGGCCAATCCTGGTAGGTCGGCCGCTGATAGCAGTGCGAGATCCCGCGGAACGCGGCCATCCGCGGGCCGAGCTCCATGATCCGCTCGTCGGGCACCTTCCACACGCCCATCCCGTTCGCGCTGAAGCCCGCGCGGCGGTGGAACAGGATCGCGGCGACGCGGCGCAGAAGCCGGCGCTCCTGCATCTGCTGCAGGTGTTGGAGAAGCTTGTCCTGCGGGATATTCAGCTCCTCAGCCGCGGGCGCGTACGGCTCGGGGATCACCGGCATATCGCCCTGCGTGGCCCGGATGACCTCGATGTCGAACTCGTCGTAGGGCTGTCGCTCGGTCTCGGCGGGGGGCGCCACCTCGACCGCCTTGGCCAGCGCCTCGGTCCCGCCCTCCATCTCGAGGTCCATCCGGATCTTGAACAACTGGAGCGTCGGAAGCTGGCGTACCGACTCCGCGCCGGCTTCTCCGGCGAGCGCTTCGAGGGTCCCGTCGAGCCCGAGCGACGAGTCGGGCTCGGTGGCGATCGTGAACCAGATGTTGAACTCATGATTGCGCAGGTAGTTGTGGGACACGCCCGGGTGCGCGTTGATGACCTGTGCCGCCCGCCATGGGTTATCGGGGTCGACCTTGGCGGCGACCAGCATCGAGGAGTAGCCGAGCGCCCGCGTGTCGAAGATCGGGGTGACCTGGCGGATGATGCGCTCGTCGAGCAGGCGGTTTACGCGGTCTATCGCCTCCTGTTCGGTGATCGCGGCTTCTGCTGCCACGTGCTGGTAGGGCCTTTGGGTGATCGGGAAGCGGCCCTGCATGAGGTTCAGCAGGCGCTTGTCGAGATCGTCGAGCGGCGTCGCGGCGCCGTGCTTGCGGCTACGGTGCTTGGGACCGAAGCCTGAGCTCACTGAAGCCATCGCGCCGCCTCCTTGGCGTGGTAGGTGATGACGATGTCGGCCCCGGCTCGGCGGATGCAGGTCAAGGTCTCGAGTACGGTGGCGCGCTCGTCGAGATATCCCGCGGCCGCGGCGGCCTTGACCATCGCGTACTCGCCGCTGACGTTGTAGGCGGCCAGAGGCATCTGCGTGTCGACCTTGATGCGGTGAATCAGGTCGAGATACGGGAGGGCTGGCTTGACCATCACGATGTCCGCCCCCTCCTCGACGTCGAGCTTGGTCTCGCGGACCGCCTCGTCGCCGTTCCCAGGATCCATCTGATAGCCGCGCCGGTCGCCGAAAGCGGGAGCGGAGTCCGCCGCCTCGCGGAACGGGCCGTAAAAGGCCGAGGCGAACTTGGCGCTGTACGCGAGGATCGGGGTGTCAGTGAGGCCGTCGTCGTCGAGCGCCTGGCGGATCGCACCGACGCGTCCGTCCATCATGTCGCTGGGGGCGACGATGTCGGCGCCCGCGCGGGCCTGGCTTGTGGCGGTCCGGGCCAGGAGATCGAGTGTCGCGTCGTTGTCGACCGTGCCGTCGGTCCTGAGCACCCCGCAATGGCCGTGGCTCGTGTACTCGCACAGGCACAGGTCCGCGATCACGATCAGGTCGGGATGCGCCTCCTTGATCGCGCGCGTTGCCAGCTGGACGATCCCCTCGTCGTCCCAGGCGCCCGAGCCCTCCTCGTCCTTGGCCGCCGGCAGCCCGAACAGCAGCACGGCCGGGATCCCGAGGGCTGCCGCGTCTCCTGCCTCCTCGACCGCGTGCGCGATCGACAAGCGGTCGACGCCTGGCATCGCGTCGATCGGCTCGCGGCGGTCGATCCCGTGGGCGACGAACATCGGGTAGACGAAGTCCGATGCGCTCAGGGTCGTCTCGCGAACCAGGCCGCGCAGCGCGCCGGTGGCGCGCAACCGGCGGAGGCGGGTCTGCGGAAACGGCATCTCGTTTGAGAATACCCCTGCCGCTCGGGGTGGGCCGGGGGCCCTAGGTCACGACCGCCCAGGGATCGACCTGCCAGTCCGTGACCAGGCCGTTCGTCACGTACGGGTCCGACTCCGGGAACGCCTCGGCCGCGGTGCGGTCTTTGAACACGATCGCCGCGCCGTGGGGTGGATCCCCGAGTGGGCCGGCCAGCAGGATGCGTCCGTCGTCCTTTGCGGCGCGGATCAGGGCCAGGTGCGCGTCACGGTGAGGCGCGCGTCGCTCGAGGATGTCCGCGACGTAGTCGTAGAAGAGGATGTAGTGCGTATCGGGCATTTGGTAACAAAGTACGCCACAGCCGCGCTACGCTGCCACCGTGGCCGATATTCAGAAGCGCGGCAACTACACGCCCCGCCGTCAGCGCGAGCGGCGCGCTTACCAGCTGGTCGTGACCGGCGGCGTCGCCGGTGCGGTGGGCTTGGTCACGCTGGTACTCGCGCTCGTCGGCGCGATCGGCTACACGCTGCCGGTGGTTTCGATCATCGTGGCCGTCATCTGCGCGGTGTTGTTCCGCCGGATGGTCGGCCCGTCGTGACCCGCTAGGCGAAGCGCTTCAGAGCCAAGCGCGCGAGCGCTCCGAACACGAGCGTCAGTACCGCCAGGTGCACGAGCGGCCATCCGATGCCGGGGGCGGTCCCGCTGAACGCGTTGCCGACGGCCTGAAGCGCCGCCTTGAACGGGAACACGAACGAGATCGCATCGAGGATCGACTCGACCGTGCCCGACACGGCGTCCGCGGGCACCAGCGCGACGAACGCGATCGGCAGCGCCAGCAGGAACGCCATCAGCGAGGCCACGCTGACCTCACGTGCGAGCCCGCCGATCGCCACGCCCAACGCCGCGAAGGCGAGGCCCCCGAACGCGAGGGCCGCCAGCCACAGCGGGAAACGACCCCAGTCCAGGTGCACGAACAACGACACGAGCGCCGCCATCACGAGCGTGACCGCAGCGGCGCTCGCGGCCGCCAGGGTGATTTTCTCCGACAGCAGGCCCTCAGGCGTGATGAGGCCGCGGACGAGCCGCGCGTAGGCGTGCTCTGAGCGCTCGAGTGCGAGCAGCGCCGCGGCGAGCAGGACGCCCACGAACATCAGCGACACGATCACGGCGATCGCAGCGGCGTACGAGGCCGTCGGCGTCGTCTTGCCCGACAGCTCGGTCGTGTGCACGGTGAGCGGCGTGCCGATTGAGCTCAGAGTCGGTGAGGCGAACGCCAGGCCGTCGATGGCGAGGTTGGCGAAGTTGACCACCTGGCGCAGGGCCGGGACCAACGGCGAGTCCTTCGGCAGCGACGCGATCGTCCCCTGAACGATCGTGCGCGCGTTCCTCAGGCCGAGCAGCGGGACGTTGTGGCCGAAGAATTGGAGATCGCCACCGCTCAGCACCCGCCCGAGGTCGTCGACCGCGACTCGGAGCACCTGCTTCGACACGGCCTGCTCCACCTGGCTGGCTCGGGCTGTGATCGCCTGCTGGGCGAACTGGCGCTCGAGCGGGTCCTTGGAGTTGAGGATCAGCTCAACCGTCGGGTTGCCGGTGCCCTGCGTGATGAGGTTGTTGATCTGGCTGACGATGTCGGCCGGGATGATCAGCGCCGCCTCCGCCTGGCCGCTCTTCACCTTGTCGATCGCCTCCGTACGTGATGAGACCTTGATCGGCTCGATCGATTGGAACAGCTGGTTGGCGTACTTCGAGACGCTGATCTGCTGGTTGCCGAGGCTGACGGTGCCGTGACCGGCCGGCACCTCGTCGAGCAACGCGACCTTCGGCTTGCCCGGAGGACTCGACAGGGCGAACCCGATCATCAACGCGATCGCGATCGGGTACACGACCAGCAGCCCGACGAGCAGCGGGGAGCGCTTGAGGATCTGGAGGTCCTTGACCAGCAACCAGCGCACGGATCAGTGACCGCGCTCGCGGAGAAACCGTACGAACGCGAGCTCGAAGTCGCCGCCGACCGCATCCCGCTCGGTGGCGGCGGTGGCGGCGTCCGGCTCGTTGACCGCGCGCTCGAGCTCGGCGGGCGTGCCCGTGAACAGCAGCTCGCCGTCCCCCAGAACGAGCACCCGTCCCGCGTAGTGCTCGGCCTCGGCGACGTTGTGGGTCGAGAATACGATCGTCGTCCCGTGGTGGGCGAGGCCGCCGATGAACTCCCACAGACGCTCGCGCTGGCGTGGGTCGAGCGACGCCGACGGTTCGTCGAGGAGCAGCGCCGGCGGCTCGGACAGGAGGCCGATCGCGATGTTCACGCGTTGCCGGTTCCCACCCGACAGGCGGCCGACCTCCTCGTCGGCGCGGTCCTCGAGGCCGGTCTGGACGAGCATCCGCGCCACCGCTCGCTCGGGATCGGCGAGCCGTTCAAGGCGGGCGAACAGCCGCAGGTTCTCCGCCGCCGAGAGCTTCGAGTACAGCGCGGGCTCCTGCGGCACCCAGCCGAAGCGCTTGTCGGAGGCCCGCACGACCTCGCCCTCGCTCGGCTCGAGCGTGCCGGCGAGGATGGAGAGCAGCGTGGTCTTGCCTGCCCCGTTCGGACCGATGATCGCCACCACCTCGCCGGGGTAGAGCTCGAAGCTGATTCGCTCCAGGGCGGTCCTCGAGCCGAAGCGCTTCGTCAACCCCCGCGCCGCCACCGTGGCCGTCGGTTCGCCCGTTTGGATGCCGATGGACAACGCGACTCAGGCTACTGATGGGTTTCGGGGAAGCGACTAACCCGGGAGCTTCACCCGTGGCTCGAGCGGCGCTCCGCACGAGCGGCAGTACGCGTCGTTCGAGCCGGCGGCGGCGCCGCAGTCGGGACATCGTTCTAGCCCGGTCGCCAGCACGCCGGAGCCGCCGACAGGTCCCCACGGCTCGAGCACCAGGTGCCGGCGGAGGTACAGCACCGTCTGGCGGATCACCGTGGCGATCGGCAGGGCGAGCAGCGCGCCGGCGATGCCGTAAATCGTCCAGCCGATCAGGAGCCCGAGGATGATCAGGATCGGGTTGATCCGCAGCGATATCCGGAACACCTGAGGCGCGACGAAATGCCCCTCGAGTTGCTGCAGGGCGATGAACAGCAGGGTCACCCAGACGGCGCTGATCGGGCTGACGAACAGCGCGACGAGGATCGCGGGCAGCGGCCCGATGATCGGCCCGATGTACGGGATGAACTCCATCAACCCGTAAAAGGCGCCGAAGAAAACCGCGTACCGCGACCCGTCCGGGAAGATCCCGATCAGGCCGAAGATCCACAGCGCGAACGCGGCGCTCGCGCCCATGATCAGGCTGAACAGGAATTGGCCGCGTACGTAGCCGTAGACCGCGCGCTGGACCAGCAACGGGTAGTCGTCCTCAGGCGTCCCGTCGCCGGGCGGCATGATCCGGCGGACCAGGTCCCCGATCTGCTCCCCGTAGACCAGCAGGTAGATCGACAGCACGAACGTGAGCACGAGGTCGAACGACGTGGTGACGATCTTGGTCAGCACGTCCTGGGAGAACGAGACGATGTCGCTCGAGCGCTTCTGGATCTGGGTCCCGAGCGTTTGCAGCGCCGTCTGGCCCTGGCGCTGGATCTGCACCTTGATACCCCGCGCGTTCAGCCAGCGCTGGAGGCTAGCCAGATCGCGGTTTGCCTGATTGACGAAGTGCGGGACGTCCTTCTCGAGGTGGCCGACCTGCGTGCTGACCGGGTTCGACAGCAGCACGCCGATGCCGCCGACAAACGCGATCCCGGCCAGGTACACGAGCAGGATCGCGAGTCCGCGCGGGATCCTCCGACGGACGAGCAGCTTGACGACCGGGTTCAGGATGAGCGCTACCGTGCTCGCCCCGAGCAGGATCAGCAGGACCGTTCCCGTCGCCCGCGCGAGCGCCCACAGGCCGAGGACCGCGAGCGGGAGGATCACCAACTGAACCCAGCGCGGTACGACAACCGGCGGCGGCGAGACGCGTGTTTGCTCGATCGGCGGCCCATGGGCTCGGCGCACGCGAGCCTCCCGTTCCGGCGCGTCGCTCAGGCCGCTCGGCCCATCCCCGAACTCGTCCGGCTGCCTCGTCTCCGTGTCGCCGCCGGTACGCTCGCCATCCCCGCCGGTTCGCTCGCGGTCTTCGCCGGCTCGTTCGTCGTCCTCGCCGGCGGTGGACGGCGCGCCGCCCGGTCGCCTGGGGAACCTCCAACTCATGCACCTGGAAGTATGAGCGCCGACAAGACGTGAGTGAAACCGTGTCCATCCTGTTCGTCGGCGACGTAGTCGGCGGCCTCGGCAAGCGCACGCTGCTGGCGCTACTGCCTTCGCTGCGCGAGCGGTACGCAGCCGACTTCGTCGTCGTCAACGGCGAGAACGCGGCAGGCGGCGTCGGGATCACCCCGAAGATCGCGCGCGAGATGCTGGCCGCGGGCGTGGATGCGATCACGCTCGGGAACCACACCTACCGCCACCGCGAGGTGTACGCCTACCTCGATGAGGAGGAGCGGATCCTGCGCCCGGCCAACTTCCTCGCGAGCCAGCCCGGTCACGGGACGTGCGTGGTAAGCAGCGCCGGGGGCGTCCGGCTCGGCGTGGTCTCGCTGTCGGGGAACCTGTTCATGAAGGCCGGCCGCGCGGTGTTCCCGGAGGCCGACGCTGCGCTGCACGCGCTCGCCGGCAAGGCGGACCACGTGCTCGTCGACATGCACGCCGAGGCGACTAGCGAGAAGGTCGCCATGGGCTGGCACCTCGACGGGCGCGTCACCGCGGTGGTAGGAACGCACACCCACGTGCCGACCGCCGACGCTCGGATCCTGCCCGGCGGAACCGCGTACATCACCGACGTGGGCATGACCGGTCCTCGCGGTGGCGTGATCGGGGTGAACCGCGACCAGGCGCTCACGTCGATGGTCACCCAGATGCCGATCCGGTTCGAGACCTCGTCAGAGGATCCGTGGCTGAACGCGGTCGTGATTCGGGCGTCGGGCGGGTCAATGCGGGCCGAGTCGATCGAACAGGTGTTGTTGCCGGCGCCGGGCGTGGTCTAGGGCGCTCCCCGACCTGAACAAGTCCCGAAAGCTCCGGCTACGCCGCTCGTCGGGGGGAATAAGCACGTCGGGAGGCGGTCGTACAAATCCGGCGAGTGTGGGATCCGTTGTGTCGAGGTCATAACGCACCGGGCGCGTCACGGAGGCAGCTCGCCGAAGTTTGGCGTTTTACCCCCCAAAAATGAGGGGTAAATCGCCATTGACCGGGGGTGGTCGGCCACGGCCCCTCGCGACCTTGTGAGCCGATCACAACGCCAATCGGTTACGCGACAGCGTGGCGGCCGCACCTGAACCGAGCAAGCCAGCCTCGGGGGATGCTTATCTCCCGAGAGAAGAGGTCGGCGAGGAGGCTTCCGGGGGTTTTACAGGTCGTGCAGGGGGCGATCACGCGCCGGCGACCGCGAGCGGCACCGGCTCGGCTCCGCCATCGACCGCCGATTCCGCGAGCGAGTGCTCGAGCTCGGTTGGGAAGCTCCCGAACAGCGCGACGACCACGAACGGGAAGAACCACACGATGTAGGAATAGAGCCAGTACCCGGCCCCGAGCTGGAGCGCGATCAGGATCGCGGCGCCGAGCGCGGCCACTTCGATCAGGCCCCGGCGGCGCGGGACGACCATAACCGCGATCGCGAGCGCCACGGTGGCGCCCTGGACGAGGTGCTGTTCGAGGCCGAGTCCTCCCCACAGCCCCCAGATCGAGAACGGCGAGGTGCGACCGGCCTGGTAGGAGATCGTGTCGCGCCAGAACGCGTGCCAGTTGTCGTCGAGGATCACCGGCAGCATCACGACGACCGCGGTGATCGCAAACGCGAGCGTGTACCGGACGATCTCCCGTCTGGTAGGCGGGGGGTCGATGCCGCGCAACAGCAGCGGTGCGAGCGCGAACGGCGCGAACTTCGTAAAGCCCGCGAGCGCGCCGACCACTCCCCTTGCCGGCGCCGAGGTGATCACGAGCAGCGCCAGCACGAGCAGCAATGCGACCAGGGAGTCGTTGGTGTTCGAGCTGAGCGTCCACAACGTGAACGGGTACGCGGCCCACGCGTACGCGAGCACGACGCCCAGCGTCGGGCCCCGAACGCGGCGACCGAGCCAGTACAGCCCGAACAGCGTTAGCAGGTCGAACACGATCGCCGCCGCGTGGGCCGCCGGGAGGTCGTCCCAGGTGCCGCTCCACCCGAAGATCATCCGGAACGGCACGTAGGCGTAGTAGGCGACGGGGCCATAGGTATCGCCGCTGGCGTTGTCCTTCGGCCAGTTCCCGTAGAGCTGCTGGCCGTGCAGCAGCTTGTCGGCGCCGATCACGCCGGCGTAGCCGACGTCGATCACGTTCGAGTTGACGACGTTCAGCCCGACCCTGAAGCCGACCAGGAAGATCACGCCGATCGCGAGCCACGAGACCGGAACGAACAGGCGCAGCGGGCGCCGCGGCCGGCCGCGCCCGAATCCGAGCAGCAGCATCCGGACCAGCAGGTACAGCATGAACGGATAAAGCGCCGGCGTCGACAGCCCGATGTTCGCGTGGTTGAACAGCGCAAGCGAGATCGACAGGCCGAGCAGCGCGAGCAGGTCGACGTGCAGGAGCGACCAGGCGCGGGGCTCGCGACCGCCGCCGGGTAGCCGGCGGCGGCGCCACGGCAGGAACGGCGCGATGAACAGCACACACAGCGGAATCCACACGTACCAGGAGTTGACCCGGCGCCCGAACGCGCCGGCGTAGCCGCGTGCCATCGACCACGCCACCTGGAAGCCCGTCCACGCCTGCGTCACGCTCCCAGTGGCGTCGTCGATGTAAACCTGGGCGAGCTCGACCTGGTTCTTTCCCGAGGAGAACCAGCTGACCTGCCACTGGCCCGGCCCCTTCGTGTACTCGTACGCGAGCGCGTGCGGGTGGCGCTTCAGCTCGGCCTTGATCGTCAACGTAGCCGCGGCGATCTTCTCGACCTCGGAAGCGGTCAGCCGAAAGCCCTTGGGCGGGACGTTCTGCTGGGTCACGAGCACCGGCGCGCTCGAAGCCGTCGCGGTCGTCGTGACCGTCTTCGTGACCGTGACGCCGGACGCGCGCGCCGCGGCCGGGTCCACAGCCGCGACCGCGCCCACGATGGTCGCAACCAGAACAGCTACGAGAAGCGCCGCGGAGTGCCGCCGGCGCAGGGCGTCTAGGCCTTGAAGCTCCAAAGCTTCTGCCCGATGAACGACAGCGGCGTGCCGGCCGCGATCGCGATCGCCTGGGCGGCCACCTTCATCAGGCCCGCGTCGACCAGTACGACCAGGACCACGTAGGTGAAGCCGAACGCGACCAACGAGACCGCGAAGAAGCGGACCGCCTGCATGACCGGGTGATCCTGCTTGGCGTCGAACGTCCAGTGCCGGTTCAGCCAGAAGTTGTTGAGCACCGACACGGCCCACGCGATCACGGCCGAGAGGTGGTAGTCGATCCCGAGCAGATGGACGCACGCGGCGAATACGGCCAGGTTAACGACGTAGCCGCTCAGCCCGACGGCGCCGAAACGACCCAACTGCAGCCAGTTGTGGGGGTGGCGGATGCCCGCCCGCAGGCGCAGCAGCGGCTGGCCCACGCCGTGGCGCACGCGGCCATGAACTGGCAGTTCGACCGTGGTTGTCAGCTCGTCAGGCACTCGCGGAAATGTATCGGCGGGATGTCGGCCGAGCGTAAGAGTTCGACGCGCACTAATCGGCTCCTAACTCCGGCTCGCGCGCTCCTCCTAACCGCGCGGCGCCGTTGGTAATCGCAAAGTGCTCGCGGACCATCGGCGCGACATCGCGGAGCGACCACCGCGAACGAGCGGACGCGGACGCCGGACCGGTGCCGCACCAAAGCAACGCTCCCAGCGAATCTGTCCGGTGCAGCGACCCGTGGCTGCCGCCTCCGACGTGATCGGCGCCACCCCAGTCGACGAACTCATAGCCGGGCGATGCCGAAAGCAGAACGTCCCCCGCGGTAGGGCATTTCAGCGCCGACCAGATCCGGGTGAGCGCGTCCGGATACTCGCTGCACAGGAAGCGCCCGTCCTGGACCTCGCCGAGCAGCGCCGCCAGGTCGCCGTCCACATCCCACCGGACGCCCCGATCGTCGGCGACCTGATCGCCCGGCGCGAACCGGAGCTCTCCGCGACGGCTGCGCACCACGGCCTCTTCGCGGTCAGGGCCCGCGAGCCACAGCACCAGATCGACCCCCTCGAGATCGCGAACCGCCTCGACCGACCGCTCCACCAGCTCGTCGCGCCGCTCCAGGTCGAGCGCGTAGATCATCGCGGCGCGTTGCGCCGGGCTCAGAGCGACCTCCGCATTGATCGACCGTGCGGCGCTCCGAGTCGCCACGTCGAACTCGGCGAATGCGCGGTCCAGGCGGATCCGTTCCTCGACCGCCGCCTGGGAATGGTCGGAGGTGACGATCACCGCATGCTCGTCGAGGAATGCGTCGGGTCCTCCGGCCGCGTGCATCAGCCGCTCGAGTTGGCGGTCGGCGGCCGCGATCGACGTCACCTGAGCATGAGGGCCGTTCTTGTGCGACCACGCGTCGTTGTCCGGAAGCGAGAACAGCATGAAGTCGAACAGGTCGTTCTCGACCAGGTACGCGCCGACGCACCCCGTGTGCTGGTCGCGGATACCCGGCATCCCGAGCTGACCGCGGCATCCGGTCTTGCGGCTCGCGTACAGGTCGGCGTAGAAGAGCTCACGCGGCCCGTAGATCGTCCGCCGGAACAGCGTCGATGTAACGATCCGCGCGAGCGCGGTCTCGTTTGAGACCTCGTGCTCGTAGCGGCCACGGTAGATCAGATACGTCGTGCCGGCGGTGCGGACGTCGGCGTCGTCGAGCGACTCGTACACGGTCTCGATCTCGGGCGAGAGGTGCTCGGCGTTCATCCGGTAGACGGTGTCGGTCAGCGACCGGAGGACCCCGAACTGGCGCGAAGCCGAGAAACTCGAGCCGTATTCGACGTATCGGCCCTCCTCGCGGTGGTACCAGTTCATGCTCGGGATCCAGTGGCCGTCGGGCCCCAGCCCGGTCGTGATCGTGGCCGCGCACACTGGCGTGACCGACGGAAACGCGGCCACGCATTCGTCGACGTAGCAGCCGTCACGACGGATCCGGGCCAGCGCCGGGGCACGCCCGTTGGCGATCGCCCGCTCGAGCATCGAGGGCTTGAGCGCGTCGATCACCACCAAGACGAGCTTCTTGGCCTGAGTCACGATGCCCGGCTCAACGCAGGATCCGGAGACCGGCGTACTTCTGGTCGGCGCGCCGGCGCCCCGCGATCAGCAGCCACAGGAGGAACAGCAATCCGACGAGGCCCACCGGAGGGGCCACGACCGACAGCCCCGCGAGCACGACGCCGAAGGCCTCGGCATACAGTGGCACCGCGGACGCCGCCTCCGGGTCGAGCCTGGCCCGGACCCGCAGCAGCAGCGGCCGCGTCGCGAGGATGCCGATGACCGCGCAGATCACGCCGGCGACCAACCCGGGCCAGTCCGTGTAGTGGTTGTGGTCCAGCGCTCCCGCGAACCAAAGCGCCCCGAGCGCGGCGCTGATCACGGCAAGCACGATTGTCAGCACCTCGGACTCGATCCGGCGTCGCTCGATCAACGCCAGCACGATCGCGCCGACGGCCATGCCAAGCAGGAACGGGGCGCTCTGCAGGAAAAAGAAGTCCGTGCTGTTGAAGTGGATCTCGACGTTGGCGGCGGCGAGCCCGCCGGCGACGAGCGCCGGGAGGAACGGGCGGACGCCGACCGCGCCCGCGACGCCCATGCCCGTGCAGATGTCGAAGAAAAGATGCACGTTGGTGTACCTTGACCGACCGTGACGATAGAGGACAGGGAAGTGTGAGCCCAACCTCCCACCGCCCGCGATCGACCGCGCGGGACATCGAGCGATATGGCGCGCTCTTCGCCGAGCGCACAAAGGTCATGAAGTCCTCGGCGATGCGCGATCTGATGGCGCTGACCGAGCGCGATGACGTGATCTCGCTCGCCGGCGGGCTGCCCGACACATCGACGTTCCCGCCCGACTCGTACGCGTCGCTGATGAGCACGGTCGCCGCCCACTCCTGCGCTCGGGCACTGCAGTACGGGCCGACCGAGGGACTTGCGGTGGTCAAGGGGTGCATCGCGGAGGTCATGCGCGCCGAGGCCATGGAGGTCGACGAGGACGAGGTGCTGGTGACCACCGGCGGACAGCAGGTGATCGACCTCGTCTGCAAGACGCTCGTCGACCCCGGCGACGTCGTCGTCTGCGAGGCGCCGACGTATCCGGGCGCCGTCCCGACGTTCTCGTCGTACCAGGCGAACGTGGTCCAGATCACGATGGATCGCGACGGGATGCGAACCGACGAGCTCGAGTCCACGCTCGACGGACTCGAGCGCTCGGGACACCGCCCGAAGTTCATCTACACCGTGCCGAACTTCCATAATCCGGCGGGCGTGACACTGTCGCTCGAGCGCCGTCACGAGCTGGTCCGGATCGCGTCCGAGCGCGAGCTGCTGGTGCTCGAGGACAACCCATACGGCCTGCTCCGCTACGAGGGCGAGCCGCTCCCCACGCTCCGTTCGCTGGACGAGGAATTCATCATCTACGCGGGGACGTTCTCGAAGATCCTGTCGCCCGGAGTCCGGATCGGGTGGACTGCTGCGCCCGCGCCGGTGCTCGCGAAGATGAACCTCGGCAAGCAGGCGTCCGACCTGTGCTCGTCGTCGATCTCCCAGTACTTCGTTTCGGCGTACTTCGACTCTGGACCGTGGGGGGACTACGTGCGGTCGCTGATCGAGATCTATCGCCGGCGACGCGACGTGATGCTCGACTCCCTCGCCGAGCACTTCCCGCGCGAGGCCGAGTGGACCCACCCGGAGGGCGGCCTGTTCATCTGGGCGACGCTGCCCGACTACATCGACACCACCGACCTGCTGGCGCGCGGGCTCGAGGAGCACGTCGCATTCGTGCCGGGTCGAGCCGCCTACGTCGACGGGCGCGGCGGGTCGTCGATGCGGCTGAACTTCTCGGGCGTCGGCGTCGACGACATCCGCGAGGGGCTGAAGCGGCTCGGCGAGGTTGTGCGCGAGCAGGTCGAGCTCTACGGCACGCTGACCGGCACGGTGGCGAGGCCCGCCCCGAGGCGCGACCCGGTCGGGTCGGAGCCTCCGCGCCAGGAGTCCCCGGAGCGGAGCGCGGACGAGCCGGCGAACGTCCTGCAACTGCGGCGCAAGCGAGCGTAGATGAGTCGCATCGCGGTGCTGAAGGGCGGTCGCTCGCTCGAGCGGCAGGTATCGCTGAAGTCCGGTGCACGGGTCGAGGACGCGCTGGAACGCCTCGGACATTCGGTTGTCGCGATCGACGTGGGGGCAGACCTGGTCGAGCGGCTGACCGCTGAGCGGCCCGACCTGGCGTTCGTCGCGCTCCACGGTCGTGACGGCGAGGACGGGACCGTGCAGGAACTCCTTGAGGTGATGGGGATCCTGCACACCGGCTCGGGCGTGTCGGCGTGCATCCGCGCGGCCGACAAGGTGCTCGCCAAGCACGCGATGCGCGACGCTACGATCCCGACGCCCGACTTCTACGCGTTCAGTGAGACCGCGTTCCGCGAGCTCGGGGCGGCGCAGGCACTGCCGGCGATCGAGGAGCGACTCCAGTTCCCGATCGTGGTCAAGCCCGCCGGACAGGGGTCGGCGCTCGGGATCAAGTTCGCGCGGACGCCGTCGGACGTCCCCGGCGCGTTGATCGCGGCGTTCTCCTACGACCGCAAGGTGCTGCTCGAGCGCCACGTCGCCGGTCGCGACCTGGCGGTGTCGATCATCGACGAGGCGGGCGCTCCGCGAGCGCTCCCGATCGTCGAGGCCGTGCCCGAGCAGGAGGACTTCTATGACTTCGAGTCGCGGTACGAGATTGGGCGGACGCGGTTCGTGTGCCCAGCGGACCTGACCGAGGCGGTCGCCGAGCGCGCGGGGTCGCTGGCGCTCGAGGTGTACGCGCTGCTCGGCCTGTCGGGGTTCGCGCGGGTCGACCTGATGCTCGAGTTTGGCACCGACGAGCTGTACGTGCTCGAAGCCGATTCGATTCCGGGTCTTACCGAGACGAGCCTGCTGCCGCAGGCGGCCGATGCAGCCGGGATCGGGTTCGACGAGCTGATCGGACGGATCGTCGAGGCCGCGGGCGCGCTCGCGGTGCGCGAGCTACCCGGATAAGTTCTCACTCGCGCCACCACGGAGCGCGAGTGAGCCATTGTCCGGAATCCGGCTTATTCGCCGGCGAAGTCTTCGGGCGTCACGTGATCGAGGAAGTCCTTGAACTTCTCGACGACCTCTTCGGTGTCCTCGACCTCGTGCTCGAACTCGATCGCGGACTCCGCGATGACCTCGTCGGCGGCGTAGATCGGGGCGCCGGCGCGGACCGCCAGGGCCAGCGCGTCGCTCGGACGCGAGTCGATCTCGAGCTCGCGGCCGTTGACCCGGAGGCTGATCGATGCGTAGAAGGTGTTCTCGCGCAACTCTGTCACCGCGACCCGCGTGCACTCGACGTCGAGCTCGCCGAGGACGTCGGACAGCAGATCGTGCGTCATAGGGCGCGGCGTCGATGCGCCCTGGAGCTTCATCAGAATCGCCGCTGCCTCGGGGTGGCCGATCCAGATCGGCAGGAACTTGTTGTTCTCGACGGTCTTCAACAGCACGATCGGCTGCTTACCAACCATGTCGAAGCTAACGCCGTAGATGACCATCTCCTGCACGTACAGCTCCTAGATCGCTGGGGTGTGGCAAGTATAGGCCGCTGCCGGGGGTTGCCCAGCAGCCCCACCTGCTAGCCGATTCAGTCGATCACGCCGTCTTCGGCGAGGACCTTGCGGGCGATCGCGATGGCCGAGTTCGACGCTGGCACGCCCGCATACACGGCGGTATGGATGAAGATCTCCTTGATCTCATCCACCGTCAGACCGTTGCGCAGCGCCGCGCGGACATGCATGCCGACCTCGTTCTCGGCACGCACCGAAATCAGAGCCGCCAGCGTGATCGCGCTCCGCATCCGCCGATCCAGGCCGGGTCGCGACCACACCCCGCCCCAGGCGTACCGCGTGATGAACTCCTGCCACTCGGCGCCGAAGTCGCCTGCGGTGGCGGTGGCGCGGTCCACGTGCTCGTCCCCGAGCACCTCGCGGCGCGTCTTCATCCCCGCGTCGAAGTCGCTCACGGCTAACGCCTCCTCATGACTCGGTCAGGAACCTCAGGATCATCGCGGTCGTCAGATCGGGTCGTTCGATCGTCGCCAGGTGCGCGGCGGGTGAGATCACCTCGAACCGCGCGCCCGGGATCAGATCGGCGATCCGCCGCCCATGCTCGGGGGGCGTCGACGGGTCCTCCTCGCCGGCGATGACCAGCGTGGGGGCGGTGATCGACGGCAGATCGGGGGTGAGGTCCATCTCCGCGATCGCCTCGCAGCAGCCGGCGTATCCCTCGGGGGGCGTGGCGGTCAGGATCCCGCGCATGCGCTCGACCACGGGCTGACCGTGCACGCTGTCGCGGAAGCGCGGGGTGAACCAGCGCCCGAGCACCGCGTCCGCAATTGCGCCCACGCCCTCCGCGCGGACGGTCGCCGCCCGCTCGACCCACGACTCGCGAGGGCCGAGCTGCGCCGAGGTGCAGCACAGCACGAGTCGGTCGACCCGATCGGGCGCGTGCGCCGCGACCCACATACTGACCATCCCCCCGATCGACAGCCCGCACAGGGACGCACGCTCGATCCCGAGCCGGTCCAGCAGCGCGACCAGGTCGGACCCGAGTTCGTCCATCGAGTACGGACCGGGCGGGACCGTCGAGGAGCCGTGCCCCCGGACGTCGTAGCGAAGTGTGCAGAAGCGCGGCTTGAGCCGTTCGGATTGCGGCTCCCACATCGTGAGATCGGTGCCCAGCGACCCGGTGAACACGAGCGCCGGCGAGCCGCGCTTGCCGCGGAACTCGTGATGCAACTCAACCGGCACGGTGCGCCGCCAGCGTTCGGTCGATCAACTGGGACGTGACACCGAGATACGCCGCCGGATCGAGCGCGGCATCGAGCTCGTCCGGGGTCAGCGATCCCGTGACCGAGGGCAGCTCGAGCAGCACGTCGCGGAGCGGCCGCCCGGAGTCGACCGAGCGCCGCGCCGCCTGCTCGACCAGGTCCTGCGCGGCCGGACGGCCGAGCGCCGGCGACAGCGCCGCGGCGACGCTCTCGCTCATCACGAGTCCGCCGGTCAGGTCCATGTCGGCGCGCATCTTCTCAGGGTCGACCTCGAGCCCGGCGAACAGCTCCCGCACGAGCGCCGCTGCGGATCCGGTTAGCCGCAGCAGCTCGGGCAGCGTTTCCCACTCGGCCTGCCACGTCCCGGCGCCGCGCTCGTGCTCCTGGATCATTGCCCCAAGGATCGTCGCCACCAGTGCCGGGCCGCGTTGTGCGCAGGCGACCAGTCCGATCGCGCCGACCGGGTTGCGCTTGTGCGGGAGCGTCGAGGACCCGCCGCGGCCCGCGCCACCGCCCTCGACTACCTCGGCGACCTCGGTCTGCGCGAGCAGCACCACGTCACGCCCGATCTTGCCGGTCACGCCGAGCGTGGCGCCGAGCGTGGCCGCGATCCGGGCCGGGCGCAACCGGACCGTGTGCCACGGAGTGTCCGGGGCGGGCAGTCCCAGCTGGCCGGCCAGCTCACCCGCCACGTCGAGGCCTCGGTCGCCGAGGCTCGCCAAGGTCCCGACCGCGCCCCCGAACTGGATCGCGAGTTCGCGTTCGCGGACGCCGGACAGCTCATCCACCGCCCCATCGAGGCCGGCCAACCAACCTGCCGCCTTGAGGCCGAACGTCAGCGGCAGCGCCTGCTGAAGCAGAGTCCTCCCCGGTTCGATCGAACCACGATGCCGCTCCACGAGCGACGCGCACGCGTCGGCGGCCGCCGACAGGTCCGCCACAAGCGGATCGAGTGCCCGCCTGGTGACGAGCATCATCGCGGTGTCGACGACGTCCTGGCTCGTGGCGCCCTTGTGCAGGTGCGCTGCGGCCTCGTCCGAGAGTTGCCGTCGTAGCAAGCGCAGCAGTCCCGGGACCGGCGTGCCCTGCTCGCCGGTTGCGCGTCCCAGCTCGGCGAGGTCGAGTTCGAGCCGTTTCTCCTCGACTGCGGCTGAGAGCTCATCGGCCGCCTCGACGGGAGCCATCCCCAACATCGCCAGCGCGCGCAAGAGCGCGACCTCGAACTCAACCATCGCGTCGACGAGCGCGCGATCGCTCACCGCCGCGGCCGCCTCGCCATGCGCGAACAGGCCGGCGAAGAGGCCCGTATCGCTCACGCCTATCGCGATCCGCCGCGTGAGGAAAGCGGACGGGGCCGGGGAGGCGGGTTGGTCGCCTCGAGCGAATGCGCGAACGACGACATCGCGTCTCGCACCAGCTCAACCGTTTCGAGCGGAAGATCGCCGAGCATGTCCGCCTCGATCCCGTCGACAGAGCGATCGCACTCGGCGAGGGTCTCCAGACCCCTGGTCGTAACCGACGCCCGCAGCACCCGCCGGTGCTTGGGATCGGGACGGCGGCGAATCAGCCGGCGTCGCTCGAGTCCGGAGATCACGAGGTTCATCGCCTGCGGGGTGACGAGCGCCCACCGTGCGAGCTGGGCGCACGACAGGCCATCACGCTCGCGGAGCAGACTCAGCGTCACATATTCGGGGGTCGAGACGCCGTGAACCCGGAGCTCCTCGTCGAGTCGCGCCCTCAGCCGCCGCTCGACGCGATACACGAGATATCCGACGCGAGGAACCGCCGCCTTCTCCGCCGAACCGAGCTTTGGCATGGCCGCACCGGTCATGTGCCCAACATTAGTGCCTGCCCCCGGCAGGTAGCGCATACGGCCGACAAAAAGCATTGACAAGCAGCTTGCGATAGGAATATGTTTGACGATCACAACGCCGGCAATCGAGGGAGGGCTCGTGATCGGACGTAGAACATTCGTGGCGCTAGCCACGGTGGCGCTGGTGGGTGCACTCGCACTGACTCCGGCCACGTCGGGCGCGCAGACGACGACCCAGCAGCACGACACGTACACGGGGACGACTTCTGACGGAAGCGGGTGGATCGCGGACGTTCCGTCGCGGTGGAACGGAACGCTGTTGCTGTACAGCCACGGGTACGGCACGCTGGCGCCGGCCGACTCACCGGACCCGACCACGCAGGAGGCGCTCCTGAGCATGGGCTACGCCCTCGCCGGCTCGGGATATGACCCCAAAGGCTCGCTGTGGGCGCTGAACACCGCTGTCGGCGACCAGTTCGCGGCGCTCGCGGCCGTCGAGAAGACCGTGCTCCCGCACCGGCCGTCGCAAGTCGTTGCGTTCGGGACGTCGATGGGCGGGCTGATCAGCGCGCTCGAGGATCAGAGCTCGGACCGCCGCCTTGACGGAGCGCTGACGACGTGCGGCATCGTCGCCGGCGGCCTCAACCTCAACAACTACCAGCTCGACGGCGAGTACGCGATGACGCAGCTGCTCGGCTCGCTTGTGCCGGGCGGCCAGAGCATCCAACTCGTGAATTTCCCGACCGCTGATGCGTCGGCGGTCTCGGCGGGTGAGCTGCAGAACCTGGGCGAGGTGGCACAGGGCACATCGCCTCAGACCCAGGCGCGGCTCGCGCTGGCGATGGCGTTCCTCAACACGACAACGTGGTCGCCGATCGCGTCGGCCCCGGCCGCGGCGAACGACTACGCCGGCCAGGAGGCCGCGCAGTACGAGACGGACTTCGGCTTCGCCGGGTTCCCGATCATCCCGTTCATCGTCACGGGCCGCTACGCGATCGAGCAGGCGGTCGGCGGCAACGCCGGCTGGACGCTCGGAGTCAACTTCGCCCGCGAGCTCGCCACCTCGCCGTTCCGAACCGAGGTCGAGGCGCTGTACAGGCAGGCCGGGCTGAACCTGCGGGCCGATCTCAACGAACTCACGCGGAACGCGAACATAACCGCCTCCCCGTCGGCCGTACGGAACATGATCCGCACGTCGGTTCCCACCGGTCGCCTTCAGGTGCCCGAGCTCGACCTCCACACGATCGGCGACAACCTGGTGCCGGTCACGATGGAGAACTGGTACCGCGGGCTCGTCGACCGCTCGGGGTCGGGCGCTCTGCTGCAGCAGGCTTACGTGGCCCGCCCGATCCACTGCTACTTCACGCCGTCCGAGCTCATCGCCGGCGTGCAGGCGGTGCAGCACCGGATTGAGACCAGGCACTGGGGGTCGTCGGCCACGCCGCAGGCACTCGAAGCGAGCGCCACCAACCTCGCCCACGAGAACTCGATGCTGGGCACCCCCGCATTCGTTCCTTACGAACCCGCACCGCTGCTGGGAGACAACGGACCATTCGACCCGTTTACCGGCGGCTCTTTCCCGTTCCCGCCCCGTCGCTGGTAATCGCCTGACCTAAATCGGCGGCTCCCGGGCCACAATACCCGGGATGCCGCCGATTGCCGTCCGTCTCTGGCTGTGGGCCTGCCTGGGCCTCGCCGGCTCGGTGCTGGTCGCGCTCGCGGGACCTCATCTGGCCGGCGGGCCCGTCGGGTGGTGGTTTCACCCGACGCTGGGCGTGGCGCCGTTCTACGCCGGGATCGTGATGCTGTGCACCGCGTGGCTGGCCCTGGGGAGGCGCGCGATCACGACGCGCGAGTTGCGCGTCGTCGGCGCCACGTGGAGCCTGCCTCTGCTCCTCACGGCGCCGCTGTTCAGCCAGGATGCATACAGCTACCTCGCGCAGGGGACGCTCGTACACCTCGGGATCGACCCGTACACGAACGCCCCCGCGGTCCTCGCGAGCGTTGGACACGCCCACGTGCTCGGCGCCGTGGATCCGTTCTGGCGCCACACGACCTCACCGTACGGTCCGCTGTTCCTTTGGATCGCAAGCCTCGTGGTGGCGGTCACGGGATCGCACCTCGTGGCCGGCGTGCTGCTGATTCGCGTTCTCGACCTCGCCGGGCTCGTGTTGCTGGCGGCGTTCGCGCCCCGCCTGGCCCGCGGGCTCGGCGCCGAGGAGGCGCGCGCGACGTGGTGGGTCTTCAGCCCGCTGGTGCTGCTCGACCTCGTTGCGGGGGCACACAACGATCTTTTGATGATTGGTCTGGTGGTCGCCGGCATCACATTCGCCATCGAGCGGAGGCTGCTGCTGGGCATCGCGTTGTGCGCGCTGGCGGCCACGATCAAGTTGCCGGCAGCCGCCGCGATCCCGTTCATCCTCGTGGCGTACGGCGACCGCAGGGCGTGGCCCCGCGGCGCGGTCCTCGCCGCCGTCGTGGTACTCGCGGTGAGCGTGATCACCGGCCTCGGGCTCGGCTGGATCTCGACCACCGTGTTCTCCACCCCTGACAAGGTGCGGCTCGCGATCACGCCAGCGACCGCGCTCGGCTGGACCGTCGCTCAGGTCGTGCCGGTTGGCGCCCGGGGGCTCGAGTCGGCGCTCGGGGTCGTCGCGTTCGGGCTGAGCCTCGTGCTCGGCGCGGTGCTGCTGTGGCGCTCGCGGCGCCGGAACATGGTCCGCAACCTTGGGATCGCGCTGATCGCCGTGGCGGTTTGCGGGCCCGCGGCGTGGCCGTGGTATCTCACCTGGGGCCTCGTGTTGCTCGCCGCCTGCCCGGGGATCCAGCAGTCGCGCCTGCTCGCGCTGGCGGTGGTCGCGAGCGCGCTGGTCGTCAAGGCAGACGGCATCCTGGCCTTCCCGCTCAGGACCGCACCGGTGTTCTTGGTCCTGTACCTCGTGGCCGCGGCGGTGTGGCTTTCGCGCGCGCGGCTGTCGGCCGCGCCAGGCCGACGTCGCGTGCGAACGCGGGCGCTGGTCGAGTCGTGATGGTCACGCAGACCGAGGTTCCGCGGACCGGGGCGCCAGAGGCGGCGGTCGGGCCTGCCTCGCGCGAGCGCGGGTGGGACGTCGCGGTCGTCGCGGTGCCGGCGTTGCTGGCGGCGGCCCTCTGCCTGATCGAGCTGACCAGCCGCAGCCTCTGGCTCGACGAGGCCGCGACCGTGGCGATCGCGGGCCAGCACGGTTCGGCGTTCTGGCACGCGGCAGCGCGTGACGGCGGGAATATGCTCGGCTACTACGCGCTGCTACACGTTCTCGTCGACTGGTTCGGCGACGGCGCGTTCGTGATCCGCGTCCCGTCGGTGGTAGCGGCTGCCGGCGCGGCGGGCGCGATCAGCCTACTCGGCCTGCGGATGTTCGACCGGGGCGTGGCGCTCGCCGCCGGGCTCTTGACCGCGGTGAGCGTCCCGCTGGTTTTCTGGGGCCAGGATGCGCGCGGTTATGCGGCGATGGTGGCCCTGGTGGCGGGAGCGTTTGTCGCATTCGCGGCATTGCCCGAGGGACGTCGTGGTTCCTGGGCCGCGTACGTCGCGCTGACGACACTGTCGGTGTACGCAAGCTACGTGGCGATCTTCGCGGTTCCCGCGCAGCTGCTCGCGCTCGCGTTGTGCCGACGGGCGGCCTGGCGCCGCGCGCTGACCGCGGTCGCGGCGTGCGCCGTGTGCTGGATCCCGCTCGTGGTGCTGGCTCTGAGCCGCGGCTCGGGCCAGCTGTTCTGGATCACGCGACCGACCTTCAAGCTCGAGCGCCAGGTCGTCCAGGCGCTGACCTCGGCCGGCTTCGAGCCGAACTTCCGGCCGGCCGCGGTCGCCACCCCGCTGGCGATCCTCACGCTCGCGCTGCTCATGTTCGCAGCGGTGAGGGTCGTGCGGCGACCCCGCTGGGGACCGGTGCTCGCGCTCTCGTGGCTGGTCGTGCCGGTCGCCCTGATGTGGCTATGGTCGTTCGTCGGGCAGCCGATCTTCACCCCGCGGAATCTGCTCGTCTCCCTGCCGGCGGTGGCGCTGCTCGTCGGGTGGGTTCTCGGACAGAGCCGCGTCGGATGGGCGGTGCTCCTGGTCCTGATCGCACTTCGGGGCGTGGCGCTCGCGCCGACGTACGGTACCTCGCCCGAGCCCTGGCGCGCCGCAACCGCCTACGTCCTTCGCTCATCCCAACCGGGCGACTGCGTCGCGTTCTACCCGCTCGACGCGTCGATGCCGTTCGCCTACTACGCCGGCCGGCTGGTGCGGCCGCACGTCGAGCAGTACGAGACGCCGACGATTCCGAACGGCTGTCGGCGCGTGTGGCTGGTGGCCAGCCACCAGGGCCTCCCGAACGGCGGGACCGCCGCGTCTCGCACGCACTACGCACGCTACGCGCAGGTGCGCGCATCGCTGGCGCGGAGGTATCCCGGGCACGCGACGCGATCTTTCGGCTACGCCAGCGTGATCTGGGTCGAACTGTTCACGCGCTAGCTGCCTCCGGATACGGGTGGGGGCACGATCGGAACTACGGGCGGAGCGTCGTCCCGACGAAAGTGAGCGCGCTCAGGCCGGCGAGCATCACGCCGTTCGCGCATAGCAACGCCGTCCACCATCTTCCGTGGACGTAGCGGGCAAGCACGAGCACCGCCGGAAAGGCGGTGATCAGCAGGCGCGGGTTCGGCGGCGTGTACTCGGAGGTCATCGCGAGCCAGCTGATCCCGAACGTCCACACGATCGCCTCGACAGACATCTCCCGCCAGTTCCTGACGACGAGCACCAGCAGCCCGATCAGCACCGCCGCGCCGACCAGGCCGACGACGAGATTGAGGTCGATCGTCGGATGGTTGAAGTGATTGAACGAGATCTGCTCGCCGGTCAGCTGCGCGAGATGCCAAAGCGCGAGCGGGTCGGTCTTCTCGCTCCATCCGTCGTGCTGCGCGATGAAGCTCGCGAACGGGGAGCCGGTCCAGGCCCACAGGAAGCCGCCGAAGGCGCCGACACCCACAACCGACAGCGCCGGCGCGAGCAGGCTCCGGCGCGCCGAGCGGTTCGCGAAGCCCCGGCGGCGGAGTTCGAGCGCCGCCGAGACCGCGCACACGACCACGAGCACGAGCGCCTCCGGCTCCGTAGCGGTGGCGACCGCTGCCAGCGCGCCGGCCAGCAGCCAGCGGCGCTTTTGCAGCGCGAGGATGCACCCCGCCGCCAGCGGGAGCAGGATCCCCTCGGCGTAGACCATCGAGAACACCACCGACCCCGGGAACAGGCAGAAGATCAGGACCGCTTTGCGCCCGGCGTGCTCGCCCCACCAACCTGTCGCGAGCCGCTGCATGACCACGGTCGCGACAAGGCCGCCGACGCCGGACACGATCACACCGGCGATCGTCGTCGAGAGGATCTCCCAGTGCGCGATCGGGACCACGAACACGTGCGAGACCGCCCAAACGATGCCCGGGTACACCGGGAAGAAGCCGAGCGTCGTCTGCACGTGCGAAACGTGCGTGGGGTAGCCGTGATCGGCCAGCATCCGATACCACAGGCCGTCCCACTGGGACAGCTCGTGGGTGAACGCGTGGTGGCGGAGCGCGCCGTTGACGAACGCAACGACGAGCAGCAGAGCGCGCGTCGCCAGATACACGCCGATCGCGTACCGGGCGCCGCAGACCGCCACCACCGCGCGGTCGCGAGCGCGCCGGGCGACAGTGCGCGGCGCATCGAGCGTCGGCGCCGTCGGCGCGGGGACCAGCGGTTCGGCGTGCTCAGAAGCGCTTTCCACAGCCCAGCGAGTCTAGGAGACCCCCACCGCATACAATCGCGCGCCATGTGCCGGCTGTTCGGGATGAGCGGCGGACAAAACGAGGTGCAGGCGACCTTCTGGCTGCTCGACGCGCCGACGAGCCTCGTGGCGCTCAGCGAGACCCAGCCCGACGGCGTCGGGCTCGGGACGTTCCATCCTGATGGGTCACCGTGGCTGTATCGCAAGCCGGTGGCCGCGAACCGCAGCCAGACGTTCATCGCCGACGCGCACGAGGTCAGCTCACGCACGTTCCTCGCGCACATCCGCCATGCGACCGCGGCCGAGCCGACGATCGAGAACACTCACCCGTTCGAGCAGCACGGACGGCTGTTCGCGCACAACGGCGTGCTCGGCGACCTGCCGGCGCTCTGCGAGCGGCTCGGCGCCCACGCCGAGTTGCTCAAGGGGTCGACCGACTCGGAGCTGTACTTCACGCTGATGACGAAGCGAATCGAGGAGCACGACGGCGACATCGCCGCCGGCATCGCCCACGCGGCCCGCGAGATCGCCGCCGACTTCTCGCTCTACTCGCTCAACATGCTGCTGACGACCCCGACGGACATCTGGGCGCTCCGCTACCCCGACACGAACGAGCTGTGGATCCTCGAGCGCTCGATCGCGGCGCTCGGCGGCGCCGACGGCGGGGGTTTCGATCAGCGCTCGGCGTCCGGGATCACGCGCGTGTTCTCTGGGCAGCTGGCGATCCGGCCCGCGACCATCATCGCCTCCCAGCCGATGGACACGAACCCGCTCTGGCGGCTGCTGGAGCCGGGTGAGCTGGTCCACGTCGACCCGGAGCTGCGAGTCACCTCGACGATCGCGGTGCCCGAGCCGCCCGCGAACATGCTCGAGCTCACCCCGAAGGAGGCGATGGCACAGGAGGAGCCGAGCTAGACCTCTCAGGCCAGGAACCGCGCCGCCAGGTCGGCGACGAGCGCGGGCACGCCGGCCGAGGCGGCCAGTCGCTCCTGCCGGCGGGGCTCGGGTGCGAGGACCTGCATCCGCACCTCGTCGAGCTCCTTGACGGCGTCGAGGGCGACGGCGTGGGGTCGCGCAGCCGCGAGGACCTCGTCGAGCAGTCGCGGCAGCGGCACCAGACCGGCGTTCACCGGGTCGATCAGCTCCGACGCGGTGGCGTCGCGCGCCGCGATGAATCGATTCTCGGCCAGGACCTCCTGGGCGGATACGAGCTTGGGCGAAGCGAAGCCCTGCTCGAGCTCGAGCCTCGCCAGCGCCTGTACGAGCGCGGTGAGCGCTGCCGTCGAGGACAGCTGCGGCTGGGCGTCCATGATCCGAACCTCGACCGTCCCGAGGCGTGGCTGGGGACGGACGTCCCACCACAGGAACGTCGGCTCGGGGATCGCGCCTGAGCGCACCAGCAGATCGACGGTCGCGACCCAGTCCTGGTAGGTGTCGAACCTGCGCGGTGTCCCCGTGCGCGGGAAGCCCTGGAACAGGATCGTCCGGTTCGATGCCAGCCCGGTGGCTCGCCCCCGCAGCATCGGCGAAGAGGCCGACAGGCCCAGCAGGAGCGGCAGATGGGCGCGCAGCTGGTTCATCAGCCGGATCGCGCGCTGCGCATCGGGCACCCCGACGTGGACGTGGAGCGCGAATGTAGGCTCCCGGCGGGCGAGGTCGCGGGTGGTGCGGTAGATCACCTGGTAACGCCCCGATGGCGAGACCTTCGTCGGCTCGGTCATCGCGGCCGGATGCATACCGGCCGCCGCCACGCCTATTCCCAGCGGCGCGAGTTCGCGTACAAGCAGCGAGCGGAGCTCGCGCAACTCGGCGATCGCGTCGCGGACGGTCGCGTGGGGTCCGGTCCTGAGCTCGAGCGCGGCCTCGTGCGTCTCCGCCGCGCACCGGCCGGCGAGATCCGGCCCGGCCAGCGCGAGCACCTCGTCGCCCCGTTGGGTCAGGCCCCAGCCCGCTGGATCGAGGAGCATTACCTCCTCCTCGATTCCCACGGTATAGGCCTCGGAGGGCCGCCAGGTCGCCCATCCCGCACCCCCCAACGATGCGGCGCGCCCCTTAAGTGTCTCGAGCGTTTCCGTGGTCGAAGTTAACCACGGGCAACCTAACATCCGTATTAACCAGCGCTCGCGAGGCGCTGCGCGGAGGACTGCCGGCGCGGTCGCGCCGACCGTGCTCTGGCCGACACAAGCCGCCGAGGCTCGCCGGCGTCCCGCGCCACGGCGGGCGTCTCGGCGATCTGCTCCCCGGCGCCGGCAGCGGCGGCGACCAACAGCTCGAACAGCGGATCGTGAGCCAGCAGCCCCTCGGCGTGCCATTGAACGCCCATGACCAGCCGATCGCCCGGGTTCTCGATCGCCTCGATCGTCCCGTCCTGAGCCCACGCGGTCGCGACGAGCCCCCTGCCGAGCGTCTGCACCGCCTGGTGGTGGAACGAGTTGACCTCGAGCGCGGGGCCGCCGAGAGCAGTCCGCAGGCGGCTACGCGAAGCCGTCTCGACCCGGTGGGTCGGGATGCTGCCGTGCGCGGGCTGGCGGTGCTCGACACCGGAGCAGACGACATCCGGAAGGTGCTGGTGGAGCGTTCCGCCGCGGGCGACGTTCAGAAGCTGCATGCCCCGGCAGATGCCGAGGATCGGGAGTCTCCGGCGATCGGCGGCGCGTACCAGCGCAAGCTCGACCGCGTCGACCCGCGGCTCGGTCGGTCCGAGCTCGGGGTGAGGCTCGGCACCGTAGACGCTCGGCTGAACGTCGGGGCCGCCCGGAAGGCAGACGCCGTCGACTCGGTCCAGCAGCGCGACGATCGCGTCGGGGCGAAGCAACGGAACGATCACCGGAATGCCGCCCGCGCGCTCGATCGCCTCGGGGTACAGCGTCGCCAGCGCGACCTCGAGCTTGGGCGGCTCGCCCTGCGGCCGCCCATCCCCGTCTTCGGGGCGGCGAAGCTCCGAGGTGGTGACGGCGATCAGGGGACGAGTCCGCATATGGACATATATTTCGGCCGCGGGCGGCCTTACTCCATAGCCATACGGATAAACATCCGTCCAGACGCTTCGCCCGGAATCAGGAGTCTCGCTGGTGCGGCGGACGGTGCCGCGGACTCAACGGCCTGTGAGGTCGCCCAGCAGGACGGTCCAGCGCTCGACCGACACCGTTTCGAGCACGCCCATCCTGGTCCACGGGTCGGCGTCGAGCCGGCCGGTGACCGTGGCCTCGCTGTCGGCCTCGAAGATCAGGAGCACGCGATGCTCGGAGTCGCCGTGGCCGAGATAGCCGTCACCGAGCGGTCCGGCGAGCACCACGAACCCCTCCTCGGCGAGCTCGTCCATGAATCTGGCGTGCTCGTCCCACTTCTCTTGCTCGCGGAGCGGCCGGACCGGATCCCACCCCGGCCCGCCCTTTCGAATCATCGCGAACAGCATCGCGACGATCGTAGACCGCCCTACTTCGCCGTGCGCGAGGTACACGGGAGAGCGGGAGAGCGGGAGAGTCGCTACCGTGCTGCACAAGGTAGCTGGCGGTCGGAGGCGCGTCGAGCGGAACCGCCCTTCCAAAACCGCCGAGACCGTGCGAGGGTTCGGGTGATGCGGGCCAGCAGCTACTTCGCGGCGGTCGACTCTCACACCGAAGGGATGCCGACCCGTGTGATCACGGGCGGGCTCGGTCCGATTCCGGGGAGCTCGATGCAGGAGCGCCGGCTGTACTTCGAGGAGCACCTCGATGAACTCCGCCTCTTGCTGATGCGCGAGCCGCGCGGCCATTCCGCGATGTCGGGCGCGTTTCTGCAGCCCCCGACTCGACCCGACGCCGATTGGGGCGTGCTGTTCGTCGAGGTGTCGGGGCTGCTGCCGATGTGCGGCCACGGAACCATCGGGGTCGCCACCGTGCTGGTTGAGACCGGGATGGTGGCGGTGACCGAGCCTGAAACCGTGATCCGGCTGGACACGCCGGCCGGGCTTGTCGAGGTCACGGTGACGGTTTCGGAGGGTCGCGCGGAGCGCGTCCGGCTGCGCAACGTGCCGGCGTTCGTGGCCGCACTCGACGCCCGGGTCGAGGTGGAGTCGCTGGGAACCGTTTCCTACGACATGGCCTTCGGCGGGAACTTCTATGCGCTGATACCGGCGGAGTCGGTGGGGCTCGATCCGGTCCCCGCGAACGCCCAGGTGCTGATCGACCGCGGTCTCGAGATCATCGCGGCGATCAACGCGTCGGCACGACCGGTGCATCCGGTCGACCCGGCGATCGGGGGTTGCAAGCACGTCGTGTTTCACGCGCCTGGCCACGACGGCGCGGATGCGCGCAACGCGACCGCGATCCACCCCGGCTGGCTCGACCGCTCGCCGTGCGGAACCGGGACCTCGGCGCGCATGGCCGCGCTGCACGCTCGCGGCGAGCTGGCGCTGGGCGAGGAGTTCGTCAACGAGTCGATCATCGGGAGCCGCTTCACCGGCCGCTTGTTGGAGGAGGTGACCTTGGGCTCCCGGCCGGCGGTTGTGCCCGAAGTCTCGGGGCGCGCCTGGATCACGGGCATGAGCCAGTACCTGCTCGACCCGACCGACCCGTTCCCGGCGGGTTTCGCGCTGTAGTGCGAGCTGTCGTGATCGGCGGCGGCGCCGTGGGCCTGTGCGCGGCGGAGGCGCTGGCCAGTCGCGGCGCCGAGGTGACCGTGTTCGAGCGCGACCAGTGCGGGGCCGGCGCGTCCGCGGGGAACGCCGGCTGGATCACCCCGTCGCTGGCCATTCCAGTCCCGGGCCCGGGAGTGATCGGAGAGTCGTTGCGTTGGCTCGTCAACCCGTCGGGGCCGCTGTGGATCCGCCCCACGGTATCGCCGGCGATGCTCGCGTGGATCGCCCGGTTCGTGGTGCGCTGCAACCGCCCCGCGTACGAGCGGGGGCTGGCCGCGCTCCAGCACGCGGCCGCGCTGGCCGGGCCTTCGTTCGACCGGCTGGCCGAGCGCGGCGTCGAGTTCGAGCTCCACGACGAGCCGTTGCTTTACCCCGCGTTCGAACAATCGGAGCTCGATCATCTGCTTGACGTCGGCGAGGGGCTGCGGGCCGCCGGGGTCGGGGACCTGCTCGATCGGCTGTCGGCAAGCGAGCTGCTCGAGCTGGAACCGGCTCTCAGCCCACGCGTGATCGGCGGCGTGATCGCACGGCGTGACAGTCGCGTCAGGCCGGAGGTGCTGTGCGACCGCGTCCGGCGCGCGCTGGTCGCCGTCGGTGGCGAGGTCTTCGAGCAGGCCCCGGTCGACTGCCTCATCCGCGACCGCTCGAGTTGGATCGTCGAGAGCGAACCGATAGTGCGACGAGCCGACGCGGTCGTGCTTGCCGCGGGGGTCGCATCCGGGGATCTCCTGGGCGCGCTCGATACGGGACTGCCGATCGCCGCCGCGAAGGGATACAGCCGGACGTACCCGGAGCATCCGAGCGGGCCCCGACACGCGCTGTACCTGGAGACGCCAAAGGTGGCGATCAGCGCATTCGACGGCGCCGTCCGTGTCTCGGGCACACTCGAGCTCGGGGCGCGGGAGCTGGCCCTGAGCGAGCGTCGGCTCGCTGCGATTACCACCGCCGCGCAGGAGGCACTCCCGAACTGGGAGATGGCGCCCAAGCCACGCGATTGGGCCGGGATGCGGTCGCTGTCCCCCGACGGCCTCCCGTTCATCGGGCCGCTTCCCGGATGGGACGGGATCCACGTCGCGACGGCCCACGCGACCCTGGGGATCACGCTGGCCCCGCTGACCGGCGAGCTGCTGGCCGACCTGATCGTGGACGGACGGCGCGGGGAGCTGCTCGCCGCGTTCGATCCCACCCGCGCGATCGCCCGCCGGGGATACTTGTGGGCAGGCAGAGCTACGACAGGAGGACCTCGATGAAGGGCGTTCACGCCGCGATCGTCACCCACTTCGACGCCGACCTCACGGTGGATCACGACGCGGTGGCCGCCGAGGTCAAGTGGCTCCTCGCCGAGGGCGTCCACGGCATCGTTCCGAACGGCTCGGTCGGCGAGGGCGGGAGCCTCTCGCGCGAGGAGCGCCGCGCGGTGATCGAGACGGTCGTCGGCGCGGCGGGAGGAGCTCCTGTGTGCGCGGGGATCTCGGCGGTCACCGCCGAGCGGGCGGCCGTGTACGCGCAGGACGCCGCCAGTGCCGGCGCCGACGCCGCGATGCTCCTGCCGCCGCTTCTGTACCGGGCCGACGAGCGCGAGCTCCTCGAGTTCTTCGGAACGGTCGCGCGCGCCACCGAGCTCCCATTGCTGGTCTACAACAACCCCCCGGGTAGCGGCACCGACCTCCAGCCCGGGTTGCTGGCGACGCTCGCGCGCGAGGTGCCGGCGATCACGTCGTTCAAGGAGACCTCCGGCGACGCGCGGCGGGTCGCTGAGCTCGTCAACTTGTGTCCGGAGGTCGACGTACTCGTCGGCGGCGACGATTGGGCGCTCGAGGGCCTGTGCGCCGGCGCCGCGGGCTGGGTCTCTGGCGTCGCCGACGTGCTGCCCGGCCAGTCCGTGCGCCTGTTCGAGCTGTGTCTGGCCGGCGAGCTCGCGAGCGCGCGGGAGCTGTACGCCGAGCTGCTGCCGCTGGCGCGACTCGACATGAAGCCGAAGCTCGTTCAGTACTTCAAGGCCGCCCTCGACGAGCTCGGGATGAGCGGCGGGCCGTGCCGCCCGCCGCGGCTTGCGCTGACCGAGAGCGAGCTCGCGGAGGTCCGCGGCGCGGTCAAGCACTTCTCACCCGCGCAGCTCTCGCAGAGCTGAGCGCCCGCACCTCGCGCGTAGGGTTGCCCGGTCTCGAGTACCCCCCGGGGTCGTTCTGATCGACGCGACCGCCTCGCCGAGCCGATCGAGGCTGCCCTTGATCCAGGGCAGCTCCGCCGGGTCCGCGGTGGCGAGCGCCTGGCGCCGCTCATCGTCAGTCTGGCCGTACAGCAGACTCGTCGCGATCCGGCACCGGAGCGCGGCAGGCTCGTCGCCGAACGCGACGCCGCTGAGCACGCCGATTCCGAACCGCTCGAGCAGGTGCGTGGCTAGCGCGTCGCCGCCGTCGACGCCCCGGGCGCCCAGCTCCGGGCGCAGCGGTTCGAAGTCCGGGTACAGATAGAAGCCGCCGGTCGGGGGCCGGCAGTGGACGCCCGCATCGACGAGTCGGCTGTGGGCGGCGAGCGTGGCCGCGCGGTGCAGGCGCCGGCTCCGGTCGATGTGGGCCACGACCGCGGGCGGCTCGTTCAGGACGTGCGCGACCACGTGCTGCATCGGCGCGGGCGCGCTCGACCACACTTCGCTCGCCAGCCCGAGCAGCGCCTCGCGCGTCGCCCCGCCGGCCGAGCCCTCTGGGACGCGGACGAACCCGATCCGCCAGCCGCCGAGCGCCATGTTCTTGCTGAGCCCGCCCGTGACGTATGTCCGCTCGGGCAGGTACTCGGCCGGGCTGTGGAGGCCGGCAGGATCGTGCGCGAGATCGCGATAGATCTCGTCGGAGACGATGCTGAGGCCGTGCTCCTCAGCGATCTCGACCGTACGGCGCACGTCGTCGGGACTCGGCACCGTGCCGGTCGGGTTGTCGGGCAGAGTGACCACGATCACCCCTGGGCGATGACCCTGCCGAGCCGCCTCGGCGAGCGTCTCCTCGAGCGCCGCCGGGTCGGGCACGCCTCCGGGCCCGTCGCCTGCGATCGGGACGCCCCACACCCGCTTGCCCGCCAGCGCTGCCTGCGCCGCGTAGCTGACCCACGACGGCCGCGGCAGCACGACGTCGCCGGGGAGCACCGCGAGAAGGCCCCAGAGAAGCGCCTTGCTGCCCGGCGCGATCACGACCTGATCGGGATCGGTGGGCAACCGGCGGCGCCCGAACCAGGCAGCCGCCGCCGCGCGAGCGCTCGCTGATCCCGCCACCGGTCCGTAGGCGTTGTCGGGGGCGCCGCGGGTCAGCGCATCCACGACCTCCTCGGGAACCGGCAACCCGGCTTCGCCGAAGGCGAGGTGGAGGATCGGTTCACCCGCGTCGATCAGCCGGCGCAAGCGCTCGTTGACCGCCAGGGTCGCGGACGGAGGGACAAAGCTGGTTTTCGACATACCCCCAACGATGCCACGCCCCTTCCCTCACGTTGGCCCGCCTAAAAGCCGATTAAAGCTGGACAATGTCCGCGCGGTCGACAGTTGCGCTGGGCCCTGCCCGGAATCGGGCGTCCGGCATCGTCCACATCTTTGGAGCGGCCACGGTCGCGTCGCCGGGACGCTAGGCGCGCTGAGTCGGTGTTCGCGCTGCTCAGAGACGCCCCAGCGCTGCGGCGCTTCTTCGCGGCGTTCTTCCAGTCGCAGGTGGGCACCGGTGCGGCATACGTCGCGCTGCTGCTGGTCGCCTACGAACGGCTTCACTCCGGCTGGGCGATCGCGCTCGTTCTGCTCGGCGAGTTCGTGCCCGGGATCGTGCTATCGCCCCTGTTCGGATCGCTCGCCGACCGCGTCTCACGCCGGCGCCTTGCGGTCTGCGCCGATCTGTTGCGGGCGGTCTGCTTCGTCGCGCTCGCGCTCGTGCCCTCCTTTGCCGCCACGGTGTTCTTCGCGCTGCTCGCCGGCGTCGGCACCGCACTGTTCCGCCCGGCCATCAACGCTGCGCTTCCCGGGATGGTGCCGCCCGCGCGCCGCTCCCAGCTGACCGCGATGTTCTACGCGAGCATCAACTCGGGTCTGATGCTGGGGCCGGCGCTTGCCGCCGGGCTGCTCCTGGTCACCACCGCACCCGTGGTCCTCGTACTGGACGCGGCCAGTTTCGTCGTCTCGGCCATCCTGCTGAGCAGCGTCGACCTCGGACCGTGGCCAACGTCCGGTGGCGACGTCGACGCTGACGACCACGTGAGCTTGCCCGGCTCCATCTGGGCTCATACCCGCGCGGGCGCGCAGGCCGCGCTCAGCCTGCCGGGAGTGCCGGTGCTGATCGCCGTCGGCGCGCTGGTGGTACTGACCGGCGCGATGTTCAACGTGGTCGCGCCGCTGCTCGCCACCGGCCCGCTCCACGCCGGCGATTCGGGCTACAGCGTGCTGATGGCCCTTTACGGCCTGGGCATGGTCGCGGGCTCGTGGACGAACGCGCGCGCCGGCTCCGACATCCACGGCCTGCGCCGGCGCTGGCTGGTCGGCATCGCGGTGTCGGGCGTCGCCATGGCGGTCGCCGCGCTGGCCCCAAACCTCCCGCTCGCGCTCGTCGCGTTCACGTTCATCGGCCTGGGCGAGAACCTGCTGGTCGGCCCCGAGATGCGCCTGATGCAGGAGATGGTCTCCGAGCGACTCCTCGGGCGTGTCTTCGGCTTGAAGGACGTGCTCGAGAACATCGCGTTCGTCACCGCGTTCGTCGGCGCCGGGGCGCTGCTGAGCCTCACTGGGGTCCGCGCGGTGTTCGTCGGCGCAGGAGTGCTGACGGTAGCGCTGGCCGCGGTGGGCGCGGTGGCGTTCCGGACGCGCCGGATCGCGCCGCAGCCGGCACACCACGCACACCCCGCACACCCGGTGCAGCCGGCGCAGCCGGCGCTCGAGGCCGGGGACTGATCGCGCCGGCTCGCGCCTCTACAGATTGAACGGACCGCGCATGTCGGCGGCGGTGGCCGCGCTCCCGAGCAGCGGCGTCAGGCCGAGCATCTCCTGGGTGGCGCGCAGCATCGAGTAGTGGTCGAGACGCGCCGAGACCTTCGTCCCGGACGCGACCGATGGGGCGATCACGAACGTCGGGATGTGGTTGCCGCTCAGATCGTCGTCCTCGTCCCAGGTGATGAACACCGCGGCCCGCCCGGCGGCGTATTCCCCGCTCGCGAGCACCTTCGGCAGGAACGTCGACAGCCACGTGTCGCCGTCCGCCACCGTGCCGTCGTGCATGTCGTGGATCAGGTTGGGCGTGACGAACGTGAACCGAGCCGACAGGTCCGGCGGGTCGCTCAGCGGGATGTCGTAGGACGCGCAGTCGCCACCAAGGTTGGTGAAGTACGCCTGGGGGTTGTGGCGGACCGCGTAGTCGCCGGAGTCGGTCTTGGCGCAATTGGACGGCATCGACTCCTGGAGTGACCGTGACGCGCCGTTCGGCAGCAGGCTGAAGATGCTCGGAACGTTCAGCGGGTGATCCGCCGGCGGGTCGTCGTCGGCGATCCCCTGCGTCGAGCCGGTGGTCATCGCGATGTAGTTCGGCAGGCTGGGATGCCCCTCGGCGTAGAAGTTCGTCGCCAGCCCGGCCTGTTCGACGAGCCTGTTGAGGTACGGCGCGTTCGAGGCTCCGATGATTTGGTCGTAGGAGTGGTTCTCCATCACGATCCAGACCACGTGGTCGTAGCGCGACGGCGGCGCGGGCACGGGGCGAACCGTACCCGCTCTCCGGCAGGAAATCGGGGACGCCGGCCGAAAACGCCGAGCACAACCCCCTGCGTGCCGTGTATCGATCCGACCCTCCAGGTACCACTTGCAGCGGTGCCGCTGCAGCTGTTCGCGTATTACGTCGGGCCGGCGCAGGCGCGGAATCTCGGTCGGCCGCGCAATCTCGCCCGGACCATCGCCGTTGAATGAGCATGGCGGAGACGACACGTGTCGTAGTCCTGGGCGGCGGCCACGGCATGGCCGCCGTGCTCGCGGCGCTGCGGGACGCCCCAGTTGACCTGACGGCGATCGTCACGACGGCCGACGACGGCGGCTCCTCAGGAGACCTGCGGCGCCGGTTCGGCGGTCCTGCGGTGGGTGATCTCCGGCGCTCGCTGATCGCGCTGAGCGATGGCGCGAACCTGCTGGCAACGGTCATGTCGAGACCACTGGACACGCGTTACGGTCGACACCCCGTCGGCAACCTCCTGATCCAATCGCTGACCGACTCGCTCGGGGACCTCGAGGCGTCGAGCCGCTGGCTGGGGCAGTGGCTCGGCATCTCCGGCTGCGTGCTGCCGGCGAGCGTCGAGCCGGTCAGGCTGCTCGGCGATACCGGCGAACGCTTGATCGCCGGCGAATCGGCGATCGGCACGACCCTCGACCGCATCGTTCGGCTGCGCTTCGACCCGCAGTGGCCGCGCACCCCGCTCGCCGCGGTGCAGGCGATCCAAGCCGCGGACTGGGTCCTGCTCGCCCCCGGGTCGCTCTACACCAGCACGCTGGCCACCGGCGCGCTCCCGCAAATCGTCTCAGCGCTCGCCCGTACCGCCGCCCGGGTCCTATGGCTGTGCAACCTCGAGGCCGGGCGTGGCGAGACCGTGGGCATGACCGCGGCGGATCACCTGTCCACTCTGCGAAACCACGGAGTGCGCGCAGATGAAGTCCTCTACGACCCCGAGGCCGAGCTCCATTTCGACGCTCGCACGCTGGCGCGCAACCGGATCGCTGGATCTGGCTGGCCGCTCCAGGCCGGCCGGCGTGCCGTTCACGACCCGAACCTGCTGGGCGCGGCGCTCGAATCCGTGTTCGGCGCGGAGTCAAGCCTCGAGTCGGTTGTCGCACGCGCGTTCTGAGGCTTTGAGCCGCCACCGCGCCTCGTAGCCCGGCTCACCGCTTCGGAACCATCTGGTAGATCGTCGAGTACCCGATCAGGAATACGACCTTTCCGTCGGTGATCACCGGCGTGAACTCGCCGTCGGGGAACGAGAACACCTGAGCGCCGGTACGCCAGTTGAGGCCCGCCGTGGTATTCGAACCCAACCTCGAGTAGTAGACGACGTTGCCGACGACGGTTGCGGAACCGTCGATCCGGCCCCCACCTTCGTGACTCCAGCGCGTGCCGCCGGTCTCGGCGTTGTAGGCGTAGAGGTGGCCGTCGTAGGAGCCGATGTACACCGTCGGCCCGAGGCCGGGAACATCCGCGACCGCAGGCGACGCGTAGACGTAGGCGCCGGTCGACGCAGTCCACGAGACGGCCCCCGAGTTCGCCCAGAACGCGTATACGGCCCCGCTCGTGCTGCCGATGTAGACGCGCCCGAACGCGACCGCGGGCGTCGAGTAGAAGCTGTCCCCGCCGCCGGCCGACCAGACCTGGCGGCCGTTGCCGGCGTCGACAGCGTGGACGCGGGCGCCGTAGTCGCCGAAGTAGATCGTGTTGTGAGCGAACGCGACTCCGCCCTTGACCGACCCGCTCGCCCGGACCGTCCAGTTGAGGTGGCCGTCGTAGGTCCGGAACGAGTACACGGTGCCCCCCTGATCGCCCAGGAACACGCTGAGCCCGTGCACGAGCGGCGAGGACTCGCTTCCCGCGGGCAGCGAGTGCGACCACGCGACCCTCCCGGTCCTCATCGAGACCGCCACGACCGAACCGTTGCCCGGCTCGCGGGCGCCTGGAGTGGTCGAGAGCAGCGTGAAGAACACGAGGTTGTGGCGGAGGTCGAGCGCCGGCGAGGCCGCGGCGAGGGTTCCGAGCCTGTGGTGCCAGATCAACCGGCCGTCGGTGGAGTTGAGCGCGCTCGCCCACCCATGGCCGTCCTCGAAGTACAGCGTGTTGTCGTAGATCACGGGCGGGAACTCGAGGAGGGCGCCGTCGTGGAACCTCCAGCCCACGGTGAGTGGCGGGTCGAGCTTTGCGCCGCCCGGGAACAGACGGGTGCGAGCCAGGTTGTAGCCGTACAGCGGCCAGGGGTCGTCGGTCGGACGCGGCTTTGGCTTCGGCTCGGGCTTGACCGGCGCGGGCGGCGTCGGAGGTGCGGGCGGAGGCGCCGCGACGTGGACCACGGCCGCGCGGTGCTGGCGCGCGCTTCCAGTGTTGACGAGAACGAGGACCACCGCCACGACGACCCCGATCGTTAGCAGCAGGCCCGCTCCGGCGACGAGTCCCCGACGCTGACCGGGGCTTCGCATGGCGGTCGATGCTAGCCAGCGGCGGAGACGAGACCGGTGGCGGCAATCGGCGCCGCCGGCGTACCGCTCCGGTCAGGCGGGTGGCGGCAATCGGCGCCGCCGGCCTGCCGCTCCGTCAGGCGGGAATGGCCGCCGGCGCGTAGTCCGACAACCAGGCGGTCCTGTAGCCGTCCAGCCAGAGAATCGGAAAGAACGCTTCGTCCATCTCGGTCTCGCCGGGACGCCGGTAGCGAGAGTAGATCGGGTGAGGATGTTCCGGATTCCACCGGGTCTCGGTCGAAATCATGTGGCTGATGATCGAGCGGCGCTGCGCGTCGTCTCGCTCGTTCGGTGGACTGCCATGGAACGTCCACCCATCGTGGAACGCGGCGCCGCCGGCCGGGACCTCGATCGGGACAAGCTCGAGCTCGACCCCCTCCGGAATCGAGTCGCCCACGTGCCCGAGCCAGTCGTCGGGCGCGTGAAACGTCCCGCTCAGCGGTGCGTGCGGCCACTTGTGCGAACCACGCGCGTAATAGATCGTCCCCGTGTCCGCCGCCGTGTCGTCCAGCGCGATCCAGCACGTCGTCATGTTCGGCGGATCGAGGTGGTCCAGATACGCGGCATCTTGATGACACAGCAAGGCCTTTCCCGACGGGGGCTTCCAGATCGCGTTGTCCTGCGCCACCCGAACCCCGGGCAGCCCCGCGAGGCGCGCCGCGAACTCGCCCACGTGCCTCGACAGGGTCACGCTTGCGAGCAATCGGTCGGCCTTCCATACGTTGCACAGCTGCCGGGTCAATTCGGGCGCGGTCACGCCGGGCACATAGTTGACCTCGTCGGGTGCCAGTCCCGTCTCCCAGTCGTGCTCGAACACGCTCATGAAGTGGTCGCGGATCGCTCCAAGGGTGGACGTCTCGAGAAACCGCTCGACGATCAGGAACCCGTCGTCCCGATAGCTGTCGATCTGCCCCGCGGTCGGTCCGCCCACCGCGCCAGTCTAACCGCGACCCTAACCCACGAGCGGTCTGCCGCGGTGATCCGCTCCGCTGCTGCATTGGGCGTGGCTCTCCGGCGGGCGGGTCGCCGTCCCGGCCCCGGTTGTGAGCTCAGCCGGCCGGCGTTCGAATCGTCGCCTGACTATCGAATGTCATCAAGATCATTCTGCTCATACGCCGGCGACGCCACGATCTGCGGTATCCATGTCTTCAGGAACTTGTCGACTCGGGGCACGCGCCCCGGCGCCCGTCCTGACACTTTGGCCAGTCGTGCCCATCCGCGCACGTGCTCGGCGTCACGAACGAGTAATTGGGCGGCGTCGCGGCAATCTTCAAGTCACCCGCGAGAGGTGACAGTAACAAGACGTGTGAATCACAGTGACTCGGATTGCCGATGATTGAGGCGAAGTACATGAACGGGTTGTGCCGAGTCGCATAGCTGTCGTTCGCCGGCGAGAGTCGCGACCGCAAGCACAATCATGCGGCGTGCACACGCCATTGACAACACTTCCTCCTTGGCAGTGATTGACGCGCCTCCCCGCGAATCGGCGCGTCCGGCCACCGGCGGCCCATGCGCAACGGCGCCCCGGCCCAGCGTTCCTGACGCCATAGGCCCCACCTGCGGGAGATGCGGCCGTCGTGTGAATGCGTGCGCCCCCCGACACGTCCCCCGATGGGCGATCCAGGACTCGAACCTGGGACCTCTTCCTTATCAGAGAACGTCAGAGGTAACCTGCAGTCGTCTCCAGTCGTCAACAACGCTGCAAACCGCCAGTTTCTCGGGGATGTGAGTCGACCTGAGACGACTGCACTTGGCGATCTGATGCACCCAAAATGCACCCTCGTCGGGCCAACCGGGTTCGCGGCGCAGTCCCTGACCGCGAAGGATTCTCCGGGCGCGGCGTCAGGTACGCGGGCAAGCTCGCCGTGGCCCGGCCCCGCGGCCCCACTATGCAAGGCGGTCTTGCACGGCTCGTCAGCTGCATAGGCTTCAA
>DATJYY010000011.1:0-2466 GCA_035499395.1 Solirubrobacteraceae bacterium
CTATCCAGCTGAGCTACGGGCGCTTGCCGCGTTGACGGCTCGACCATCGTAGCGGCCGTGAACGGACGTCGGCGGGTGGGCCGGGCGCTTTACGACGACGGGACGCGGCGGCCGCGCGGGCGCTACCTGCGCGGCGGCGTCGACGGGCCCACGGTCTCGGCGAGCCACTTGACCAGCGGACGGGCCCCGAGCAGCTGGCCGCGGATGCGTTCGTCGCAGGCCGGCTGGTGCAGCCACGGCTCGAGGGGGTGGCGACAGGTCACGGTCAGGTCTCTCATGCGTAGCGCATCGATGCGCGGGTGGTTCATCGGATAGCCGCGCGGCGCGCGCTTGAGCGCGGGCTTGGTCGCCGTCAGGCCGGCTCGCTCCGCTCGGGCGATGCCGCGTGTGAAACCGAGCGCCTTGCGCCCGTTGTCGATGGCGAGGCGGAAGCGTTCGAGTTGGTCCGGCGCTGGGCGGTGCAGTCCGCCGGCGACCAACAGCCCGTCGAGCGACAACTCGACGTAAAAGCCGCCGGCCGCGCCCTAGCCGGAAGTTTTTGAGGGTTTGAGGCCCGATCGTCCGTGTTTACGGGGATCGGGCTTTCTTTTTGCGGTCTGGTGTAGCCAAAGTCTGACCTTGATGCCGTCCGACGGTGCGGTTATTCTGCCGGTAATGCCTCGTCGTGGCGGTCAAGCTCATGTAGCCACAATCAGGACGAAGGGTAAGGGCGGGAAGGAGTACACGTCCTATCTGCTGCGCCGCTCTTACCGGGAGGGCGGCCAGGTCAAGCACGAGAACCTCGGCAACCTCTCGCACCTCCCGATCGAGGTCATCGACGCGATCCGCAAGATGCTTGGAGGCAGGGTGCTGGTCGACCTCGAGGAGGCGTTCGAGATCGAGTCCTCGCTGCCGCATGGGCACGTCGCGGCGGTGCTCGGGATGCTGCGGCGGTTGGATCTCGAGCGGCTGCTCTCGCGGGAGCGCTGTCGTGAGCGGGACCTGTCGGTGGCGATGATCTGCCAGCTGGTGATCGCCCCGTGCTCGAAGCTGTCGATGACCCGTCGCTTCTCGCAGACCACGCTCGGCAACGAGCTCGCGCTCGGCGAGGTCACCGAGGCCGAGCTGCTCTCGGCGATGGACTGGCTGGCGGACCGCCAGCAGCGGATCGAGCAGGCGCTCGCGCGCCGGCACCTCTCAGATGGCGGGTTCGTGCTCTACGACCTGTCCTCCAGCTACGTGGAGGGCCGCTGCTGCGAGTTGGCGGCGCTGGGGCACAGCCGCGACGGCAAGCCGGGCAAGCTGCAGGTCAACTGGGGGCTGATCTGCTCACCCGAGGGCCGACCGGTGTCAGTGCAGGTGCACCCGGGCAACACCGCCGACCCGACCACCGTCCCTGACGTGCTGGACACAGTGCGCGCACGTTTCGGGATCGAGCGGGTGGTCCTGGTCGGGGACCGGGCGATGATCACTGACGCGCACGCCAAGACGCTCAAAGAACTCGGCGCCGGGTTCGTCTCGGCGCTGAAGACCGCCCAGATCCGCAAGCTAATCGCCGGCGGCGAGTTGCAGCTCTCACTGTTCGATCAGACCAACCTGGCCGAGATCGCCTCCGAGGAGTTCCCGGGCGAGCGGCTGGTGGTGTGCCGCAACCCGCATCTGGCCTCAGAGCGCGCCCGCAAACGCGAAGACCTGCTGGCCGCGACCGAGCGCGAGCTGGACAAGGTCCGGCAGATGATCGACGGGCCACGCGGATCGCTCAAGCACGCCGACGCCGGCAAGATCGGGCAGCGCGTCGGCCGCGTGATCAACAAGTACAAGGTCGCCAAACATTTCCAGACCGAGATCGCCGACGGTTCGTTCACCTACCAGCGCAAGACCGAGCAGATCCAGACAGAGGCCGCACTCGACGGGATCTACGTGCTCAGAACTACCTGCCCCCAAGAGCAGCTCACCACCCAAGCCGTCGTCCGCGTATACAAGCAGCTCAAACTGGCCGAGCGCGCCTACCGCACGATCAAGGACGCGCTCGACGTCCGCCCGATCCGCCACCACCTCACCGACCGCGTCGAAGCTCATTTCTTCCTCTTCCTGCTCGCCTACCACCTGCTGTTCGAACTCCAGGCGCGGCTCGCACCGATGCTGTTCACAGACGACACACCACTCACACCCACCGACCCCGTCGCGCCCGCCCGCCGCTCACCCGCCGCCAACGCCAAAGCAGCAAGCCACCACACCCCCAACGGCCTGCCCGCCTACAACCTCGCCGACCTGATCGCCGAACTCGGCACCATCTGCCGCAACCAACTACGCGTCGGCGAACACGAGCACACCTTCCCGCGCCTCACCAACCCCAACCCCGTCCAAACTAACACGCTCGAACTCCTCGACATCAACCTCGCCGCGTAGCCAAAGCCAAGCCAGCAGCCGAACACCGAATCCCGCGCCAACACGCGGGATTCGTCACCTCAACACCGAAAACTTCCG
>DATJYY010000012.1:0-11541 GCA_035499395.1 Solirubrobacteraceae bacterium
AACTGCCTCCTCTGCCCGGACGGCCGCGTCTGCCTGCTCGACTTCGCGCTCCTGCGCAGCCTCGAGCCCGAGTACCTCGACGGCGAGCGCGATGTGATGCGAGCGGTGATCGAGGCCGACCCGGACGCGGTTCACCGCGCCCTCGCGCACCTCGGGTATCTGGCCAAAGCCGAGTCGTACGATCCCGTGGCGCTGCTCGAGCACCTTGCCACGGCGGGCGACTGGCTTCTTGCCGAAGGCTTCCGCAGGATCGATCCCGCTTATGTGCGGCGCACGTTCGAGTCCGGTTACCCGCCGCAGTCGCCGTGGTTCTCGGTGATGCGCCGGCTCAAATTCGCTCCGTCAACACTGCTGCTGCGCCGCATGGAGATCCAGATGCTCTCCCTCCTGGGCGAGCTGCGCGCCGGCGGCGACTGGGCGAGGATCGCCGCAGAGCACATGGAAGGCCAATCGCCGCTGACCCCGCTGGGACGGGAAGACGCCGCCTTCTTCGAGCGGCGCAGCCACTGACGCGGCTGGTGCGGGGGCTAAGTGTGGCGTCTCAGCGGACGCGGCCAGTAAGCAGACGCGATCTCGACGTCCTCGCGCAACAGCTGAGCCTCCTGCAGCGCCTGGAGCTTCTTGAGCGCGTGGTGTTCGATCTGGCGGACGCGTTCGCGGGTGACGTTGAACGTGTGCCCGACTTCGTCGAGTGTGCGCGGGTGCTGGTCGCCGAGGCCGTAGCGCAACTCGAGCACGCGCCGCTCGCGGTAGGAGAGGTTCTCTAGCGCCTCCCGCAGGGCCTCGTTGGTGAGGGTCTCCACCGCGCGCTCGTAGGGAGACTCCGCTTGCTCGTCGGCGATCAACTGGCCGAACTCGAACTGCTCCTCGTCACCAACTGGCATTTCAAGCGAGACCGGTGTCTGCGTGAACCGCCGGATCGACTCGACCTCTTCAGGTTCGATCCCGCTCACTTCGGCGATCTCGTCAGCCGTCGGCTCGCGACCGAGCCCGGTCATCAGCTTCCGCTCGGCCCGCCCGATCCGGTTGAGCTTCTCGACGATGTGGACCGGGATCCGGATCGTGCGCGCCTTGTCCGCGAGCGAACGGGCGATCGCCTGTCGGATCCACCAGGTGGCGTAGGTCGAGAATTTGAAGCCCCTGCGATGGTCGTACTTCTCGGTGGCGCGGACGAGACCGAGCGTGCCCTCCTGGATCAGGTCTAGAAACGGCAGGCCTTGATTGCGGTAACGCTTGGCGATCGAGACCACCAGCCGCAGGTTCGCCTCGACCATCCGCTGCTTGGCCTCGAACGAGCCGCGCTCGATCCGCTGGGCGAGATCGACCTCTTCCTGGGCCGTCAGCAGCCGGACGTTGCTGATGCCCTTCAAGAACAGCTGCAGACCGTCCGTCGTCCCCTCCGGCTCCAGGTTCAGCTCACCCTTCCGGCGCGTCCGCTTGTCGGGCCCGCGTTCGGGGCTCAAGCTCGTCTGAGTAGCCGGATCGATCTCGTCGACCAATTCGATCTCGCGCCGCTCGAGGACGCCGTGCAGCTCCTCGATGTCGATCTCCTCGAGGCCGAGCTCGGCCGTGGCGGTCACGATCTCCACATATGTGAGCACTCCGAACCGCAGGCCACGTGCGATCAGGCCCCTGACCTCTTCCAGCTCCTCGAGATCCGCTCCCGACATCCGTGACGTCTCGCGATCAGACCGCCGGCCGGCGATCGCGACCCGGCTTGGCACGCCGACACGCCGCCAGATCGTCTTGCGACGGGGTCATCGCATGTACCTTCCCATCCCTCTGTTGGCACTGCGCGCATGGATGAGGGCGAGACCCCCCGCTGGTTGGACCAGACCGCCGGTACGAGCGGCCGGCGCTACCTAGGTGCGGCAACAGGCCGCCCCGCAGTCGCACGCCTCCCGCCTCGTGACGCTGATGCATCGTCGGTGGCCGCCGCGCCTGGGGTGGGAATTCGGTCCGTAGGGATAGCCCACCCACGACTGTCCGCGCAATTGGACCGTTCGCGGACAGCGCGGATCTGAACAGGGTGCTCGACCTCCTCGCGCGTCCGCTCCCGCCAACCGCCGAGTCAAACCAGCCACCCGATCGTCCACCACTTGGAGGCGCACAAGCCACGCGCGCTGCGAAGCGGGTGACGACCATCGACCGGCGGTGCCGCCACCGCCCCCGATGACGCACAAGCGCACTCGCGTTGGTCAACACCGCACAGCGCGGCGTCAGGCGAAACCCGAGGACCATGACTGATCTCTAACCCGAGGAGCGCTCGCGGTCACCGGATCTTGGGTCGGCGGCGTGGTCGGCGACGTCGTGATCGTCGAGGGCGCGCTGCCGCTTCTTCGCGACGATCCGAAGGATGCGCAGGGTGTAAGTCGGTCATGACCGTCCCGCGCCGGGATCTGGGAACGGGATTTCGACCGCCAGAGCCTCAGGCCGCTCCTGGGGGACGTCCTCCACGACGAAGAGCCTAAACCCGACAACCCTCTGTGCGTCCACGATCGCTTGCGGCGGCCGACCGCACTCGGGACAAGCAACGAGGTACGCCGACGCGGCTCGCGTGAACCGCAACCGGCAGTTAGGACAGCCAACCTGGGTCATGGCCGACCCCTTTCGATGGAAGCCGAAGAGTCGAGGCGACGCGGGTGCCTCTCTGCCCTTCTGAGTGATCACGTCGCCCCGAAAGCGAGAAGAGCTGGGCTCACCGAGCAACTTCGACCCTAGCATGTCCCGAACCCCGCATTGCGAACGGGGTGTCCGAGCTGTCGTAGACGCTGGCGCGCGGTCCTCGCCTCGCCCGCGCCGGTTGAGTGCGTTCGGGGGTTGCGGAGGAGTACGCGAATTTCCTGGCCGGGCGGTATGCACCGATACAGTAGGGAGCCCGTCTCCACCGTTCGGTGTCTCGCTCCCGCATTCGTCCTGTGGCCTAGTGTTCTCAGAGAGCGACGAGGAGTGCATGTCCAGTGACTAAGCAGCCTGATCAACCCGGACCGGGACGATCGACGTCGGACGCGGCGATCACCGCGCTCAAGAAGGAGATCGCGCAGCGGAACGAACAGGCGCAGAGGCAGGCGCGCACGCGTCGCGCCGCGCGCGAGCAGGAGCAGGCTCGGAGGCGTCGTCAGGGCGACTTCCGCTAGGACGATCCGCTCGGGGCAGAAGTGGTTCAGCGACGACAAGGACTTGGATTCACGCCACCCGATGACTCCGGCAAGGACCTGTTCGTACATCGCAGTCCAACGCAACCGCTGCAAGTCGCCGACGAGGGTGCGAAGGTGAGCCATGGCGACGAGCAGGGCCCCAAATGCCCGGCGGCCGGGAACGTCCGGGTGCTCCAAAGTCGAGCGACATCACCAACACGGCAGTCGCGCATGCGACTGAGCTCCCGTCTCCTCAACCAGACCCGACCGAGGTCATGAACCCGAAGACCGAGAATCTGCGGGTGGACCCCGCCACCACCGGCCGGGGAAGCCGTATCGGGACGAGACCGACGATCGAGCGCGTCGATGTCTCGCTGCACGGCCATCGGGTGTACTTCAACATCGCCGGCCAAGGGCCGGCCGTAGTGCTGATCCACGGCGTCGCGGGGCGCGCTTCGCAGTGGGACGGGGTCGCCGAGCTGTTGGCCGAGACCCACACCGTTATCGCGCCCGACCTGCTCGGCCACGGCGACTCGGCCAAGCCGCGAGGCGACTACTCACTCGGGGCGCACGCGTCTGGGATTCGCGACCTGCTGGTGGGCCTCGGCATCGAGCGAGCAAGCGTCGTCGGCCATTCGCTCGGTGGTGGGATCGCGATGCAGTTCGCTTACCAGTTCCCGGAACGGTGTGGGCGGCTCGTGCTCGTGTCGAGCGGCGGTCTGGGCGAGGAGGTCCACTTCCTGCTTCGCGCAGCGACGCTTCCCGGGTCGGAGTTCGTCTTGCCGCTGCTCGCGCACCCGCGCGTGCTCGATGTCGCCTCGGTGATTCCGCGGACGCTCGGGCGAATCGGTTTGCGGACACGACCCGATTTGACCGAGATGGCGCGGGGCTATCAATCGCTCGCCAACCCGGAGGCACGAAGCGCCTTCATTCACACGCTTCGGGCTGTGATCGACCCGACCGGCCAGCGGATCAACGCGTCCGACCGCCTCTACCTGGCATCGATGATGCCAACGTTGATCATCTGGGGTCGCCGTGACCGGATCATCCCGGTCGAGCACGCGCGGCCGACGCACGAGGGCATGCCCGGCAGCGACCTCGAACTGTTCGACGAGGCGGGGCACTTTCCGCACCTCGATGACCCCCTGCGCTTTGCGCGGACGCTCGAGGCGTTCTTTCACGCGACCGACCCGGCGCGACTCGATACAGACGTCATGCGCGAACTCGTGCGCGCGCGCGATTCTCAGTCGGCCGCCGTGCTCGATCGGCTCCAGCACGAGCATCCGGCTGCTTGATTGCACGGCCGGCTTCCCCCCGCGTGAAGCTCGGCTCACCGCACCGCGATCTCAGCACCCAGCGCGAACGGCGGGACCAGGCTGATGTGGTCGCCGCTCCAGAAGCGCCCAGGATCATACGAGCCGGCCGGTCGTCCGGAAGCCAGCAGACCCATGTGTTGATAGGTGGCGGCGATGAGCTCCGCGCAGAAGGTCTCCTCCAGTGACGACGTGCGTCGCATCGGGCGACTGAGCCACCGTCGCAGAAGCCCGAGCGCGGTCGGAAACGGCCGGCCGTCGAAGCGGTCGATGACTTCCATCAACCGGTCCTCGTGGTCGCGGTCGATCGGACCGTCGAGCTGGCGGAGCCAGGCCCGCTGCTCGTAGCGCATATTCCAGGTCCTGACCGCTTCAGCGAGTAGGTGAAGCTGCACGCCACGGTGGCGCTCACCGGTCCACACGTCAGGCAGCGAGCGGCCGAGCTCGGCGTGCCAGAGCAGCGGCGGGAGGTCATCGATCGCGACGGCCATGCCGACGTGGTTGACCGGGCTGTTGGTGAGGGCCCGAATCGTCAGGTCGGCCATTGACCTGCCGCGGAATAGCCAAATGTCGCCGGTCGCCGCCGTCGCGACGGCGTCTTCGAGAGCCAGCGCCGTGTCGTTCACGCCGCCAATAACCTACGCGACCGATGCGGATGCGCTGGAAGCTCGTCGGTCTCGCCGGCCTCGCCGGAGTGGCAGCCACGGGCGTGGTATTGGCCCGTAGGCGTCGCGCGCAGCGTCAGTACCAACCGGACGAGTTGCGCGAGCGGCTGCACCGCAGGCTCGCCGAGGTCGCGGGCGACGGCGAACGGAGGCGCTGATTAGCTCATCGCTGCTGCGCGCGCGAGTCAGGGGCGACGAGCAGACGGTAGCTGTGTGCCCGCCTCGTTCGGAGCCGCCTCCGGTTCACCTCCGGCGGCGGACGCTCCAGCCGGGAGGGTGGAATGCTGTGCTCCCGATCCGACCTCGGCCCTGAACTTCGCCGACCCGTCGTCGCCTGGCCACTGGCCGGCGAGGGGCGCGTCAAATTCGGTGACCGAGGGGACCGCCTGATCGGCGTCCCCAGTCAGCACGTCGCCCGACTGGCCTCGCTGACCGGCCGATCCCTGCTTCCTAGCGTCCTTCCTCGCCTGCTTCTCCATTCGGCGCTCGCGCAGTTTTCGTTCGCGGTTTAGTTTTGCCATGGTGGTCTTCTTGTTCGCGCCCGCCATGCGTGTCCTCCTGCTCTTGGGGTCTGGAGCGCGCCGACCGCACGCGCAAATAAGGTGAAGACCCAGACGGCTGGTGTCGATCAAGCTCTGGCGACATCCGGCCGTCCTGTCGCTGCATCGCAGCGTCGTGGGCACCCACGCCATCCGTGCAGCGGCCGCTGCACGGATGCGGACGGGAGCGGCGAGGGTCCGATACGAGCGCTCGCCCGCATCGTCGCCGCGTGTTGGTCACAGCGTTGCGACGTTCGTGGCAGCCGGGCCCTTGGGACCCTGCTCGGCGTCGTAACTCACCTTTGCGCCCTCATCCAAGGACTTGTGGCCGTTGCCTTGGATCGCGCTGTGATGCACGAACAGATCCTTCCCGGAATCGTCCGGGGTGATAAATCCGTAGCCCTTATCCCCGTTGAACCACTTCACGGTACCCGTTGCCATCTTGTTCCCTCCTGAGGTATGTGCACTGCGAAACGCGGAGGGTGCTAACGGCAACGACTGCGAAAACGCGGGGCACTGCTTCGTCGAGCAGACGCTCGATCCTCATGCCAGCCTAGCGAATGGCGACGGTCTGACGTGACCGTCCGCCGGGGCCGCCCGGCCGGCCGATACGTCTCGCTGGATCGCGAACGGCTGGCCGATGCCCTGCTGAGAAAGCGACAGCGGCCTTCCGGACCGCCGCCGATCAGCTTGACTCGCGTGAACGCCGCTCGCGCAGCCGCAGCTCGGCGCTCGCCAAGCGGCGCTCGAGCTCCTGCAGTTGCGGGGTTGAGCCTTGGCCCCATCTGTAGAGCTTGGCCCGCAAAAGGGCGACCCGGTCGTGGTAGTACCGCGCGTCCGCCTCGAGTAGTTCGACGTCTTTAGCGGCGTTCACGGGTCGAACTCCAGAACGGAGTACGCGCGCCAGCTCAGAACCTCGCAAGAGCCGCCGCCAGTCCAGCTGTCCGTTGCACGCCAGATGATGAACGGCTCGTGCGCTCCCATGTCGAAGATCGCCATGACGGTGCCGCCCCGCAGAGGATCCGGCCTGCCCACAATCGTCACGCAGTCAATGCTGCCCCTGCGCGTCCACAGTTTTTCGATTCTGCGCTCGCGCGGGCGCCGGCCCATGTCGAGTTCCACACGTGCGCGCATGTCGCCATAGGCAACCTCCAGGGCGCGGCCGTCACTTTCAGTGGCGATCCCTGGGATGAAGAATGCGGTCACCCGCGCCTACAGCCCGCGGTCGCGGGCGTCCTTGCTCAGCGCCACGCTGATCGCGGCGGGCTCCATCCGAGCCTCGAGCTCGGTGATCCGCTTGCTCTGTCGCTCAGACTCCCGATGGATGGAGTCCTGAAGTCCCTCGACGAGCTGCTCCAAATGCTCGATCCGCGCCTGCAGAGCCTCCAGCGCCGTCGTGTCATCCCGGGGCGGAGTCGTTCGAGGCGCCTTTCCCGACGAGTCGGTCGTGCGTCTCATCTGTCTGACCCGCGCGATCAGCCCCGATGGTTCAGGCATGGTCTCAGCCCCTTGCCGGGCGCTTTGACTGAGGCGGGAGCGGTGGATAGCGGCGGCGCTCCTCTTCAGTCATCGGCCGGATGACAAGCTCGCCGTTCTCGACCTGTTCAGCGACGGACTCCAGCTTCTCCTGCCGTTTCTCCTGAGCGCGTTCCCGTGCCGTCTTCATGAGACGACCCGACAAGGTTGGCTGGACATCGCACCTCTCCCTTCGCCGGCGCGATCGCATTCGTTCAGAGGGAGATTCGCTGCGTCGGCTTGGTGAACCTCGCCGGCGACGACGTCGCCGTCGTCTCTTACGGTAGCACCACATCCAGCCGTTCTTGCGGGTGGCGAGGGAACGGAGTAGTCTCGCTGGGCGCTGACCCCGCAGTGATTCGCTAAGCCTTGAGCTCGCAATCCACCAACGCGCGATCGCGCTGAGGTGTGGGAACCGAGGCTCATGATCGAGATCGCGTGGCCAGTCGTCTGCCGGCGCCGAACGGAGACCGGATGCCAGAACCTTCTCATCGCTCGACGCGCTCACACCACGCCGCACGTGCCGCGGTGGCCCGCTGACGATGGAGTCATCCCGGTCGGCCGCGACGACGGAGATCACCGTCCTCGGCGGCGCTCGCTACCGAGTCGAGGGCACGACCGAGGCGGTCGAGCGCACCATTCTCAACGCCGACAGGGGCTCGATCATGGAGTTCGCGTGGCTCGTTGAAGTGGATACCGGCGAGCGCGTGGGAATCAATCCGGCGTGTGTCGTCATGCTACGAGGAGCAGGGGCCTAGAGCAGCTCGGGGAGACATGACCGGGGCCGATAACGGCGCTCGTCGTATCAACGGTGCTGCGCACAGCCCCTATGCGCGCGAAAGCCCGCGACGATCGCTAGCCCATATATCCGCCGTCGGCTGCCTGCGCGCACCGGAGTCTTCCGTCTCGATGGCGGGTTCACGCGGTCAGAATCACCCGCGCCGTCGATCACACTGAGCAATCCGGCAGAGCATGGCGACGCTTATCGACCTACAGCACTGGCCCCGCAGCGAAAACCGCTAACTCACGCCCGTCGCCTCGTGGCGCCATCGACGCCGTTGGTGGCATGCAGTGCGCGAGCTGAAAATTTCGGCAGCAGGGCCAGCACGTAGAACCAATGTACTCCTATCACAACGCCGTATGTGAACGGTGCAGCAAGATTTTTTCTTGCCTCAATGGGGCAAGAGGCGGCACACACAGCGCCACCCCGACGAGCCGACGCCCTGCTTCGCAACGCGGCGGACTACATGTCTAGCGCTCGCAGCGCGACCACGTGCGCCGGATTGACCGCGATGGGCTCGGCGCTGTCAACCTCGACCAGGCAGGTGAGCTGCATGATCGACCCGCGACGGGCATCGTGCGCAGGGGCACCGTGATGGTAGCTTCGATATGTGACCTCACCGCCCGTTCGTCGCTCCGAGCCGATATACGTGACTGTCACAACCAAATGTCACTACTGCGGGCCAAGCTTTACCGATGGGGTCTCGGATCCAACGCTCAGCTTCAGAAGCTCGACGGACAACTCGAGCATGTGGAGGACAGACTGAGAGAGGCGCAAAGCGCGGGAGGGGCGCGACATCCGGCCCTCCCGTGCTGATTGCGTCGGTCGAGCTCTAGAGCGCTCGGACGTTCGCCGCCGCTGGGCCTTTGGGGCCCTGCTCGGCGTCGTAGCTAACTTTCGCGCCCTCGGCCAGCGACCTGAAGCCGCTGCCTTGGATCGCGGAATGGTGGACGAACAGGTCCTTGTCGGAGTCATCAGGTGTGATGAACCCAAAGCCCTTGTCGTCGCTGAACCACTTCACGGTTCCTGTTGACATTGTTACCTCCGAGTATGTGCACTGCGGTACGCGGAGGGTGCTGAAGCGCAACGACTGCGAAAACGCGGGGCACTGCTTCGGTCGAGACAAACGCCCGACCCGTACGACGAGTCTAGCCTGTCGGCAGCAGGTTGCCCGCGTGGAGCGGTCGCCCCAGCGGATGTTCTCCTGCCGCGGTCCGGGGTCGTCCCCACCTATCGGGTCCACCTGACGGAGGGCTGGACCTGCTAGGATTAACCTCGCTCGGTGAGCCCAGCTCTTCTCGCTTTCGGGGCAACTTCTTCACTCAGAAGGGCAGAGAGGCCGCCGGCGGTGGTTCCCGCAAAAAACCAGCCTCGCGCTGACACGGATGCACGGCACGGCGGCGTCGCGGATGCGTTGCTGGAGTTTCCGACTCTTGTGGGGCACAGCGGCGGCGGTTGCCGGACGGTGAGTGACGGGCTGAAAAGCCCGGCGCTCGGAGAGCATTGAATCCTCATGCTGATGCCGAGCGGGCGGCACGGATGGTAAGTCGAGCCAACTCGGCTCGGGTCGAAGGTCGACCCCGGGCGGGCACGCTGCGGTCTGGCGGGACGGCGACTCGGTCTCTCAAGCCCACTCGGGCTTCTATCGAAAGGGGTCGGATATGACCCATCTTGGCTGTCCCAGCTGCCGGTTGCGCTTCACCGCGGCAGCGGCCGCGTACCTGGTTGGTTGTCCGCAGTGCGGTCAGCCGCCGCAAGCGATCGCAGGCGCGGAGGGCGTCGTCGGGTTCAGGCTCTTTGTCCTGGAGGACGTACCGACGGAACTACCTCAGGCAGTCCCGGTCTCGATCCGGGTCCCCGAAATAAACGCAGGGCGGTCATGACCGATCTACACCTGCGCATCCTGCGCATGATCGCCAAGCATCGACAATCGGCGTTGAACAGTCATGACGCCGTCGGCCACACCCACGGCCGCGGCCACGCCCACGGCCGCGCGTCAGCCGGCCGCAGGCGCGATCTCGAGAAAGCGGCACGGCGCACGAAGGCGAATGTCGCGGCCGCCCAAGCGCGACGTCGCCACCCGCGACCGGGAAGCGCCCACTAAGCGCGGGCGCTCGCTCCGGGCGGAGGTCACACATGTTCCTTGGTCTTGCCTTGACGCTTGGGTGCGCGCTGCTGACCAATGCGGGCTTTCTGGTTCGCCATCGCGGGGCAGTGGCCGCGCCGCCAGTCGATGGTCGCCATCCGCTTCGCAGCGCCCGGGGCCTGTTTGCCTCCAAGTGGTGGACGATCGGGTGCGTCGGAGCGGTCGCAGCGTGGCTGCTTCACGTCGGCGCGCTGTCGCTCGTGCCGCTCTCGGTTGTGCAGTCGGTCATCTCCGGCGGGCTCGTGTTCCTCGCCGTGCTCGCCGAGCGGTTCTTCGGCTTTCGCCTCGGCCGCCGGCAGTGGATCGGCCTCGGTGTCACAGCGGCCGGACTCGCGGTGCTCTCAGTGACCGGAGGCCCTGCGGCGGACACCGGTGGATCCTCGTTGGCCGCTCTGATCGCGCTCGAGGCCGGGGTATTCGCCGCCAGCTCACTGCTGGTGGCGGGCTCGATCAAGCTCGCCGGTTTGCATCGCAATGAGGGGTTGGTGCTGGGCGCCGCCGCCGGTTGTTTGTACGGCGTGTCCGACATCTCGCTGAAGTTCCTGACCCACGCCGCCGGCGGTGGGCTGACGTCGGCTCTCATCAGCCCCTGGGCGCTGTCGGCGTTGGCCGCTTCGGTGATCGCCTTCTACTCGTCCGCTCGCAGCCTCCAAATCGGCCCCCCGCTCGCGGTGATCGCGTTCACCTCGGTCGCCGCTAATCTCATCGCGATCGGCGGCGGCGTCCTGGTCTTTCACGACTCGATTGGCACCGGCGCGCCACAGATCGCCGGACGCACGCTCGCCTTCTGCCTGGTCATCGCCGGCGCCGCGTTGATGCCCGCACCAACTCGCGCGCGAGCGATCAGCGCGGAATCGGTTTCTGCGCGACCTATCCCCGCCCGCGCGCTCGCCTGACCGGCAAGCGTCCGCTCAGATGGTGGTGGTCACGGTCTCGCGCTGCAGGCGCCCGTCGTCGATCCGCACCACGTCCCAGGCGAGCCCCAGCAACTCGAGCAGACGAATGATCGCGGCCGATGGGTCGAGTTGCCAGCGGCGCAGCCCGTGACGGTATGACGTCGGAAACGCGTGATGGTTGTTGTGCCAGGCCTCGCCCCAGGTCGGGATCGCCAACCAGGCCAGGTTTCGCGATTGATCGCGAGTCTCGTAATCGCGACGGCCGAAGAAGTGACACAGCGAGTTGATGCTGAAGGTCGCGTGATGCAGCAGAAAAATCCTCGCCGCGCCGCCCCAGAGCAGCGCTGTCAGCCCACCGATGACGGACCCGGTCAGCGCCACACCCAGCCCGAACGAGAACGCCAGCCCCGCGATCACCCAAACCACGAACGTGCGATCGACGAAGCGGATCATCGGGTCCGCCAGCAGATCCTTGGCGTAGCGACGCTCGTCCGCGACCTCCATGTCGGTAAACACCCAACCGATGTGCGCGTGCACAAGCCCGCGGAC
>DATJYY010000013.1:0-36582 GCA_035499395.1 Solirubrobacteraceae bacterium
CTCGGGGAACAGGATCCCGAGCCGACAACCGCGCGTGCCGAGCATCGGGTTGGCCTCGCTGATCTCGTGCACGCGCGCCAGCAGCCGTTCGAGCTCCGCGATGTCCCTGCCGTCCTCGGCCTTGGCGCGCTCGATCTGCGCCGTGAGGTCCTCGGCGCGAGGCATGAACTCGTGCAGCGGCGGGTCCAGCAGCCGGATTGTGACCGGCAGCCCGGCCATCGCCTCGAAGATCCCCTCGAAGTCCTCCTGCTGGAGCGGCAGCAGCTCGGCGAGCGCCTTGCGGCGATCCTCGAGCGTGTTGGCCATGATCATCGCGCGCATCTTCGGCTGACTGTCCTCGGCCATGAACATGTGCTCGGTCCGGCACAGGCCGATGCCCTGTGCGCCCAGCTCACGCGCGCGCGCCGCGTCGCCCGGGGTGTCGGCGTTGGCGCGGACTCCAAGCTCACGGATCTCATCAGCCCACGCCAGCACCTGCTCGAAGTTCTCATCGACTTGAGCCTCGACGAGCGGCACGTCCGCGATCGTGACGCACCCCCTGGTGCCGTCGATCGCGATCCGGTCGCCCCCGTGGATCACGGTTCCGTCGACGGTGATCGTCCTCGTCTTGAGATCGATCGAGAGCGCCTCGACGCCGACGACTGCGGGACGACCCATGCCGCGCGCGACGAGCGCCGCGTGCGAAGCCTTGCCCCCCTCCGAGGTCAGGATCCCCTTGGCGGCGTAGAAGCCGGCAACGTCGTCGGCATCCGTGAACGGTCGCACGAGGATCACGTCGCGTCCCTGCTCGGCGGCCGCGACCGCCTCGGGCGCCGAGAACACGACCTCCCCCTTGGCTGCACCCGGAGACGCGTTGACGCCGGTCGCGAGCACGTCGAACTGCGCCTTGGGATCGAACGTCGGGTGCAGCAGCGCGTCCAGGGAGCCAGGGTCGATCGTCGCGAGCGCCTCATCCCGCGTCAACAGGTCCTCCTTGACCGCGTCGACTGCGAACCGAACGGCTGCTTGCGCCGGGCGCTTGGCGTTGCGCGTCTGGAGCATGAACAGACGCCCCTCCTCGACCGTGAACTCGGTGTCCTGCATGTCCTTGTAGTGAGCCTCGAGCTTGCGCAGGATCGCCGTCAGCTGGTCGGAGATATCCGGCATCCATTCCCGTAGCTCCGACAGGTCACGCGGCGTCCTAACGCCGGAGACCACGTCCTCGCCCTGCGCGTTGGGCAGGAAATCGCCTGAAGGCTGCTGGGCGCCGGTTACCTCGTCGCGGCTGAATGCCACCCCGGAGCAGGATGTCGCGCCCTTGTTCCCGTAGACCATCTGCTGCACGTTGACCGCCGTTCCCCAATCGTCGGGTAGACGGTTGATGCGGCGGTACTGAACGGCACGGTCGCCCATCCAGGAGTCGAACACCGCCCGGATCGACTGGCTCAGCTGCTCCTGCGGGTCGGTCGGGAAGTCGTAGTAGGACTTGAAGCATTCGGTCAGCTCGCGCAGCGCGTCGGCGTCGAGCTCGATGTCGAGGGTGACTCCGCGCTCTCGCTTGACGCGTGCGATCTCATCCTCGAACCGCTCGCCGGGGATCCCGCGCACGACGTTGCCGAACATCTGCACCAGCCGGCGGTAGCAATCCCAGGCGAAGCGCTCATCGCCGGTGCGCGATGCCAAGCCCGCGGTCGACTCGTCGTTCAGGCCGAGGTTCAGGACCGTGTCCATCATTCCCGGCATCGACACGCGCGCACCGGACCGCACCGATACCAGTAGCGGATCGTCCGCGTCCCCGAGGCGCTTGCCGGCGCGCTTCTCGAGCGCCGCGAGCGCCGCATTCGCCTGCTCGGCCAGGCCCTCCGGCCACGTCCGGTCGGTGCGCATGAACGCGACGCACGCCTCGGTGGTGATCGTGAATCCTCCTGGGACCATGTCCGGTCCGAGAATGCGCGTCATCTCCGCGACGCCCGCGCCTTTGCCGCCAAGCAGGTCGCGCATCTCGCGCGAGCCCTCGGTGAAGTCGTACACCCACTTGTGGCTTCGCGACGCCGACTTCTTGGCCCGGCTGGTTGCTACTTGCGTGGTCATCAGTAATCGCCTCCGAGGTCGCGCAACGTCCGGACCGACCCTACGGCGCGGCGACGTCTCGGCCATCGCGGATACGTCCGTCTTGACGTAGGTGTTTTTCCGCAACGACGGTTCGGAGCCGCACCGTTCCCCGTGGCACCCGGAAACTCTACGGTCGCGAGACGATGAAAACGCGGACGCTCTTGGCGACGGCGGCGGCAGCAGCGGCCGGCGGCGTCTCACTGGTTCGCCGTCGAGGATCGACGCACGACGCGCGGCGGACGCCGGAGGAGGAGCCGCTGCCGCCTTTGACAACCCAGTCGAGCCCCGGCCAGATCGCCGACCTGCAGCAGGCGTACGGCGAAGACATGGCGCCGACAGAAGACGCGCGTGCTCGATGACAGCTTCCCCACGATGGGCACGGTTGCCCGAGTCGTGCGTGATCGCGACGATGGCGTCGACGTGGCGTCCGTTTTTGCCGAGATCGACCGCCGGCTGTCGCGTTTCGACCCCCGCAGCGATCTCTCGCGCCTAAACGCGGATCCGCGGGCGAGCGTTCCCGCCGGCCAGCTGCTGCGGGCCGCCGTCGCGGCGGCGTTGCGCGTGGCGTCGCTGACCGGTGGCCTCGTGGATCCAACCCTTCTCGGCGCGCTATGTCGCGCCGGCTACTCGGACTCTCGCGCGCGCGTCCAACCCGCGTCTCTGGCGCCAGCGCTCGCTTCAGCGCCGCCCCGTCGCCCGGCACGATCCGGGCTGAAGGCGCACTGGCGAATGGTCGAGGTCGACGACGGTGCCGGCGTCATCCGTCGGCCGCCGGGCGTGGAGATCGACCTCGGGGGCTCCGCCAAGGGATGGGCCGCGGACTTCCTCGCTGCTCGGCTCGGACGGTCTGGACGCTTCGCCGTCGACTGCGGCGGAGACCTACGGATACAGGCTCGGTGCCGAGAGCCCTGGGAGGTCCGAGTTCGTCATCCGCTGACCGGCGGAACTGCCCACACGCTGTTCGTCCGCTCGGGCGGCGTGGCGACATCCGGCATCGACGTCCGAGTTTGGGAGTGCGACGACGGCGAGTTCGCCCACCACCTCATCGACCCCGCCACGGGGCGAGCCGCATGGACGGGACTGATCGCGGTGACAGCACTCGCGCCGACCGCGCTGGAGGCCGAGGCGCTGGGCAAAGCCGCGCTGTTGTCAGGCCCTGCCGGCGGGCGGTTGCTGCTGGGGGCACACGAGGGCGGGGTGTTGATTCACGATGACGGCGCGGTCGAGATGGTGAACGAGCGGCGCCGGCGGCTCAGCACCCGGCGTGCGTGGTCTGACAATCGAGCCGCTATGCCCGAACCGCGGCAGAACGCGCATGCCCCGCATGCGTAGTCTGCCGCGGTCACCCGGAAAGCGGTCCGGTGGCAGGTCGTGCACGTCACCTCGACAGGGGGGCGAGAGGGAGTGCCCGGCTGGCGGCTACACGGTCTCGAGCGGGCGGGCGGAGAGCGGCTCTCGCGTTTCCAGGTACGGCGTGAGGTAACGTGCCAGCACCTTGTTCGAGCGGTTTGCCTCGCGTTTCTCGAACTGCTCGAGCGCAGCGGCGCCCGGTTGTCCCCACGCGTCAACTTCGGTGCGGAGAATGAGGGGAGTCCGCCCGCCGATGAGCAGCGCCTGGAGCACGTACCTGGCCCGAAGGCCTTTCGTCGAAGCACCGGCACCGGCGGCGATCGCGTGCGCGATCACATCGGCCTGCTGAGCGGCAAGCCCGCCCTGCTTGACCGGGCACGTCGTGATGTCACCCGCGGCGTACACGTTTTCGAGCCCGTCGACCCGCCCGTAGGCATGGATAGGTACGAATCCCAAGCGGGTCGCCGGCACCCCGGTAATCCGCCGACCGCGCAGCTGCGGAACGGCCACCACTCGGTCGGCTCTGATCGGACCGCCGACCTGCAGCATCAGCGCGCCGTCGCGGCGAACTCCGGCAGCCGCAGCGTCACCGATGAAGCGCACACCGCGGTCCTCGAGCAGACCCTGCACGAGCGGGGACGCGTCCGGCCCGAACACCGCGAGCGGCTCGAGCTCCGGGGTCACCACTGAGATTTCGACACCATGTCCTCGCTCGGTCGCTCGAGCCGCCGTGAGCAAGGCAAGTTCGTAGATCGGCAACGGCCACGACACGCCGGTCGGGACCGCGAACACCACGCGCCGCGCCGCCCCGGAGTCGACCTCGGCCAACACTCGCCCGATCAGGCCGAGGTCGCGCTGGTCACGGAATGTCATCGCGCCCGGAACGCCCGCGATCGCGCGCGCTCCCGTCGCCAGGATGAGCGCGTCGTAATGCAGGCGGGCACCGGAAGCCGTGCGCACGTGTCGCTTCTTAGGCGCAACGGATTCGACCAGCGTCTTGTGGTACATCGCGCCGATGTCGGTGGCAATCGCTCCGAGGTCGTATCTCAGGGGGATCCGATCGTCGAATGCCGTCAGCGTCGCGGCCGGGCGATACTCGAGTACCGGATCTGGTGATACGAGTGTCAACTGCACGCGGTCGCCCGCCAGCGCGCGCAAAGCCAGCGCGGCTTCCACGGCGGCGAAGCCTCCCCCGGCGATCAGAACGCGCGTCGGTGTTGATTTGAGAACAGACATCAACACTGACGATCGAACGCTCGCGACTCTCCCGCATCCGTGGCGCGCGGCACTCCATCGCGGGGAACTACGGTCCGGCGCGGCCAGCGGACACCGGGCCTGCGTGCTGATGCCCCGGTTCCGGGTCACCTCGGGGACGAACGCTGGATGGCGATCCCGGCGACCTTCGCCAAGCGCTCCACCACTTGCTCGTCTTCCGCGTTGAACTCTGCGCCACGGCGCTTGTCGGCCAGATAGAGGTTGCCGAACGGCTTCCCGTCCACGAGCAAAGGGACGCCGAGGAACGTCTTCATCGCGGGATGTCCCGGGGGGAAACCGTAGGAATGCGGGTGCGCGCTGACATCGGCGAGCCGCAGCGGCCGTGGGTCAGCGATTAGCTCGCCCAGCACCCCTCGACCGCGCGGCAGCGCACCGATTCGCCGGCGCGTCGACGATTCATCCAGACCCGCCGTCGTGAATCGCTCGAGCTCGTGTCGCGATCGGTCGAGAACCCCCAGCGCCGCATACCTCGCCCCCGTCAGCTGCCGCGCCGCCTCGAGGACACGCTCGAGCACCACGTCCACGTTCGCACCAGAAAGCATCGCGCACGCGACGTCCAACACCGCGAGCACCCCCGAGGCGACGCTTACGTCGCAGTCATCCACGCTGTTCGGGCCGCTAGGGCTCGAACACGATCCTCGCCGCTACGCGGCCAGCTTCGACGTCCGCGATCGATTGGTTGACGGTGTCGAGTGGACGCACCTCGCGGATCACCCTGGTCTTGCCAGCGGCGTGGAGCTCGAACACCTCCCGCAGGTCGGTCCGGGTACCGACGATCGAGCCGACGATCGTGATCCCGTTGAGCACGGTCTCGAAGATCGGCAGCGTGATGTGGTTATCGGCGGGCAGCGCGACGAACACAAGCTTGCCGCCCCGCCGCAGCGTGCCATATGCCTGCTCGAACGCCCGCGGAGACACCGCGAGCGAGATCGCCTGATCGGCTCCCCCGAGCGCCTGGATCTCCTCGACCGGATCCTGCTTGGACGCGTTGATCGTGAACTCCGCCCCCAGCCGGCGCGCCAGGTCGAGCTTCTCGTCGATCAGGTCGACTGCGATCACCCGCCCGCCCGCGATCGCCGCGTACTGGATCGCCAGATGGCCCAGTCCGCCGACGCCGAACACGGCGACGAGATCGGATGACCGCGTCCCAGCGACCTTGACCGCCTTGTAGGTGGTCACCCCGGCGCACGTCAGCGGCGCGGCGTCGAGCGGGTCGATCCCGTCCGGCACCTTGACCACGTATCGTGCATAGGCGGTCGCGTACTCGCCGAAGCCACCGTCGATCGAGTAACCCATGTTCTCCTGGTCCAGGCACAACGTCTCCCAGCCCGAGACGCAGTGATCACATGTTCCGCAGGCATAGCCAAGCCACGGCATCGCGACGCGATCGCGCAACGCGACCTCGGTGACGCCGGGCGCTAGTTCGACAACCTTCCCCACCCCCTCGTGACCTGGCACGAACGGCGGCTCGGGCTTGACCGGCCAATCACCGTGGGCGGCGTGAATGTCGGTGTGGCACAAGCCCGAGGCCTCGACCTGAACGCGAATCTGGCCGGGCTCGAGCGGGCGGGCCGGCACCTCCTCGATGGTGAGCGGCGAGCCGAAGTCATGAACTACTGCAGCGCGATACGGACCGACTCTGGTTTTCGACGGAGCGGGGTTGCGAGTGGTGACGGCCATGCGGGTCTCCTCGGGGATACGAAAGAATTGCCACCGCTCGTTCTACGCCGGGGCGAGTTGCATCCGCGTTGCAGTGTGGCGACGCGTCCTACTGCTCCTTCTCGTTTTCGGCGGCAACCTTTGCTTCGAGGTCCGCCATCACGGCCGGATCTCGCAAGGTCGTCACGTCGCCGAGCGCGCGACCGTCGGCGATGTCCCTGAGCAGGCGGCGCATGATCTTCCCTGAGCGGGTCTTCGGCAGGTCGTCGGCCCAAAGGATTCGTTTGGGCCGTGCGAGCTTGCCGATCTGCGTGGCGACGTGATCGCGGATCTGATCCTCGATCTCGTCCGTGCCCTCGAGCTCGCCTTGCAACGTCACGAACGCGACGATCGCCTGACCGGTGAGCTCGTCGGACTGCGCCACGACGGCCGCCTCGGCGACCTTCTCGTGCGCGACGATCGCCGACTCGACCTCGGCGGTTGACAGCCGGTGGCCGGAGACGTTGATCACGTCGTCGATCCGTCCCACGATCCACAGGTATCCGTCATCGTCGCGGATCGCGGCGTCGCCAACGACGTAGGTCTCCGGGCCGAAGCGCGACCAGTAGGTCTCCACGTAGCGCTCGTCGTCGCCGAGCAGGGTCCGGAGCATGGCCGGCCACGGTCGCTTGAGCACGAGCAATCCCCGTCCACGTTCGATTCGCTCACCGGTGTTCTCGTCGACCACATCGGCGAGCACCGCCGGCAGCGGGTGACTCGCCGAACCTGGCTTGGTCACGGTCAGACCGGGAAGCGGACTGATCATGATCTGCCCGGTTTCGGTCTGCCACCACGTGTCCACGATCGGGCACCGCTCGCGGCCGATCACGACGTGGTACCAGAGCCACGCTTTCGGGTTGATCGGTTCCCCGACTGTCCCGAGCAGCCTCAACGAGCACAGGTCGTGCGCGTTTGGGTGCTCGGCGCCCCATTTCATGCACGCCCGGATCGCTGTGGGCGCGGTGTAGAAGATGCTCACGCCGTAGCGTTCGATCAGCTCCCACCAAATCCGCTTGTGCGGGTAGTCGGGCGCACCCTCGTACATCACACTCGTCGTGCCATTGGCCAGCGGGCCGTACACGATGTAGGAGTGGCCCGTGATCCAACCCACGTCCGCAGAGCACCAGAACACATCGCGGTCGGGGTCCAGGTCGAAGACGTACCGGTGGGTTGCCGCGACCCCGGTCAGATAGCCGCCGCTCGTGTGCAAGATCCCCTTCGGCTTCGCGGTCGAGCCCGAGGAATAGAGGATGAACAGCGGGTGTTCGGCCTCCATCGCCTCGGCCGAGCAGACCGGGTCGGCCGCGGCCAGGAGCTCGTCGTAGAAGACGTCGCGGCCGTCTCGCATCGACACGTCGATTCCGGTATGGCGCACGACCACGATGTGCTCAAGCGGCGCCAAATCGCCCATCGTTCGATCGACGGCTTGCTTGACGGGCGCCGTCTTGCCCTTGCGCCGCGCCCCATCGACGGTGATTAGCGCCTTCGCGTCCGACGCCTCCATCCGCTCCCTCACCGCCTCGGCCGCGAAACCTCCAAACACAACGTTGTGCACGGCGCCGATCCGGGCACAGGCGAGCATCGCCACAACAACCTCGGGGATCATCGGCAGGTAGATCCCGACGACGTCGCCCTTGCGCACGCCGAGTCGCTTCAGTCCGTTCGCCATTCGTTGCACGTCGCTCAAGAGCTCGGCGTAGGTGACCGGCCGTTCCTCGCCCTCCTCTCCGACCCACCGAAACGCGATGCGCTCCCCGCGGCCGGCCGCGACGTGGCGATCGAGGCAGTTGTAGGAGACGTTGAGCTTCCCGTCGGGGAACCACTTGTAGAAGGGAGGGCTGGAGTCATCCAGCACCGTCGTGAAGGGGAGGTCCCAGTGGAGCCGGCGAGCCTCCTCGGCCCAGAACGCGTTCGGGTCTTGCGCCGCGGCGGCGTGCACCGGCGTCTCTCGGGCGGTGGCCTCGGTCAAGAACCCCGGAGGGGGCGGAAAGCGGCCCTGGGCCAGCAGCGCTTCGAGGCGGCGCTCCAGCTCCGGACCTGCGAAGAGCGCCCGCTCGGGGTTCTCGGTCGTGCCGGTCGACGAATTCATCTCTGGCTCTCCTCTTCAAGACATCGGGCGTCGGCACCCTAGGCACGACCATGTTGCACTCGCGTTGCGCCCAGCCGGTGCGCGAACATCCCGTTTGCCGGCGCGGGGCGTTCGCTCAGTGCCCGGGCTGCGACCGACGCCGCACGATGGACGCAGAAATCGCCGTTGCCGCCGCCCGCCGCGGGTCGCCGCACGGAAGGACGGCGACGAGCGCGCGAGCCGCCGCGAGGTCATCTGACCCAGACGGGTGCGCCAGCCACGCCGAGAGCAGATCCGGGTCCGCGGTCGTCAGGATCGAGCGCCGCAACGACTCCTCGAGCAGCGCCCGAGCCTCGACGATCTCCGGAGCCTCGGAAGCCCGGAGTAGCGGTCCGCGATATGCCCGCAGCGCCTCACCCGGCTGCCCAGCGGCCACCAGCCGCGCGACCTCGAGCCAATCCGCGTCGACCGGAACGTTCAACCGGTACGGCTGGGTCTCGACCGACCACGCCCCCAGACACATGCGGACCCGGTGGACCTGGGCCCTGATCGTCACTGCCTTGCCACGCTCGCCGTACAAAGCCAGCGCGAGCTGCTCGGTCGTCATCCCCTCCGGGTGCATCGCAAGAATCGCGAGCAGTTCGAGCGAGCGCAGCCCGCGCTCCCGGGAGCCGGTACCTAGCCGGACACTCGGGTCTTGTCCCAGCAACTGCAGCTGCAGACGCGAAGGACATGTCGGTGATCGTCGCCGAAGCCAGAAGATCGCGCCACCGCCGTGCAGCGGCTCGACGGCGCCGCCCCGTCCGTCCGGCAGGGTGGCGGTGCCGTCCTCTCGGTCGACGATCAGCTCGAGCCGGCTGGGCAGCTCGCCCATCCCCCGGGCAGCGATTACCCAACCGTTCCTGTCGAGCAATGCACTCGCGGCTCGGCGCCCGCTCATTGCCGTCTCCCATCGCTCGCGCAAGCGCTCGGCGATCTGCAGCGACCTGAGTTGAAGCGCCGCTTCGGCGGCAAGGGCCGCGAGCTCCGCGACCGGCAACGTATGCGGATGGTTATTGCGCAGATCCGCAGTCAGGTCAACCACGCCGAGCAGCTCACCAGTCCCGGGATCGTGGATGGGCGCCGCTGAGCAGGTCCACGGATGCACCGCCGCAACGACATGCTCGGCCGAGAAGATCTGCACAGGATGATCGAGCGCCAACGCGGTACCCAGCGCGTTCGTTCCGGCCTCTCTCTCCGACCACGCCGCGCCCTCCTCAAAGTGCATCTCGCGTGCCCGCTCACACGTGTCCGGGTCGCCGGTGACCCACAGTAGGTTCGCCTCGGCGTCCGCGATCGCCACTATCTGGCGCGCGTCCTCGTCGAGACTCGAAAGCTTCGAGTGGATAATGCCGATTACTGGTATTAGAGGCGAGCGCTGTTGCGCGCGCTCGAGCTCGCGGGACGTCAGCCGCACCGGTGCCCCTTGCTGGTCCGGCCTGACCCCGGCGGCAAGGCTCCGGCGCCAGCTTTCGCGCACGAGCTCACGCAGGTCGGGGGACGACCCCACATCGCCGGCAAACTCGCGCTCGTGAACGCGACGAAGCAGTCGAGAACGCGCCACCGGATCCGTCAGGACGTCCATCGCCACCCACGGATTGCTAGCCACACCCGGCACTGGTTCCTCACTCAACGTTATCGTCGCCTACCGCAATCGTCTAAGACGGGCCTGTATGCGGTGCTGATCGACGCAGGCTACCCTCCGGATAGGGGCTGACCATCCGCCGCACGTCACACCTCGTGTCAGTAATTCACCGCACCGTTTGGAGGCCAGCCCGAAATCGCGTGAGCCGTCGAAGGCTTGGTCGCGTCAGGCGGCCCGGAGTCTGCAGTCCTGGCCGGACAGCGACAGCGTGACGAAATGCGCGTCGGGCAGGCCGAGCGAGAATCCCTCCGGACCCCCGGCAGCGACATCCAGCAGAAACTCTGGCCGGCGCCAACGCTCATATTGCTCCGCATCGATGTAGAACGGGACCCCTGCGACCTGACCGAGCACCACGTCGTTGGGGCCTTGGCCGAGCTCGTCGGCGAGCAGGCATAGCGGCAGCGAGCCATCGCAGCAGCCACCCGACTGGTAGATCGCAAGCGGTCCGTGCTCGCGCACGAGGCGTTCGACCATCGCGGTCGCCCGCGGGGTTGCGCTGATCGGCGTGAGATCGATGTCGCTGGTGAGCATCGCAAGCCTTCCTTCGTCAAATGATCGGGTTCGTCAGAGACCGGAGCGTAGGGCCGCCGGATGCTTCCGTACCTCCGCCAAAGCCCCGAAGAACCATCAGCGCCAATCGCTGATCGTGACGGAAGAGAATCTCCGTAGACGACGTGCGTAGTTATCCGAAGCCGTCTCGGTACCGGCGTTCCGACGCCGTCGCGCGGCTCCGGACACCCGTGGTGCAACGCAAGTGCAACCCGTTGCCAACTGGAATACAGCTCACCTTGCATTTCCGTAACGGGAGAGTTCTTCATGACCGTCACCGTATCCGACGCATTTGCGGCACCGGGTGAGTCCGGCAGCCCAGTCGACCTGAAGGGGCGCTACGACAATTTCGTCGGCGGAGATTGGGCCGCCCCGACGACGGGCGAATACCGGGAGAACGTCACCCCGTCGACGGGGGAGGCGTTCTGCGAGGTGGCGCATTCGGGCGCTCAAGACATCGAGCTGGCGCTCGACGCCGCCCACGCCGCTAAGGGTGCATGGGGTCGGCGGTCACCGAGCGAGCGCGCGGCGGTACTGAACGCGGTGGCAGACGCGATCGACGCGAACCTCGAGATGCTCGCCGTCGCTGAGAGCTACGAGAACGGCAAGCCCGTGCGCGAGACGATAGCCGCCGACATCCCGCTGTCGGCCGACCACTTCCGGTATTTCGCCGGCGCGATTCGCTCCGAGGAAGGGCGTATCTCCGAGATCGACGAGAACACCTACGCGTACCATTTTCAGGAGCCCCTGGGTGTGGTCGGTCAGATCATCCCGTTCAACTTCCCGCTGCTGATGGCGGCGTGGAAGATGGCCCCAGCGCTGGCGGCCGGGAACTGCACGGTGATCAAGCCGGCCAGCCCGACGCCGTGGTCGATCCTAAAGCTGATGGAGGTGATCGGCGACATCGTCCCGCCGGGTGTCGTGAACGTGGTCAACGGCCCGGGTGCCGAGATCGGAAAAGCGCTGGCGTCGAATAAGCGAATCGCGAAGATCGGCTTCACCGGCGAGACCGTCACCGGTCGGCTGATCATGTCCTACGCCGCACAGAACCTGATCCCGTCCACCACCGAGCTCGGCGGCAAGTCGCCAAACATTTTCTTCGACGACGTCATGGCGGCCGATGACGCGTTCCTCGACAAGGCGATCGAAGGTCTCGTGCTGTACGCGTTCAACAAGGGCGAGGTGTGCACCTGCCCGTCGCGCGCGTTGATCCAGGAATCCATTTATGAGGAGTTCATGCCTCGCGTGCTCGACCGCATCGGGCAGATCAAGCAGGGCAACCCGCTCGACCGAGACACGATGATCGGCGCGCAGGTGTCGAGGAGCCAGCTCGAGAAGATCTCCGGCTATGTGCAGATCGGGCGCGACGAAGGTGCCGAGGTGCTCATCGGCGGCAAGCAGCCCGACCTCAACGGCCGCTTGTCGGGTGGCTACTACTACGAGCCGACCGCACTGAAGGGCCACAACAAGATGCGCGTCTTCCAAGAGGAAATCTTCGGCCCGGTGGTCGCGGTGACCACATTCAAGGACGAGGCCGAGGCGCTCGAGATCGCGAACGACACCCTTTACGGCCTCGGCGCCGGGGTGTGGACCCGCGACGGCAGCCGGGCCTTCCGCATGGGCAGGGCCATCCAAGCCGGCCGCGTGTGGACCAACTGCTATCACCAGTACCCCGCCCACGCGGCATTCGGCGGCTACAAGGCTTCCGGCGTGGGGCGCGAGAACCACCGGATGATGCTCGAGCACTACACGCAGACGAAATGCCTCCTCGTCAGCTACGACCCGAACCCGCTTGGGTTCTTCTAGGCATGACCGCCGGCAGCGACAAGACGGGCGGGGGTTTCTATCGCTACGAGTCAAAGAGCGTGAGCGCCGCAACATAAGCGGCTAATCGTGCCGCTGGCCGGTTTGGCGGTCGTTCCCGATCCGGAACACTCACGCTCTATGACGCGTTTGACTCTACGCCCGGCCTCGCGAGAGAAGATCCGTAGTTTCAGGAATGATGGTTCCAATGTTCCGCGGTCGCAGTTCACGCGGATCGGCCCATCGCGGTTTCGCACGAGCCACACCGGCGTGGAGGCCGGTTCGGTGGAAATTACGGATTGAGCGTTCGGCGAGAGGCGTTATTTTTCAACCTGGGTGCCGACCGGTCCTCTCGAGGGATTGTGTCGGCGCTCATGTCGGCGGCGAGCGCGTTGCCTGGACGCGGGAGGTCGGGATCGGCTCGGCCAAAATAGAGCCGTAGGGCTTTTGGGCCCCGGCACCTGCTCATGACGTAGAGCCTCCCTTCTGCAGGGAGGCGTGATCAACCGACCGTTGAGTGAACCGTGTACATCGTGATGGTCGCACCCGAGTGCGCGCCCGTGGCCAAGGCCGGCGGCCTCGGTGATGTGCTGTTCGGGCTGAGCCGCGAGCTCGAGATCCGGGGGCATGCGGTTGAGATCGTGTTGCCGAAGTACGCGTGCATGCGCCACGAAGATGTGTGGGGGCTGCAGCCCTGCTACGACGACCTTTGGGTGCCCTGGTACGGCGAGGCATTCCACTGCACGGTGTATTTCGGTTACGTACACGGCCGCAAGTGCTTCTTCATCGAGCCGCATCCGGAGGGGCTGTTCTTCGGCCGCGATCGCCTGTATGGCCATGATGACGACGTGACGCGGTTCACCGCGTTCTCCAAGGCTGCGCTGGAATTCCTGGTGAAGACCAACAAGCGTCCCGACGTCATCCACTGTCACGACTGGCAGACAGGGTTGGTACCGGTGCTCCTGAGCGAGCAGTATCGCAGCGCGCTACCCGACCAGAAGGTGTGTTACACGATTCACAATTTCCGTCATCAGGGCCATGCCGGGCCGGAGGTGCTCTGGAGCACGAACCTGGGTCGACCTGGGCACTATCTGCACCACGACCGTCTGGGCGACGATCACCGCTACGGCGCGCTCAACCTGATGAAGGGCGGGATCGTCTACTCGGACTCCGTCACCACGGTTTCGCCCAACCACGCGGGCGAGGCCCGCTATGGCGATGGAGCGTTCGGCCTTGGCCATACGCTCCACGTCCACCAGCACAAGTTCCGAGGGATCCTCAACGGCGTCGACTACGACGTATGGAACCCCGAGGTAGACCCGCATATCCCCGCTCAATATTCAGCCGGCGAGTTGCACGGGAAATACGACAACAAGGAGCGTCTCCGGGATCGCTTCTGGCTGCGGAGGTCCTGGAGCCCGATCGTCGCCTTCGTGGGACGGCTGGACGAGCAGAAGGGCATGCAGCTGGTTCACCACGCGCTGTTCTACGCGCTCTCGAGGGGCGCCCAGTTCGTGCTGTTGGGGGAGTCGGTGCACGAGAACGCGATCAGCGGTCACTTTCGCAGCCTCAAGCACGATCTGAACGACAGTCCCGACTGCCATCTGGAGCTCAGCTACAGCGAGGAGCTGGCCCATCTCGTCTACGCCGGGGCCGACATGCTGGTGGTCCCGAGCCTGTACGAGCCGTGCGGGCTGGCCCCGATGGTCGGCTTACGCTATGGGACGGTGCCTGTCGTGCGGTCGGTCGGGGGGATGGTCGACACGGTGTTCGACCGCGACTACTCGTCTCGCCCGCAGGAGGAGCGCAACGGCTACGCGTTCCAGCACGCCGACAACATGGCGATCGAGTCCGCACTCAAGCGCGCGCTGCGGCTGTGGTTCGATCATCCGCCGTGGTTCCGGCGGCTGATGATGGCCTCGATGCGGTCCGACAACTCGTGGAACCATCCCGGCCGGGAGTACCTGAGCGTCTACCGAGAGATCCGAGTCGCCTGACGGCTGCGCATCCCGAGCGGGCGGACCGGTGAAGATCGCCTGCTGCGTGACCCCGAGGCCGAAAGCCCGGGCGGGCTGGCGACGGTTCCGTATGTTCGCCACAGAAGGCGATGCGGTGAGCCATGGTCACGCTGCGCCGGAGTAGCCCGCCTCGAGCAACTCGATGACCTCGCGGATCATCGGGATGCGCGGGTTTGTCCGAATGCTCGGATCTGCGAACGCCGCCTTCGCGAGGTCCGGCAGCGCCGCTTCGAACTCTTCGCGCTTTACGCCCCACTCCGCCAGCGTCCGGGGCTCGTCGACCTCGGCGAGCAATTCGTCCACATGCGCGAACAGCCGCTCTCGCCGGTTCTGCTCGGTGCGGCCGCCGAATCCGAGGATCCGCGCGATCTCCGCGTATTTCTCGGGTGCGATGTATGCGGAGTAGCCGGGGGCCGGCATGAACTTGCTCGGGAGCGACGCGTTGTAGCGCAGCACGTGTGGCAGGAAGATCGCGTTCGCGCGACCGTGCGCGATCCCGAACCGTGCCCCGACAGGATGCGCGAGGGCGTGGTTGAGCCCGACGAATGCGTTGGAGAACGCCAGACCGGCGATCGTCGCGGCGTTGTGCATCGCTGTTCGTGCCTCGAGGTCCGAGCCGTCCCGGTATGCGCGTGGCAACGCCGTGAAGATCAGGTTGGCGGCCTGGATACAGAACGCGTCGGTGAACGGTGAGGCGAAGATCGAGACCGCCGCCTCGAGCGCGTGAGTCAGTGCGTCGATTCCGGTGTCCGCCGTGATCTCCTTCGGCATCGTCAGCGTGAGGTGCGGGTCGACGATCGCCATATCCGGAACCAACGAATAATCGACCAGCGTGACTTTGCGCTGTCCCACGGTGATGACCGCGGCCGGCGAGACCTCCGAGCCCGTGCCGGACGTCGTCGGAATCGCCACCAGCTTCACCTTGTGGTCGATTTGCGGGAACTCGCTGATGCGCTTGCGCGCGTCGAGGAATGGGAGCGAGAGCTCCCTGATGCTGAGCTGGGGGCTCTCGTGGAACAGGCGCATGGCCTTGGCAGCGTCCATCACGGAGCCGCCGCCGATAGCGATGATCGCATCGGCGTCGACCCGCTCGAGCTCCTCGATTCCGGCGCGGATCTGCGCTTCCGTCGGCTCGGGCTCGACGCCCGAGTACACGTGCACGGCGCCCGCCATGAGGTAGTGACGGACTTCCTCGGCCACCCCGCGCGCCACGGTCCACCTGTCCGTGACGATCAGCGGCCGAGACGCGCCGAGCTGGCGCAGGCTGTCGAGCGACCCAGGGTTGAAGTACGTGTCCGCGGGCACCCGGAACCACTGGGGCGGCGTCTGGCGGCGTGACACGGTTTTGATGTTCAAGAGATTGCGATAGTTGACGTTGTCGGTTGTGTTCGAGCCTCCCCAGGTGCCGCAGCCGAGCGAGAACGTCGGCGTCATCGAGTTGTAGACGCCGCCCAACGCGCCGACCGCGGTCGGCGCATTGACGAGGATCCGCCCGGTGCGGATCGAAAGCGCAAAGCGATTGATCACGTCGTCGTCGGTCGCGTAGACGGCCGAGGTGTGGCCGAGGCCGAAGTGCTCGGTGACCAGCTCACAGGCCCGGATGCCGTGTTCGACCGACGGGGACCTGACCACTCCGAGCACCGGCATCAGCTTCTCGGCGATGAACGGGTGGGCGGCGAGGGCGTCGAGATCGGTTGGCAGCGGGGCGAGCAGCACCTTGTCGCTGTCGGAGGCCTCGAAGCCGGCGAGGCCGGCGAGGTTGACGCACGATTGGCCGAGGACGTCAAACTGCACCTTGCCGTCGTCGGTAAACGAGCGCGCGGCCAGCGCCGCCGTCTGCTCGTCGGTGAGCAGCCGGGCGCCCATCCGGTGGAACTCGTCGATCACCCGGTCGTAGATCTCCTCGTCGATCACACACGTCTGCTCGGCGGGGCAGATCACCGACGCGTCGAACGTCTTCGAGATCAGGATGTCCATGACCGCCATTCGGATGTCGGCGGTGCGGTGGACGTAGACCGGGGCGTTGCCCGGTCCGACGCTCAGGCAGGGCTTACCCGCCTCGTTCGCGGCCGCCACGGCCTTCGGGCCGCCGGTCGTCCAGATGAAGTCGACGCCGGGGTGGTGGAACAGGTACTGCGACACCTCGAGCGACGGGTCGGGGATCACCTGCAGCGAATTGGGCGGCAGCCCGACCGCCTCGCCCGCCTGCTGGAGCACCTCCGCGGCCCGCCGGCAGCAACGCACCGCGCGCGGAGATGGGCGCATGATCAGCGCGTTCCGGGTCTTGGCGCAGACGATCGACTTGAACAGCGTGGTCGATGTCGGATTCGTGATCGGCAGCAGCGCCAGAATGACCCCGATCGGCTCGGCGACGAACTGGAGAGCCCGCTCGCGATCCTCCTCGATCACGCCGACCGACTTCTTGTCCCTCAGGTAGTCGTACAGGAACTCGGTGGCGATGTAGTTCTTCAGCACCTTGTCCTCGAGCACGCCGAACATGGTTTCCTCCATCGCCAGCTCCGCCAGCTCGACCGCGTTCTCGAGCCCTGCGACCGTCATCGCCCAGACGATTCGGTCGACTGCCTCCTGATCCAGTTTGCGGAGCGCGGAGGAGGCCTCCTGCGCGCGCTCCACAAAGCCGTCCAGCCGGGCCGCCCACTCGGCGTCCGTCTCGGGCGGGGCCGGATCCTTGATTGCCGTTGCCATAGTCGTTCTCCGTCCTAATCGAGCGCGGGCATCATCGGACCGTCGCCTGCCGGGTCGAGGACCCCTTCCTCCAGCCAGGTGTAGCGTCCGTCCAGCACCTTCTGCGCGGCGCGATACCGAGAGTCGTCGTCGTTGGACCACAGCTCTGCGAACAGTGCGTCGGCTCGGCGCTTGGCCATTGAGCAGAACAACTGCGCGAGCTCGATCGCCTCGTCCTTACGCTCCGGATGCTCGCGTCCGACCCTGTCGGCATAGACGACGGTCGAGGAGATCGCGAACAGCTCGGCGCCGATGTCGACGATGCGCCCGAGGAACGTCTGCTTGTTCTCTAGCTTCGCCTGCCAGCGCGCCATACCGTAGAAGGTCTCCCGCGCGAGCTTGCGCGAGGCCCGCTCGACGTAGCGCAGGTACGTCGCCAGCGGCCCGAACTCCTCGTATGCGCGAGGGTTCTGGCCCTTGCCGACGGCGAGCTGCGGCAACCATTTGCCGTAGAACAGCCCGGCCTTCATGGCGGCATCCGCCTTGGCCTTGGCGTCACCGTCGCCCATCAGCAGCCCGCCGGCGGCCTGGAGGTGCGTGTCGACCGCCTCGCGGGCGATCAACAGATGCATGATCTCGCTCGAGCCCTCGAAGATGCGGTTGACGCGCATGTCTCGCATGGCCTGTTCCACCGGCACCGGCTTCTCGCCGCGCGCCTTCAGCGACTCCGCCGTCTCGTAGCCGCGACCGCCGCGAACCTGCATCAACTCGTCGATCACCTTCCACGAGAGCTCCGACCCGTACACCTTGCACAGCGCGGCCTCGATCCGGATGTCGTTCCGCTTGTTGTCCGCCAGCCGCGCGGCGACGTCGAGCATCGCCTCGAGACCGAACGCGCTGCCCGCGATGAACGCCAGCTTCTGCGCAACGGCATCGTGCTTACCGATCGGCCGACCCCACTGCACGCGCTCTCCGGCCCACTCCCGCGCGACCTTGGTCGCCCACTTCGATGCGCCGACGGCGATCGCCATCAGCGCCAGGCGCCCCGTGTTCAGGGTGCTGAGCGCGATCTTGAGCCCGTCGCCCTCGCGCGCGATCCGGTTCTCCTCGGGAACGAATACGTCCTTGAGGATCGTCACCGAGTTCTCGATACCCCGCAGCCCCATGAACGCGTTGCGGTGCAGGATCGTGATCCCTTCGGTCTTGTAGGGCAGCACGAACGCGGTGATCCCGCCACGGTGGCCATCGCTCTTGGGCACCTTCGCCATCACTACGACGATGTCGGCGATCGTCCCGTTCGTCGCCCACAGCTTGCGGCCGTTGATCATGTAGCCGCCCTCGACCGGCGTCGCGGTGATGTCGTCATCGACAGGTGCGGCGGCATGCTCGAGGTTGACGGGCGTGGCCGTTGAGGCCATCCGCGCCGGATCGGACCCGACGCCCGGCTCGGTCAGCAGGAACGCGCTGATGTGGTCCTTGGCGACCAGGGGAAGCCACTTCTGCCGTTGCTCTTCTGAGCCGAACATCCGGAGCGGCTCGGCGACGCCGATCGACTGGTGTGCGCTGAGCAGCGTGCAGATCGCCGCGTGACAGTTGCCGGCGATCGCCAGCGCCTTGCTGTAGTACACCTGTGACAATCCCAGACCCCCATACTCGGGTGGGACCTTCATCCCGAGCGCGCCGATGCGCTTCAGCGCGTCCACCACGCGGTCGGGGACCTTCGACTCGCGCTCGATCTCCAGGGGGTCAGCCGTCTCGCTCAGCACCGCACGCAGCTCGCCGAGGAAGCGCTCACCCTTCTCGATCGCCTCGGGATCCAGCTGCGGCTGCGGGTGGATCAGATCGAGGCGGAAATCACCCAGGAACAGCTGCTTGCCGAAGCTCGGCAGCTTCCACTCGGCCTCGCGCGCGGCCTCGACGACGTCGCGAGCTTCTTTCTCTGAAACGTTAGTAGCCATTTGTCAGTCCGATCACATGTGGAGTCCGCCGTCGACATCCCAGACCTGCCCGGTGATGTAGCCCGAGGCGTCCTGGGCGAGGAACGCCACGACGCGGGCAATTTCCTCGGGGTGTCCCGCTCGGTGCATCGGGATCCGCTCGACGATGTCAGCGAGCATGAAAGGCGGGATCGTGGAGACCATGTCGGTCTCGGTCAGGCCCGCCGCGATGCAGTTGACCGTCACCCCGGTCCCTTTCTCGAGCGTGCCGGCCACCCGGAGCGTGAACGCAGCCTCTTTGGCGAGCGTCTTCGTGAGTCCGAACATCCCTGCCTTCGCGGCCGTGTAGTTCACCTGGCCGATGTTGCCCATCTCGCCGCTCACCGATGAGATGTTGATGACCCGCCCAGACCCTCGCTTGATCATGTGCGCGAGGGCCGGCTTGGCCATGTAGAACGCTCCCGACAGGTCGACCTGTACGACCTTGTCCCAATCGGTCGCCGACATCTTCAAGAACGACTTGTCGACGGTGATCCCAGCGTTGTTGACCAGGATGTCCAGCCGGCCGTGCTGCTCGATCACGTCCTTGACGACGCGCTCGCAGTCCTCCGCGTCGCCGATGTCGCCCTTGTGCAGCGTCAGCGTGCCTCCCTCGGCCTCGACGGCCGCGCGTAGTTCGTCCGCGCGCGCCTGATTGGAGGAGTAGCCCGCCGCGACGACGGCGCCGTCCGCCGCCAGCGCGTGGCAGATCGCCGCGCCGATCCCGCGAGTACCTCCCGTGACCAGCGCGACCAGTCCGGTGAGATCGCGGTCCCGGAAAGCGGGCTGAGTTTCAGAGCCTGTGGTTGCCATTGTGCCGTCCCTTTCCGATCTAGTAGAGCCGCTCGACGATCATCGCCATGCCGTTTCCGCCGGCGACACACATCGACTCGAGGCCGTACCTGCCTTCCACCGAGTCGAGGTTGTTGAGCAGGGTGGTCATGATCCGCGCCCCGGTCATCCCGAATGGATGACCCAGCGCGATCGCGCCGCCATTGATGTTCAGCTTCTCGGGGTCGATGCCGAGCTCGTCGCGGCACGGCAGCACCTGCGCCGCGAACGCCTCGTTGAGCTCGACCAGATCGATATCGTCGATCGTCAGGCCCGCCTGCTTCAGCACCGCCTTGACCGCCGGGATCGGCGCGAGGCCCATGATCTCGGGACGGACTGCCGCCGCCGCCGACGCCACGATCCGGGCCCGCGGCTTGAGACCGCGCTCACGGGCCTTCTCCTCGGACATCACCAGCACCGCGGCCGCGCCGTCGTTGAGCGGGCAGGCGTTGCCCGCGGTCACGGTGCCCTTCGGCTTGAACGCGGGCTTCAGCTTCGAGAGTGACTCGACGGTCGTGCCGGCGCGAGGGCCGTCGTCCCTGGTGACGGTGTGCGCCGCGATGACGTCGCCCCCAGCATCGTGCGTCTCCGGGATGTCCACCCCCACGATCTCGGCGTCGAAGTGCCCGCTTTCGCGCGCCGCGCAGGCGCGCGCCTGCGATAGAGCCGCCCACTCGTCCTGGGCCTCACGGCTGACCTTGCAGCGCTCGGCCACGTTCTCGGCCGTCAGCCCCATCGGGATGTAGACGTTGAAACCGGTGCCGTTCGTGCCCTCCAGCTTCGGGTTTGACACCGGCAGCGTCATGCCGGCGCCACGGGATGTGGCCTCAACACCCGCCGCGATGTACTGGTCGCCCTCGCCGGCCTTGATCGCGTGAAAGGCCATCCGGATCGTCTGCAGCGAGGACGCGCAGAAGCGATTGACGGTAACCCCCGGAATGTGGTGGTCGAGGCCGGCGAGCAACGTGGCGTTGCGGGCGATGTTGTAGCCCTGCTCGTGATCTGGGAACCCACAACCCATCATCACGTCAACGGTCTCTGAGAAGTCGACCTCGGGGTTGCGCTCGACGAGCGCGCGAAGCGGGATCGCGGCGAGGTCGTCGGCCCTGATGTCCCGAAGCGTGCCTTTGATTGCCCGGCCGATCGGGGTGCGGATTGCATCGACAATGACTGCTTCAGACATGGATCCTCCTAAGCGCGATCCCACAGAGGACCGGACGGTTGCGTGGCGGTCCGTTCAGTCTTGGCGACCGGGGTGGTTGCCTCATCCGCCGCCGTCCACAGCGGCGGTGCGGATAACTACGCAATCGGCGGTGGGCGGTGGCGGGAGGTGTCGCCGCGCTCGCGCAGCCACACCTCGGGGAGCACGAAACGCGGCCGTCGCACCTTCTCGGTCGGCGCGAGCACGACGGCCGTTCCGTCGATCACGGTCTCTCCGCGTTGGTTCACGCAACAGCAATCGAGCACGACGCGCTGATGCGCCGGGTCTTTAGACGCGACGGTGACGGAGACGCTGATCGTGTCTCCGATCGTGATCGGATGGCGAAAGCGGAGCGTCTGCTCGAGGTAGATCGCGCCGGGGCCGGGCAGGCGGGTACCGAGCAGGGCGGAGATCAGTGATGCGCCCCACATGCCGTGGGCGACGATCCCGTGGAACCTGTCCGTGCGGGCGTACTCCTCATCGACGTGGGCGGGGTTCACATCGCCCGACATCACCGCAAACAACTCCACGTCCCGCCAGCTCAGCGTGCGCTCGAGTGCGGCGCTCTCACCGATCTCGATCTCGCCGAAGGTGCGGTTCTCGATCGACGCATCGATTATCGCGGCGTCGTCGTTTGCGGATGCCGACCCGCGATTTTCCCCCAAGGGGACCATGACGGCAGGGTATGCCCGCGCCGGCGTTGCGCAATCCGCTGTAGCTACAGGACCGCAGCCGGTGAACCCCGCACGAAGATCACGGGTTTCTTCCGATGAGCGCGGCAGAACGCGAGGCCGTCGCTGTGGCTCGGCCGCCGGATGTGGAAAACCCGCAATCGTCGTTCGGTCGGCGGCGGATCACACGGGCCTCTAGTCGGTCTTAGGGTGTCGTTAGCGAGACACGAGGAGATGAAAGCCATGGCCGACACCGCTACTCAGACTTATCACGGCAGCTATTTGATGCCGTCGTTGGAGCACGCGACCGTTTCGGATGCGATGCATCCTGGGATCTTGTCCTGCGAGCCTGATGCGAGCGCAACGGAGGTGGCGCGGTTGATGGCCGCACATCACGTTCATTGCATAGCGGTGGTGGGCATCTCGCACGAGAAGCCGGAGTGCTTCGTGTGGGGAATAATCTCCGATCTTGATTTGGTTGCGGCGGGCATCCGCGACGAGCGAGAGCCGACCGCGAGGGACCTGGCAGGCGAGCCGGTCATCACGGTCAGCCCGAGCGTGCCGCTGCGTGAGGCCGGCGAGGCGATGCTCCGCAACGGCGTCAGCCATCTCGTTGTCACCGACGCCGAGGGGGGGCGTCCGATCGGGATTCTGTCGACGCTGGACGTCGCCGGCGTGCTCGCATGGGGCGAGGGGTGATCCGGCGCGGGTCCGCAGCTGGTTCACTAGCCAACCCGGATCAGAGGACGACGCGATGTACAAGAACGTGATTTGGGCAACCGATGGGTCTGAAGCCGCAGACCGCGCGCTGGCGCATGCACAAGCGCTCGTGGCAGAGAGCGGCGGACAGCTGACCGCCGTCTATTGCGAGGAGTTCACGCTTCCGGGGAAGGGCGGCGGCAGCTTGCCCATCCACGCCAATGAGGAAGACGTCCAGGCGAAGATCGAGCGACAGGTCGCGGAGCTCGCGACCAACGGAACCGGGGCGACACTCCAAAGGACGCGCAGCCAGGTCGGAAACGCGGCACACGCGATCGCCGAACTCGCGACGCAGGATCACGCGGATGTGATCGTCGTGGGCACGCGAGGGCGCACGCCGCTCACCGGTCTGCTGCTCGGCGGGGTCACCCAACGTCTGCTCCACATCGCGCCGTGCCCGGTGTTGGCGGTCCCGCCGGAACACAACTCCGGCAAATGAGCGACGGCCGTCGATCGGACGAGCGCATGCTCTACTTTCACCATCCGTCCTCGCTCGAGCATGACCCGAGCCTCCTTTCGCCTGACCATCCGGACACGCCGGAGCGGATTGGCGTGCTCGACGGAGCGATGGCGCAGGTGGGGTGGCTCGGCTGCGACGTGCGCGAGGCGCCCGCCGCTGCCGAGCGGGAGCTCGAGCTCGTACACAGCGCCTCGCACGTCAAGAGGATCCGGGACCTGTGCAGCGCCGGCGGCGGTCAGATCGACCCGGACACGTTCGTCGGCGAGGCTTCATATCGGGCCGCGCTGCACGCCGCCGGTGGCGCCTGCGAAATGGTGCGGGCGTTGATGCGCGGCGAGGCGCGCGCCGGCTTCAGCGCAATGCGCCCGTCGGGTCATCACGCCTGCGAGGACTACGCGATGGGCTTCTGCCTGTTCAACAACGTCGCAATCGCTGCCGAGCTGGCGATCCGCGAGCTCGGCGTCGAGCGAGCGATGATCATCGACTGGGACGTTCACCACGGCAACGGGACCGCGGACATCTTTCGCCGGCGATCTGACGTGCTGTTCGCGAGCATCCACGAGCTCGGGCTGTTCCCGGGAACCGGCGAGGTCAGCGACGCCGGCTCCGCCAAGGGTCGGGGCTACACGATCAACGTGCCCGTGCCTCATGGATCCGACGAGGAGACGTGGGTCTCCACGCTGGAGTACGTGATCATCCCCGCGGGTCTCGAGTTCGCACCCCAGCTCGTGCTGATCTCCGCCGGATTCGACGCGCACCGCGCCGATCCGCTCGGCCACTGTCTGCTCGATGCGAGCTCCTACGCACAGATGGCCTGCCACGTGCGGGACATGGCCACGACACTCGACGCGCCTGTAGGCGCGGTGCTCGAAGGCGGCTATGACCCCCCGGCGATGGCCGAGTCCGTGATGGCGACGATCACGGCGCTGGCGGGAGTCGGGACGGCCCAATCGATCGCGCCGGACCCGTTCGTGACCTCACGCGTCGCCGCCCATGTCGGGCACTACTGGACGCTGTAGTCAGGCGACCGGCGAGCCCTCATCGAGACTCGAGGTGCCGCATCTCTCGCTGGAGGTCGCCCTCGGTGATCGGATGCCGCATGTATACATCCCAGGCGTTCAACGCGATGCCGATCCCCCAACCAAGGGTCACGAACACCGGCCACGGCCACCAGCTGTGGGAAGACAGACCGATCACCAGCCAGATGCACCAGACAACGAGATTGGTCAGCACATAGGTGAACAGGTGAGTTGCGAAGTCACGACGCTTCTTCAGCTGCTGCAGGGCCTGCTCGCGCAGAAGCTCGCGATGGCCCGCGATGATCTCTTCAAAGGTTTCCGTTTCTTGAGTCTTCATGACACGAGGTTCCCACCGTCCGGCTGTCCGCTCATCCGGGGCAACGCGCACGGCCTGCGGGACAAATACGGAGCCCTCCAGTGACGCTCATCGCGCTACGCGCCATTTCGTCGACGCTGGGGTCACATGCGCATCACCCACGTCCTCCGATGAGGAAAAACCCGGATGGCGCGGGGTACCGCCGTGCCTACCCTTGCGCAAACCACCCACACAGATAGGAGGCGCGATCATGAAAGCGCTCGTCTATCACGGGCCCGGTGAGCGCGGGTGGGACTCCGTTGGGGATCCCACGATCTTGGAGCCGACGGACATCATCGTCCGCATCGACACCAGCACGATCTGCGGCACCGACCTGCACATCCTCAAGGGCGACGTGCCTGAGACGACGGCCGGAACGATCCTGGGCCACGAGGCCGTCGGCACCGTTCAGGAGATCGGAGCGGGTGTCGGCACCGTCGCGCCCGGTGACCGCGTGCTGATCTCGTGCGTGACCTCCTGCGGAAGGTGCCGGTTCTGCAAGGAGGGACGCTACGGCCAGTGCCTCGGCGGCGGCGGTTGGATCTTTGGACACCTGATCGACGGCCTCCAGGCCGAGTACGCACGCGTCCCGTTCGCTGACAACTCCGTGTACAAGGTTCCGGACGGTCTCACCGACGAGCAGGTCCTGTTCCTCGCTGACATCCTCCCGACGGCGTTCGAGGTGGGGGTGCTGAACGGCATGGTCTCGCCCGGCGACACAGTCGCGATCGTCGGCGCCGGTCCGATCGGGCTCGCAGCGATCCTGACCGCGAGGCTGTACACACCGGGGCGGATCATCGCGATCGATCTCGCCGAAAGCCGTCTGGACGGGGCGCGGAGATTCGGGGCCGATGTGACGATCAACAACGGCGTCGACGACCCGGTCGCGCAGGTCATGGAGTTGACCGACGGCCTCGGGGCCGATTGCGCCTTCGAAGCAGTCGGCGTTCCGGCCACGTTCGAGCTCGCTGCCGAGCTGATCCGCCCGGGCGGCCGGCTCGCGAACATTGGTGTCCACGGCAAGCCCGCCACGCTGCACCTGGAGAAGCTGTGGATCCGCGACGTGACCGTGACTACCGGGCTCGTCGACACGTTCAGCATTCCGCAGCTCATGAGGCTGATCGCCAGCGGTCGGCTCGACCCGGCGCTGTTCGCGACCCATCGGTTTGCCCTCGGCGACACGATGAGCGCGTACGACACGTTCGCCGACGCGGCCAACACGGGCGCGCTCAAGGTTGTCCTGAGCGGGTCGAAGCGTCCCGCCGCAACCGCTGGGCGCTCTGCCGAGCCCGCGCTCGCCTAGGCGCAAGCGCCTCGCCCGTCCGGGGGACCGACCCGGGCGGGCGTGGTCGCGCCCGCTGATGTCCCGATTCAGTAGTTGACGAGCCGACCTTCGGCGCGCCACTCGTGCCGCTTGGCTTCGTATTCGGGCGGCAGCGCGCCCTGCAATGCTTCGGCCGCGTCGAGCGCGTTCAGGGCCGACGCATAGTCGCCCCAGCGCGCGTCACAGTCCGCGAGGAGCAGCGCGAGCGCGAGCGCATCCTCATACTCGTCGTCGGTGACCGGGGGGCCCGGTACCGGAACCCGATCGGCGAGCACCCCCGAGCTGAGCGGCGACGGGCGCGCAGTCGCGAGGTACGGCGCCAGGTACCGACCGGCGATCTTCGCCGGCGGCCACCACAGCGCCTGCCCGGCCGCCGACGAGGCGTCGCGCGAGGGTCGGTGGGCCCGGGGCGCTTCGATCGCCACTGTCGCCTCGCGGACGAGGCGCTGCGGCTCGGCGCGCAGGTAGAGCGGCGCGCCTCCCGTGAGCAGCAGTCCTCGCAGCACAGGGCGAAACGGCTCGGGTGTGACGGCGGCGCCCGCCAGGGCGGCGATTGCTCCTGCCACGGCATCGGCCTGCTGAGCCGCGAGGCCTCCCTGCTTGAGCGGGAACGCGGTCACGTCGCCCGCGGCAAAGACGTGCTCGGCGTCGCTCACCCGCCCGAACTTGTCGACCGGAATGAAGCCGTGCTGGTCGTGAGGGAGGCCGGATAGCCTTGGCCCTTCGAGCACGGGCAGGGTGATCACCCGGTCGGCGAACACCTCCGCGCCGCCCGCGAGCAACAGCGTGCGGCCGCGCACTATGGCTGGGAGCGACGAGGACCGGACGGTCACACCCCGCGCCTCGAGCAGCGAGCACACCGCATCGGTCGCGGCGGGTCCGAAGAGCTCGAGCGGCTCCTCCTCAGGCGTGACCAGCGTGACCCGGACGTCCCTAGCACCGTGCTCGTTGAGGTGGGCGGCCGTCATCAGCGTGAGCTCATACAAAGGCAGCGGCCACATGCGTGCCGACGGAAGCGCGAGAGCCACCGATCCCGCCCGTCCCGCGGTCAGGTCGTGAAGCAGGCCGCGCAGAACCGGGACGTCGTCCCGGCCGCCGAATGTGAATGCGCCCGGCAACGGGGCGCCGCGCACCGCTCCGGTGGCGATCACCAGGGCGTCGAACGAGATCCTGTTGCCACCCATGGTCACCGCGATTCGGCCGCGGATTTCGACATCCGCCAGCGTGTCATCGATGAACTCGCCGCCGCCCTGGTCGGCGAGTATCTCCGCGAGGTCGTACACACGCGCCTGTGCCCGGTCGAAGGCTTCGGCGACGGTCACCGGGCGGTAGACGAACTCGGGCGTCGGCGAGACAAGCGTGACGTCGATCAGATGACCCGCCAGCGCCCGGAGCGCCAGCAAGGTCTCGAGCGCGGCGACGCCGCCGCCGGCGATCACGACGCGCAATCGATGGCGCTGGGGCACGCTCAGCCCCGATCTCGCGTTGCTCGCTGCCGCGCGGTCTGCAGAACCCGCTCGATCCGGGCACGCATCTCGCGCGCACGAGCGACGTCGGCGCGGCGCGCGTTGCGTCTGCGGAGATCCTCGTAAGTGTTGGTGATCGGCCGCCGTGCCGCGGAAGAGTCTGGATTGTTGCTGCTAGCGCTCATGGGCGCGACGGTAAACGCTGCCTATGTCCGCGCCATCGTCCAATCACCGCGGGACAGGCACTAGAGCACCGCAACAACAATGCGGCGTTTCCCCGATGCGGGGGACTCGGACATCGTCAACGGTCAGAGCAATGTCGGACGATCGCGAGCATCTTCCCGTCGCCGTGTTCGGCCCCGATCCGCTGCTCAGCATCACGATCGAGGCCGCGGGCGCCGCCGAACAGGTGCACGTGCACGCGGCCGGCCAGGGTGTATGGGTCGCGCGGATGGCGGCCGAACTCGGGGCGTGGCCGATCCTGTGCGGATTCCTCGGTGGCGAGACCGGCGCGGCGCTGCTTCCGCTGCTCGAGGCAGTTCCCGGCGAGCGGCGGGTCGTGCATACCACGGGATTCAGCGGCAGCTATGTGGTCGATCGGCGGACGGGGGAACGGCGCTTGGTCGCCAATGGGGCGCGCCCGGCACCACAGCGGCACGAGGTCGACGACCTCGTAGCCGCGACCTGCGCGGCGGCGCTCGACAGCAAGGCCCTCGTGCTGTGCAACCCGTTTCCCGCCGACGGGCTTCCCGACGAGGTATACGAGACGCTGGCCGCGGACGTCCGGGCGGCCGGCGTTCCGGTGATCGTCGACCTGTCCACGCCGCGCCTGGACCGCGTCCTCGCATACCGGCCCGACGTCGTCAAGCTGAACGACTGGGAGCTGGCCGAGTACGTGCGCGGCCCGGTCGATGGCCGCCGAGCGCTCGATGGGGTACGGCGGTTGGTGGCCGCCGGGGCCCGCGCCGTCGCGCTGACCCGCGCGGACGCGCCGATTCTCGTGCTGGCCGAAGACGATGAGGCGTTCGAGATTGTGCCGCCGATGCTTCCCCGCGGGTTTCGCGAGGGATGCGGAGACGCGATGACGGGTGCCATCGCGGCCGGGTGGGCGCGGGGCCTCCAGCTGCGCGACGCCTTGGTGCTCGGCGCGGCCGCCGGCTCGGCCAACTTCCTTCGTCACGGGCTCGGGACCGGCAGTCGGCAAACGGTCGAGCAGTTCGCCGAGCGGGTGACGATCCGTCCGCTGACGGTTTCAGCGCGACTCCAGAACTAAGCATCGGCTGACCGGAAGGGACTGACGACGTCCTGCCCGCGCACGATCCCCCAGGGCGCCGCGTGCGCCACCCACTCCAGGTGAGACGCCACCGGCTCGGTCGTCGCCAGGATCTCGAGCGCCGCCGCGAGCTCGACTCGACGGCCGGCGCGTGAAGAGTGGGCATCACTCCCGAGAACGTGGATCAACCCCGCCCGTGCGAGCGTAAGAATCGCCCGTCGAGTCGGCGCATCCCTCAAGTATGCGGCAGTCACCTGAATGAGCGCGCCCTTGGCGATCAGCCGTCCCAGCCGGTCGACGAAGTGAGGGCCAGGGTGACGCTCGGGATGAGCCAGGAGCACGCGGAAGCCTCGAGCCCGAAGGGCGTCGACGGCCGCGTCAAGGCGCTCATCGAGCGGTCCCGGGGCAGGCTCGAGCAGGATCCACACTCCGGATCCTCCGAGTGTCACCGACGCCAGCTCGGGATCGTCGAGCGCACCGAGCATTTCAGCGGCGACCTCGCCGCCCGGCAGCACGCACGTGCTGCACCCAACCTGAAGAAGCGCGTCGCGCAACTCGGCCCGCCGCGCCGGCAGGTCCTCGATGCACACCGCGTGATCGGCGCGGATGTGGGGAGTCGCGCAGATTGCCGCGATGCCATCGGCCGCGGCCTGTCTAGCCATCTCGACGGCATCCGCGAGATCGCGGGCTCCATCGTCGATCCCGGGGAGCAGATGGCAGTGGAGATCGACCGTGCCAGTGTTTAGTCCCGCACAGATTTTGAGAACCTACGGATCGGGCGACACCGAGTCCAGCGCTCCGAGGCCGATCCGTAGTTTCCCGATGCCAAGGCGCCGCCGAGCCCGGATGCTTGGCCACTGGGTCGTCGGCGACGCTTGGGCCATGCCAATTCAGCCAACAGCCACCTCGGCGCTCACGCATGTACGTGTCCGCGACTGCATGCATCCCGGTGTTCTGACTTGCAGCGCCGACGATCGACTCCAGGATGTCGCCGCGATCATGGCCAACCATCGGGTACACGCTGTATTGGTCACGGCGTCGAACGCAGAGCGTCCGATCGGCGTTGTGTCAGCTCTGGACGTGGCCGCGGCGGTGGCCACGGGTGCCGACTGCGCGGCTCGTGAAGTGGCCGCAACCGAGACGCTCTCGATCTCCGCAGATGAGGCCGTTCGGACCGCGGCGCAGCTGATGAGCGAGCACGGCGTGTCGCACCTTCTGGTGATCGACAAAGCCGGTGGATACCCAGTGGGCGTGGTTTCGACGCTCGACGTCGCCACCGTCTACGCGGCCGGCTGACGATCGCGGTCAGCGAGATCGATGAGCGCGATCCCCGCCACGGCGAGATATCCATTTGAGCGCGAGGCTGACGTCGTCCTACGCGACGGAGCGACCGTGCACGTGCGTCCGGTGCGGGCCGACGATGGGGCGGCGATGCGCGCCTTCCTCGAGTCCGTCTCGCCGAATGCGATCTGGTTTCGCTTCTTCGGAACGGTCAACCTGGACTGGGCCACGTCTTGGTCGGTCAACGTCGACTACGCGGATCGTTTCGGACTGGTCGTCGAGAGCGGCAACCCGCGCGCGATCATTGCTCACGCGGCCTACGTCCGGATCGATTACGGCCGCGCCGAGATGGCGTTCCTGGTCGCGGATGAGTGGCAGGGCCGTGGTATCTCGACGATCCTGCTCGCCCATCTCGCGGAGGTGGCCGAGCAGCACGGGTTCTCGACGCTGTTCGCGCAGGTGTTGCCGCACAACTACCGGATGATTCACGTCTTCCGTGAGAGCGGATTCCCCGTCAAGCTTCGGTCGGCGCCGGACGCGCTCGAGGTCGAGATGCCGACCTCGCTGTCACCCGCGGCGGTCGAACGGTTCGAGGAACGGGAACGGATCGGCGCGGTGGCCGCGGTGCGGAGCTTCCTCGAGCCTCATTCGGTCGCCGTGATCGGCGCGTCCCGGCGGCGCGGCACGATCGGTGGCGAGATCCTGCACAACCTGCTTGCGGCGGATTTCACCGGCGCGATTTACGCGGTCAACAACAAGGTCGACCTCGTGCAGTTACAAAGGGCGTACCGGTCCGTGGGGGAGATTCCCGGGGGCGTCGAGTTGGCGATCGTGGCGGTGCCCGCTGAGCAGGTGGTGGGAGTCGCGCGCGAATGCGCGGCCGCTGGCGTGCGCAGCCTGCTCGTGATTTCGTCGGGGTTCGCGGAGGTCGGCGCCGAAGGCGCCGCCCGGCAGCGAGAGCTGCTCGAGGTGTGCCGGGACGCCGGGATCCGGATCGTAGGCCCTAACTGCCTCGGCGTCCTCAACACGTCCCCAAGCGTGCGGCTGAACGCGACGTTCGCGCCGCTGCCCGTCGAGCCGGACGGCGTTGGGTTCATGTCTCAGAGCGGCGGTCTTGGCATCGCGATCATCGAGGCTGCGAGTCGCCTCGGGGTTGGACTGTCGTCGTTCGTGTCGGTCGGGAACAAGTCCGATCTTTCGGGCAACGACTTTCTCCAGTACTGGGAACAGGATCCGGACACAAAGCTGGCGCTGCTCTATCTCGAGTCGTTCGGCAACCCCAGGAAGTTCGCGCGGGTCGCCCGCCGGGTGTCGGCCACGAAGCCGATCGTGGCGGTCAAGAGCGGACGCTCCGCCGCCGGTGCCCGCGCGACCTCGTCGCACACCGGCGCGATGTTGTCGGCCTCGGACGTCACCGTCGATGCGCTGTTCGATCAGGCGGGGGTGATTCGGACCGACACGATGCATGAGCTGTTCGACGCTGCGGCACTGCTGTCGGCGCAGCCGGTCCCGCGCGGGGACCGGGTGGTAATCGTCACCAACGGCGGCGGACCTGGGATCTTATGCGCGGACGCCTGTCAGGCGGCCGGGGTCGAGATCGCCGAGCTGCCGGCCGCGGTCCGAGCCGAGCTCGCCGAGGTCCTGCCCGCCGGCGCGGCGCTCGGTAACCCCGTCGACATGACCGCGGCCGCCTCCGCCGACGACTACCGCCGGACCCTCCAGACGCTGGCTGCGGCAGACGCGTGCGACGGGATCATCACGCTCTTCGTCCCCGCGCTCGTAACCACCGCCGCCGAAGTCGCCGCAGTAATTCGCGACTTCGCGCGGGCCAATCCCCATGTGACGACCGCATCGGCGTTCATGGTTAGCGGCGAGGTTCCGGGCGAGCTGTCTTCACGTGAGGTCCGGGTACCGGCGTACGAGTTTCCGGAGGATGCCGCTCGCGCGATGGCGCTGGCCGCCCGTCACGGTCGCTGGCGAGCGCGGGACGTGGGTTCTGCACCAACTTTTGAGGACCTCCGGCCGGTCGAGGCGGCGGCGATCATCAGCAAGGAGCTTGCAAACGACGAAGCCTGGCTGCCGCCGGCATGCGTGGTGCAGCTGTTTGACTGTTACGGGCTGCCGCTGATCACTACGCGTGTGGTCCGCGACGCTGCCGAGGCCGTCGCGGCGGCGACGGAGCTCGGAGTGCCGGTCGCGCTCAAGGCGAGCGCGACCGGGCTTGTGCACAAGACCGATGCCGGGGGCGTGCGGCTCGGACTCGAAGGGGCCGACGAGGTCCGTGCTGCCGCCGCCGACATCGAAAACGCCGTCACGCGGGCCGGGCATCGTCTTGACGGGCTGGTCGTTCAGCCAATGGCGCCCGTGGGGGTCGAGCTGATCGTCGGAGTCGTCCACGACCACAGCTTCGGCCCCGTGCTCGCGTGCGGCGCGGGCGGGACCACCGCTGAGTTGGTCAGCGATGTGGCGGTCCGGATCACGCCCGTTACCGACCTCGAAGCCCGCGAAATGGTGCGCTCACTTCGAACGTTCCCATTGCTCGACGGCTATCGCGGCGCGCCTCCTTGCGATGTTGCGGCGCTCGAGGATGTGCTGCTGCGCGTCAGCGCGATGGTCGAGGCCCATCCCGAGATCGCCGAGCTCGACTGCAATCCCTTGATCGCAGGGCCGGACGGAGCGCTGATAGTCGACGCCCGTGTCAGGGTCGAGGCGGCCGCGCCGCCGCCCCCGATGCCGTCGCTCGAGGTGTAGCGCCCACCCACCACAACCAGAGAAAAGAGGTTCTAATGCCTGTACGAGTTGCCATCAACGGATTTGGCCGGGTAGGGCGCTGCTTCCTGCGCTCGGCCTACGAGCAGGATGCCAACATCGAGGTCGTGGCCATCAATGATCTCGTGGCGGCACCGACGCTTGCCCACCTGCTCCAGTACGACTCCGTGTTCGGGCAGTTCCCCGGAAAGGTCGCGGCCGAGAACGGTGGGATCTCCCTCGTGGGGATGAACATCCAGGCGTTCGCGGAGACCGACCCGAGGGCGCTGCCGTGGGACGAACTCGGCGTCGACGTCGTGATCGAGTCGACGGGCAGGTTCCGCACCCGCGCCGGCGCCGAGCAACATCTCGCGGCCGGCGCCCGCAAGGTGATCATCTCTGCCCCCGCCAAGGGTGATCAGCCACCCGACGCGACCGTCGTGCTCGGCGTGAACTTCGACGAGGTGTACGACCCGGACCTCCACAACATCATCTCCAACGCCTCTTGCACGACGAACTGCCTGGCCCCGGTCGCCAAGGTGCTGCATGAGACGGTCGGGATCCGCCATGGCCTGATGACCACGGTCCACGCCTACACGTCCGATCAGCACCTGCTCGACGGCCCCCACAGCGATCTGCGCCGTGCACGCGCCGCTGCGCTCAACATCATCCCGACCTCCACTGGCGCCGCCAAGGCGCTCGGACTGGTTATCCCCGAGCTCGACGGCAAGCTGAATGGGTTCGCGGTGCGGGTACCGACCCCGACGGGGTCGCTCGTCGACCTGACCGTCGAGACCGAGCGTCCGACGACGAAGGATGAGGTCAACGCCGCCTTCGCCGCCGCCGCCGACGAGGCCCCGCTCCAGGGAATCCTCGACTACACCGAGGACCCGATCGTCTCCTCGGACATCGTGAAGTCGACCTACTCGTCGATCTTCGATGCCGGGCTGACCTCGGTCATCGACGGCACGCAGGTGAAGGTCGTGGCGTGGTACGACAACGAGTGGGGTTACTCCACCCGGCTGGTCGAGCTGGCCGAACGGGTCGGAGTATCGCTCGCACAGACGGTGTGAGTTTTCTTACGGTGTGAGGTGTGAGGATGCTCACACCTCACGCCGCAAGTGCCGGTCAGTAGTTAGCCGAACTGCGGCCGCGCGTGACCCCCGATGGTGAGGGTCGCCGCGGCCCGTAGCCTGCCCTGTCATGGCTGCAGTCTTCAATCTGAATCACCACGCGTCATATGTGCACTGGCACTTCTTCCAGTTGTCGGTGTCGAACCTCGTCGTGATCGTGCTCATGGTGATCGTGTTCTGGGCCGCGATCCTGATCAAGTTCCCGTCACACGGCCCCGGCGGAAAGTCCTGATGAGCATCTCCGAGCACGAAGGGCCCGCCCTCGAGCACGAACCGCGCTCCTGGAGCGGGGCGCTCCGGGACTGGGCCGTGCGCACACTGCCTCCCGAGAAGGCGCTGCCCGACAAGCAGCCCTCCTACGTGGCGTCGTGGATCTACGTGTTCGGGGTTCTGTCGCTGAGCTCACTTGCCGTGATCATTCTGTCGGGAACGATCCTCGCGCTGAAAGGACCCGGGTGGTGGCACTTCACCGGCATCGGGCGTTTCTTCAACAGTGTCCACCTGTGGTCGGTCGAGCTGTTCTTCTTCGTCATGGTCATCCACCTGTGGGGGAAGTACTTCATGGCCGCCTGGCGCGGCGGCCGCAAGGCCGTCTGGATCACCGGAGCGATCACGTTCCTGGTCGCGATCCCGTGCGCGCTGACCGGCTACGTGTCCCAGCAGAACTTCGACGCCCAGTGGATCTCCACCCAGGCCAAGGACGCGATGAACGCCGCCGGAATCGGCTCGTTCTTCAACCTGCTCAACTTCGGCCAGATGTACAGCTACCACATCTTGGTGCTACCGGCAGCCGTGGTGGCAATCGTCATCGGCCACATCCTGCTCGTGCGCAAGCACGGCGTCGTGCCACCGTTCAAGCTCCCCGCAACCACTGCGGCGGCCGGTGGTGACGGTGCCGGCCCGGACGCCGAAGCGTCAGCGTCATGAGCCGCCGCGAGCGCCTGGCCGAGCACGATCGCTACCGCGAGTGGGAGGGCGGTTATCGGTCTTACGACATCGTCAAGGAGGCGTGCATTGCGTTCGGCGTGATGCTCGCGCTCGCCGTGGTGCTGACGATCCTCTTCTCCTCGCCCGACGAGAAGCCGAGCACCGTCCAGTCGTGGGCACGCACCGACCCGGTCGATTTCGTGACCACGGCCACCACCGAACTCGATGGCTCAAGCGACACCGGCGGCTACGGTCCGCCGTACAACCACGCGTCCGACGGACAGCACATCCTGTTCGTCCGGCCGCAGAAGTGGCTCGGTGTGAGCCATCCGGTGAACACCGCACAGGATTTTGTGCTGGCGCCGTTGCGCTCGATCACCGGCCCGCCGGCGCTGCAGACCGCGGTCAGCGCCTACGAGTCCGCCTCCTCGGACCAGCAGGCGAAGTGGACCACCGCCTACGAGAACGGATTGGCGAAGGCAACGGCCAGTGCCGGCAGTACCGCAATCTCGGTGCCGGCGGGGAACTACGGCCCGCTGCCGACGATGATGGCCGGGCTGCTCGGCTTCGCGCAGAGCGGTGGGCTGGACGGGGCGCTCCTGTCCAGCAAGCAGTTCTACCAGACCGACTACACCAAGCCGCTCCTGTTCATGGCCGATGGGGGCGTGCTCTCGAACCGCGCCCAGGCCGAGCACTTGCTCGGGGGGCAGTGGGGCATGATGAACGAGACCGGCAGCTACCCCGGACAGGTGTGGCTGTGGCTGTACACGTTCTGGTACCAGATCAAGCCGTTCTCGACGTCAGCGAACGCAGACATTCTCGTGATGGCGATCATGGGCGTGCTCAGCCTCGCGCTGATCCTCGTCCCGTTCATTCCCGGGATCAGGGACATTCCCCGCTGGATCCCGATTTACAAGCTGATCTGGCGAGACCACTACCGGTCGCTCGCGCGATAACGCGTGCCGTTTCGACGAGGCACGGTGTTCAACAACGTGCTCGTCGCAATCGACGGTCACCAAGGCGGGCGCGACGAAATCGCCATTGGCGGGGGTTGCACCAAGGTGGCGCCGTCGGCCGTCGATCCCGACTTCCGCCGCCCCGCCGGTGTCAGCCCGCTAGACGTCGACGAGCCTGTGATCGAGCGCGTACCGGACGAGCTCCGACCGTGACGCGAGGCGCAGCTTCTGCTGGATGTGGGCGCGGTGAGTCTCGACCGTCCGCACCGATAGATACAGCTGTTCGGCTATCTCGGCGTTCGTGTGTCCCAGCGCAATCATCCGCAACACCTCGACCTCGCGCTCGGACAATCCGTCGGGGAGGCCTGGCGGCGGCTCGGCGGCGACGCGCGCGCCCAGACGCGGGTTCAGGTACGTATCGCCCGCCGCGGCGCGGCGAATCGCCTCGACCAGCTCCGACTCGGCGGACTCCTTGAGGACGTAGCCGAGCGCGCCCGCGCTCAGCGCGTGGCGTGCGTAGGCGGGCTCGTCCTGCATCGTCAGGACGACGATTTGCGTTCCCGGACACTCGGCGCGGATCTCCGGAATCCCGTCGAGGCTCGATCCGCCCGGCATGTTCAGGTCGAGCACGAGCACGTCCGGGTGATGGCCGCGCACGTAGCGGCGGGCGCCGTCGAGGTCGGATGCCTCGGCCACGACCTCGAATCCGTCCTCTGCATCGAGTACCTGGCGCAAGCCGCGGCGAACCACGGCATGGTCATCGGCGATCACGACGCGGATCGTTCCGGGTGTTCCACTGCCAGCAGGGTCTGAAGTGTCCATCGGGGGTCCGGGCTGCGGCGTCATCGTAATGCCGCCTGGTCCCGTGATTCGAGGTACGGCGCCAGGTACTTGGCGACGATCTTGGCCGGCGGCGCGGACGTCAACGCCTCGCTGACCTCCGAGGTCGACCCATGACCCCCGGTGACACGCGCGCTTAGA
>DATJYY010000014.1:0-43183 GCA_035499395.1 Solirubrobacteraceae bacterium
TCAACAACGCCCGGTCAGATTACTCCCATTCGATGGTGCCGGGCGGCTTGCTGGTGATATCGAGCACCACGCGCCCGACCGGACGGATCTCGCCGATCATCCGAGCGGCGATCTGCTCGAGCAGGTCGTAGGGCAGGCGAGCCCAGTCGGCGGTCATCGCGTCGTCGCTCGTCACCGCACGAATCACGATCACGTTTCCGTACGTGCGCGAGTCGCCCTGGACCCCGACGGTGCGGATGTCGGGAAGCACGCAGAACGACTGCCACAGGTCCCGGTAGAGCCCCGCCTTGCGGATCTCGTCCTGGAGGATCGCGTCGGCCTCGCGCAGGATCTCGAGCCTCTCGCGCGTGGCCTCGCCGCCGACGATCCTGATCGCGAGGCCGGGGCCCGGGAACGGCTGGCGCCACACGAGCCGCTCGGGTAGCCCGAGCCCCTCGCCGACGGCGCGCACCTCGTCCTTGAACAGCCCCCGCAGGGGCTCGACAAGCTCGAAATCAAGATCGTCGGGAAGCCCGCCGACGTTGTGGTGCGATTTGATCGTCGCCGCGCCGGTGCTCCCCCCGGACTCGATCACGTCCGAGTACAGCGTCCCTTGCACGAGGAACTGAACGTCGTCGAGCTTGCGTGCCTCCTCCTCGAACACGCGGATGAACTCGGCGCCGATGATCTTTCGCTTCTGCTCGGGGTCGGTCACGCCGGCGAGACGGCCCAGGAACCGGTCGGACGCGTCCACGGCGATCAGGGGGATCTCGAAGTTGTCACGGAAGGTCGAGACCACCTGATCGCTTTCGTTCTTGCGCATCAGCCCGTGGTCGACGAACACGCACGTGAGGCGGTCGCCGATCGCGCGGTGGACGAGCAGCGCCGCCACGCTCGAGTCGACCCCGCCCGAGAGACCGCAGATCGCGCGGCCGTCTCCCACCTGAGCGCGGATGGCCGCGATCTGTTCCTCGATCACCGAGGCCGGGCTCCACGACCGCTCGCACCCGCACGCGTCCTCCAGGAAGTTCGTCAGCACCTGCTGGCCGTACGGCGTGTGGACGACCTCGGGATGGAACTGGATCGCGTAGATGCCGCGCTCGGTCGACTCGAAGGCGGCCACCGGCGACGCGGTCGAGGAGGCGAGCGCGGTGAATCCCGGGGGCGGCGCGAACACGGTGTCGCGATGCGACATCCAGCAGCTCTGCTGCGGCGGCGTCCCCGCCAGCAACCGGCCGGCTTCCGCGACGTTCAGCTCCGAACGCCCGAACTCGCCGACCTCCGCGCCCTCGACCTGACCGCCGAGCTCGCGCGCGATCAGCTGCATGCCGTAGCAGATGCCGAGCACCGGCACCCCGAGCTCGAGCAGCGCGGGATCAAGCGGCGGCGCGCCCTCCTCGTAGACGGACGCCGGGCCGCCCGAGAGGATCACGCCCTTCGGTTGCCGGCGCCGGACCTCCTCCAGCCCCACGTGGTGCGGCAGGAGCTCGGAGAACACACCGCACTCGCGGACCCGGCGGGCGATCAGCTGGGAGTACTGGCCCCCATAGTCGAGGACGACGATCTCTTCCTGGACCGGGGGCCGCGTGGCCTCGTCGGCGGTCGACGACCGCCGGGCACGGACGCCCGGCGCAAGGGCCCCACCGACGCCGAGCGTGGGGAATTCCGCTCGATACACCCCTGCCGGACTGGAGCCACCTGGCGGAATTCCCTTGAGGTAATCCGGCCGAGCCGAGGACTTTTCACGCACCGGGGAGGAGCCGGATTCCCCAGCGAGGCCCGTATTAGTCGACACTGACCGCGGCCGCCGCCGGCTTGGCACCCATGCCGACGCCCTGCTCGCGCTGGAGGTGCTTGCCCTCTGTCTGCAAGGCCGGCGCCACCGCGAGCTCGGCGCGGTTGAACTCCGCGATGTCCCGGTAGCCGCACGTGGCCATCGACGTACGCAGCGCGCCCATCAGGTTGAAGGTCCCGTCGTTCTCGCGCGCCGGTCCTTTGATGATGTCCTCGAGCGTGCCGTTTGGTGTCGTCGCCACGCGCGCACCGCGAGGCAGGGTGGGATGGAACGTCGCCATCCCCCAGTTGTAGCCACGGCCCGGCGCCTCGTACGCGCGGGCGAGCGCCGACCCGAGCATCACTGCGTCGGCGCCGCAGGCGATCGCCTTGGCGATATCACCTCCGTTGCGCATCCCGCCGTCGGCGATGACCTTGACCATGTCGCCGGTCTCGAGCATGTGCTGGGAGCGGGCGGCGGCGACGTCCGCGATGGCGGTCGCCTGCGGAACGCCGATCCCGAGGACGCCCCGGGTCGTGCAGATCGCTCCCGGACCGACGCCCACGAGCACGCCGGCCGCGCCGGTCCGCATCAGGTGAAGCCCGGTGTGGTACGACGCGCATCCGCCCACGATCACCGGCGTGGGCGCGAGCTCGCGGATGAACTCCTTGAGGTTGAGCGGCGGCCGGGTCTCGTCGCGCGAGACGTGCTCGGCCGAGACCACCGTCCCCTGGATCACGAGGATGTCGAGCCCCGCCTCGAGCGCCACCTCGTAGTACTTGCGGACCTTCTGGGGCGTAAGCGACGCGGCCGCGACCACGCCGTGGTCCTTGATCTCCTTGATCCGCTGCGCGATCAGCTCCGGCTTGACCGGCTCCCGATAGATGTCCTGCATCTCGCGTGTGGCGATGTCCTTGGAGAAGGTCGAGATCCGCTCGAGCTGGGCGTCGGCGTCCTCGTAGCGGCAGAAGATCCCCTCGAGATTGAGCACCGCCAGCCCACCGAGCTTGCCGATCACGCCCGCGGTCTCCGGGGAGACGACGCCGTCGAGCGCGGCGCCGAGCAGCGGCAGCTCGAACAGGTACGGCCCGAGATTCCAGGAGATGTCGACGTCGTCCGGGTCGCGCGTCCGCCGGGACGGAACGATCGCGATCTCGTCGAATCCGTACGCCCGCCGGGCCTTCTTGCCGCGTCCGATCTCTACTTCCATTGCGGCATCGTATTAGTCGCGGCGGACGGGAACTCGACCGTGTGGGGCGGGCAGGGCGGCACGAGAAATCCGATGCTAGCAGCGCGTTATGGAGCGCTCGGAGGGCCGTTCGCACCAAACTGCGGGGTGTTCGTCAGCGGATTTCCGCGCCCGTCTCGAGATGCTCGAGCTCCACCTCGGGGAGGAGCCGATCGACGGCCGACGGGTCAAGCAGGCCGGCGCCGAAATGCTGCACGGATTCGGCCCCGCAGGCCACGGCGTAGCGCAGGCATTCGGTCGCCGGGCGGCCCAGGTAGCGCGCGGCGATGTAGCCGGCGAGGAAGGCGTCGCCCGATCCGATCGCCGACCGTGCCTCCTGCTCCTCGATCCGAACTCGATAGAGCGCGTGCGCGCCACCGTCGAGGACGTGCGCGTAGCACCCGTCGGCGACGGTCATGATCGACTCCGCCGGCCCGAGGCGGGTCATCTCGATGACGGCGCTCGCGCGGTCGTCGGGATCGTTGAACTCGTGGCCGACGAGCTCCTCGGACTCGAGCTCGTTCGGGGAGACCACGTCGGGCTCGGCGCGCACGGCCAACCGGAGCGGCTCGCCTTCGGTGTCGACGATCGTGGTCACACCGAGCTTCCTGAGCTCCCGAATCAGCCCCGCGTAGACGTCCGGTGCGACGCCGCGGGGCAGGCTGCCGGCGAACACGCACATGCTCGCGCCCTTGGCGAGGTACAGCAGCTTGTCGCGGAACAACTCGAGGTCGTGGGCCGACACGGCCGGCCCACGCTCGTTGATCTCGGTTTGGACTCCGGTCGTGGGGTCGAGCACCGCCGTGTTCGTGCGCGATTCCTCGCGGATCTGGACGAACCCGTTGAGGATCGCCTCGTCGTTGAGCGCGTCGACGATCATGTTTCCGGTCGCGCCGCCCGCGAGACCAGTGGCGATCACGGGCTGCCCGAGGCGCTTGAGCGCGCGGGCGATGTTGACGCCCTTGCCGCCCGGCATCGTCGTCTGCTCGACCGCCCGATGGCGGCGGCCAACCCGGAAGTTCGGCACCTCCAGCGTCTTGTCGAGCGCGGCGTTGAGGGTGACGGTGATGATCATCGCGGCTTCGTGGACCGAGGCCTGCCGCCGCTCGTTCCCCTCGCCCATTCGCGCCAAAACATTGTCAGCCCGATTGCCGCACCCACTGCCACCAGAAGTCCGAACAGCGTAACGGATACCACCATCACGCTCGCAATCGATTTCGCCTTCTTGATCTGGGGCAGCTCCGCGGCGAGGAGGAGCGGTATGCGCGCCACGACCCGGTGTCCCCCGACCACCGCCACCCACCCCACTCGGGCGTCTTTCGGCATCGGACCGGTGACCTGGGCCGGCGCGGTGACGCGAAGCCTGACCTGCTCCGCCTTGGGGAACACGTGCGTGTACGACGAGGCGGCGAGGAGCCTTGCATGCGCGCCTGGCTTCCCGCCTGTGATCGCGGGCCTCGCGAGCACCGCGCCGGCGTGAACCGGCGTGCGCATGCCGAAGTTCGCGAACCCCCAGTTGAGCAGCGCCAGCGCGTTGGAGTTGCGGGCGGCCTCGCTCGAGGTGCCGAGCACCGCGTCGATCAGCGTCATGCCGTTTTGCGTCCCCGAGGCAACCAGCACGTAGCCGGCGTCGAGCGTGTGCCCGGTTTTCACGCCGTTGATCCATGAGTAGTGCGCGACCAGGTCATTCAGGTTGACTACGGCGCGGACGTGGTTTCCGGTCCTGAGCACGGCGCGCGTCCGGGCCACCGTGTTCCTGAAGAACGGCTCGTGTTGCAGTAGATAGCTCGCGAGGTTCACCAGATCGCTTGCGCTCGAGTGGTTCCCGGGCGTGTCGAGCCCGCTCGGGGTCGTGTAGTGCGTGTGGGTCAGGTTCAGGACGCGCGCCTGCGCGTTCATCATCCCGAGGAACCGGCTGACCGATCCGTGGCCGACGTTGTAGGCGAGATCCACCGCGGCGTCATCGGCGCTCGGGAGGAGCATCGCGGTCAGGAGATCGCGGACGCTCATCCGCTCACCCGGATCGAGGTCGATCTGCGAGTCCTCGGACGCCGGGATGTAATCCGGATCGGCGAACACCCGGCCGAGCGGGGCGTGCTGGAGCGTGACCAGCGCGGTCATCAGCTTGGTGGTGCTCGCGATCGCGAGCTCCGCGCTCTCGTTCCGGCCGTACAGCTGGTCTCCGCTGCTCTCTTCGATGAGCGCGGCTGCGCGGACGGCGAGATGTGGCGGCGCCGGCGTCGGGCTTACGGCAGCGGACGCCGGCGAGATCGCGGCGCCCCAGGCCGCGAGCACCGCCGCGAAGACCGCCGCCGCGGCGGCAACCCGACGGGTCATGACGACCTCATCGCCGCAGCCGTAGCCGCTGCGAGGGCTGGAGATTGTTCGGATGGATGTGCGGGTTCAGGGCCTCGATCGTGGTGATCGGAACGCCGGTCTTGTCCGCGATCCCCGACAGCGAATCCCCCGGCTTGACGATGTAGAACGTCGCCTTGGAGGCCGTCGAGCCCGAGTGACCGTGACCATGGGCGATGGTGCTCGTCGTCTGCACCGTGGTCGTAGTCGATGATGAGTGCTTGTCGATCAATGCGTGGTGGACGACCAGATACGTGGCGGTGACTGCCGCGGCCAGCGCGAGCGGCGCGATGTAGCGCGCCGGGTTCCTCCACCCCACCATCGCACCGGCGATCATACCTGCGCTCGGGGCACGAACCTCCCGCCGGTGTGAAGGCGCTCATGCGGCGGCGGATCAGGCTGACGCGCCGGCGAGTGGGGCTCACGCCACCAGGCGCCACGCGAGCTCGCGCAGCCGGGCGGCCTCGCCCGCGGCGGCCGTGGCCGGATCACCGCCGGCGCGCTCGTGCGCGGCCACGATCCCGCGCGAGGCCGCGATCAGCCCCCCCGCCGGCCCGGGAGCGAACGCCGGCGCCAGATCCTCGACGTTTCCGCCCTGGGCTCCGACCCCGGGCAGCAGGAAAACCGCGTGCGGCATGCGCTCGCGGAGCGCGGCGAGCCGCTCGGGTGCGGTGGCGCCTGCGACCGCGCCGACGTCAGACAGGGCCTTGTGGCCGACGCCCGGCGCGCCGATCTCCGCCACGAGGTCCGCAATGTGCGCGCTCACCGTGGATCCGTCGGCGAGCGCTCGCTCCTGCACGTCCGCGGCGCCGGGATTCGACGTGCGCACGAGCACGAACAGCCCCCGGCCATGGGCGCGCGCGGTGGTCACGAACGGCTCGAGCGAGTCTCTTCCAAGCAGCGGGTTGACCGTCAGCGCGTCCGCCCCGAGCCCGGGGATCGGGCCGTACGGGCTCGGGGTCTCGCCGAGGAACGCCTGTGCGTACGCCGTCGCCGTGACGTCCACGTCGCCCCGCTTGGCGTCGGCGATCACGAGCAGACCGTGATCCCGCGCGAGCGCCACCGTCTCGGCGAGGACGCTCCATCCGGCGGCCCCGAGGCGCTCGAAGCAGGCGACCTGGGGCTTGACCGCGACGCACTCCTGCGCCGTCGCCTCGATCACGAGTGCGCAATGCGCCGCGACGGCCAGGGCGGCGCGGGTGGCCGGGTCACCGGCTCGCGCACGCGAGTCGGCGCGGCGGATCGCGTCCGGCCACAGCCGCGCCGGATCGGGGTCGAGACCCAACACGATTTGCGACCGGCGCGAGGCGACACGATCCGCCAGCCGATCGCCGAAGCTTGTGAGACCCTCGCGCCCTTGATCGGCCGGTGTGCCTTCGCGTTCGGTGGACACCAAGGTCACGGCGTCCCGCATACGTCTCGGATCAGCGCGAGAGTCACGAGGTCCCGCGTGCGACGTCGATGGACGCCACGGTCACGGCATCCAGCTCGCGACCGCAGCATCCAGCGTCCAGCACGGTGCTTACTTGACGGCCTTCTTCAGGCCCGCCCCAGCCGTGAACCTCGGAACGCGCGAAGCCGCGATCTGGATCTTCTCGCCGGTCGCCGGATTGCGTCCCTCGCGAGCGCTTCGCTGCGAGACGCTGAACTTGCCAAACCCCGAGAACGACACGTCGCTTCCGCGTTTGAGGGCGTCTTCGACCGTGTCCAGGAACGCGTCGACCGCGTCGGCGGCATCCTTCTTGCTGAGTCCGGCACGATCCGCTACCTGGTCCACAAATTCTTGTTTGGTCACTTGCTCCCTCCTTCGAGGTGGTAGGAATTCCCGACGTTAACACGGGCCGCGGACAGCGGGCGCGATGCCGTTGCCGGGGAACGGGGCCATTCTCCCCGGCCGGCAGGATGCCCAACACGGTCACACCGGCCAGATTTCCGGAATTTGCGTAATTCGACGACCACCACCGACCGCCCCGAGCGACCGCCCGACACGGCCGACGCATACGTCGGCGACGACGGCGACAATGACGCCGTGGACCTCGGTCAGAATACGGCCGTGGATCTCGGTCGACTGGCCTGGCTGGGAACGGTCGGAGTTTGTCTGGTCGTGGTCCTGATCCTCGTGCTCCAGGGCTATTACGGCTACGCGGCGGTGACGTTCGCGGTGGCGCTGGCGGCCGGAATCAACCTGCTCTAGCGCTATTTCCCGGATTCCGGTCGATAACCGGGCGTGCGGGGCCGGGCGGTCGGCGCGCGGGCGTGTGCCGCCGGGCGGGAGCGGCCGTGGCACCAGCGGCGGGTGCTCGCCGCCCGCTCGCCGGGTGCAACAGTCTGATCCGGCTCGAGAAAGCGACGATATGCGTCGTTTTTTCGAGCCGGTCGCTTTGGGCGGCCGTCGCCAACGTGGGTGAAGCCCCGGCCGATTTCGCGAAATGCGCGTCGCCCTGCCGCCTGAGGGCAAATTCCCCACGATTGGGGGGTTTTGGCGCGTTATGAACCCTTGGAGAAGGGGCGAAGCCATCTCGTGAGCGCACGTACCGCGTGGCCGCGATGGCTGATCGCATCTTTGTCGGCGTCGTCGAGCTCGGCCATTGTCCGGTTGTCCCCGGTGGCATCGGGGACGAACACGGGGTCGTAGCCGAATCCGTTCGCCCCGGCAGGCACGCGGGCGAGGCGCCCGCGGCAGTCGCCAAAGAACACCCGCTCTTCGCCGGTCTCCGGATTGACGTACGCGAGCGCGCACACGTACCGCAGCCGGCTGTCCGCGGGCGCCTCGAGCACGAGCTTCTCAAGGTTCTGCTCGTCGGTCGCATTCGGTCCGGCGAACCGCGCCGAACGAACGCCAGGTGCGCCACCGAGCGCCGCTGCCTCGACACCCGAGTCGTCGGCGATCGACGGCCGGCCCGTGGCGGTCGCCGCGGCGGTCGCCTTCACCATCGCGTTGTCCGCGAACGTCAACCCGTCCTCGGGGGGGAGCTCGACCTCCTCGGGCAGCGGCTCGACCTCGATCCCGGCGGGCTCGAGCAGCCGCTTCATCTCGATGACCTTGTGCGCGTTTCTGGTGGCAAGCACGACCGACCGGCCAGAGGACGGAGTATCCGCGGTCATCTCAGCTCGCGGCCGCTGCGACCGCGGCGTCCTGCAACGCGCGAAGCTCGGCGATCCCGCCGGCCGCGAGCGCCAGCAGCTCGTCCAAGTGGGCGCGGGACAGCGGCGTGCGCTCGGCGGTCGCCTGCACCTCGACCAGGCCCCCGTCCCCGGTCATCACGACGTTGGCGTCTACCTCGGCCGAAGAGTCCTCGCGATAGTCGAGGTCGAGCAGTGGCACGCCGTCGACGATTCCGCACGACACGGCTGCGACCGTGCCCGTCAGTGGGGCTCGATCGAGCGCACCCTCGGCGATCAGCCGCTGGCACGCGAGCTGCAGCGCGACCAGCCCGCCGGTGATCGACGCACACCGAGTGCCGCCGTCGGCCTGCAGCACGTCGCAGTCGATGTACACGGTCCGCTCTCCCAGCATCTCGAAATCGACGACGCCGCGGAGAGAGCGCCCGATCAGGCGCTGAATCTCGATCGAGCGGCCGTCCGCCTTGCCTCGGGTGATGTCGCGCTGCTTGCGCTCCCCGGTGGAGGCGGGCAGCATCCCGTATTCGGCCGTCACCCATCCGCGGCCCGATCCGGCGAGCCAGCGCGGAATGCTTGCCTGGACCGATGCGGTGCAGATCACGCGCGTCTCCCCCATCGAGATCAGCGCGGAGCCAGTCGCAGTGCGGACGAAACCGGGCTCGATCGACACCGGCCGGAGCGCATTGGCGGCCCGACCGTAGCTCCGTTCCAGCGTCACGCTGCCTCCCGAGCCCGCAGGTCGACGTGGACGACCTCGCCGAGCGGCATCTGCAGGAACCGCGTCCCGACCGTCCGGAACGATTCGGCGTCGCCCGTGCACTCAAACCGATAGCTCCCCTCGCCTTCCCGAGGATTCAGCAACCCGCGCGAGGCGAGCGCGCGCTCGACGCTGCGGGCGACCCCGATGCCGGCGGACACCAGCGTGACCCCGCGACCGAGCGTGCGTTGCAGGATCGCCGCGCACAGCGGGTAATGCGTGGAGCCGAGGATCACAGTGTCGACCTGGGCATCGCGAAGCGGCACACAGTATCCGCGCACGGTCGCCACCACCGCTTCGTCGAACGGAAACCCGCCCTGGATGATCGGCGCGAGATCCGGGCAGGCGACGCTCTCGAGGTGCACGTGCGGATCCGCGTCGGCGACGGCCCGCTCGTACGCGCCGCTCAGAACGGTGGCGGGGGTGGCGAGCAGGCCAATCCGCCCCGTGTGACTAGCGACCACCGCCACCTGAGCGGCGGGCTTGAGCACGCCGATCACGTCGACGTCCCGACCGCTTGTCCGCACGTGCCGCTCGACGGCTTCCAGCGCCGCCGCGCTCGCCGAGTTGCACGCGATCACGAGCAGCTTCGATCCGGCGGCGAGCAGATGCTCGGCGATCTCGACCGAAAACGCCTCGAGCTCCCCCTGCGTGCGGTCGCCGTAAGGGAACCGGGCGGTGTCGCCCAGGTACAGATAGTCCTCCGCGGGCAGCGAGACCAGCAGCTCGTGCAGGACCGTCAGCCCGCCGACGCCGGAATCGAATACGCCGACCGGTTGCTCGCGAACAGGGGCCATCGCGGCGCATGGTGTCAGAGCCGCCAGCCGGCGGTCCTCGCCGCAGGTCCCGGTCGCTCGAATGCGACCCGGATCTGCGGACGCAGGCCGCTACGCTCGCCGCGTCCATGCGAGCGCTGATCGTCACGAACATGTACCCGACCCCCGACTGGCCGGCGCTCGGAGGCTTCGTCCGAGATCAGGTCGACGCGCTCCGCCGAATCGAGGGCGTCGAGGTCGAGGTGTTCTCATTCTCGCCGGGCCGTCTGGACTCATACGGCCGCGCTGCTGCGGAGCTTCGTCGCCGCCACGGCCACGACAGGTTCGACGTCGTGCACGCCCACTACGGACTCACCGCGTGGCCGGCGTTCGCCGCGCGCGGCTCCGTCCGGGCCGTGACGCTCCACGGCACGGACCTCGCCCATCCCCGCTCCCGAGCGATCACGCTGGCGGCGCTGCCGTTCCTCGACCTGGTCGCCAGCGTGTCCGAGCCGCTCCGAAGCGAGATCCCCCGATGGGCCCTGCGCGGGCGGAGCGCGGTGCTCCCGATCGGCGTCGACGTCGATCGCTTCCGCCCGATCCGGCGGCCGGACGCGCGTGCCGCGCTCGGGCTCGACCGCGACGCCCCCATCCTGCTGTTCCCGGCCGACCCTGGCCGGCCCGAGAAACGCTACGACCGCGCCCTCGCGGTCGCCGGCGACGTCCGGCTGCTCACGCTCGGACATGTCGACCGGGCCCGCGTCCCTCTGTTCGTCAATGCCGCAAACGCGGTGCTCGTCCCGTCCGAGCGAGAAGGGTTCGGGCTGGCCGCGCTGGAGGCGCTCGCGTGCGACGTCCCAGTGCTGGCCACACCGGTCGGGATCCACCCGGCCGCGCTGAGCGGGATCGAAGGGACCTACTGCGCGCCGTTCGACGAAGCCGCCTGGCGAGACGCGCTCGCACCACACCTCGCGAAAGACGACCCTCGGATTCGCGGGCGGCACGCCGCCGAGCGGTTCTCGACCGATCGGATGGCCCTGGACGTCGTGACCGCGTGGCGCGCCGCGCTCGGCCGCTGACTCACACGATCAGCTTCGCGCGCGTCCGCCAGACCGCGAGCCACCAGGCGAGCACCGCGAACGCGCACAGCGCGCCCACATGCGCCAGGTCGGCGAGTGGATCCAGGCCGAACGCACAGTCCCGGACCAGCTGGACGCAGTGATAGAGCGGATTCAGCTGGGCCAAGGACTGAAGCCACTCCGGCATCCGGTTCAGCGGGAAGAACGTGCCGGCGACCAGGAACAGCGGTGTGATCACCCCGCTGATCACGTAGCTGAAGCCGTCGAACGTGCTCACCATCGCCGCGAACCACATCCCGAGCGCGGCGAAGCCGATTCCGGTCAGCACGCCGATCAGCGGGACGAGCAGCATCGCGGGCTCCGGCTGCAGACCGAAGATGAACGCGACGAGCAGCGGGGCGACGCCGTAGATGCCGGCGCGCGTGCCGATGAACAGCACCTCGCCGGTGACGATCTCGTCGACGTCCACGGGTGCGGCCAGCATCGCGTCGTACACGCGCTGGTAGCGCCGCTTGTAAAGCGAGTCGAACATCGCGGAGAACACCGCGCTGAACAGCACCGCGGTCGCAACCGCGCCGGTTCCCACGAACTGGATGTAGGGGATGCCGTCGACGCGCGAGACGAGCTTGCCGAAGCCAAAGCCGAACGCGAGCAGCGTGATAACCGGCTCCACTACGGCGGCGAAGGTTCGCGTGCGCCAGAAGTAGCTGAACACGATCCACTCGCGCACCCACACCGCCACGAGCGCAGGCATCTCGATCCGCGAGGCCCGGATGCGGCTCATTCGACGTAGTCCCCGGTCAGCCGGACGAACACGTCCTCGAGCGTCGCGCTCCGGCGAACACCCGCCGGCACCCGTCCATTCAGCGAGTCGGCGTGCAGGTACGTCAGCGACGGCCCCGAGTGGCGCGTCGGCAGCCCAGCGTCGCCCGCGCGCGACCGGAGCTCCGACAGCTCCGCCGCGGACGCGTGGACGTCCACGACTTCCCGGCCGGCGTGGGCGAGGATCAGCTCGGCCGGCGAGCCCTCGGCGACGACGCGACCGGCGGCCATGATCGCCACCCGGTCGGCGAGCCGCTCGGCCTCCTCGATGTAGTGGGTCGACATCAGCACCGTCGCGCCCTCGTCGCGCAGCGTGAGGATCAGCGACCACAGCTCCTGGCGGATCTGAGGATCGAGTCCAACGGTCGGCTCGTCAAGCAGCACGAGCTCGGGCCTGTGGATCAACGCCCGCGCGATCAGCAGCCGACGCTGCATCCCGCCGGACAGGTTCGTCGCCCGGTCGTTCGCCCGCTGCTGCAGGCCGGCGAGCGCAAGCGCGCGATCGACCGCCGCCGCGCGGTCGCGCGAAGGGACCCGATAGAGGCGCGCGAACACCTCGAGCACGTCGCGCACGCCGAGGTCGACATCGAGGTTGCTCTCCTGTGGACACACGCCCATACGGGCCCGCGCAAGCTTCGACTCGGCCGGCAGCCGATGCCCGAGTACCTCGGTGCCACCACCGTCTGCGACGGCCTGGCCGGTGAGGATCCGCATCGTCGTCGACTTGCCGGCGCCGTTGGGCCCGAGCAGGCCGTAGCAGAGCCCCATCGGCACCTCGAGCTCGAGCCCGTCGACGGCGAGCACCGAGCCGAAACGCTTGACCACGCCGTGCAGCGAGACGGCGGTGGTGGCTTGACTGAGACTGGGACTACGGCTAAACGGCAAGAGGACCTCCACGTAACGACGAGAGCAGCAGCGCCATCGCAGATACGCGACGGCACAAACGGGCGCGGCTTCAGTACGTGAGATCCATTGATTGGAACTTTACCGGGTCGGTCACGGCGCTACTCGAGCGCCGGCCACCACTCGGCGAGCCGCTCCCGCGCCTGGCTGACGACCGGCGCGGCCTCGTCGAAAGCGTCCCGCGTCGGCGCCGGCAATGGCCCGTTCAACGCGGCCAGCGTCGCCGCCACTGACCTCGCGAGCGCCCCGAGCGCGTACCCGCCCTCGAGCACGCAGCCGACGGGGACAGCGAGTTCCTCGCCCACGCCGCGGATCGAGCGCGTCATCTCCGCGTAGCCCTCCTCGGTCACCTCGCACGATCCGAGCGGGTCGTCGCGGTGGGCGTCGTATCCGGCCGACACCAGCAGCAGCTGCGGCTCGAACGACCGTGCGAGCGGCACGACGACGTGATCGACGAGCGAGCAGAACAGCCGATCGTCGGCGCCGGATGCCACGGGCAGGTTGACCGTGAAGCCACGACCCGCACCGGAGCCGACATCGGAAGCCGGTCCGGTGCCGGGATACAGCGGCGACTGGTGAATCGAGACGAACAGCACCTGGTCGGTCGCGTGGAAGATGTCGTTGGTCCCGTTCCCATGATGGACGTCCCAGTCGACGATCATCACCCGCTCGAGCCCCCGCGCATCGAGCGCGTATTGGGTGGCCACCGCGATGTTGTTGAACAGGCAGAACCCCATGGCGCGTTCGCGCAGCGCGTGATGACCAGGGGGGCGGTGAGCGCTGAACCCGTACGGCGCGTCGCCGTCGAGCAGCAGGTCGACCATGCGGACCGCTCCTCCCGCCGCATGCAGAGCGGCCTCGAACGACCCCCGGCTCATGACCGTGTCAGCGTCGAGATAGCCGCCGCCGTCCGCGGATACGCGTGCGATCGCGGCGACGTAGAACTCGGGGTGGACGGCGTGCAGGAGCGCCTGATCGATCGCCGGGGACATCACCCTCTCGAACCCGAGCCAGTCGCGCGCCGCCAGCTCGCGCTCGATCGCCGTGATCCGCGCCGGCTGCTCCGGATGCGGTCCGGTCTCGTGCAGCAGCGAGGACGGATGCTCGAGCCAGACGGGCGCTGACGGCATCGGGGTACGGTATCGGGCCACGTGGAGCTTCTTGCCGGTCAGGTGACGGTGGTGGGCGCGGGCGCCGCCGGGTTGTACACGTCCGTGTGCGCCGCCCGTGAGGGCGCGAGCGTGACGCTTGTATCCGCGACGCCGCTGGCCGAGTCCTCAAGCTGGTGGGCGCAGGGCGGGCTGGCGGCCGCGGTTTCCGCCGACGACAGCCCCGAGCGCCACCTGCGCGACACGATCATTGCCGGCCGCCAAGCCGTGCGCGAGTCCGCGGCCCGCGTCCTGTGCGAGGAGGCACCGGACGCGGTGGCCGACCTCACCCGCTTAGGCGTGCGCTTCGACGCCGATCGGAACGGCCGCCTCGCACTCGGCCTGGAGGGAGGGCACTCGCGCCGGAGGATCGTGCACGCCGGCGGGGCGGCGACCGGGCGGCGGCTCGTCCGGCAGCTGAGCGCCATCGTCGCCGAGGATCCGGACATCGACGTACTCGAGGGGCGGCGAGTCGTCGAGGTGATCGAAGTCGATGGTCGGTGCCTCGGGGTTCGACTCGACGACGGTCGCGCGATCGCAAGCGGCGCGGTCGTACTCGCGACCGGCGGCGCCGCGGCGCTGTGGTCGCGTACCACCAACCCATCCGTCGCCGTCGGCGGGGGGCTGCTGCTGGCTGCCTCGGCCGGCGCGGTGCTCGCGGACCTCGAGCTGGTCCAGTTCCATCCCACGGCCGTGGTCGGCAACGGCGCCGACGGCTTCCTCGTGACCGAGGCGATCCGCGGCGAGGGAGCCAGGCTCCTCGATGCGGCCGGCGAGCGGTTCGTCGACGAGCTCGCACCACGTGATGAGGTCGCCCGGGCCGTGCAGCGGCAGATGGCGCTCACAGGGGCGCCGTCGGTGGACCTCGACATGCGCGACGTGGACCCCGCCCTGTTCCCGAACGTCGTCACCGCGCTGCGCCAGGCCGGGATCGACCCGGAGCGCGAGTTGATCCCGGTCGCGCCCGCGGCTCACTACATGATGGGTGGGATCGCGACCGACATCAACGCGCGCGCGTCGCTCGCGGGTCTGTATGCCGTCGGCGAGTGTTCGTGCACGGGTCTTCACGGCGCCAACCGGCTGGCGTCGAACTCGCTGACGGAGTGCTTCGTGTTCGGCGCTCGAGCGGCGTGCTCAGCGGTCGGCGACCCCGGCCCCGATCCCGTGGCGGTCGCGCGGCTGGGTCCCCCGCGACCCGACGCCGACCTTCTCGCGCCCATCTCGCCGGTCAGCCGCGAAGCACTGTGGCGCAACGCGGGCCTCGAGCGCGACGGGCCAGGCCTGCAAGAGCTGGCCGGCGATCCGCATCCGCTCGTCCGGCTGATCGCTCGTTGCGCGCTCGCTCGGACCGAGAGCCGCGGCGCGCACCAGCGGCGTGACTTCCCCGACCGCGACCCGCGGTTCGACGGCGTCCACGTGACGATCGGCGCAGGCGGGGATCCGGTACTTCAAGGTTGGGACTGAGCGACTCGGGCCGCCGAGGGTCACAGGCCAGCGCTCCGGAATCCTGGCAATCTTGACAGTCGGCCGGTACGGAATCCGGGCAATCGGATTCCGAGGGTGAGTGCGCGCGGTTGCCAACTTAACGTCAACTTAATAATTGACGCGGCCGTAACTTCACACACCCCGGGTAGCACCGCTCTGCGCTTACCAAGACCGCCCTGGCGGGGGCACGGATCTAGGAGTGGGTGTTCTACATGTACCGGTTCAGCCGAGCCATCTACCGTGAGCTTGCCGATGAGGTCATCGAGGACCCGTACGGCGGGTTGCATCTGAATCACGAGCGCGTCCTGAAGGCGTGCGAGGCGGCCGTCGAACGTCTGGCGACCGACCGGCACTACTTCGCGCATCCATCGCGGACGTTGTTCAATGACATCCGCTGGTACTTCCCGATGACGTCGCAGCTCCGGGTGCTGACCGTCATTCAGCGATATCTGACGCTGGCGGACGAGTTTCTCCGCCGCATGCCGCAGAACGGGTTCGACGCATACGGCAACCCGCTGCAGTGTCGGGCGAGCACTCGCAAGGGCACGCCGTGTCAACGGATGCCGTTGCCGCACAACGGGTACTGCCCGTCGCATCAACACCTCGCGGAGACCGAGGAGCTCGAGGCGCCGCTGGCAGCCTAGCCGCCGTGTGCGGCCGCGGGAGGGTCGCGACGGCATCTGAGCGGCGTTGCCGGCCGCGCGCCGCATGTGCCCTCGGGCCCATGCGCGCCGGCCGGGCGGTCCGCGCGGGTCACGGTTCCCGGCCCGTGCGCACCGCGCCCGCACACCACGGCGCGCCGAAAGTACTGTTCAGCCGATGCTGATCGGCGTCGACGTGGGCGGGACCTTCACCGACGCCGTACTCGCGCTCGACGGTCGTCTGATCACCGCGAAGGCGCCGACGACGCCCGACGATCAGTCCGAGGGCGTCATGGCCGCGATCGAGGCGGCCCTGGCGAAGGCCGGCGCAAACGCAGACGAGGTCGAGAGCTTCTCGCACGGGATGACCGTGGCCACCAACGCGCTGCTCGAGGGTCGCGGCGCCCGCACCGCGTTCGTCGCAACGGAGGGCTTCACCGACCTGATCGCGCTGGCCCGCCAGGACCGGCCGCAGCTGTACCGGCTGTGCGCGGCGCGGCCGGCGCCGCTCGCGCCCGACGAGCTTCGCTTCGGCGCGCCCGAACGGACGACGCCGGACGGTCCGCTCAGGGAGCTCACACCCAGCGCCGCCGATGACCTCGCCGAACGAGTCGCCGAGGCGGAGCCCGAGGCGGTCGCGGTCGCGCTGCTCCATTCCTACCGGCACCCGGACCACGAGAAGGCGATCGCGGAAGCGCTGACGCGAGCTCTCCCCGGCGCTCACGTCTCGCTCTCGCACGAGGTCGTCGGCACCTTCCGCGAGTTCGAACGAGCCGCCACCACCGAGATCGACGCGGCGCTGTCGCCGCTGCTCGGCCGCTACCTGCGGCGGCTCGTCGAGCGCTCGTCCGCGGCCGGCCTCCCCGAGCCGGCGATCATGCAGTCGAACGGCGGGCTGATCGACATCGAGTCCGCTGCGGGGCATGCCTCCTGGACCGTTCTGTCAGGACCCGCCGGTGGCGCAGCGGGGGCCGCATTCGTGGCGCGCAAGGCAGGCGCCGAGGATGCGCTCTGCCTGGACATGGGCGGAACGTCGTGCGACGTGTGCGTGGTCGACGGCGGGAGCGTCCAGGAGCGGAGCAGCGGAGAGGTCGCGGGACGCCCACTGGCGTTGCCGATGCTGGCGGTTCATACGGTCGGCGCGGGTGGCGGGTCGGTCGCGTGGCGCGACGGCGGCGGCGCGCTACGGGTCGGCCCGCGCTCGGCGGGCGCCGATCCCGGGCCCGCGTGCTACGGGCGCGGCGGGACCGAACCGACGGTCACCGACGCGAACCTGGTGCTCGGGTACCTGTCCGCGGACGCGGCGCTCGGAGGCGGCGTCGAGCTCGACCGCGCCGCCGCCGAAGACGCGGTGGGCAAACTCGCCGAGCGACTCGACCTCGACGTCACCGCGTGCGCGGAAGGAATCCGTCGCGTCGCCGCAGCCGAGATGATCCGCGCGCTGCGGGTCGTCACGGTGCAGCGGGGGATCGACCCCCGCCGGTACGCGCTGATGGCGTTCGGCGGCGCGGGTGGGCTTCACGCGGCGCAGATCGCCGACGAGCTCGGAATCGACGAGATCCTCTGCCCACGAGCGTCGGGGGTACTCGCTGCGCTCGGGCTCGTCGTGTCGCCGCGCCGGCGTGACGTGCAACGGAGCGTCCTCCTCGCCGGCGACGAGCTCACCGCCGACTCGATCGCGGCGGAGGTACAGCGGCTCGGAGAGCGAGCGCGCGAGGCGATGCACGAACGCAACGCCGAGCTGCAGGTCGTCTACGAGCTCCGCTACCGGGGCCAGTCGTTCGAGCTCCCGATCGCCGGCTCGACGACCGCCCACCCCGATGAGCTGCGCGCCGGGTTCGAGGCCATACACGAGGAGCGGTATGGCTACCGCGACGACGAGCAGGAGCTCGAGCTCGTGACGATCCGGGTGACCGCCACCGCGGAGGGCGTCGACGTCGAGCTCGCCGGCGACGACGGCGAACAGGACGTCGAGCGCTCCACGCGCGAGGCCACGGTTCAAGGCGAGCGCGTCGAGCTCGAGGTGCTCCGCGGGATCCCCGCCCCCGGCACCAAGTTCGACGGTCCGGCCGTGGTCGAGCTTCCCGAGTCGACCGTCCTCGTCCCGCCCGGCTGGAGCACCGAGGTCGACGCCACCGGCACCATCCGGGCGACGCGAATCGCATGACCGGCTCGCAACTCGATGCGGTCGAGCTCGCGGAATCGGCTGGCGCCGATTCCGTCCGAGAATCTCCCCGGGGTCGATTCTCGTGCTAGACGCGGTCGAGCTTCAGGTCCTGACCGGCGCCCTCCGGGCCGTGTGCGAGGAGATGGGTGCGGTCCTGATCCGGTCCGCCCACTCCGCGAACATCAAGGAGCGGCGCGACGCTTCCACGGCACTGTTCGACCCGCGGGGCGAGATGGTGATGCAGGCCGAGCACATCCCGGTGCACCTCGGCGCGATGCCGGCAGCGGTCGCGGCGATCCTCGACGAGGAGCACGCACCTGACCGCAGCTGGATCCTGAACGACCCGTACGCCGGGGGCACGCATTTGCCGGACATCACCGTGGTCACACCGGTGTTTGCCGGTGACCAGGTGATGGCGTTCGCGGCCAGCCGCGCTCACCACGCCGACGTCGGCGGGCCGACCCCCGGCTCGATGCCAGCCGACAGCACCAGGATCGAGGACGAGGGTGTCGTGATCTCTCCGCGCGTGCTCGATGAGGACGCGATCGCCGAGTTGAGCGCCCAGATGAGACAGCCCGATCAGCGCCGGGCTGACCTCAGGGCCCAGCTCGCCGCCGGGCGCGTCGGCTCGCGGCGTCTGCTCGAGCTGCGCGAGCGGTACGGCGCCGACAAGCTCGCGCAGGCGTTCGGCGAAGTGCTCGACTACGCCGAGCGGCGGACCCGCGCCTGCATCGGCGAGCTCCCGGACGGTACCTACACCGCGCGCGACGTGCTCGAGGCGCGCGAGGGCGATCTCGAGATCGTGCTGGAGGCCACCGTCGAGGGCGACCGCCTCACGCTCGACTTCGCCGGCACCGCCGATCAGCACGACGGCAACCTGAACTGTCCGTTGGCCGTGACGCGCTCGGCGTGCTACTTCGCGATCCGCGTGCTCACCGATCCCGACATCCCACCTAGTGCCGGGGCCTACCGGCCGGTTGACGTAATCGCCCCCGTCGGCTGTCTGCTGAACGCGCGTTCGCCGGCCGCGGTCGTCGGCGGCAACGTCGAGACGTCCTCGCGCGTGGCCGACGTGGTCATGCGCGCCTTCGGGCGTGCGCTCGGACAAGGGACGATGAACAACGTCACGCTCGGGAGTGAGGATGTCGTCTACTACGAGACGATCGGCGGCGGGCAGGGCGCGTGCCCGGACGCGGACGGCCCGAGCGGCGTGCACGTGGCGATGAGCAACACGCTGAACACCCCCATCGAGGCGCTCGAGCTCGAGTTCCCGATGCGGATGATCGAGTACGCTCTGCGCCGCGGGTCAGGCGGGGATGGAGCGTTCCACGGGGGATGCGGGGTGATTCGCGAACTCGAGGCGCTCGCGCCGCTCCACTACTCGCTGATCACCGAGCGCCGGCGCCACCGTCCGAGTGGGGCCGACGGAGGCTCGGACGGAGCTCTCGGAAGAAACCTGCTCGACGGGGAGGAGCTGCCGGCGAAGGCGATCGGACGGCTCGACGCGGGCCAGCGGCTCCGGATCGAGACCCCCGGCGGCGGCGGCCACGGCCGCGCAGGGTAGGCCCGCCCGCATGGCGCTAGCTTGCTAGCTGGTGCAGATACGCACAAGCTCCCCGAAGTTCGGCATCCGCCGGGTTGTTCGATACGCGGCCAATCTTCTGGAACCGGTTTCACAATTGGCCACAGGGGATAACGGAACGCGCGGATGTCCCGTGTTCGTGGCTATTCGCACACATCGGGTGGTGGGTTTTCAACCCAGCACGAGTTCGGCGTGAGACGCCTACAGCAATCTCACTGATTTGCGGAGGCATTTGGCGATTTGCCAACTCTCGCGTACAATCACGTCCTCCTGTGCCGCACTTGCACTGCGTGCCGCGCACGGGTTTCTTTTCGTTCAATCCCCCGTTTCCCTCTTATTTCCACATGCCGATTGCTTTTAAAGAATGGGCCGTGACTGTGCGGGCCCTTGCCGAGGGAGAGCAGCTCCTGACTCTCCGCAAGGGCGGCATTCGCGAGCCCGACAAGCACTTCCAGCTGGACTACGACCGCTTCTTCCTGTACCCCACGTTCGACCATCAGTGTTCGGACCTGGTGCGGGAATCCCATCAACCGGAGCTGACCCGGGCGCTCGAAGAGGGCGTCTGGAGCGATGGCGAGCCGTCTCCCCACGCGTTGCGGCGCAACCGGGAGATCCCGCAGCCGGACCGCGTCCGAATCCGGGCCTGGGCCGAGGTGGCCGCTCATTACACGATCACCGACCGGCGCACGGTCGACGCGCTGTCCCCGTTCTACGTGTGGACGAGCGACTACGCCGAGAAGCGCCTCGCGTGGAAGCGGCGCCATCCGCTGCACGTGATCCTGCTCCGGACCTACCGCATCCCGCGACCGGTGACCGTCAAGGTGCGCGACGAGTACGGCGGGTGCCGCTCGTGGCTCGAGCTGACGCGCGATCTGCCGTTTGAGGGCACCCCAGTGCTGTCAGACGACGAGTTCGAGCGTGCCTCCGAGGAGATCGCCTCGATCGCCTCGGATCGCGAGCCGGTCCTGGTCTGACCACGGCGGTCCGCTCAACCGCTTTCAACCGAACAACGTCAGGTGGCATGGGTCGAGTCGACGTCGCCGTCGTTCCGGGCGCGACACGAGTCGACCCATGCCGATGACGTAGATCGGGTTCTGCACTCGCTCGAGCGCACGCGCGAGTACCTGGCCCAGCACTTCCCGGAGACGGTCGACGGAATGTCGGTCGTGTTCCACTCGGGCGTCGTGTCGCTGTCGATCGCGTGTCCGATGGTGCCGCTCACGTGGATCGCCGCCGCCCCCGCGGCGCGCCGGTATGTCGCGGGCTGGTCGGGGCGCGACGAGCTCCACGTCGTGCGTCCCGACGTGCTTGACGCCCGAGGCTCGAGCGTGCCCGGGTCGCGCGAGATGCTCGCCGCGACCGCGTCGACGCTCTACGCGCGCCGCGTGATCGTCGAGAACAACCCGGACGTGCCGCTGCGCACGACGCCTCGGCGGGTCCGCGCCGAGCTGCGATGGGCGTGGCTGATCGAAGGCGCCGCGCGCTGGTTCGGCGGCCAGACCGCGCACGCGCGCCCGGCGATCGCGCGACGCCTACGCGAGGGACGCCGACCGGCGTTTCCCCCCGGCGTCAGGGACGCCCCCTTGCTCGGCGGCACGCTGATCGATCTGGTCGTCCGCGAGCAGGGCGAGCCAACCGCCGCCCGTATGGCGTGCCGGCTCCACCCGCGGGGGCGACGGGCCGCGCTCCGCGAGGCGTTCCGCGGTGAGTCGCCAGCCGCGATCGAGGCGGCGTGGCGCGACCATCTCGGGAGGATGGCGGCCGCCGCCTGAGGTCAGTGAAGGATCGCGCTCGCGAGCCAGACGACGAGCGCACCGATCGCAAGCGCCACCAGCAACCCGACCAGCAGCCGCGCCGGCGCCACCACCCGCGGCACCGGCTCGCCGGAGATCAACTCGCCCTGCAGCAACACCTCGCGGGCGGTCGCCACCGCGGCCCCCGGGACAAGCACGTCGCGCGGCCCGGCGGCGAGAAAGTCCGGCACGTCGAAGCCGGCGCTCCGGCGCAGCATGCTCGGCACGCCCTCCTCGAGGAGCAGCCCCTGGATGAACTCGGCCTCGGCCTGGTTGCGGGCGTAGGCGACCTTCACGAGCGGACCCTCGGTCAGCTGCGGCTTGATCTTCCGGGCGCGTTCGTGGCTCTCGCTGACCGGATCTATCTCGCGCGAGCTGTCTCCGCCATACACGAGCGGCAGCTTGCAGCTCGCGCAGAACCGTTCGCCCGGCGGGTACGACGCGCCGCAAGCCGGGCAGACGAGCTCGTCAGTTCCGACGACGCGCTTGCCCATCGTCCTCACTCCACGACCAGCTCGGCGTCAGATACCTGCCCGTCCTCGATCCGCCACGTCCGGACCTCGGCCTCGCCGCGGTCCAGCCCGACGATGATCCACAGGACGCCGGGCCACAGCTTGGCGAAGTTGATGTCGGTCTGCGACGGCTTCGGCGCGGTCCGCGTATGTGAGTGGTAGATCGCACCGAGGTCGAGCCCGGCGTCCTCGATCTTGTTGTGCAGCTCAAGTTGCTCCTCGGGATCGATCCGGAACCGCAACGGGCTGGCCTCGGCATTGATGGCGCGATAAACCTCGACCGCATGGCCGTCGCTCGATCCCACCATGCCGCAGCACTCGTTCGGCGCCTCCTCGCGGGCGTGGGCGATCATCTGCTCGTATAGGTCTTTCGCGATCTTCACGGTCGGTTCGAGGCTACCAAGGCAGGTCGTGCGCTCCTGGACGTGCTCAGCTGCTGCCGGTCACGAACGGCCACGGGACCGCCTTCACGTACTGGCCAGGATTCCGCAAGCCGCTCACCGCCGTCCAATGCTGGGCCTCGCACGCCATGATCTGCGCGGCCAGGCGCTGGAGAGGCTGGGTGCTGAGCGTCTTGAGCGCGGTGAAGTACACACCCTCGGCGACCGACTCCAGATCGACCAGCAACCGCATGGCGTCATTCTGCGAATGCAGGTCGCTGAGGCTGATGGGAATGTTGTGCTTCGACAGCAGGTCGCTGGCGGTTTTATGGTCGAGCTGCGTGGTGGTCGCGGTGACCCCGATCGCCTTCAGCGCACCCGCGACGGCGGTGACGTGCTGGATCTCGTGCGTCAGGTAAGGCGCCAGAGCCCGCTCGATGTCGGGTTCGAGCACCCCCGAGGTCAGGACTCGGCGGTACGCGAGCACCATCAGCCGCTCGACCGCGAGCGCCTTGGACAAGGCTTCCGGGTCGGTGACCGTCGGCGTGTCGGCGGCGATGGCCGTATCCGTTCCGACCGCCGCGAACCCGACCGCGCTCCCTGCCGCCGCGAGCGCACCCACCACCACCTGTCGCCTGGTTGATCCCGAGGCCATCGTCAGTCCCGGCCATTTACGAACGCTGACGGGATCGCCGTTCGCCCGAGCGCGGCACGCACGACCGCCACGTGTTGCGCGTCGTTGGCCAGGATCGAGGCGACCTGCTGCTTGACCACGCCCGGCTCGAGCTGCTGGATCGCGTGGAGATAGGCAGCGATCTGCGCATTCTCGACCGAGTGCAGCAGCATCAGCACCTGCTCACTGTTGCGCGGATGACCGAGGCCGTAGCTCGGAGCGGGCTTGACGGGCTTGCCCCCCGCCTCCCGGACGAGCCCGGCGAGGTCGCCGGCATGGGACAGCTCGTCGTTCAGGAACAGCTGGCCCGCCTTGGCGGTGGGCTGCGCCAGCAGCGGGATGCCCGCGGTGTACGCGGCGATCGCGACGTGCTCGAGATGAAGCAGGTGGTTGAGCAGGTCGACGTCAGTCGTGAGCGCCGGCTGCGAGTTGTGCACCTGCTGCTTGATCGACTGACCCCCGCAACCGGTGAGCACCGCGCCGGCGACGACGGCGCCGGCCGCCAGCAGCACGTTCCGCCGCGAGGAGGGCTCGCCCTCCGGGTCCTCGGTCACCATCGCACGTCTACGCGTCTACGCCCGGCCGCGCCGGCCCACAACTCGGACTACCACCAGACGGTGGAGTCCAGGTTCTCGATCTCCTCGATGGGACGGGTGTAGATGCCGGACGAGAAGTACTTCCAGCCGTCATCGGCGACGAGGAACACCACATTGCCCTCGTCGAGCTCGTTCGCGATCCGCAGGGCCACGCGCGCGATCGCCCCGCTCGAGACGCCCACGAACAGCCCCTCCTCGTCGAGCAGCTTGCGCGTGAACACGATCGCGTCGGTGTTTGTGACGAAGATCTTCCGGTCGAGCAGCGACAGATCGATGATCGGCGGGATGAAGCCGTCCTCAAGCGACCGCAGCCCCTGGACCGGCTCGCCCTGCATCGGCTCGGCCGCGACGATCTTCACCGAGTCCCCGAGCTCCTCCTTGAGCCGGCGCCCGTTGCCCATCAGCGTGCCGCCGGTTCCGAGCCCGGCCACGAACGCGGCGACCTCGTCGAGCTCCTCGAGGATCTCGAGTGCGGTCCCGTTGTAGTGGGCGCCCGGGTTGGCCTGGTTGCCGTACTGGTAGGGCATGTAATACGAGGCATCCTTCTCGGCCATGTCGAGGGCCAGCTCGACGGCGCCGTTGGAGCCCTTGGAGCCCTCGGAGTAGACGATCTCGGCCCCGTACATCCGCAGCAGCTCGGTGCGCTCGCGGGTCACGTTCTCGGGCATGACGACCTTGACCGGGTAGCCCTTGCGGCTGCAGATCATCGCCAGCGAGATGCCCGTGTTCCCCGACGTCGGCTCGAGGATCGTCTGACCCGGCCGGATCAGCCCCTTTTCCTCGGCGTCTTCGATCATCGCGCGGGCGACCCGGTCCTTGACCGAGCCGGTCGGGTTACGGGATTCCAACTTCGCCCACAGCCGCACGCCCGGCTTCGGGCTGAGCCGCTTGAGCTCGACCAGGGGCGTGTGGCCGATCGCCTGGACGATGTCGCCATACCGGCCCCCGCAGGGCTTGTTCTCGAGGCGCTCAGCCGCCATCGCTTCAGGAAGTGTAGCGAGGCGGGCTGCCCGTGTTGGCGGCCCGCCTCGACTGCTCAGCCGCGCCTAGTAACCGGGCGGATACTGGTACGGAGCCGGGGTCGGGTTCGAGCTGCCCGTGCTCTGGCCGGACTGCGAGACCGAAGCGCCGCTGCTACCGGACGCGGTCACGACGTGCCAGGTGCCGCCGAAGCCGACTACTCCCTCGCCGGTGGCATCGTGCCTCTTGGTGTCGGGCGCGAACGTGTAGATCGGATGCCCACCTAGCACGGCCTGAGTGAACCCGTCGCGCTTCCAGCTCGTGAGCTTGCCCTTGATGCCCGATGCCTTGCTGAGCGCCTTGGCCGACTTAGCCGTCACCGGCGGCCAGAAGCTGAAGCACCCGTTCGCCTGCGTGCACTTCGGGTGGGACTTCGAGTCGCCGCTCAGCCAGTAGACCGCGAACCCCTTCCCGTTGACCCCGATGTTCTCGTGCTTGGTCACCATCGTGGTCATGTTCGTGACCGTCGCGTTCTTGGCGACGTTCAACGTGAACGTCCTCGCGATCGCCACCGCCGCCACGGCGAGCATGGCCGCGACGACGGCGCCCGCAATCACCGTCCGGCCGCGGGCACGCGTAAGTCGATTCGGCATCCTCCGGCTCCCTTCAGTCGTGGGTGTGGTGGTCGTCCCCGTAAGTACGGCCGCGCCAAGAGGGTCCACTGGTGGACGTTGCGCGAGGACGCAGGATCCGATGCGTAGCAGAGCCACGTGAGGATCCGAGGGCAACGCGCAGCGCCGCCAGGGGCGGCTCGAATGCGAGCGTATTTGCGGGGGCGGCCACCTCTACGACTAGGGACGCCGGGTGCTGCGAAAACTTCCCGAGCCGTCCGGACGCTCTCCCCCACGGCCCCCGATCCCGATGCGTCGGAAATCAGCGCCGACAACCGCGCGCTCGGCGAGCTGCCCGGCTCGAGTGGGCGACTGTCGTTGCCATAGCGGCACGAATATGCATTCGGCCCCCGAGGGACGGCGAGTGTGCGTTTATCGGTTCTCAGACCGTGCGATCAGCGAGCGCCGCCGGCCATCGCCGGCAGGATCACGAGCGTGTCGCCGTCGCCGACCGACGTGTCGAGCCCGTCGAGCACGCGCACGTCCTCGTCGTTCAGGTACACGTTGACGTACCGGTTGAGCCCGCCGTCGGATGCGAACAGCTGCGATTGCGTATCCGGATGCGAATCGGCCACCGAGCGCAGCACCTCGCCCACGGACGAGCCGGAGGCGCTCAGCTGCTTCTCGCCGCCGACCGCGGCGCGCAGGACAGGTGGAATCCGAACCGTCGCCATTTCAGACACGAACCCTAGTGCGCCCCGGCGCAAAACGCCTCGTAGTCAGGGAACACGCCGAGCTCTTCGTCGGAGATCGCCTCCGGGTGCCGCGAGCAGATCGGGCAGTCGGGGTCGCGCCGGACCTTGACCTCGGTCGTGGTCGCCGCGAGCGCGTCATACATCACCAGCCGCCCGACGAGCGGGTCGCCCTCGCCCAGGATCAGCTTGACGACCTCCGTCGCCTGCAGCAGGCCCATCGTGCCGGGGAGCACCCCGAGCACGCCGTTCGCCCCGCAAGAGGGCGCGAGCTCGGCCGGCGGCGGAACCGGGAACAGGCACCGGTAGCACGGACCGTCGTAAGGCTTGAAAACCGACAGCTGGCCCTCGAATCCGAGGATCGCGGCCGACACCACCGGGGTTCCCAGCCGCACCGAGGCGTCGTTCAGCAGATACCTGGTCGGGAAGTTGTCGAGGCCATCGACGACGATGTCCCACCCTGGGAGCACGTCCATGATGTTCTCGGGGCCTAACCGCAGCGAGTACTTCTCGACCTTGACATCCGGATTCAGGGCGGTGATCGTCTGCTCGGCCGAATCGACCTTCGGCACGCCGATCCGCTCGGTCGAGTGGATCACCTGGCGCTGCAGGTTCGACAGGTCGACCTCGTCGTTATCGACGATCCCGAGCGTGCCGACACCGGCTGCGGCCAGATACAAGGCCGCCGGGGAACCGAGCCCGCCGGCGCCCAGGAGCAGCACCTTCGCGTCGAGCAGCTTCTGCTGACCGTCCATACCGACCTCGGGCAGAAGCAGGTGGCGCGAGTAGCGCTCGCGCTGCTCGGCGGTGAGCGTGCGGGGCGTCGCAACCTCGTAACCGCGATCCTTCCAAAGCGTGAAGCCACCGGTCATCGACTCGACGTTCTCGTAGCCCAGGTCTTCGATCAACGTGCGAGCTGCCCAGACCGAGCGATTGCCCGACGCGCAGTACAGGACGACGTGATCAGACCGATCAGGCACCGCGCCTTCGATGCGCGACTCGAGGTAGCTCTTGGGCACGTGGACGGCGCCGGGGATGTGCCCGGCCGACCACTCCTCGGGCTCGCGGACGTCGACGATCACCGCACCGTTGCCGACCTGCTCGTGCACGACCGCGGGATCGACCTCGTCGATACGGCTCTTAATCTGTCGGAGGACTTCCGCTCCGGACGGGCTCATCGTCGAAAACTCCTCAAATGCGGTATGGATTCAATACTTCAGAGAGTATAGCGAGCGCAACGAGGCATGACAGAACCTATTTTTCCTAGTCTGACGCACCCCGACGGCCGCGAGGCGATCCGTATCGGGGACGCGGCCGTCTCCTACGAACAGCTCGCCGGCGCCGGCGCCGCCACCGCCCAGGAGTTGCAGGGCGCGAGCCGCGTCGCGGTATGGGCCGAGCCCACGCTCGAGCTGGCGATCGCGGTCGTGGGGGCGCTCGCCGCCGGCGTGGCGGTCGTCCCGATCAATCCCGGCCTCGGCCCGCGAGAGCTCGGCCACATCGTCGACGACAGCGCACCCGAGCGGTTCGTCGCCTGGCCCGGCGTCGACCCGCCCCCGCGGCTCGAGCACCTGCCGCGCACCGACATCGACCGCGCGGCCGCGGGAGGCGACCTCCCGGACGAGCTTGCCGACGACGACGTCGCGTTCGTCATGTACACGTCGGGCACCACCGGCCCGCCGAAGGGCGTCCAGATCCCACGCCGCGCGGTCACGAGCAACCTCGACGCGCTCGCGGAGGTCTGGCAGTGGACGGCGGAGGACCGCCTCGCGCACGCGCTGCCCGTGTTCCACGTGCACGGGCTCGTGATCGGCATTCTCGGACCGCTCCGCCGTCGCGGCCACGTCGAGCACGCCGGCCGCTTCTCGCCGCAGGCGCTCGCGAACGCGCTCACTCGGGGCGCGACGATGATGTTCGGCGTCCCGACGATGTACAGCCGGATCGCCCGCGACGCGGCGGACGACCCCGACCTCGCGTCAGCGTACGCCAAAGCCCGCCTGCTCGTGTCCGGATCGGCCGCCCTCCCGACCACCGTCCACGAAGCGATGAGGCGCCTCACCGGCCAGGAGATCCTCGAGCGCTACGGGCTCACCGAGACCCTGATGAACGCCGGCGTCAGGATCGGCGAGGACGTCGTCCCCGGCCGCGTCGGCCCGCCGCTCCCGGGAGTCGAGCTGAAGCTCATCGCCGACGACGGCGCCACGATCGAGACCAGCGACGACGAGACGATCGGCGAGATCGCCGTCCGCGGACCCAACGTGTTCAAGGGCTACCTCAACCGTCCCGACGCCACGGACGAGGCGATGCGCGGCGGGTGGTTCATGACCGGCGACCTCGCCACGCGCGATGCATCCGGATCGCTGAAGCTCGTCGGCCGCAAAAGCACCGACCTGATCAAGTCCGGCGGGTACCGGATCGGCGCCGGCGAGATCGAGGGCGCGCTCCTCGACCACCCGGCGGTCGCCGAGGTCGCCGTAACCGGCAGGCCCGATGAGGACCTCGGCGAGCGGATCGTCGCGTGGGTCGTGCCCGAGCCCGGCAAGAACCCCTCGGCCGACGAGCTGACCGACTATGTGGCCACGGTGCTCACGAAGCACAAGCGCCCGCGCGAGGTCCATTTCCTGGAGGAGCTGCCCCGCAATGCCATGGGCAAGGTCGTGAAGCACGAGCTCGAGGCCTGACGATTCATGCTTGGACCGGGCGTAGGCGGCGGGGCGTCCCCAAACCCCAAAGGAGACGCCCCGCAAAATTCAGACCCAGGATCCCGGTCCACCGTCCCCGACCCAGTGGGAACGCCTGTGGAGTGCTTGTAGTCAGGGTTATCGGCCCTGGCGGATTCGGCCGATATCGGGCCTAGACCCCATCTTGCGTCCGCCGGCGGCCACCGATACCTCAGGCGGAAGCCGCGAAGATGACCATGAAATCGCGCTCGCTGCTCGCCCAGATCCTGTTCGTCAACCTGCTGCTCATCGCGGGCACGTTCCTCGTCGCCCTGGTCGCCCTCAACGAGCGCAACGCATTCCGGAGCCGCGAGCTGTTCGTGCTCGGGCTCGCGTTGGTCGCGACCCTGCTCGGCAACTGGCTGCTGCTGCGCCGCCGGTTCATCCCGATCGACCGGTTGATCTCCTCGATGGAGCGGGTCGACTTGGGCGCGCCGGACCAGCAGCTACTGAGCACCGACCGGATCGACAGCGCCGAGGCCCATCGCCTGGAGGCGGCGATCAACCAGATGCTGGCCCGGCTCGAGGCAGCGCGCCGCGCCGCCGGCCGGGCCGCGGTCGAGGCTCAGGAGCGCGAGCGCCGTCGGATCGCGCAGGACCTCCACGATGAGGTCAACCAGGCGCTGACCGCGGTTTCGCTCCGGCTCCAGGCTTCGATCGAGCACGCCCCGCCCACGCTCCGCCGCGAACTCAGCGAGACCAAGCGCCTCGCCGGCCAGGCGATGGAGGAGCTGCTGATGCTCGCGCGCCAGCTGCGCCCCGCCGTGCTCGACGACCACGGCCTGCTCCCCGCGCTGCACAGCCAGGTGCGCGACTTCTCCGACCAGACCGGCATCCATGCCGCCTTCAACATCCGCGGCCAGGCGCCGCAGCTCACCCCCGAGCAGCAGCTGGTCGTCTATCGGGTGGCTCAGGAGAGCTTGTCGAACGTGGCGCAACACTCCGACGCGGAGCGGGTCGACGTCGAGCTGTCGTTCGTCGGCCGCACGGTGCTGAGGATCAGCGACAACGGCAAGGGCTTCACGTCTCGCCGCGACGGCGGCCTCGGACTCTCCGGGATGCGCGAGCGCGCGCTGCTGGTCGGCGGTCATCTTTCAATTTGGTCCGGACAGGGACAGGGAACGCGAGTTGAGCTGACGCTCGCCTGAACAACAGAGGAGCACGGATGCGAATCTTGGTAGCCGACGATCACGGGATCGTCCGATCGGGGATCAAACTGCTGCTGGAGCGGCAGTCGGGGCTGGACGTGGTGGCGGAGGCCGCCGACGGGGTCGAGGCGGTCGCGCAGGCGCTGGCGGCGCGCCCGGACTTGTGCATCCTCGACGTGGGCATGCCGCGGATGACGGGTCTCCAGGCCGCGCGCGAGATCCGATCCCACCTGAAGGACGTCCGCGTGCTGATGCTGTCGATGCACGACGACGAGCACTACCTGTTCGAGGCGCTCAAGGCCGGGGCGTCGGGGTACGTTCTCAAACGCGAGGCCGACCAGGACCTCGTCGGAGCGGTACACGCGGTCGGGCGCGGCGAAGCGTTCCTGACCAACGCGGCCGAGCGCTCGATCATCCGCCGCTGGATGGAGGGAGACGTCGACGGCCCCGCCGTGTCGCTCACGCCACGCGAGGAGGAGGTCGTCAAGCTGATCGCCGAGGCGTTCACGAACGCCCAGATCGCCGAGATCCTCCACCTCTCGGAGAAGACCGTCGAGTCGCACCGGGCGAACGTGCTGCGCAAGCTCGGGATGCGCGACCGGGTCGAGCTGGTCCGCTACGCGATCCGGCGAGGGCTCGTAGAAGCCTGATCCCGGGCAATTCGGCCCAGCGACCGAACGCCCACAACAGCGTCGCGGGCCGAATTGCCTAAAGGGAATCCGGCCTACCCACGTACAGCCACCGCATGCGTCCAGGGCCGGATTCCCCGGGCCCCTAGCATCGGGATCCGTGCGCGCCCCAGTCGACCACATCGCCGCCCCGCCATGGCCGCCACGCCTCGAGTGGATCAACGGGCGCCCCGAGGGGTTCCCGATGCTGCTCGAGTTCTGGGACGTCTGCCGCGTGCAGTCGCTGCGGACGCTGCCGTACATGCGCGCCTGGCACGAACGATACGAGGGCCTGACCGTGGTCGGCATCCATGCGGCCGGGTTCCCGCCCTCGCAGGATCCGGATGCGGTCCGGGGCGCGGTGGCGCGGCTCGACGTCACCTATCCGGTAGGGGTCGATACCGAGCTCCAGGTGTGGGAGCTATATGGAAACCTCGGCTGGCCGGCGCGGTACCTGTTCGACCAGCGCGGGATGCTCCTCCACTACCACTACGGCGAGGGCGGCTACGACGAGACCGAGCTCGCAATCCAGGAGCTGCTCGGCATCGATGAACCGCTCATGACCCCGATCCGGCCAGAGGAGTCGCCAGACGCGCGTCTCGAGCCCCAGACCGACGACTTCGAAGGTCCGTATTCGGGCCCGTACACGGCCGGGGCGGTGTGGGCGGTGCTCGACGGGACCGGAACCGTTCACGCCAATGGGCGCACGATCAACGTCGATCACCCCGGCGCTTATGAGCTGATCGCGCACGACCGGAGCACCGCCGGCGAGCTCGCGCTCGAGGTCGGCGAGGGCGTGGCGTGCTACGCCGTCTGCTTCACGCCGGGTCTAGCAGGTTGACCAACTCAGGCGGACCATCGCCGGAAACGATCGCGGCAAAGCCGGGCCGGTAGGGACTGCCGGCCGGGTCGTCACCCATGAACCGGGCCTCATAGACCCAGCTCCCGATATTCAACAACCGCCCCCACTCGCTCCGGTCGTCGCCCGGGAGCGGCCCGGCGCGGTGCGTGTGCCCGAAGATCACGTGCGTCCCCGGCGCCACGCCGAGACGCCCAACCACCTCGGTAAACGCCGCGAGCGCGCCGCGGCGGAGCGCGACACCGGACACGTCGGGTCTCAGCGGGCCGATTCCCGCACGATTCAGCCCGGCCACGGCTGCCGCCAGACCGAGCGCCATCGCCCGGCTGCGCAGGCGACGGCGGGCACCCGCGCCGCCGTTCAGCCTCTGCCAGGCCGCGATCTGGAAGCTGCCGCCGCGCCCCAGGTGCAGTCCGCCGCTCTGGGCAACCGTATCGGCCCACGCATACATAGGCGCGAGCGCCGCCTCGTAGTCCTCGGCACGGGCCGGCCCGCCCTCGGGCTCACCGGCGACGCGCACGGTCACACCGGCGCCGAGCCGCTCGAGGATCGGCACGGTGTTGTGGCGGTCGCCGTAGTGGCCGTGGGTCGCGTAGACGTCGTCGCGCAGCCACACACCCGGGTACGCGACCCGGACGCGCGCCGGCGCGAGCGCGGCCACCAGCGCACCGATCGGCTCGCGCGAATCTGGCTCGACGGTCGACTCGAGCCCGAGTGGCGCCGGGACGCGACGTTCGAGCCAGCCTCGCAGCAGCGCGTGGTCGTGGTTGCCAGGCACAACGACCACCTCACCGACCGACGAGCCGAGCTCGCGCAGCACCGGCGCCGCGTCGGCAAGCGCGGCGCGCACCGGCCCGTGCCGGAGCTCGAGCGTGTCGCCGAGCAGCGCCAGGCGGTCGAACCCACCAAGACGCGCCACCAGCGCCGAGCGCTCCGGTTCGCGGCGCAGCACGTCCGGCGCGCCGTTCGCGCCGAGGTGCAGATCCGAGACAACCAGGGTGCGCAGCGTTTTACGGCGAGCCGGCCGCCACGGCCTGGCGGATCACCTTGGGGAGCATGAAGCGGACGTCCTCCTGGACGACCTCGAGCTCCTGCACGTCGGTGGTTCCGCGGGCCCGGAAGAATTCGACCAGCCGCTGAACGAGCGACTCGGGCGCGCTCGCGCCCGATGTGATGCCAACGACGCGCTTACCGGCCAGCCACTCCTCGCGGACCTCGGACTCGTTGTCGATCAGGTGCGAGTCCGCGCCGTGCTCACGCGCGACCTCGACCAGCCGGTTCGAGTTCGACGAGTTGCGCGAGCCGATCACCAGCACGAGATCGCACTGTACGGCGAGCTGCTTGACCGCCGCCTGGCGGTTCGTGGTCGCGTAGCAGATGTCGTCGGTGCGGGGCCCGACGATCGCGGGGAAGCGGCTCCGCAGCCGATTGATGATCGAGCGGGTTTCGTCGACCGACAGCGTCGTCTGCGAGATGTACGCGATCCGGCTCGGGTCCGGGACGTCGAGCCGATCGACGTCCTCCTCAGACTCGACGAGCACGATGTGCTCGGGCGCCTCCCCCATCGTGCCCTCGACCTCCTCGTGGCCGGCGTGGCCGATCAGCACGATGGTGTAGCCGTCGGCGGCGAACTTCTTTGCCTCGACGTGGACCTTGGTCACGAGCGGGCAGGTCGCGTCGATCGTCTCGAGCCGCCGCGCGCGCGCCCCTGCGTGGACGCTCGGGGCGACGCCGTGGGCGGAGAACACCACAGTGGCGCCCTCGGGCACGTCGTTCTCGGACTCGACGAACACCGCGCCGCGCTCGCTCAGCTGCGAAACCACGAACTTGTTGTGCACGATCTCCTTGCGGACGTACACCGGCGCGCCGTACAGCTCGAGCGCGCGCTCGACCGTCTGCACGGCACGATCGACGCCCGCGCAATAGCCGCGCGGCGCCGCGAGAAGGAGCTTCTCTGGCATCCCCACCGGAAAGAGTGTAGGGAGGTACCCTTGACCGCTCCGTTCCCTCGCCGGAGACGCAACGACATGGCCCAACGACATCTGGACCGTCTGAGCTCGACGGACGCCTCGTTCCTCCACCAGGAGGGACCGGCGTCGCACATGCACATCGGTGCCGTGCTGATCTTCCAGGGTCAGCCGCCCGAGTTTGCCGACTTCGTCGACCACGTGCGCAGCCGGCTGCACCTCGTGCCGCGCTACCGGCAGAAGCTGGCCACGCCGCCGCTGGAGAGCGGCCGGCCCCTGTGGGTCGACGATCCCGACTTCAACATCGAGTACCACATCCGCCACACCGCGCTGCCGCCGCCGGGCAGCGAGGAGCAGCTTTTCCTGCTCGCGTCGAGGATCGCCTCCCAGCCGCTCGACCGCTCGAAGCCCTTGTGGGAGAACTGGCTGGTCGAGGGCCTCGAGGGCGACCGGTTCGCGCTGATCTCGAAGACTCACCATGCGCTGGTCGACGGGATCTCCGGGGTCGATCTGGCGACGGTGCTGTTCGATCTCGAGCCTGAGCCCGCGCCCCGTGGCGACGAGGACCTCGAGCCGTGGAGGCCGAGGCGAGAGCCGTCGTCGGTCGAACTGGTCGCCGCCGGCGTGCGCGGGGGCGTCGGCCTCGCCACCGGCTTCGCGACGCGCGCCGTGTCCGCGGCGACCCACCCGTTCGCAACGCTGGGCAAGCTGCGGGACGCGGCCGAGGGCGTCGGCGAGATCGTCTGGGCCGGGCTCAACCCGGCGCCCGAGACCCCGCTCAACGTCGAGATTGGCCCCCATCGCCGATACGCGGTCGTCAGACATCAGCTGGCCGACTACAAGACGGTCAAGAACACGTTCGGCGGGACGGTCAACGACGTCGTGCTGACCGTCGTCTCGGGCGCGCTGGCGCGCTGGCTGCACTCACGCGGCGTGCGGACCGAAGGGCTCGAGATGCGCGCGCTCGTGCCGGTGTCGGTTCGTACCGAATTGCACCGCGGGACGCTCGGCAACAAGCTCACGGTGATGCGCGGCCCGCTGCCCCTCTACATCCACGATCCGGTCCCGCGCCTGCGGTTCGTCAGCCGCGCGATGGACGGGCTGAAGGAGTCAAAGCAGGCCGTCGGGGCGGCTACGCTGACCGCGGTCAACGAGCTGTGGCCCCCAACGATCCTCGCCGAGGCCTCGCGCCTGAACTTCTCGACGCGGCTGTTCAACCTGCTCGTTACGAACATCCCCGGGCCTCAGGTACCCCTGTACGTCCTCGGGCGCCGACTCGAGGACTTGTTCCCGCTCGCCTTCCTCCCCAAGAACCACGCGCTCGCGGTGGCGATCATGTCCTACAACGGCGGACTCGACTACGGCTTGCTCGGCGACTACGACGCTTTACCCGACATCGATGTGATTGCCGCGGGGATCGACGCCTCGCTCCAGGAGCTGCTCGACGCGGCTGCACACCCACGCACACGTGCGAGCGCCGCCGGCAACGGCGAATCCCGCAATAATGGCGGCCCGGCGAAGATCCTCCCCTCCGGGGGCACCACCCGCCCGAGGCAGGGACCGGCGGCGGACATGCGCGCCAAGCGGGTCAAGCGCACCGGGCGGGCGCCAGGTCAGTCCGGAAGCTGATTAGCGGCTTGCCGTTTCACCTGCAAACGGATACCGTTTCGCGTCCATGAACGATCTGATCGGTCCCAATGAGACCGCGTTCCGGCTGGACCTGACCGCCGCCCAGCTGAAGATCGTGCACACGGCGCTCAAATCGCTGTACGACGACCTCGGTCACGAGGAGCACGACATCAAGCAGATCGTCTCAGCGGTGCTCGACAAGCTGCCCGGCGAGCACGAAATCCGCGCGATCGACATCGGCCAAGAGCTGCGGCGCAGCGCCTAGCGGTCTAGAACCCGAGCGCGAACTTCGCGTCTTCGCTCATCCGCTCGGGCGTCCAGGGCGGAGAGAACGTCATCGTCGGCTGGACCTCGTCGACTCCGTCGAGCTCCATCACGAACTCTTCGATCTGCTCTGAGACCTGCGGCCCGATCGGACAGCCGGGGCTGGTCAGCGTGTAGGTCACGCGGACCGTGGAGCCCTCGACCTCGACGTCGTATATCAGCCCAAGCTCGACGAAATCGAGTCCCAGCTCGGGGTCGATGACGTCGCGCAGGACGTCGGTCACATCTTCGACAGTTGCCATCGTGTGATCAGTTTAGGCACTTGCGACAGTTCGACCTTGCGGTCACTGCACCATTTTGTATAGGTTTTGGCCCATCGTCGACTTCGATGAACACTCGGCCACTCTGCGTGTCTGCGGAGACGAGGACCGATCAACGCAGGGCGGCCGGCGGCGCGCGATGGTGCGGGCGTTCCGCTCGCAGACGGACGTGACCGTTGATCTCTCGGAGCTGGCCTTCGCCGACGCCTCGGTGATGCTCGACCTCGCGGTACTGGCCCGCCGTCTGCGGGCGAAGGGACGCGAGATCCTGGTCCGCGGCGCCCAGCCACAGGTGATGGCGGTTATCAAGCACGTCGGCCTGCATCGTCTGCCGGCGGTCAGGTTCGAAGGCGTCTCGCCCGCGTTCGCCTGAACTCGATCAAATTCGTTCAGCCCGGGACGACTTCGTGCCCGTCGTGCTCGGGTATCGCGCTGCTCGCGACCGGGGCGGGCTCGCGCAACAGCTCGGCGACGTCGGAGCCCTCCTCGCCGAACCGCGGGAACCGCTTTCCCTCGGTCTCGCCGATCGCGACCAGCTGCTCCCCGACCGCCCGCATGTCCTCGATCAACCTCCGGCGCTCGCGCCAGATCGTCTCGGCGCTCCGCGCGAGCTCCCGGGCGCGCACCTCGGCCGACTCGCGCATCTCGTCGGCGTCGCGGCGCGCCGCGGCGAGCGTCGCATCGGCCTCGCGCTGGGTGGCGGTGCGCAGCTGCTGGGTCTCGCGAGCGACCTTCTCGCGCATCGCGGCCATCTCCCGATCGGCCGTGTCGCGGAGCTCGGTTACATCCCGATTGGCGGTCTCACGCAGCTCCGTAACTTCTCGGTCCGCGGTGTCGCGGAGGTCCGTGACTTCCCGATCCGCTGTCTCGCGCAGCTGGCTTGTCTCTTGGATTGCGGCCTCGCGAATCTGCGCCGCCTCCTGCATCGCCGCGTCCCGCGCCTCGGCGGCGCGTCGCAGAGCCGACTCGTGAAGGTCCTGGCTCTCGCTCTCGGCCTGCTGGAGCCGGTCATCGGCCTTGGCGCGCGATCGCGCCGTGATCTCGTCGGCGGTCTGGTGGGCGCGCTGGAGAATGTCGCGCGTCTCCTCGCTGACCTCGTCGAGGGCGTGCCGTACGGCCGCCTCCGGCGAAGACGACATCTCAAGCTCGGTGATCAGACGGCTCATGCGCTCCACATAGCGGTCGACGGCGGCACGGTCGTAGCCGCGCAGCGCCACCGGGAACTCGACCGAGCGCGCGTCCTTGAGGATCCGGTCGCGGTCAACGGCGGTGAGCACTCGGCTCGAACCGAACCGCCGGCCGTGGCGCTCGTCTTCCTTGCTGACCGCGCTGACCAGCTCCGCGGCTTCGCTCTCGACTTCCGGCGAGATCTCCGTCTCCCGATTCTCGGGCTCCGTCCCCCGCATGTCGGCACGCGCCATGACGAAACGCTCCCTTCCTCGCTTGTCACCCGGGCTACGCGTGGCAGGTAACGCGAACGCCCACAACTTCAAGCTACCCCCTTGGTCAAGGGTGGTCGAGGGTTGTGAAGGATTAGTGTCGTACGTGTGGCTGCCCCCGCAAATACGCCCACATTCGTGCGGCCGTATTAACGGGGACAGCCACTAGCCTTAAGCCATGCTGTTCGTGCTCGTTTTCGTCTTGTGGGCCGCCGCCGAGCTGTTCGTCGCGATCAAGGTGGCGGACGCGATCGGCGTGCTCGCGACGGTCGTGCTGCTTCTGCTCAGCTGGCCGATCGGGTCGTGGGCGCTGCGATCTCAGGGACGCGCGGCCTGGCGCCGGCTCGGAGCGGCGGTCTCTGCAGGCAGGTCCCCGGGCCGCGAGGTCCTCGACGGCGCTCTGGTCGTGATCGGCGGCGTGCTGCTGATCGTTCCGGGCTTCCTATCCGATGTGCTCGGCGCGCTTGCACTGCTCCCGCCCACGCGCGCGCTGACGCGCCGACTGCTCGCCCGCAACATCCAGAGCCGGTTCGTCGTGAGCGCGACCCAGTTCAGCGGCGGCTCGCGGCCAAACGATGTCGACTCCACCGCCACCGACATCGACCAGCCGCAGCTGCACCCATGAGCCCTCCGTCATCCGCACTGAGGACGCTCGCGTTCGGGGACGTGGTCGGAACGGTCTGGGGTACTGCGTGGGTCCCGGAGAGCAATGGCCCGGCGGTGGGCGCCGTGGGGGGCGACTCCGCTCTACCGGTCGTATCAAGCCTGCGCGTGTCCGTGTCCGACGACGGCGCGCAGTGGCGCCTCGACGGCAACGGGGTCGCGCTGATCGCGTCGCCGGCCGGCGAGATCGCCGACGCCCATACCCCCGACGAGGACATCGTGGGATTCGATCAGTTGTGCCGGGTCACCGGCACGTTCGAGCAGGGCGGCAGCGACCGTGCGGTCGATTGCCTCGGCGTGCGGACGTCGCGGTCCGGTGCGTTCGATCTGGCAAAGCTCGAGTCCGTGCGAGCCGTCTCGACGTGGTTCGAACCCGACGAGGGCTTTGCCCTGACCGCGTTCCGCGCCCGGAAGGCCAAGCACCACGACTCGGACGTCCTCACGGCAACGGTACTCGGGCCCGAACAGTACCCGTCGGTCGAGGACTCACGCCTGTCGACGACCTACGACGCCGACGGATGGCCGATCCGCGCCGGCCTCGAGCTGTGGCTCGCCGCCGCCGAGGGCGACGAGGAGCAGTTCCCGCGACGCGCGTCCGGCGAGGCGGCGGGTGCCAGAGCCGAGACAGCAGCCGGTGAGCTCGACCTGCGAGCCGAGCGGTTCCGGTGGCACAGCCGCGGGCGCGAGGGAACCGGGATATACCTGTTGGCCCGCCACCGATGAGCCGCGTCGAGGCGATCGTCAGCGACTTCGGCGGCGTGCTCACCTCGCCGATGCACGAGTCGTTCGTCGGTGTGGTGCAGGACTCCGGGATCTCGCTCGAGTCGCTCGGCAAGGCGATGGCGACGCTCGCCGAACGGCAGGGTTCGAATCCGCTGTTCGAGCTCGAGACCGGGCGCATCAGCGAGGGCACGTTCTTCGGCGCGATCGAGCACGAACTGTCCGCCCAGCAGGGCAGCGCGGTCGTACTCGACGGGTTCGGCGAGCGTTACTTCTCGCATCTGCGGCCGAACGAGCGGATGATCGAGTACATGCGTGACCTCCGCCGGCGCGGATACAAGATGGCGATCTGCACCAACAACGTCCGCGAGTGGGAGGCCCGCTGGCGGGCGATGCTCCCGGTGGACGAGATCTTCGACGTCGTCGTCGACTCGGCGTTCGTCGGCAGCCGCAAGCCCGAGCCGCGGATCTACGAGCTCACGCTCGAGCGGCTGGGCACGTCCCCGGAGGCAACGCTGTTCATCGACGACGTCGAGGTCAACTGCGAGGGTGCGCGCACAGCCGGCATCGACGCTATCCGGTTCCGGTCGACCGACCAGGCGATCGAGGAGATCGAGGCGGCGCTGCGGAGAGACCGGAGCGACTCTGCGTGAGGCCGGCGTCGGCCGAGGCGATAATCGGGATCGCGCGCAGTGCGTTCGTGACGCTCGACGCCGACGGGCGCGTGCTCGAATGGAACCGCCGCGCCACGGAGCTGTTCGGCTACTCCCGCGAGGAGGCACTCGGGTCCGAGCTGGCGGAGCTGGTCGTGCCGGAGCGCTACCGCGAGCGGCATCGCGCGGGGTTGGGGCGAGCCCGGTCGGCGGATGGTGATGCGCCCCAGCTGACCGTCGAGGCACTTCGCCGCGACGGCAGCGAGCTTCCGGTCGAGGTGTCCATCGCCGTCGTGCGCGACGGCGAGCAGCCTATTTTCCATGCCTGGATCGAGGACGTGTCCGAGCGCACCCAGCTGTTGAGCGAGCTCGAGGCGCAGCTCCGCGGGCGCGAGCCCGGGTTCGGCGAGATTCTCGATGCGCTGGCCGAGGCGGTGACGATCCGTGATCCGCACCATCACATCTTGTATGCGAACCGCGCGGCGTGCGAGTCGATGGGCTTCTCCTCGCTCGCCGAGATGCAGCGCCGGCCGCCCCAGTCGATCTTCGCCGACTACATCGTGCAGGACGAGCACGGCGAGGAGCTGACGATGGATGCGGTCCCGTCGGTGCGTCTGCTCGCGGGAGAAGGGGCCGAACCGCTCGTGATGCGGACGATCCACCGGACGACCGGCGAGCTTCGGTGGCAGCTGCTCAAGGCGGCTCCGCTGCACGGCGAGGACGGGGAGCCGGTGGCGGCGGTCACGGTCATCGAGGACATCACGCGCGAGCGGATCGCCGAGCTGCGCGATCGGTTCCTCGCACGCGCGACCGAGACGCTGATGTCCTCACTCGACTACGAGGAGACCCTGCGCAACGTCGCCTGGCTCGCCGTGCCCGAGGTCGCCGACTGGTGCGCGGTCGAGCTCGTCGACGAACGCGGTGCCCGTCAACGGGTCGCCGTCGCCCACCGCGACGCGGCAAAGCTCGAGCTGGCCGAACGGCTCCGTGCGTTCGAGCCCGAGGAGCTCGACCCTGACCGGGGCGTCGGGAGGATCCTCCGAACCGGTGCCTCCGAGCTCTACCAGGACGTTCCGGACGAGGCGCTCGTCGCCGCCGCGCGCAACGATGAGCACCTGAGGCTGTTGCGGTCGCTCGGCTTTCGCTCGGTGCTGCTGGTGCCGCTGCGAGCGCGGGGGCGAACCTTCGGCGTGATGACGCTGGTCACCGCCGAGTCGATGCGCCGCTTCTCCGAGGCCGACCGCGAGTTCGCCGAGCAGGTCGCGGGACGAGCCGCGGTCGCCGTCGACAACGCCCTGCTCGCCACCGCCCGCCGTCACACCGCCGAAACCCTGCAGCGCAGCCTGCTCCCTGATGTCGTCCCGGAGCTCGACGGCTGGGACGTGGCGACTTTCTACCGGGCGGCCAGGGCCGTCGAGGAGATCGAGGTGGGGGGCGACTTCTTCGACTTCTACGAAACCGGCGACGCCTGGATCGTGCTCCTGGGCGACGTCACCGGGAAGGGCGTCGAGGCCGCGGCGCTCACCTCGCTGGTGCGGCACGGCGCGCGTTTCCTCAGCAAGTACGAGCGGAGCCCGAGCCGGATCCTGGTCCGTCTCAACGAGGCACTTTCAGAGCAATCGGGACTGCTGCTGTGTACGGCGGTGTGCGTGCGCCTGGAACGCGAACATGCGGTGATCGCATCCGCCGGGCACCCGGCGCCGCTTATCGTGCGCGACGACGGCCGCGTGCGCGAGATCGGAGCCCCCGGCCCGATCCTCGGCGCCTGGACCGGCAAGTGGCCCGCCGAGCAGGCCGTGCACGTCGCGCCGGACGAGACGCTGTTCATCTACACCGACGGGGTGATCGACACCCTCGGGGAACACGAGCGGTTTGGCGCGTTGCGGCTCAAACGGCTGCTGGCCGACCACGCGGGCCGAACGCCGGACGAGCTCGTGTCCGAGCTTGAGGCCGGACTCGTTCGCTTCCAGTTCGGCGCGCAGGCGGACGACACCGCGGCGCTGGCGCTCCGCCCGGCAGGGGTGCACGCGGGCGCAAATGAGCGCGCGACGCATCGGGGCCGCCCTTCTCGTACCCTTCGAGTCAGCTGACGGAAGGCGGCACGGTGGGTTCGCAACCCAGCTTCCGGATCGACACGTTGGAGAGCCAGTCGGGCCTCACGATCAAGCTCGCGGGCGAGCTCGACAGCGCGACCTCAACGAAGCTGCTCGAGCGCTTCGAGGAGGCGCTGGCCCGACTCGACGGGCGGAGGCTCGTGATCGACCTCGACGAGGTGTCGTTCGTCGACTCCGCCGGCATGCGGGCGCTGATCCTGATCGAGCGCGGGGCGGAGGAGAAGCGAATCGAGCTCGCGATCGCGCCGCCGCCCCCGGCCGTCACCGAGCTGCTCCGGGTCACCGGCCTCGCCGACCGCATCCCGCTCGCGCCACGTATGGACGAGCCGCCGCCGGTCGACCCCTTCCTCGAGCGGATCGAGATCGCGCTCTCCCGCGACGCCGACGCCCCGGCGCGGGCGCGCGCCGAGCTGCGTCAGGCGATCCTCGGCCGCTTGTCGGACCGCGACAGTGCCACCGCGGCGCTCCTGACCTCAGAGCTTGTCACCAACGCGGTGATCCACCCCGGCCAAGCCGTCGGCGGGCCGGTGGAGTTGCGGATCACCGCGTACCACGACCGCATCCGCGTCGACGTCACCGACGAGGGTTCGGGCTTCGACCCGGGGGCCCTTCCGCCTCGAAGGCCCCACGAAGCCGGTGGCCACGGCCTCGTCGTCGTCGATGGACTGGCCAGCCGCTGGGGAACCACCCGGCTCCTCACCGGTGATCGGGAGGCCTTCTGCGTGTGGTTCGAACTCGACGCGAGCGCCGGCGGGATCGACGTCAGCGGCGAGCAGCCCGACGTCATCCAGGAGCAGGCCAGCGCCGGCGCATAGCCGCCCGGTCGCGGATCAGTTCTCGACGCCGAGACGATCCCAGCAGTACAGCTCGAGGCACTCCTTGGCGAGCTCGATGCACCGCGCCTCGGACAGCCACGGCAGCACGGTGTCGAACGCCTGATCCTCGCCCACGCCGGCCTCGAAGGCCTCCTCTCCGCGGAACCCGGCGGCGATCTTAAGCGCCTCCCGGCGGTGATCGCCAAGTGACGGGAAGACGTTGACCAGGAACTCCCGATTCGGGAGCGGATGTCCCACCTCGAGCGACGCATGCCACGCCGCGAGCAGCGACAGATCGTGCTCGTCGAGGTCGGCGAGCGCCTTTGCGTAGTGCGACTCGAGCTCGGACTCGGGGATCTCGTCCACCCACGCCCGAACCACCTCGCCGAGGATCTGGCGACGCGCCTCGCGCCCCACGGACTCGGCGATCACGCGGATGGCGTCCTGAGGTTCGATGAAGCAGAGTGACATTGCGTCTCCGGTACGGGGGATGCGAACGCCGCAGACGGTAGGTGGTCGACCGGACGTAATCGCCGCGCAGGCGGGGATTCGCGCGCTATGCGGCGGGATCTGAAAGCCGCTAGGGCTTGACCGTCACGGTCAGCGTACTCGAGCCCGAGCGGTCGTTCCGCGCGTCCCCGGGCAGCACGGTCCTGAGGGAGACCGTCCCGGATCGCGTGAATCGGTGCATGACGCGGTAATTCGACGCGCGCCCGAGCCTTGGGCGCGCGATCACCCTCCACAGGCTCCCCCGGCGCTGCTCGACCAGCACGATCTGTCCGGCGTGCGAGGGAGTGACGTGCCCGCGCAGCAGCATCGCATGGCCGACCACCACGCTGTGGAGGCCGGCGAGCCCGACGAGGGCGTTGACGCGCTGATCGAGGGTCGGGCTCTGAAGATTGTCCGCCGTGACGGTGACGTACCACCGCTGATCGGCATTGACGGTCCCTCGCTTCAACGTGAACTTGTATTGCCCGGCACTGTCCGTCGTCGTCTGCGCGAGCTGATGGAAGGTCGACTGGCCCGATAGCTCGCGCCACAGCACCACGGTGGCGCCGGACGGCGGCGGGTTGCTGGTCAGGCCGCCCGAGATCACCACCTTGCGTCCGGCCGTCGAGGGATCGGGGGA
>DATJYY010000015.1:0-50722 GCA_035499395.1 Solirubrobacteraceae bacterium
GGGGCGGGCACCGTCTACGGCGACCGGACCGGCCTGGTCAAGATCGTCGGCGAGAAGCAATACGGCGAGCTGCTCGGCGGGCACATCGTCGGCACTAAGGCCACGGAGCTGATCCAGGAGCTCGTGAACGTCCGGGCGCTCGAGGGCGGCTATCCCGAAGTCGCCCGGATCATCCACGGGCACCCGACGCTGTCAGAAGCGGTCATGGAGGCCGGCCGGGCGGCCGACGGCTGGTTGATTCACGGGTAGTGCAGCCGGTCTTCTACTACGACCTCGGCAGCCCGCAGTGCTACATAGTCGGCGAGAGGATCATGTCTGCGTTGCCGCTCGTGCCGGAATGGGAGCCGGTTCTCGCCTCGCAGCTCACGGCCGAGCCTGAGCTTGATCGCTCCCAGATCGAGCGGCTCGCGGCGGAGCTCGGCCTCCAGCCGCTCCGATGGCCGACAACGTGGCCGCCGCCCACGACCGAAACCGCGATGCTCGCGGCGACGTACGCCAAGAAGATCGGCCGCGGCGTCGCGTTCTCGCTCGCAGCGTTCCGCCAGACGTTCGCGGGCGGCCGCGACATCGGCGACGAGAACACGATCCTGATCGCCGGCGCGGCATGCGAGATGCACCCGGCAGCGCTGACCAAGGGTCTCCACATGGCCTCGACCGCCCAGGCGCTCGAGGCCGCGAACATGCGAGCCCGAGCGTCCGGGGTCACGACCGTGCCCGCGATCGAGATCGACGGCCGGACATACGAAGGCTCCGAGGCGATGGCCCTGGGGGGAGCCCGGTGAAGGCCAACCGCCTCTACCACCTGATCGTCTCCCGCGAAGGGCACGAGCCGGCGTTCCTGTCGGACCCCAGCAGGACGGACAGGATCGAGGTTGTCTCGGTCGACGACGGCGAGGTGATCCTGTTCTGGGAGGTCGACCCGAAGCAGGCCTCGAGGCTGCTGAAGCTGCTGCGCGCCGACCTCGCGAGCCTCGACTCGGACGAGTTCTTCGATAAATGGCTCGACGCCGACGCGGAGGACTTCTGAGCGGACGATGTCCCCGACCGAAGCCGCCAACCTAGCGCGCCTGCTCCGGCCTCAGGTCCGCGACGAGCGCGTGCTCGCGGCGATCGCGAGCATTCCGCGTGAGCGGTTCGTCCCCGCCGAGGAGCGCGACCGCGCCTACGAGAACGTGGCGCTGCCGATCGGAAGCGGCCAGACGATCTCCCAGCCGCTCGTCGTCGCCCGGATGCTCGAGACCCTCGAGCTGGAGCCGACCGATCGCGTCCTCGACGTCGGAACGGGCTCCGGCTACCACGCGGCGCTGCTGTCGCTGCTCGTCGAGCACGTCTGGACGATCGAGCGGCATCGAAAGCTGACCGCCGTGGCCGAGCGCACCGTCCTCGAGCTCGGGATCGACAACGTCACGTTCATCGTCGGGGACGGATCCGAGGGGTGGGCGAGCGAGGCGCCGTTCGACGCGATCAACGTGGCGGCGGCCACAGGCGACTCGGTGCCCGAGGCGCTCGAGCGGCAGCTGGCCGATCAAGGACGGCTGGTGGCGCCGGTCGGATCGGCCAACCAGCGACTGATCCTGACGCGGCGAGTGGGCCGGCGCCTAATTCGCCGGCAGCTCGAACCGGTCCAGTTCGTCCCGCTCGTCCACGGCACCTTCGACTAGACCGCGGCGGACCGCGGCCGAGCCCGAGCCCAGCCGCGCCCGCATCACATCGACCGCCACCGGACTCGAATCGACGAGCACGAACCGGCGGCCGAGCGCGCGGCACACGGCGCCGAGCGTGCCGGAGCCCGCGAACGGATCCAGGCACCATCCGCCCGGGCGCGACGAGGCGGCCACCATCCGGCGCAGCACGCCCTCGGGCTTCTGGGTCGGATAGCCGGTCTTCTCGCGGCCGTTGGTGGGCACGATCGTGTGGAACCAGACGTCGGTCGGCCGCTTGCCGCGCGCGGCCTTCTCGGCGCTCACGAGCCCCGGCGCCATGTACGGCTCCCGCTCGACCGCATCGGCGTCGAACAGGTGCCCCCCCGGCGTCCGGACGTACACCAGGATCGTGTCGTGCTTGGCGGGCCACCGCCGGCGCGGCTTGGCCCCGTAGTCATAGCTCCAGATGAGCTCATTCAGAAAGGCGTCCCGGCCGAACAGCTCATCGAGCAGGAGCTTGCAGTAGTGGGCCTCGCGGTAGTCGATGTGGAAGTACAGCGTCCCGTGCGGCGCGAGCAGCGACCGGGCACGCTCCAACCGAGCCTCCAGAAACGTGAGGTAGTCGCCGAACGCGTCGTCGTAGCTCAGCGTCTGCAGGAGCGTAGATCGGTACCGACGCCCGCCGAACCCGACGCGATCGCCATCAGAGTCGGCCACCACCGACAACGAACGGCGCGCCTGGGCCCGCCCGGTGTTGAACGGCGGATCCATGTAGATCAGATCGAACGCGCCCTCGGGCAGCTGCGCGAGCACGGCGGCGTTCTCGCCCGCGACGATCAGGTCGTCGTCGAGCACGATCGGATCGCTCGCTGTTTGAGTCCGCATGGCTACGGGACCGTATCGCCGGTCACGGCGACACCCCACATGGGGGTCTATACACCCACTCGACGCCCCAAAACGCTACGATCGCTGGTCGGTGATCACTAACCGCTACCACGCGCTGCGCAATTCTCCGCTCGGCGTACGACTGGCGAAGTCCTCACTTGGACGTCTCATCACCCAGTCGCCTCTGCGCGCGCGCATCACCCGCTACACACTCGGCTCGATCGTCGCCGCCGCGACGAGCGCGATCGTGTTCGCCGTGCTGTACGTGATGGGCGTCGGCACGACCGCGTGCTCGATCGTCGCGTTCATCGCCGGCGCGATTCCGAACTGGATTCTGAACCGCCGCTGGGCCTGGCGAGTCGAGGGACGGATCGCGTTCGGCCGCGAGATCGTGGCCTACGTAATCGTGTCGGCCCTGACGCTGTTCATCACCGCCGAGACGACCGCTTGGACGCAGCGCCACGTGCAGAGCATTCCCGCCCACCACGGCATCCGGGTGCTGCTCGTGACCGGCTCCTACCTGGCCGTGTTCGCGATCCTGTTCGTCGCGCGGTTCGCGGTCTACGAGGTTTGGATCTTCTCGGGGCGCAGCCGCGTCCGCGCCGCCTTCCGGTCGCGCATCCACGTGCGCAACGCGGCGCGCGCGAACCGCACGCCGTAGCCGAAGTTCCCGCCCTTCTTGGTTGCGGTGGCGTGTACCCCACGGTCACGCATGGTGGTCGGCACCTCGGCCAACCGGTAGCCGTGCAGGGCGGCGCTGATCATCAGCTCCGAGGCCTGGTACTGCGGCTGCTCGAGCACGACGTCCGCGGTCACCTCGGCACGCATCGCGCGGATCCCGCACGCCGGGTCGGTGATCCGGTGGCGGACGAGCACGCTGATCAGCGCGCCGAACACGAGCACCCCCAGGTGGCGCGTGCGGTCAGTCGTGAGCTCGGCGCCGAGTCTCCGCGAGCCTGATACGAAGTCGGCCTCGTTCGCCAGGATCGGCTCGACCACCCGGCCCAGCTCCTCGGGCTCGTACTGGCCGTCGGCGTCGATCGTCGCGATCACCTTCGCGCCACGGGCCCGTGCCAGCCAGTAGCCGAGCTTCAGCGCCGCGCCCTGGCCGCGGTTGACGGGCACGTCGCACACGAGCGCGCCGGCGGCGGCGGCCTTGGAGGCGGTCGCGTCTTTGGCGCCGTCGACGACCACGATCACTTCGAGCTTCATCCCGCCGGCTGACCGGGGGATCTCAGCGATCACGCCGGCGACGGTCGGCTCCTCGTTGTATGCCGGGATCACGATCGCGAGCGGCGCGCCCAGCCCCGGACGATGCGTCCCCAGAAAGGCCATCGCCGCCCCGCGCTCGACCGGGTCGAGCCGCTCGAGCTCCGCATCCATCGAGAAACCACCTTCGGTCCACACGGCCTCGGAAGAACCGCGAATCGCTGTCATCTCGCACCGCCGACGGTCACCGGAGCGGCGGGCGCGCCGGCGGCGATCGCCTCGACATCCGCCACCGACCACTCTTTCCACACGCCGCGCAGACCCGTCTCGAAGTCGAACTGCGGCGACCAGCCGGCGGCCCGCGCCCGGCTCGGATCGACGATCACGGCAGGCATCTCCCCGGGCCGAGCGGGTCCATGCGTGACCTCGAACGAAGCTCCGGTCACCTCACGCACCGACTCGACCACCTCGAGCACCGACAGCGACGTCCCGGACCCGATCACCACTGGGCCCTTCCAATCCTCGTTGTCTAGCCCCAGCCGGACCGCTGCGATCACGTCGCTCACATGGACATAGTCGCGCACCTGCAGGCCGTCACCGTAGATCTCGAACGTCCGCCCGAGCCGGATCGCCCGCATCAGCCTGGCCACAATGCTGTCTTTGGCCTGCATTCCGGGGCCGTAAACGTTGGTCAGCCGCAGGCACGCGCACCGCAGCCCGTACGAGGCGGTGTAGGCGGACATCAGCATCTCTGCCGCCGCCTTCGTCGCGCCGTACGGCGTGAGCGGCCGCAGCTGCGCGGTCTCGACGATCGCGGGAGCGTCCATCGGTCCGGTTACCGCGTTCGTCGAGGAGAACACCAACGACCGCGCTCCCGCCGCCCGCGCCGCCTCGAGTAGCGCGTGCGTGCCGGCGACGTTCGTGGTGAAGGTGAGATCGGGCTGCTCGAGCGAGCGCAGCACTGACGTCACCGCCGCGAGATGAACGACCGAGTCGATCCCGCCGGCGAAAGCGGCCTCGAGCGCGTCGAGATCGGCGATGTCCCCGACGACGATGTCCACCGCGGGATCCGGGTGTGGCTTGAGGTCGATGACGCGGACGTGCGCGCCCGCGGCCGTGAGCTGGGCGACGGCGTGCCGTCCGATGAACCCCGAGCCGCCGGTCACCAGGACGCGGCGCCCGGCGAGGCCCGATTCGCTCACGTCTGGGCCAGCGCGCTGGATGTCTGGGGCAGCTCGCTGGTGGTGGAGCGCCAGCTGACCGTCGGCATGATCGCGGCGAGGTCGACGCGGTCCCTGTGGCGCTCAACGATCTCGAACAGGTGGTCGATCAGCGCCATCGACAGCAGCGTCGGCTTGAGCCCGAGATCCACGAGCGCCGTGTGCTTGGCGTTGTAGTAGTGGTCCTCGGCCTCGACCCGCGGGTTCTCGACCTGCTCGATCGTCGCCTCACCCGGGAACTCCTCGGCGATCGTATCGGCGATCTGGCGGACCGACAGATGCTCGGTGAACTGGTTGAACACGCGGAACTCGCCGCGCTCTGCCGGGTTCTCCGAGGCCAGCCGGATGCATTCGACGGTGTCGACGATGTTGATCAGACCGCGCGTCTGGGACCCATTCCCGTACACGGTGAGAGGGTGGCCCAGCACCGCCTGGATCACCATCCGGTTCAGCACCGTGCCGAACACGCCGTCGTAGTCGAAGCGCGTGGCGAGCCGCGGGTCGAGCTTGGTCTGCTCGGTGTCGGCGCCGTACACCACGCCCTGATTGAGGTCCGTTGCGCGCAGTCCCCAGATGCGACACCCGAACTCGATGTTGTGGCTGTCGTGCACCTTCGACAGGTGGTAGAACGAGCCCGGCCGCTTGGGATAGAGAACGCGGTCCTTGCGGCCGTTGTGCTCGACCTCGAGCCACCCTTCCTCGATGTCGATGTTCGGCGTGCCGTACTCGCCCATCGTCCCGAGCTTGACCAGGTGGATGTCGCGATCGATGTCGGCGATCGCGTACATGACGTTCAGGTTGCCGATGATGTTGTTCGTCTGCGTGTAGACGCAGTGCGCCTGGTCGATCATCGAGTACGGCGCGGCGCGCTGCTCGCCGAAGTGAACGATCGTGTCGGGCCGGAAGTCGCCGACCATCTCGTGGACGAACGCGGCGTCGCACAGGTCGCCGACGTAGGACTTGATCGTCCTGCCGCCGACCTCGGCCCAGACCGCGATGCGCTCCTCGAGCGTGGCGATCGGGACCAGGCTCTCGACGCCCATCTCCTCGTCGTAGCCGCGACGCGCAAAGTTGTCGTTTACGGCAACTTCGTGACCGAGGGCCGATAGGTGCAGCGCGGTCGGCCATCCGAGGTATCCGTCACCGCCAAGAACCAAGATTCGCATGTAGCAGCTCCAATGCCTGGCATTCGACTGGGGGGATCGTTGAGCGCTCTTGTCCCTGCTAGACGGCGCGTCATAGGCCAAGTTCCAGGCACGACATGGCCCGCGAGCGCAGGAGGATAGCCGACGACCCGTACACGAGACGTAATAGGCCCGCCACCGCTTCTCCTCGCTCGGAGCACGAGATTAGAGACCGCTAACCGAATTTGCGCCGGTGCGCTGCCCGGTACCCATCCGGACGCGATGGACTGCCCGGGTGCGTACCCTGTCCGGATGGGCCTCCCGGCCCCACGGACGCCGAGCGTGGGGGATTCGGCCTAGTCCGCAGACCCACCTCACGCGGCACCACCGAATCCCCTCAACGGAATCCCGCTCACGCACACCACCACCCAACAACGCGATCGCGCCGGATTCCGCAGCGCCTCCCAACCGTTGCTAGCGTCCGAGCCGCCCCCGTGTCCGAGCAGACCCTAGACGCACCGCCCCTCGACGTCCCCGACCGCCCGGAGCGCGATGCGCGGCGCGCATCAGGCACGGACTGGCGCGAGTTCGCGTACCGCTGGCGCTGGGTGTTGACCGCCGCCGGGCTGCTTCTCGTCTCGCTGCTGATCGTCCTCTACGCGCGGACCCGGCCCGGCTACGACCCCTACGGATGGCTCGTGTGGGGGAAGCTGACGATCCACCTCAAGCTCGACACCAACGGCGCGCCGTCGTGGAAGCCGCTCCCGTACCTGTTCACGGTCCCGTACGCCGTGTTCGGGCACTACGCGCTGTGGCTGTGGATGGTGACCTCAGTCGCGATCTCGCTCAGCGGAATGATCTTCGCGTGGCGGATCGCTTTCCGTCTTACGTACTCGCGCCCCGAGCGCCGCTACGCCTCGTACGTGGCCGGGCTGTTCGCGGCGGCGTTCCTGCTGGCGATGGAGGACCCGGTCGGCAAGTACAGCTACGTCCACTACATCCTCAGCGCCGAGTCCGACACGATGATCGTGTCGCTCTGCCTGCTAGCGATCGACCTGCACCTCGGCGGACACCACAAGGCCGCGTTCTGGATCTGGTGGCTCGGCGCACTCGGTAGGCCCGAGGTCTGGCCTTTCTACGGGCTGGCCGGCGTGTGGCTGTGGTGGAAGGTCCCATCGTATCGGTGGTGGCTGTACGGCTCGCTGGCGCTGCTGGCGTTCCTGTGGTTCGGGATCCCGGGGCTCTCGTCCAAGAGCTTCCTGACCGCCGGCAACATCGCCGAGAACTCCCCGCGGGCAATCCACGGCAACAAGATCACGGGCACGATCGACCGATTCCACGAACTGCTGCCGAACACGATCTGGGTGCTCGCGGTGTTGACGGTGGCGTGGGCGATCTGGCGCCGGCGTATCGCGATCCTCGTGCTCACGGCGGGCGCGCTGTTGTGGGTGCTGATCGAGATCGCGTTCGCGCTGCATGGCTTCCCGGCGGTGCCCCGCTACATGTTCGAGGCCGGCGCCGTCGTCGGGATCCTCGCCGCGATCTTCATCGGGCGCATCGTCCACGAGCTTCCGGCGCTGCTCGCTCAGCTCGTCGGGCGGTTCCACGCCGCGCCGCGGCTGGCCACGCTGGTCGGGACATGGGGCACCGTGCTGGCGGTCCTGGTGGTCTCGGGCTCGATGCTTCCAGCGGCGCACAAGCAGGAGCGGCTCGAGCGCGTCGATCTGCGGCACGAGCGGGCGCGCACCGTGCTGATCGGGCGACTGTCGCGCGTGATCAAGACGCTCGGCGCCTCGAACATATTCGCGTGCGGCCAGCCGAACATCCCGATCGAGTACCAGAGCATTTTCGCGTGGTACACGGGCGCGAAGACCGGCGTGCTCTACGTGAGCCCGGGATATCTGAAGGCGCACCCGCACCCGCTGGTCAACATTTACCCGATCTCCGGGGCGGGCTGGAAGGTGTTCCCGAGCCACGTGGACCCCGCCCACCAGGCGGCGTGCAGCAAGATGACCCTCGTCTACCACGGCTCATGACGCCGTGCGCTCCCGGCGCCGGACCGCGGGCCGCAGACGCCTTCAGGTCGCGGGCGGGGCGCTTGTCGCGCTGATCGCCGGCGCGATCGCGCTCGCCACCTCGGGCGGAAAGAGCGGCCCGCCGCCACTGCCGCTGCCGGGCATCGGACAGCCGGCGAAATCGGGCGACCCGTTCGCGTACGTGCCGCAGCGTGAGTCCGACTTCGTCAATCGGGCGGTCGCCGGCAGCGAGCATGTGCTGTTCACCAAGAGTCCGGGTGGCGCACTCGCCACCGCGGCGCGAGTGGCGGCGTGGCGCGGGCTGATCGACAAAGCCGTCGCGGGAACCGACATCGACCCGAACGTCGTCGAGGCGCTCGTGTTTGTCGAGAGCGCGGGTCGACCGAACGTCATCGCTGGCCTCGACCCGGCCAATGCCTCCGGGCTCACGCAGATCCTCGCCTCGACCGGTCAGTCGCTGCTCGGCATGCACATCAACCAGGCGCGCAGCCGGCAGCTGACCGGGAGGATCGACACGGCGGCCGGCAACGGGAAGCTGGGCCTGATGGCGCGCCTGGAGAGCCAGCGCGCCCATATCGACGACCGCTTCGACCCTCGCCTCGCGCTCGCGGCGACCGTCCGCTACCTCGAGATCGCACGGCAGCACTTCGGGCACTCAGACCTCGCAGTCGAGTCCTACCACATGGGGATCGGGAACCTCCAGACTGTGTTGAACGATTACGACGGTGGCAAGCCCGTGCCGTACGTGCAGCTCTACTTCGACACCGCTCCAGGCCACCACACTCGGGCGTACGACCTGATCTCGGGCTTCGGCGACGACTCCTCGCTGTACTACTGGCGCGTGCTCGGGGCGGAGCAGGTCATGCGGCTCTACCGAACCGACCGAGCCGCGCTGAACCGGCTGATCTCGCTCCAGACCCAGGTCGACTCTCAGGCGTACGTGCTACACCCGCCTTCTCAGGTCGACCCGTTCGCCACCCCCGCCGCGCTCGACGACGCCTACGCCGCGCGCACGATCCTCCCGCTCCCCTCGAACGCCTCCGCACTCGGGCTCGGCTACGACCCGGGCATCGGCGCGCTTGCTCCGCAGCTCAAGGTCAGCCCGGCGCTGTACCACGGCCTGCGCGGCCCGGCACTCGACCTGCTGATCGAACTCGCCGCGCGAGTGAGGACGCTTTCGGGCGGCGCGGCGCCGCTGATCGTGACCAGCGCGGCCGCCGACGAACGCTATCAGCAGAGGCTCGGCGTCTCCGATCCGCCGGCTGCCGCGGGCTGGTCGTTCACGATCGCCCGCCGTTATCGGAACCGGGCGCAGGCGGTCGCGTTCCAGGCGATGCTCGACCGCCTCCAGGCTTTGAACGTGATCGCCTGGCAGCGGTTTCCGTCCGAGATCGAGATCACGGTGGCGTCGGACGCCTCGCAGGTGATCGTGCACGGCCCCTAGATTTCGCGCTTAGCGGGTAGTTTCTGGCGACTGTGCCGGGCATCGTCCGCACCCCCGACGACCTCCTCGCCCGCGTCCCGGACTTCCCGTTCAAACCGAAGTACCGGAAGTACGCCGGCTTGCGACTGGCGCATGTCGACGAGGGTAAGGGCCCGGCCGTGGTTTTCATCCACGGCGAGCCGACCTGGTCATTCCTGTGGCGCAAGGTGATACCACCCGTCAGGGACGCAGGGTTCCGCTGCATCGCGCCCGACCTCCCGGGCTTCGGGCGCTCGGACAAGCCGATCGACATCGAGTGGTACACGTACGATCGCCACACTGACAGCATCGCGGCGCTGTTTGCGGAGCTGAAGCTGCGCGACGCCACCGTGGTCGTGCACGACTGGGGCGGGCCGATCGGCCTGCGGCTCGCTGTTGAGCAGCCGGAACGGATCGGTCGGATGGTCGTGCTCGATACCGGCCTGTTCACCGGTCATCAGAAGATGAGCGACGCCTGGATGGCGTTCCGCGAGTTGGCCCAGCACAGTGAGGACCTGCCAATCTCGTTCCTGATCCGAGCCGGGTGCAAGGTACCCCTCGCTCCGGCCGTGATCGGAGCCTACGAGCGGCCGTTCCCCAATCCAGCGTCCAAGGCCGGAGCCCGGGCGTTCCCGCTGATGCTCCCCACCACGCCGCAGATGGCGGGTGCGGCAACCGGCCAGCGCGTGCTCGAGAAGCTCGGCACCGACGCGCGCCCCAAGCTGATCATCTGGGGCGAGGGCGATCCGATCCTTCCGCTCGAGAGCGGCTGGAGATTCGCCCGCGCGATCGGCGCCGAGGTCGACCACGTGATCCGTGGTGTCGGTCACTACCTCCAGGAGGACGCCGGCGCTCAGATCGGCCGTATGATCGCCGGCTGGCTCAAGCGGAACGTGCCCGCCAAGCGCTGAGGACGACCGGGCCGACCAAGCGATGACACGACGAAGGGACCCGCCACGCCGATGACCGACGCGATCCGCACCCCCGATGACATGCTCAGCGGGCTTCCGAAGTTCCCGTTCGAGCCCTCCTACCGCCAGTTCGACGGGTTCCGGCTCGCGCATGTGGACGTCGGAGACGGGCCGCCGGTCGTGTTCCTCCACGGCGAACCCACCTGGTCATTCCTGTGGCGCCAGGTGATCCCACCCATCAGGGACGGCGGCTTCCGCTGCATCGCGCCCGACCTGCCGGGCTTCGGGCGCTCGGACAAGCCGATCGACATCGGCTGGTACTCCTACGACACGCACACGGCCAGCATCACGGCGCTGGTGGCCGAGCTGGACCTCCACGACGCCACCGTGGTCGTGCACGACTGGGGCGGGCCGATCGGGCTGCGAGTCGCGGTCGACAACCCGGACCGGATCACGCGCCTCGTCGTGCTCGACACGGGGCTGTTCACGGGCCGCCAGCCGATGAACAGCGCCTGGATGGCGTTCCGCAACTTCGTCGAGCGGACCGAGGACCTGCCGGTCGGGCTGCTGGTCCGTCGAGCGTGCTTGAACGACCCCGGCGACCAGGTCATCGCCGCCTACGACGCGCCGTTCCCCAACCCGGCGTCGAAGGCAGGAGCACGCGCGTTCCCGCTGATCCTGCCTTTGACCCCGGACGCGCCCGGGGCGGACGCCGGCGCCCGCGTCCTCGATGCGCTCCGCACCGACACGCGGCCGAAGCTGTTCCTGTGGGCGGACTCCGACCCGGTCCTGCCGCTCGAGCCGACCGGCCGGCGGTTCGCGGAGGCACTCGGTGGCCAGGTCGACCACGTAATCCCGGGCGCGTCGCACTTCCTGCAGGAAGACGCTGGCCCGGAGATCGGCGATCTGATCGCTGCCTGGCTGACCTCCGGGGCTTAGTGGTCGGTTTCGTGCGTGGGCGGCGTCGGCCGCTCAGGCGGCGTCTCGGTCCCGCTCGTCGGGCACCGCCACCGGGACCGCCGGGCCGTCGAACATCTGCGCCATGCGGGCGTCGTAGGCGGCCCGGGCGCTCGGATCGGCCGTGAGCATCAGCTGGTCTGCCTTGGTCAGCCGAACGACCGCATCGGCGACGCGGCGCGGCATAAGCCCTTGCAGCCGGACAATCGTGCCCACGAACCTAGGGACGTAGAGCTCGAACTTGCCGGTTTGGAGCAGCTCGACGATCGCGTTGCCCACGTCCTCGGGCTCGGGCGTCTTCAGACCCCGCGCTGCCGATACGCCCGAGTAGAGCTCGGTGTTGACGCCGATCGGTAGCACCTGGTGGACCTCGATGCCGGTGCCGCGAAGCTCGGCGCGCAGCGCCTCCGTGAGGCCGACGACCGCGTGCTTGGAGGCGCAGTAGGTCGCGACCCCGGGAAAGCCGCCCTTGCCCGCGATCGAGGCAAGCTGGACGATGTGACCCCGTCCGCGCGGCCGGAAGCGCTCGATCGCCAGCTTCGAGCCGAGGATCACACCGTGGACGTTGATGGCGATCATCCGCTCCGCTTGGACGTCGGTTTCCTGGATGAACGGCCCGATCGGCATGATCCCGGCGTTGTTGACGAGCACGTCGAGCGGCCCGAGGCGGCTCTCGACCTCGTCCAGAAAGTCGGTGAAGCTGGCCTTGTCGGTCACGTCGAGGCGAAGGCCGATCGTGCCCGAGCCCAGCTCGGACGCCGTTCGCTCGGCCAGCGGCGCGTCGATGTCGCCGATCGCGACCCTGGCGCCCTTCGCGATCAGCGCCGCCGTCGTCGCCCGCCCGATCCCACGACCCCCGCCGGTGATAGCCACCACCTGGCCATCCAACGATCGCAGCTTCTTTGGCATCACAGTCCTCCTCTAAGTGACCTCGACGGTACCTAAAGCGTACACATGTTCGCCGACTGGCTGACTAGCCAGTCGATCAGGATATTCTCAGCATATGGCGTATTTCGGCTACCGGGGCCACAAGCTCGCCTACACGGTTCACGGTACGGGAGCGCGGACGACCGTGCTGATGCCGGCTCTGCTGCTCTCGCAGAGGATGCAGACGCCACTCGCCGGCGATCTCGCCTCGCACGGGAACCGCGTCGTCACGTTCGACTTCCTCGGCCACGGGGCCTCCGACCGGCCTCGCGACATGACGCGCTACTCGATGTCCGAATTCGCGCGCCAGGCGCTGGCGCTGCTCGATCACCTCGAGCTCGACGAGGCCGTGGTGGGGGGCACCTCGCTCGGAGCCAACGTCACGCTCGAGCTGGCCTCGATGGCGCCCGAGCGCCTGCGCGGGATGTTGATCGAGATGCCCGTGCTCGACAACGCGATCCCGGCATGCGCGGCCGCGTTCACGCCGCTGCTGTTCGCTTTGACGTTCGGCGAGCCGGCGATGAAGGTGCTGGCCCAGGGAGCGAAGCTCGTGCCTCGCCAGGCGGTCCCGTTCGCCGCCGGGCTGTTCCTCGACGCGATCTCCCAGGAGCCCGGCCCGAGCGGAGCCGTCCTTCAGGGGATCCTGTTCGGCCGAACCGCCCCGGAACGCAGCGTGCGCCAGACGTTCGACGCACCGGCGCTCGTGATCGGGCATCCCCGCGACCCGGTGCACCCGTTCTCCGATGCCGACCAGCTCGCCACCGAGCTGCCCAACGCGAGGCTTATCGACGCCAACTCGATCATCGAGCTTCGGGTCAGGCCGGCCCGCCTGACCGCCAAGATCGCGGAGTTCGTCGACGAGTGCTGGGAGTCGCGCGGCGGCGCGGGGCGAGTCTCAGGTCGGCGGGCAAAGGCGGGCGGCTGAGGGTGGGTGCCGCGGTCCCCCGGGGCGTTCCGCGGCCCGCGTAGCACGCATAAAACGCCAATCGAGCGCGTCCGGCTCGACGGTGGCGTACTACGCGTGCCCCACATGCTCGCTATGCCACGGTCGATCGAGATCGCATCGATTGGCGTGTTATGCAGGTTCCCTCGCGGACGGCGACCCGAGACGAGCCCGCCGCACCGCCTTCAGATGCCCGCCGTTCACCAGATCGGCTCCCTTACCGAGGCACGGGAGGACCAGGCGGGTCGATGATGTCGCGCCCGGTCGGCTGAAGCGACTCGTCGAGCTCGAGCTGCCAGTAGTACCGCGTGAAGGTGATGCCGGAACGGAACTCGCCGACGTGGGGCTCGATCTCCTCGCCACCGGCCATCCGGACGATCAGCTCCGGGTAGGTCCGGCCCGGCAGCGCAGCGTACATCGGCGCCGGGAAGGCGCCACCGAAGCGCGTGTTGACGTCGGTGATCCCCAGGCCGATCTCCCGATCCCGGAACGCCTGGATGGTGGCCGGACCGCGAACCCCGAGCGCCTCGGCGACCCGTCGCCCCAGGTCGATCAACTCGGGATCGGAGATCACCGTGCCCTTGATCGACTCACCACCGCGCGACTCGATCATCGTCCGGGGAATCGCGTTCAGGCAACGTCCACCCAGGTCGCAGAGCACGTCCATCGAGAACTCGGGGCCGTCCATCAACCACTGCACCATCGCGGGCTCGCCGATGTAGTCGACGAAGAACTCGGCGGCGCGTGCATCCTCGGCGCGATGGATCGAGCGGGCGCCCGATCCCCAGCGCGGCTTGACCATCACCGGATAACTGGAGACCGGCTCGCCCGGGAGCACCGTCGGGGGAGACGGCAGACCGAGGCGCGAGAGCAGCAGGTGCGTTTCGTACTTGTCGAACGTCGCGGCGGCGATCTCTGGATCAGGGACGAACGCAGGCAGCTCGCCGGCAACCCGTGCGCGCGCCAGCACTTCCAGGTCGAGATCGGTCAACGGCACGACCGCGCCCACTCCGAACTCATCGCACAGCGACCGCAGGACGGGCACGTACTCGGGGTCGTCGATCCGCGGCACCGCGCGCCGGTGGTGCGCGGCGTACTGCGCCGGCGCGAGCGGGTTCGGGTCGGCGGCGACGACTGTGGCGTGCTGGGCGAACGCGGACACGATGTCGTACCGCTTCCCGACTCCGGTCAACAAGACGGCTACTGGACCCACCCGCCGCGCTCTCCCTTGTAGATGCCCTCGCCGGCGAACACCATCCGCACCGTCCGCCACAGGATCCGCAGATCAAGCCGCAGCGACCGGTGCTCGACGTACCAGAGGTCGAGATCGATCCGCTCCGACCACGGCAGCGATGCGCGCCCATTGACCTGGGCCCAGCCGGTGATCCCGGGCTTGACCGCGAGCCGGCCGCGCTGCCGCTCGCTGTACTGCGCGACCTGCACCGCCAGCGTCGGGCGCGGGCCTACGATCGACATCTCGCCGCGCACCACGTTCCATAGGTTCGGGAGCTCGTCGAGCGAGTAGCGGCGCAGGAAGTTCCCGAGCCGCGTGATCCTCGCGTCGCCCTCGGCGATCGCCAGGCCGGCGCCGGTGAACTCGGCGCCGTGGACCATCGTCCGCAGCTTGTAGATCTGAAACAGAGCTCCATCGAGCCCGACGCGCGTCTGTGTGTAGATCGGGTGGCCCGCCGACTCCAGACGAATCGCGATCGCCAACACAGCAACCAGCGGCGCTGTCACCACTGCCCCGATCCCACCGATCACGACGTCCAACACCCGCGACGAATCGCTCACCGCGTCCCCTCCGCCGGCTCCCACCCCGCCGCGGTCCCGTGCGCGAGCCAGTCCCAGAGGCCTGCCGCGAGCGAAGCGGTCGTCAACACGTAGTACCTCGCGATCAGCAGTACCCGAGACGGCACCACGCTCGCCAGCGCGGCCGCGGCCAGCACCGCCAGCTGCAAGACCAGCGTCACCCAGTACACCCACCCCTGACCGAGCAGCAACACGTTCGCGACGAGCGCGATCACGTGCAGAAACGGCGTGAGGTAGCGGAGAATCCGGTGCGAGGCGATCATGAACGCGTATGTCGGGCCGTAGCCGCGCGGCGACAGCATCCCGCCGCGCAGAACGATCGGCCACGTGTGGCTCATCATCCGGCGCTTTCGCGCGAACTCGCCCTCGAGCGTCGGAACCATCTTCTCGCTCGCCTGTGCGTCGCGCACCGCCAGTGCGAGCCACCCGCGCTTGACCATGTTGAACGGGAACGACAGGTCGTGGCCCATGATCGGGTCGACGACCAGGTAGGACTCGCGCCGGGTGGCGTAGATCGCGCCGTTGCCGCCCGTCACCGACCGTACCCGCGACTCGAGCGCGCGCAGCGCGAGCTCGTAGCGCCAGTACAGGCCCTCCTGGTTCGTCCCCCGGGCGTCGACGAGCTGCACCTCGCCGCACACGTAGCCGACCCGCGGATCGGCGAAGGGCGCCACCAGGCGCCACAGCGCGTCCGGCTCCCACGTCACGTTCGCGTCCGAGAACGCCACGATGTCCGAACGGGCCCGCTCCACCGCGGCGTCCTGGGCCCGGATCTTGCCTCCGCGCGGGAGCTCTAGGACGACGTCCGCGCCCGCCTCGCGGGCCCGCGCCGCGGTCTCGTCGGGCGACCCGTCACAGGCCACGATCAGCTCGATCAGCTGAGGCGGGTAGTCCAGCGCGCGAATGTTCGCGACGCGCTGAGCGATCACGTCTTGCTCGGCATACGCCGCGACAATCACCGACACGGCCGGAAGCTCGTCGTCGGGCGCCCGGCGCTCCCGTCGCTTCGATCCACGGCCGCGTAGCGCCGCTAGCAACCCGAGCAGCACCGGATAGCCGGCGTGGGCGTAGACGATCAGGCCGACCGACAGCCAGAACACGATCGCGACGATGGTCACCGCGGCAATCCAACCAACTCTCGGTAAAGGGCAAGGGTCTGGGCCGCCGCCTCCTGCCAGGAGTACGGTCCCGATGCGGCGGCCACCGCCCCCCGGGCCAGCCCCTCGCGCTCCTGTGGATCGCCGAGCAGCCGTTCCAATGCATCGCGTAGCGCGCCGGGATCGTCCGGCGGGATCAACCGCGCCGCGCCGGCGCGCGCGACCTCGCCGAACCCGCCCACGTCGCTGACCAGGGTTGGCTTGCCGAACGCGAGCGCGGTCGCGAGCACCCCCGACTGGTCGAATCGCTCGGTCCGCGAGTACGGGAGCACGACGACGTCGGCGCGCCGGAAGAACGCCGGCAGCTCGGCGTCCGAGACGTACCGCGGGACGAACCGCACGTTTGCGGTTGCCCGCGCCCGCAGCGGCTCGATCGGCATCCGCGGCCGGCCGACGATCCACAGCTCGGCGCCATCGATCCCGCGCCAGGCCTCGAGCAGGACCTCCAACCCCTTATACGGCCGCAACAGCCCGAAGAACAGGACGACCGGGGACCGCACCGCGGTCAACTCCGCAGGCAGCGGACGCTCGTCCGTCTGAAGCGTCAGGTGCTTGAACGCCCCATGCGGGATCACGCGGACCTTCGACGGGTCGACGCCGAGCTCTGACACAAGCAGCGACCGCCCGTATGCCGAGTGCACGACAACCGCATCGACCGCGTCGTACATAACCCGTTGAAACCGCGCCTGGCCCGGGCGGGGCTCACGTGGAAGCAGGTCGTGGGCGGTCAGGACGATTGGCCGCCGGGGCAGTAACCATCGGTCGAGCGCCTGGACCGCGAGCCACTGGAAGTGGACGATGTCCGCCGAGCGGCCGACACCCCGGTAGCGCAGCATGTCGGGCACGTGCTCGACCAGCTTCGCCGCCAGCCGCGCGCGCGAGCCGGCCGCCCCGCGGGCATGCCGGTAGAACAGCTCCCGCACCGCGTAGCCGTCGGCCTGCGGGGCCTCGCCGTACGCGAACCGGCTCGTGATCAACTCGACGTCGGCGCCCGCGCCGGCAAGCGCCGCCGACAGGGCGTGGTCATACGGCAGCGTGAACGCCGACGGATCGACGATATGTACCCGCATCACCGCCGCCTGGGGGCCTCGTCGAGCGGCCGGCCGGCCAGTTGCGCGATCCGGCGCGCGATCACCCTGGTGTCGCCGCCGCCGAGGACGTGCACCCGCGCACGCCCATCGCGCGCAAGCCGACGGACCGCGGGAGCCAGCGCCGACAGTGGCGGCTCTCCCGCCCTCCGGCTGAGCACGTCCGCGACCGAGCGGAGCGGGTGGCGGACGACGAGCCCGACGAGCGCCACCGCACGCGTGGCGATCCCGTCGTCCTCGCGGTAGTCGATCTGGAGCCTGCCGGCGACCTCGAGGTCGGGTGATTCGGGCCGGGCCGCCGCCTCGACTCGCGCGCCGTCCAGCGCCCGCGCGAACTCCACGAGCGGATCGCCGCGGGCCGGGAAGCGATCGGCCACGACCACCACGTCCGCCGGACCGCGCGGTCGCCCGACCGGCCGGTTTGAGAGCACGAGCCCGGCCAGCTCGTCGGCCGAAAGCAGCGCGTCGAGCGCGAGATAGCGTCCTCGCTCGAGCCGGCCGGCGGTCACCGGCGGAGCGCCCCGTGCGAGCGCGGTCGAGCCGCTCGGGACGCGCGAGCGATGTGTCCGCGCCACCGCACGGCCGAGCGCCCGCCGAACCGCCGGCTGAGGCTCGAACCCGTCGTAGCGGCGTGCGAGCCAGGCCCGGCCCGCCGCATAGCCGCGCCACTGCCGGCGGAGCTCGCCGAGCGTCGCGCGGTAGCGGTGCTCGACGACCGCGCCCCGGCGCAGCTCGAGCCTCCAACCCGCCCGCTGGAGCCGCCAGCTGAAGTCGGTGTCCTCGGCGGCGCGGACGCCCTCGTAGAACCCGCCGACCTGCGCGAACGCCGCGCGCCGGACGAGCAGGTTCGCCGCCACCGCGCGCGGGCGGTAGGGATGGTTCAGATGCGCCTCTTGCGAGAGGAAGCTACGCGCCGAGCCGTAGCGGGAGACGAGCGTGTCTCCCTCGAGCAACGGCACGACCTCGCCGGCGAGCGCGCCGACGTCGTCGGCGACCGGAGCCCTGAAGTACGCGTCGAGCAGCCAACGCGGCGCGCGGCAGTCCGCGTCCAGGAACAGGATCCACTCGCCGTGCGCCCGCGCCGCTCCGGCGTTGCGGGCGTGCGCCGGCGACCGCTCGCCGAGCGCCTGGATTACCGCCACGCCGCACCGCGCCACCGCCAGTCCGGAGTTATCGGCGAGGATCAGCTCGTCGCCGCGACGCACGTCGAGCGCAAGCAGCGTGTCGATCGCGGCCCGCGCGGCGTACTCGTCGCCCGTGAACGGCATGACGACGCTGATCTCAGGCCGGCTCACGGGCAATCCCTCGCCTGGCCCGCGCGAGCAGAACCCGCGCTTGTTCGATCTCCGCACCGTGGGCGAAGCCGGTCGCGAGGAGTACCAGCGGCATCGCGGCCAGCACCGCCGCCCGGCTCACGAGACCGACGAATCCGTGCGTCGGCAGCAGCAGATCGCCGGCGACCGACAGGCCTCCGAGCACCACCGTGAGCTGGGCCAGGCGAAGCCACTCGAAAGACGCGGCAAACGCACGGCGAGTCAACAGATGCATTACGCCGATCATCACCACATACGCGCCGCACAGGGCGACTCCGGCACCCGCGATTCCGAGCGACGGCACCAGCAGGACAATCATGACGACGTTCACGATCAGGCCGGCGAGTGCCGCCGGGAAGTTGCGCGTGGTCACCTTGGCCCGGCCGGCGATCACCAGGAACACAACCCATAGGCCGTACAGCGCCCACCCGAGCGCCACCCACGGCAGCGCCTTGTACGCGCCGAAGAAAGACGGCGCGGCCAGGAGGCGCAGGACCCAGCGGCCGAGCAGCGCGAGACCAGCCACGACCAGGCCGCTGACGAGCAGGTAATAGGTGGTCACCAATCCATACAGTCGTGAAGCCTCGGCATCATCGCGGACCGAGTACGCGAGCGGGGGCCAGGCGTACTGGAAGGCGCGCACGATGAACGCGACGGCGCCGGCGAGCTTGACCGCGATCGAGTACAGGCCGGCCTGCCTGGGGCCACTCGCCCCGTGGTGAAAGATGTAGTAGCGGTCGACGATGCTGAGCGCGTACACCGAGGCCTCGGCCGGGACCGTCGGGAGCCCGAACCGGAACAGCACGCCGTGCGTCTCGACGCCTGGGTGCGGCCTCGGTCGCAGGCGGTCGCGCATCGACCACCAGACCCCGAACAGGACCACCGTCGAGGCGCCGTAGTTGCCGAGCAGCAGCCCCTTGGCGCCCTGATCGAGGACCACCACGAGTGCCACCGACGCGCCGATCGTGAGCCCGACGTTGATCAGCGTCGCGGTCGCGTACGCGCGCAGGCGCTCGTCGACACGCAACAGCGCGTAGGCCATCTCGAGGTTCGTGAACGCCCAGAGGCCCAGCACGGCGATCCGGAAGATCGCGGGATCGCGAAAGCCGAGCACGAGCTTCGACAGCGGCGCCGCGAACACCGCGAGCACGATCGAGACGGCGGTCGTGGTCGCGAGCAGGAACCCGACCGCTCGCCGGGCGAGTGCGTCGCGTCGCTCCTGGTCGGCGTCCGTGTAGTAAAACCGCAGGAACGACTCGATCATCCCGAAGCGGACCAGGATGCTGATCAGGATCACGCCGTTCCCGAGCAGCTCCACGACCCCGTATCCAGCGGGATTGATGTACCGCGTGTAGACCGGCAGGAGCAGGACCGCGATGAACATGGAGATCACGTTGGCGACCTGGTACGCCGCCAGCGAGCTCACCAGGCGCTTCAAATAAGCGGTCACGAGGGCAAACGGTACGGCTCGTCCAGATGGCACAGCGCGGCAGCGCGCTGCATCGCACTTCGCGCGGCTACGGCCCCGGCTTCGAGGTCACCGGGTAGACGCGCTTCGACTTCGCGCACACGAAGATCGGGCCACCGTTCTTGGACATCGGATCGAGCACGAAGGCGCCGCCAGTTTCCGGAAGGACGATCCTCACACGATAGGCGTAGAAGCTGCTGGTGGCGCAAAGGCGACCGTCGAGGTACGTGAACGCGACGAACGCGCTCTGGCCAGGCTCCAGGGTGACGACGCTCGCCGGGAACCCCGTCTCGCGCCTGAAGCCGACCCGGATCCGGTGGCCGTCCTGGTCGAGCAGCTGCACCCGCGAGAAGCCCTGGAGACTGCAGGCTCCCCCGAGGTCCTTGAACGCCAGCTGCCAGAGCCGGTAGCCGCTCGCATCCTCGAAGCTCACAACCCGCATGCTGAGCTGCGAGCCCTCGCACGTCGGCACCGCCGCCCCGGCCCGGGAGGCGGGCAGCACAAGCGCGGCGGCGCACAGGCAGGTAACGACCAGCAACCCCGCTCGACGGCCCCAACTCATCATTTCGATATTACGGTCCAGATCTGGTCGATCAGCTGCCGCGCGCTCGCGTCGCTGGACAGCGCGGCGCCGAATCCGGGGACGCTGAGGTCGACCACGATGCCGCCGCCGAGGCCGTAGCCGACGATCGCGGGACTGCCGCCGCTCGGCGCGGCGGAGGACTCGACACGGCCGGGGGGCGCCACCGAGAGCACCGGCTGATAGCTCGGGAATCCTGCGAGCGGGGCGGCCACCCCCGTGAACAGGCCGAGGCCGTCACTCGTCACGGTGACGGGCACGGGCGCAGCCTTCGCAGCCAGCGCCCCGATCTTCGCGCCGAGCGCATCCACCCGCGAAGGCGCCGTCGGGTCCAGAGCGCGGTTGCCCGCCACGGTGACGGCGCGGCGCAGAGAGTCCACTCCGAGCGACAGCACGCTCCCGCCGGAGGTCACAAACGACCGCAGAGCCGCGCGCTCGGGAGTGGGCAGCCAGCGCTCGCTGCCGGCCAGCACGACAGCGGCATGCCCCCGCAGGCGTGGTCCGACGCCAGAGATCAGCCCGAGATCCGTGGTCAGCTCATAGGAGTGATGGGTAGCGTCGAGGTGCGCGAGCAGGCCCGCCTCGTCGGTGAATCCACCGGGGAGTCCGCCGACCAGCGGGCGGTCGAGCTCGATCGGTCCGCCGTTCGCAAGCGTGTTGGGGAACCCGTCGCCGGTGTCGTCGACGGGATTGAGGCCCTGCCACGTGAGCGCCGGGAGCACAACGAGCACGGCGGCTTGCGGCGCGCCGCTGGCCACGATCGGGACGGTGGTGGTGCCGGCGGGCGAGCGCAACGCGAGCTTGTACAGCCCCGGGCGACCCGCGGGCATGTGAACCGACAGCGTCGCCTCACTCGAGTCTCCCGTCGCGATCGACGTGCGCGTTCCGGCCCGCGAGAGCGCCCAGTGATACGCGAGGCCCGGCGAGCGCACTTGGACGACCGCGTCCGACCCGGCCGGGACCGGATCGAGCGGCGGCTGCGCTGCCAGGTAGCTGATCGTCACACCGTCGTGTGCGGTGCTGCCCGGCGCGGGCGGGATCCGCGGCGGGAAATGGCCGGTGTCACATGCGGCATCGCTGACGTCGAGCCCGACCAGATAAGTGCCCGCCGGCGCGGGGCGCCCGTTGATCTTGCCGTCCCAGATCGCGGTGTGGCCGTTCCAGGGCGTGAGAAAACTCTTGACCAGCCTCGGGCCGCCGGGCAGGTCGGTGCGGTAGATGCGAACGGTCCCGCCGCGACTCTCGTTCCCGGCGTACTGGATCGTCACGTGGGTGCCGCTCGTGCCCGGAATCAGCGATGGCGTCGCGCTCGTGACGACCGGATGCGGCGGGCTCGTCTTGACTTTTACTGGAACGCCGGTCAGATCGATCGTCCGGTTCTGGTGGATCAATGCGACGCGGAAGTGGTAGGTGCCGTCGGGGGCGACCTTTCCGTCATCTTCGCGCCCGTCCCAGTGGAACACGCCGTCGGGAGTGCGCACCCGCTTGCGCATGTGGCGGCCGTTCGACACCGTCCGCACGATCACTCCGTCCGTGCTGAGACCGGAGACGACGGACACGACGACGGTGTCGGCGCGGTGGAGCAGGTAGAACGAGATCGTCGTCGATCCGCTGTTGCGGCCCTGCATGCAGGGCACCCCCCGGAGCGGATCGATCACAGCCGGGACGGGCCTCGGCGACCCGGCGAGTAGGGGCGTCGTGACCTTCAGGTGCTGGGTAACGAAGAAGGCTGCGATCGTCGCTGCGACCAGCACCGCGAACGCGCCGGTCGAGAGCCTGGTCACAACGTCAAGACTGCCACGTTCGGCACCTCGAACTCATGAAACGCGTCGAGGCCCCGCGGATCGCGGCTGCAGAGCACCACCCGGATGCTGCCGCCGTGACAGACGGCTAGGGCGGGAAGCTCGCCGGCCCGCTCGAGGTCCTCGAGCGCGGCGCTCACCCGGTCCTGTTGCTCCTGCAGCGACTCTCCGCCGGGAAACCGGAACGACGCGCCGGCGCGCATCCATTCGGCGTATCGCTCGGGGTCCTCGCGCTCGACGTCGATGAACAGCCGCCCTTCCCACTCGCCTCGGTTGGCCTCGCGCAGGCGCGGGTCGAGCCGTGGCGTGAGCCCGATCTTCGCGCCGACGATCTCCGCCGTCTCCTGGGCTCGGCTGAGGTCGGAGGACCAGAGCGACCGAATCGGCTGGGGCTGGGCGGCGATCCGCTCGGCCAGTTCATGCGCCTGCGCGCGACCGGTGTCGTTGAGCGGGGTGTCGCGGAAGCCCTGGAAGCGAATCGGCTGGAGGTTGTCGTTCGTCTGCCCGTGGCGCGCGAGCAGCACGCCCGGAAACGACGGTCCCGTCGGCACGGTCACTGGGCGCCGATGCCGAGCGTGTCCGAACGCAGTCCGAGGCGCAGCGTCTCGAGCGCGAGCACCTCGCCAGCCGGGATGTTGCTCAGGTTGACCTCAGGCCCGAACCGGCGCACGAACCACACCTGCTGATCCTTGCGGGGGGCGTCGAACATGATCTGGGCGGGTGCGATCTCGTGCACGATCTCGCCTATCAGACCCTCGCGGACCTCGCCCGAGGGCCTGAAGATGCCGGCGGTCCCGGCCTCACGCCCCTCGGCGATCACCTTCCAGGCACCGGCGCCGAGCTCGGCCCGCATCTGCTGCACCCACACATACGGCGGCGTGATCGCTCCGGTGTCGTCCTTGGACCCGACCTCGGAGAGGACGATGAACTCGCGGGCCAGCCGCTCGATCAGCTCGAGCTTGCGCTCGTGCTCGAGGGAGATCGTCCCGTCGGAGATCTCGAAGTGTTCGAGTCCGAGCTCGTGCACCCACGCAATCAGCTCGTCGAGGCGGCCGCGGCTGATGGCGAGCTCGGTCAGCGTCCCGCCGAGGACCACGGGGATCCCATGTGCCCGGTAGCGCCCGAGCTTGGTATCGAGATTGCCGGTGGCGAGCGCGGTGCCCCACCCGAGCTTGACGATGTCGATGAACTCCCCGGCGACCTCGACCATCCCATCGATCTCCGCCGTCGACAGCCCGCGGTCGATCACATGGGTCACGCCGCCCGACCGCGGCTTCGGGCTCCTCTGCGGGAGGTTCAGCAGGTCTCGCATGTCCGCCGCTACTGCGTGGCGAGATTGGCCAGATCGCTGCCGACGGTGACTACGACCCCGGACTTGCAGGGGCCCGACGAGGGCGGGCAAGCGATCTGCTGCGTGCCCTGGTCGATCGGCTGCACCGCCGTCGGTCGCAGCTTGAGCGCCGTCGCGACCGCCGTCGCGTCCCGCTTGTATCCGCGCAGGTACAGCACGGAGGTCGACGTCTGCGTCTGGTTTGCCGTGAAGTTGCCGACGTATCCCTTCTGGTAACCGGCGGTACCGAGCTTGTTCGACACCGCCCCGGCCAGGCCGGAGGTGTCGGTTCCGTTGAGAACGGCGACGGTCACCGCGGACGGCTGAACCGCCGTCGCCGCGCTGGTCCGGCGGTCTTGGAGCGCGCGCCTGGCCGCCGCTTCGGCGGCGGAGGACTTGCTCTTGCTGGACCCGTGGTTGATGTTCCCGATCACGAACACGCCCGTGACCACGGCTGCGACCAGGAGCAGCACCGCGAGGACCGTGAACACGCGCCCGGCGGTGGATCTGCGCCCGCCGCTCACCGCCATCGTCGAACGCGGGAGGCCACCCGGACGGCCCTGGCCGCCCACCGGCCGTCCCGGCGCGCCGCGTGGCGCGTCGGCGCCCGGCCGCGAAGGTCCGCCCTGGCGCGCTTGCACGGACCGCTGCATCGTCGCCGCGGCTGGGACCGGGCGGCGCGAGGACCCGTTTCCGCCGCCGATGGGTACCGGAGCCGGAGGCGGATGCACCTCCGTGGCGTGGTCCCCATCCCGCTCGACCAGCCCGACCGTCGCCGGCTGGGGCTCCCCTACTGGCTGCGCCGGGTCGGGAATCAGCCGCGTCGCAGCCGCGAGCGCCGGCGCGCCCACGCCGGCGGGAGCGGCGGGCGGGAACCCGGCGGGAGCGGTCGCGCCGACAGGTGTCTGGAAACCGGCGGGTGCGGGGGCGACCCTGGGGCCGGCGGTGCGCATCACCGAGATCTCTGCCGGCAGTGCCGCGACCTGCTGGGAGAGCGCGTATAGCTGCCCCTCGAGCTGCTGGACGTGCTGATCCGCCTCGTCGGCTCGGCGCCGGAGGTTCGCCGCCTCGCGGGCCTGTGAGAAGAACAGCAGCACGAGCAGCGCCACGGCGATGAACGCGGCGAAGCCGGCATCGGCTCCCACCGAGTTCACGAAGTGGTGCACCGACAGGGCAAACGGGATCCTCTCCATCTCGCGCGCCCAGTCTACGTCGGGAGGCGGGGGAGGCGCGGATCAGGCTTGCCGGCGCTGGGGCTGCCGGCGTCGGGCGCGTCGTGCGCCGCGCGGACGTCGCGGCGGTCGGGTTCGGTGCGCTCGGAGAAGCGAGAGCTCGAGAGCTTTGCCACGTGCTTCGCCAGCGCGGCCGCGTCGCCCTCGAGCACAAGCAGGTTGATCTCGCCGAAGATATGCTCGACCGACTGCGGGTCGAGCGGCTCGCGAGAGGCCCTGAGGATCTTCTGGGCCGGCGTCGGCTGCGGGCGCTCGTACGGGTTGAACAAATCCTCGTGGAGCTTCTCGCCTCGGCGCGCTCCGACGATCTCGATCGCGATGTCGCGTTCGGGCTCGAGTCCCGAGAGCCGGATCATCGTCTTGGCGAGGTCGATGATCGCGATCGGGTCGCCCATCTCGAGCACGAACACCTCACCGCTCCCCTCGCTCAGCGAGCCGGCGCGGATGATCAGCTGGACGGACTCCGGGATCGTCATGAAGTAGCGCGTCATCCGCGGGTCGGTGACGGTCACCGGTCCACCGGCCGCGATCTGGCGGCGGAAGATCGGCACGACCGAGCCCGAGGACCCGAGCACGTTCCCGAACCGGACCGTGGCGTACTGGGTGTTCGAATACCGCATCGCGGCGGCCTCGACCGCCCACTCGGCCAGCGCCTTGGAGGCGCCCATGACGGTCGCCGGCTTTACGGCCTTGTCGGTCGAGACCAGCACGAACGTTCCCACCTCGGTCTCGGCCGCGATCCGCGCGACGACCCGGGTGGCGAGCGCGTTGTTGCGGATCGCCTCGACGGGGTTGACTTCCATCATCGTCACATGCTTGTACGCGGCCGCGTGGAAGATGATGCTCGGCCGGTGCTCGGTGAGAACTTCGCGCATCCGCTCCTCTTCCCTGCAATCAGCGAGCACGGGCACCGCGGTGCGGACGTGGCGATCCTCCTCCAGCTCGCGGAAGATCTGGAACAGGTTGTCCTCGGCGTGGTCGACCAGGATCAAGGACCGCGGGGCCACGCGCGCGATCTGGCGGCACAGCTCGGACCCGATCGAACCACCCGCTCCGGTCACCATCACGACCTGCCCCGAGAGGTACGCGCCCACCCGCTCGATCTCCATCCGGACGGGCTCGCGGCCGAGCATGTCCTCAACGCGCACCTCACGCAGTTGCCGCGTGACGTTGAGCTGGCCCGACCCGTCCTGGAGCAGCTCGAACACGGTCGGCGTGGTGCGCACGGGGATGCCACGGTCCCGGCACGCGGTGACCACGCGCGCGCGCAGCGTGCCCGGTGCCGACGGAATCGCGATCACCACTTCGTCGGGTTCGACCTCGTCGAGGATCCGAGTGAGATCCTCAGACGTGGTCGTGCCGAGCACCTTCAATCCGTACTCGTCCTTCATGCCCTGCTTGCGCGGGTCATCGTCGACGAACCCGACCGGCCGCAGCCGCAACTGCGGGTTGCGAACGAGCTCGCGAACCACCAGCCGGCCGCCGTCACCGCCGCCCACGATCAGGACGTCGCGCGCTCCCTTGGCGACGCGAAAGCTGTGCACGCGGCCTTCGACGACGATGTGCACGAGAAAGCGGGCCCCGATCAGGAGCATCAGCGTGAGCAGGAAGAACAGTGCGATCACGCTGCCGGGGAGATTGACCGCCGTGGTCTGGAACGCCACGGTAGTCGTCACCGGGTGCAAGAACGCGATCGCGCCGATGATCACGAGGGTCGAGACGACGACGCCCTTGACCACCGCCTCGTAGTCGCGCTGGCCCACGAACGTCCACAGCCGTTGGTACTGGCCGAACAGGGCGAGCGTCACGAGCGATACCGCGACGACCCACGGCAGCGTGTGCGTGAGCAGATCGCCGTAGCGGTCGTTGGATCCACCAAGCCCGTCGGTGAACCGGAGCCGGAAAGCGAGGTAGTAAGCGAGCGCGACCAGGATCCCGTCCACGACCAGCTGTGGCACGGAGTGCCGGTGAACGGGGAAGGCCGCGGATCTGATCCGCCGGCGCATGCGGCGGGGATTCTAGTCAGGATCCCGATAAACCCTGAGTAAGACCCGGTTAGCGCGAGTTTGCGGCGATCTTTTTCTTGCTGGGCGGCTTGGGCTTCGGCTTCGGCTTGGGCGGTGGAGGAAGAGGCACCTGCACGACCGAGGACCTGGGGCCGAGCGGATGGTTCTTGTATCCCAGCGCCTGGACGGCGACGTACCCGCGTGCGCCGGTCGTGATCGCCGTTTCGAAGCCGTGCTTGGGCGCGGTGGCGATGGGCTTGAGCGCGGTGGCGCTGCTCCCGCCGAAGACTCGCCAGGAGGTGACGGTCGTGGCGCCGTTCCAGCTCACGTACACGGTCATCTTGCGGCCGTTGCGCGCCGTCGCGACCGCCGGCGGCGTCGCCGGCGTTCCGCTCCACTGGAACCGGTACGCGCGATAGCTGATGTTGCTGTCGACGAACCGGCCGTCGAACACCAGCTTGCCCGCGGCGTTGAACTGGCTGAAGTACGGCTGCTGACCCCACCCGACGAAGTCGTTTCGGTTGGGCAGCTGCTCGTCGCTGCCCTCGTAGGCCGACAGCAGCGGCGGGGAGTGCTCGCGCTGGTCGGACACGTCCGCGGTCATGTGCTTGAGATTCAGCTCCAGCTTGAGCGCGCGCGACTGCGAATGTACGTACGGTGGTCCGGCACCGTCGTCGAAGAGCGTCAGGAACCGGTCCCCGGACGCCCGCACCCGCGCGTCGTGCTGGAACGCGAACGACGCCCCCGGTCCGAGCTTGAAGCTCGAGTGCTTGCCGCCCAGCGTCCACATGATCGCCCCGGTATTGCGGTTGATCTTGTACACCGCCCAGGTGTTGCGCGATGAGACGAGCAGGTTCCCGTCCGTGTCGGGCTCGATCGAGTTGGCGTGGAAATAGTCGAACGGATCGCCGATGCTGTTGCCGTGTGGCTTTCGCGGGGGGCGGGGGTACGTGGAGGTCAACGGCACGTGATCGAGGCTGTCCCATTGGAACTCGACCAGCCCGGTGGCGACGTCGATCTCCTGGACGACCGAGTCGATCACGACCTCATGGGTCGAGGCCTTGATCGAGGCGGCGTTCACAAACACGGGGTACGCGGCGATGATCAGGGCGGTCCCGCGCGGCGTCAGCTGGAACTCGTGCAGGTCGGCGGTGAGTCCGTTGCCGGCCGACACGACCGCGACCACCTGATAGGAGCTGTTGACGATCATGTCCTCGCCCGACCCGACGCCGCCGGCCTCGTTGCCCTGCCACCAGGTCAGGACCGGCTGGCCGTGGAGGTACTGCTCCCGGAAGTCGGTCGCGGCGTCGTTCTGGGGGAGCGGGTTGAACCAGATGAGGCCGCCGTTCGGCCCGATCAGTTCCGGTCCCTGTTGAATCGGGCCCACCTGGGGAGCTATGAAGATGTCGCCGGTGGCGCTCGGGTCGCGCTTGGTGATCCTCACCGCCGCCGGCGCGAAGCCGGGCTGCGAGCGGAACGTCCAAACGTCGCCCCTCACCCGGGGCGCGGCCGGACGCACGGCGGGATGGATCGTTCCCGCCGGCATCGCAACCTGGAACTGGTAGGTGCCGTTACCGCTCCCCTCGATGTTCAGCGAGGTTGTGACGGTCACTGTCTCGCCCGCGGTGAACGGCGTCGAGGGGAGGAAGCTGCCGCCGTCACCGTCGGAGTCCGCGGCCACCGTGCCGGCGTGGGCGCCGCTGACCGACCCGGTCACGGTGATCGTCCCGAGCTGAGATGCCGGAACGCCGCGAAACGTGATCTGCGTCGCCTGTGAGGCGAAGTGGCCTCCCGGAATCGGGAACACGTACACCGCCGGCGGCCCGCTCGGGGCCTTGGGCGCCGGTGGGTGCTTGGTCGTCTTGGCGCTCGCCAGCGCACCCCCCGAGAGGCTCAGCGTCGCCCCGAGCGCCACCGCCCAGACCTGCCGGCTTGTCACCCTACGCACCCCCGGAGACGAACCGGATCAGTAGGCGCCGGGCAGCCCGCCGTTGTTCGGGCTGGAGGTCGGGAACGCCTTGGACGTGCCCAACACCTTGTTCTTGGGGCCGAGTGCCTGAACCTTGTATGCCTTGTAGGTGCTGGTAAGCGGGATCGTCGTCTCAAAGCCGGACTTTGCCTTCGTAGCCACCGTCTTAAGGCTCTGGGCGCTTCTACCCCCCAGGACTCTCCAGCCCACGACCTGGGTGTCTCCGTCCCAGCTCGCGTACACCGTGGCTTTCCCGCCATTGTTGCGGACCGCGCCGCTCGGTGGGAAGTAGGGGATCCCGACCCACCTCTGGACGTACGTGCGGTAGTTGATGTCTGGGACCGGCCAGAACCCGTCGAGGAGCACCTTGCCCTTGCTGCTGACCTCCGAGAAGAACGGCGTCGAGCCCCAGGTCAGCGACACGTTGCCGCCCGATAGCAGGTCCGTGCTGCCGAGGAAATAGGCGGTGGTCTTGCTGCGCGTGTACTGCGTGACGAAGCTGCCGGTGTGCTTGGTCATGTCGAGCTTGAGCACGAGGCCGCGCGACGGGCCGTTGGGCTTGAAGAACTTCGTGCTCTTGGTCGTGATCTGGCTGAAGCCGCAGCACGCGTCGTCGAACAGGCTGACCACGTTGCCGCCGTGGAGCTGGACGTCGTGCTGCCACTGGAACTGGGCGTTCTTCGGCAGCGCGAACGTGCTCAGCTTCGGGTCCCCGCTCAGCGTCCACACGACGCCGTTCGTGAGCCGGTCGACGAGGTACGCCGACCACGTGTTGCGCAGAGACACGAGGAACGTCTCGTTGCCGGTCAGCTCGATCGAGTTGATGTGGTACGCGTCCCACGGAACGCCGCGAAACGGCTTCTGCTCGGACGCGGACAGGGGGACGTTGGGGATACCGCCCGGATTCAGCGCGTCCCACGTATAGAGCAACTGACCGGTCGCGAGGTTGTACTCCTGGACCGCCGAGTCGAGCACCACGCCGTTGGCCGAGCCGCCGTAGTGGGTCAGGTTCATCGGGACGCTCTTGTACGCCGTGACCCACGCGTTCTGCCCGCTGATGATCATCTCGTGCTCGGAGATCACCCACCCGTCCGCGCCCTTGAGGGTCGCGACGTGGCGGTAGTGCTGGTCGACGACGACGTCCTCGCCCGACGTGGTGACGCCGGACTGGGTAACCGTCCCCTGCCACCAGCTGAGCACCGGCTTGCCGTTGTAGCTCTGCGCGTGCAAATTCGCGGCGAGCGCACCCGTGCCAATCGGCTCGAACCACACCGGCTGGAGATTGTGGTCGAGGATCAGCGGACCGCTCTGGCCGGTCAGCGGCTGGTTGTATTGGAGGGCCTTGAAGTTCGCGACCATAAAGTAGCCCGGGGTCAGCTTCGAGAACTGCGTCCTCTGCGTGATCCCGAACTGCGGCGGGTGGAGGTTCGGCGCGGACACGAACCTCCAGGCGCCCTTGGTCGTGTAGGCGCCGATCGGCCCTGCGTGGGCGCCGGCGGCGCTCAGCATCAGCACACAGACGGCGGCGACGGCGGCGACGGGCAGGCGGAGCTTGAAAATCGTGCGGGACACAGGGCGACCTCCTCGGGCGGTTCAGGACCCTAACACGGCCCGGCGGGCGAAGGTTGCGCCCGGATCAGGGTCGAGACGATGCCCCAAGCAATAGGTCGGCGAGCAGACCTGGGTCCCTCCGTATGCGCTCGTCGCCGTGGCCGGCGGCATCGCGCCGACCGATTTCAAGCTGATCGGCGCTGGTCAGCCGCCGCAGCCGGCCCTCGCCGATCAGGCGCTCGTCGACGGCTCCAAGACGACCTTCGAACACCGTGTAAACGGGGGTTCCAAGCGCCACCGCCTCGCGATTCATGGTCCCGCCGGCCGACACGACCACGTCGGCGTACGCGATCAGCGACTGGGAGTCGATCGCGTGCTCGGGGACGATGAACCCGCCCCCGTCGATCAGCTGCGCGCGCTGCTCCGGCGTGCGCGGGAGCACCACCGTCTGGGCGCCGGCGAGCCGCGCGAGCACCTGCGCGAACAGGTCGTTCTCGAAGCGGTGGTAGAGCGACACCTCGGGCGGAGTACGCACGACCGTGATCGGCCTGTCCGAGTCTTTGTCCAGGTCGAGTTCGGCGAGGACGCGCGGGTCGGGTTCGAAGTCCGCGAGGTAGTACTCCTCCTTGAGCCCCGGGTAGCCGCGCACCTTGCCGCGCGCCCCGTACCGGTACAGACGGTCCGGCGGGATCGCGTCGGGGACCACGACGGCCTCCGCGAGCCGGCAGTTGACGTTGTGCTGGACCGTCGCCCACTCGTAGTCGAACATCGTCGAGCTCGGGATCCGAAGTAGCGCCGCGGCGATCGTGACGTCGTTCGAGCCGTGGCCGAGGGCGCGGTCGAATCGCCGGCCCCGTGCCCATTTGGTGAGCGCGAGCGATCGCTCGCCAAGACCTCGGGCCTTGGCGCCCAGACCGCCGCCGCGATGGTGGCCGATCGCCGTGTGTTCGATCCCGAACCGCTCGAGCAGCCCGAGCGTCTGCGCGAAATCGCGCGCGGTGACCTCGACCTCGTGCCCGCGAGCCCGCAGTTTCGCGATCACGGGTCGCATCACGAGCACGTGAGGCGAGTTCGTCAGGTCAACCCAGATCCTCATCCTGCGCCGGGCGGTGAGTAAACCCTAATTCGCGCCCGATCGCCGATCCGGCGCCGGTCGCTACGCTAGCCGCGGTGCTGCTTGCGCTCGCATCGGTGACCGACTCGCTCGTCACCCTGGCCACCCACATCATCCGCGACCTGGGCCTGGCCGGCGTGGCGCTGTTGACGTTCACGTCGGGCGTGATCGGAATGCCAGGATCCGAGCCGACGATGTTGTTCGCCGGATTCAACGTCTCGGAGGGCCACCAGAGCCTGCTCGGGATCATCGTGTTCGGAGTGCTCGGGGACATGCTGGGCGCCTCGGTCGGATACGCGATCGGCTACTGGGGACGCGAGGAGCTCGTCGAGCGTCACGGGAACAAGCTGCACATCTCCAAGCAGCGCCTGGACCGAGCACACCGCTGGTTCGACCGCTGGGGCGCGCCGGTGATCGTGCTTTCCCGGTGCATCCCGTTCGCGCGCGCGGCGTTCCCATACGCGGCGGGCGTGGCCCGAATGGGATATCTGCGGTTCGTGACCTTCGCGACCATCGGCTCGATCATCTGGATCACGGCACTGGGCGTGCTCGGACGCGAGGTCGGGTCCAACTGGCAGAGCTGGCGACACAACCTCGAGTACGTCGACTACGTCGGCGCTGCCCTGCTGGTCGCAGCGATTGCGTACGGGATCTTGCGCATCGCCCGGTCCCGGCGTGGCGACCCGACCGCCGTGGCCTGACGTGGACTCCGGCGACGATCTGCCCGTCTGGCAGGCGATCGTCCTCGGGGCGCTCCACGGACCGGCTGAGCTGCTTCCGATCTCGTCCTCCGGCCACATCGCGGTCGTCCCGTGGCTGGCCGGTTGGGACTACTCCCGGCTCGATGACGAGCTGCGCAAATCGTTCGAGGTCATGCTCCACGCCGGCACAGCGGCGGCGTTGCTGATCAGCCTCCGCCGCGAAGTCGACGAGGCCGTCCGCGGGCTGAATCCGCGCCGGCTGTTGATGATCGCGTTGTCGTTCGCGCCACCGGCCGTCATCGGCTACCGCTTCGAACGGCCGATCGAACGGCACCTGGGCACGCCGCCGACGGTGGCCTGTGGACTGCTCGTCGGCGCGGTCGCGATGGCGCTCGCCGACCGCGCCCCGCAGGAGCGGACCAGCGCCGACGCGCACGCGCTCGACGCGCTGTGGCTGGGGGTAGCGCAGGCGTGCTCGCTGTTCCCGGGCGTGTCCCGGAACGGCGCCACGCTCGCCGCGGCGCGCCACCGGCGGTTCACGCGCGTGGACGCCAACCGCCTGTCGCGCCACGCCGCGCTTCCGATCATCGCCGGCGCCACCCTGCTGAAGGGCGTCCGGCTCCACAAGCGCGGGTTGCCGGCGGGGTCGGCGCTGCCATTCGCGGCCGGTGCCGGTGCGGCATTCGTATCGACGCTCGGCTCAACCCGCCTGATCCAGGGGCTCGAGCGCGACAGCTCGCTGCTGCCCTACGCGCTCTACCGGATCGCGCTGGCGGGGCTGATCGTCCGGCGGCTGGTGCGCCGACGAACGTTCCCCGCACCCCGGTAACCCCGGCGCACGAGGACCAACGACTCAACACTCGCCGCCCTCGTGGGGCCGAATGCATATTCGTCCCGGTATGGCAACGAAGCTCGCGCACTCGAGCCCGCCGTCTCGTCGAGTGCGCGGTTGTCGGGGTTGGGCGGACGCCGGCCAAGCGAACGGACCGGCGACTACGCCACCGTCCACAGCTCGCCGCTTCCGACCCGCTCGGGCCGCACGCGCCACTCGGTCGCGAGCCGCCACAGCTCCGCCGGCGCGCGCGGCCCCGGCAGCTCGCACACCGCGGCGACCTCGGCCGTCGCCATCGAACCGAACACCCGCAGCGCGTCCTCGGCCGCCAGCGGAACCCCCACGGCCGGCGATGGCGTTGCCCCCGCTGCGACCGCCGCCGCTGCCAGCGACGCGTAGTCGGCCGGGCCGTACACGCCGTGGACCTCGCCGTCAAAGCCGACGAACTCGAGCGAGGGAAGCTTGACGCGTCCGGTCCCTGAGGCGTGATGCTCGGCCGGCACCGCCGCGGCCCGGTCGAGGTCGGCCGCGAACGCCTCGACGATCGCGTGCGACCCGAACGCGAGCCGAAGCTTGTCGAGGTCGAGCTCGGGCACGGCGCGGGCCTCCTCGATCAGCGCGTCGATGGAGTCGAGCTTTCGCCGGCGGCACATCAGCCCCTCGCGGAGGCGGCGCAGGTACGGCGCCGGATCGCCCTGCTCGGCCGCCGCCTTGACCGCCAGGCACGCCGGGTGCGAGCTGCGCGGCGGCGCCGCGAGCCACAGGCGCGGATCGACCGGCATCCCGCTCCGATCGGCCGCCTCGAGCATCTCGCTGACCACGGGCACCGGGTCCCCGAATTCGCGCGCCATCCCACACATAACGTGGGTAATGCTGAGGCTGCCCCGGAGCTCGTGGCCGAGCTTGCGCACGGCGGGTTCGAGCGCCCAGGACCACGGACAGGCCGGATCGGTGTAGTAGTACGTGTGGACGAGGGCGATCTCGCGCAAAATAGAGGGTCAGTGGAGCGAACCGCTACATGAGCACCTTGCTCGGTACCACCCTGAACGGCCGTTATCGGCTAGAAGCCCGAATCGGGTCGGGTGGCATGTCAACGGTCTACCGCGCCACCGACGAGACGCTGCAGCGCCAGGTCGCGATCAAGCTGATGAACCGCGAGATCACCAGCGACTCCGACCAGCTCGAGCGCTTCCGCCGGGAGGCCAGGGCGGTGGCGCAGCTGTCCCATCCGCACATCGTCGGCGTGATCGACTACGGCGAGGACGACAGCCGGCCGTACATCGTGTTCGAATACGTCGAGGGGGAGACGCTCAAGGAGCGCATCCGCCGCACGGGCCGCCTCCCCGCGACCGAGGCGGTGGCGTACGCGATCGAGATCGCCCGAGCGCTCGGAGTGGCCCACGCGCGCCACATCGTCCACCGCGACGTCAAGCCTCAGAACGTGCTGATCGACGAAGAGGGATCGGCCAAGGTCACCGATTTCGGGATCGCCCGCACGCTCGACGAGGAGGGGCTCACCGCCGACGGCCGGGTGCTGGGCACGACCGACTACGTCTCGCCCGAGCAGGCCCTCGGACGCCCCGTGACCGGTCAGTCGGACCTGTACTCGCTCGGCATCGTGCTGTACGAGATGCTCACGGGCGAGGTTCCGTTCCGCGGCGAGAACCAGGTGGCGGTGGCGATGAAGCACGTCCGCGAGGAGATTCCGGACGTACAGACGAAGCGGCCGGAGGTCTCTTCGGCGCTCGCCGCGATCGTCGACACCGCGACCGCCAAACGCGTCGAGGATCGCTACGCCGACGACGCAGAGCTGATCGCCGACCTCGAGGATGTGCTCGCGATCGAGACCGCTCGGGCTGGCAGCGCCACCGGCGAGGTCACGAACGTGCTGCGGACGTTGCCTTCGCAGACCCGCCGCCGGATTCCGTTCGGAGTACGCCATCGGGTCCGAGCCGTGGTCATCGTGCTCGTCTTGCTCGCGCTCATCGGCGGCGGCATCGCGTGGATCGCGACGCGGACCCATCACGGGAGCCCCAAGCTCGCCGCGCCTCCACCAAGCCCCCACTTGACCGCGATCACGCTCGGCGGTGCGCACGACTACAACCCCGATGCGCTCAGCGGCGAGAAGACGCAGAACCCGGCCGACGACGGCCTGGCGATCGACGGCAACATCAACACCGCCTGGCCGACCGAGCACTACTACTCCGGCAAGCTCGGCAAGGCGGGGGTCGGGCTGTACGTCGACGCGACCAAGCCGGTTCGAGCACACGAGATCGAGATCTTCACCCAGTCGCCCGGGTGGAGCGTGCAGATCTGGGCGACCAACTCCCCGCCGGACCCCGCCGTCTTCACCACCGGACCGGGCGGGTGGGTCCACCTCGCTCAGCTCGCCTCGGTGGCGCGCCGGCAGCCGATCGCGCTGAACACGCCGAAGACCGGCTACCGGTACTACCTCGTGTGGATCACCGCGTTGCCGCCGGGCAAGATGATCGCGTACATCAACGAAATCGCGCTGTACCAGCTCTCGGGCTGAACCCGGTCCGCGACCGGCTCAGCTCGTGTAGTCGTAGAAGCCGCGGCCGGACTTTCGGCCCAGGCGTCCACTCGCGACCATCCGCTTCAACAACGGCGGCGGCGCATACTCGTCGCGCTTGAACTCCTCGTACAACGAGTCACACACGGCGTACAGCACGTCGAGCCCGATGAAGTCGCACAGCGTCAGCGGCCCCATCGGGTGACCGCAGCCGAGCTTCATCCCGTTGTCGATGTCCTCGCGCGACGCGAAGCCCTCCTCGTACATCCGGACCGCGGCCATGAGATATGGGACCAGCAGCATGTTCACGATGAACCCCGAGCGGTCCTTCGTCTCGATCGGCCGCTTGCCGAGCTTCTCGACGAACCGCCTGGCCCGGTCGATCGTGCTCTGGCTGGTATCGAGCGCGACAACGACCTCGACCAGCATCATCACAGGGACGGGCGAGAAGAAGTGCAGGCCGAGCACGCGCTCCGGGGCGGGGATCGCCTGGGCGAGCTCGGCAATCGGGATCGAAGAGGTGTTCGACGCGACGATCGCACCGCCCGAGACGACCTCAGCGATCGAACTCATCACCCGGAGCTTCAGCTGCTCGTTCTCGGGCACCGCCTCGACCACCAGGTCGGCCTCGCCGATCGACTCCAGCCGAGTCGTCAGCTCGATCCGCTCGCGCACGGCCGCGGCCTGCGGCGCTTCGAGCTTGCCGCCGCGAACGGCGCGCGCCAGTGAGGAGTCGATCCGCTCGCCCGCTCGCCCGAGCGATGCATCATCGACGTCGCGAACGATCACCGGCATCCCAGCGACCGCGACCACCTCGGCGATCCCGGTGCCCATGAAGCCCGCGCCGACGATCGCAACCGACTCGATCTCTGACATTGGCCGCAGCTTAGTGCGTGAGCGACCGCTTAATGGCGGTGGCGCCGCTCCGCTGCGTGACGTTCGAGCGCGAGCTGGACGAGCCGGGCGAGCAGCTCCGCGTACCGGACCCCGCTGGCCTCGAACAGCGACGCGTAGACGCTCGTGCTGGTGAACCCTGGGATCGTGTTGAGCTCGTTCAGCAATACGCGCTCCCCGTCTACAAAGAAATCGACGCGCGCCAGCCCGTAGCAGCCGGTTCGCAAGAACGCGCTGACGGCGATCTGCCGGATCCGGTCGCGGATGCGGTCCGGCACCCTCGCGGGGACGATCAGCCGCATCCCGCCGGGCGTGTACTTCGCCTCGTAGTCGTACCAGCCCGATTCGCCCTTGGCGAGCACGATCTCGCCCGGCTCGGACGCGATCGGATCGCTGCCGCCGAGCACCGAGCACTCGACTTCGAGGCCGCTCGCGGCAGCCTCCACGATCGCCAGCGGGTCGTGCTCGAACGCAGTCTCGAGCGCCGCCGGCAGCTCCGCCTCGGTGGCGGCCCGGACGATCCCCACCGACGACCCAAGTCGCGCGGGCTTCACGAACACGGGGAGATCAAGCGAGCGCAGGTCCGCGAGCACGAGCCCTCGCTCGGACGCGAACTCTTCGGCGCGGACCGCGCGGTAGCGCACCTGCGGGAGGCCAGCGTGAGCCATCAGCTCCTTGAACATCACCTTGTCCATGCATAGCGCGGAGGCGAGCACGCCGGCGCCGACGTAGGGGACGTCGAGGCACTCGAGCAGGCCCTGAACCGTGCCGTCCTCGCCGAACGGACCGTGCAGTGCCGGAAACACCACATCGACCCCGTCGAGTCCATGACCGGGCTCGACCGCGACCACAGCGCCATCGCGGAACCACACGCCCTCGCGATCGATCTCGATCGCGACCGGCACGTGACCGGCCTCGGCCAACCCCGCCCGCACCGACGCGGCCGAGGCCAGCGAAACCTCGTGCTCGGAAGAGCGTCCTCCGCCGAGCACCGCGACATGTAACTGCTTCACGGTGTCGGCGTGGTGGTCGTGCCGGTGGTGGATGTCGTTGACGTCGTCGACGTCGTGGGGACGCTCGTGGTCGTCGTAGTGGTCGGGGTCGGCGCCACATAGTGGCCGACGACGATCGTGATCGTCGTGCCCTTCTTGACCATCGTGCCAGCGGCCGGGCTCTGGCTGAGCACGACCCCGCCCTGGCGTTTGGTGTTCACATCCATCCTCTGCACGGTCGCGGGGAATCCCTGCGCCCCGAGCGCGGCCGCGGCGGGACCCCGCCGCTTGCCGACCACGTTCGGCACCGCGACCGTCGGCGGCGCCTTGGCCACGACCAGGGTGATCGTCGAGCCGGGCTTCACGGAGGTGCCGCCCACGGGGCTCTGGCTGATCACGGTCCCGGGTGCGACCGTCGTCGAAACGGCCGTGGTCGAACTGACCGTGAACTGCCCCGGCGGACCTTGTAGCTGCGCCTTCGCCTCACCGAGGGTCTCGCTGGTCACGTCGGGCACCTTCACGGGCGGCGGGCCGGTCGAGACGATGACGGTCACACGCGTGTTGACCGCCGGGTTGGAGCCCGCCGGCGGGCTCGTCCCGATCACCTGGCCGGCTGCCACCGAGTCGCTCGATTGGCGCACGATGCGTCCGACCTTCAAGTTCGCGACCTGGATCGCCGACGTCGCCTGAGCCAGCGTCTCGCCGACGACGGGCGGGACCGTGGCATTGCCAGGTCCCGACGACACCGTGAGCGCGACCGTCGAGTTCTGTTTGACCTTCGCGCCGGCCTGGGGATCCTGGGAGATAACGAGCCCGGCCGGTTTCTGGCTCGTGACCGGGAGCTCGCTCACCTGGAGGTTGTCGTTTTGCAGCTGGCTGCGAGCGGTGTTGAACTGCTCTCCGGTCACCGGTGGCACGACCACCTTCGTCGGCCGCGTGAGCAGGTACAGGGCCAGGCCCCCGCCGGCGAGGCAGAGCAGCGCGAGGACCAGCAGGACCCACGGCCACACGCGGCGATGCTCGGGCGGCGGCTCCTGCTCGGGGAACGGCCCGACGACGACACCGCCAAGCGTGTCCCCGTGCGCCGGCGGCGACACCGTCGGGGGAGCCGTGAGCGCCGCCGACGCGGCGTACCGGCCGGCCGCGACTCCGGCCAGCGCCGGCATGCTCGCGGTGCGCTGCCCGCGCGAACCCGACAGGATCGAGGCCTTGGCCTGCTCGAGCGCGTTGATGAACTGGTCGGCGTTGGCGGGGCGGTCGACGGGGTTCTTGTTCAGCCCCCACATCACGACCTGCTCGAGCTCGGGCGGGACACTCGGGTTGACCACAGTCGGGGGCGGGGGAGCCTCGGAGACGTGCTTCAGCGCGATCGTCACCGCCGATTCGGCGTCGAACGGCACGCGCCCGGTGAGCATCTCGTACAGGACCACCGCGATCGAGTACAGATCCGAGCCGGCGCTGACGGCATGACCCTGCGCCTGCTCCGGAGACAGATACTGCGCGGTCCCCATGATCGAGCCGGTCTCGGTCATGTCCGACGCCCCGGCGCGGGCGATCCCGAAGTCGGTCACCTTCGCGTTGTCGGCGCTGTCGACGATCACGTTGTGGGGCTTGAGGTCGCGATGAATCACGCCTCGCCGGTGGGCGAACCGCGCCGCTTTCAGGATCTGGATCGTGATGTCGATCGCCCGGATCGGATCGAGCGGCGCCTCCTCCCGGATCAGCTGCTTGAGCGAGCGGCCGGGCAGATACTCCATCGCGATGTAGTAGGTCCCGTCGAACGAGCCGCGGTCGTACACGCTGACGACGTTCGGGTGCTGCAGGCCGGCAGCCGCCTGGGCCTCGCGGCGGAACCGCTCGACGAACCCCGGGTCCTCGGCGAACCGCTGGTAGAGCAGCTTCAGCGCGACCTGACGACCGAGCTGCTCATCGTCGGCCAGGAAGACGTCGGCCATCCCACCGGCGCCGAGCCGCGACACGACCTTGTAGCGGCTGTCGACGATCGTGCCGGGGTCGAGTCCTGCCATTACGCACCATTCGATAGCAGGGCCTGGAGCACGGCTTTCGCGATCGGAGCCGCGACCGAGCCGCCGAAGCCGCCGTTTGAAATATCGACGTTCACCGCGATTGCGATCTTCGGGTGATCCGCCGGTGCGAACGCGACGAACGCCGGCTGGGTCAGGTTCGAGCCGTTGGGGCCGATCTGGGCCGTGCCGGTCTTACCGGCCACGCTGATCCCGCCCAGCTGGACCGCGGTGCCCGTCCCTTCCTCGACGACCTTCTCCATCATCTTGGTTACCTCGGCGGCCGTCGTCGGCTTCATCACGTGGCTGTAGACGGTCGGGTTGGTCGTCTTGACCGTGCGCCCGTCCTGGTCGACGACGCGGTCGATCAGGTGCGGCGTCATCAGCGTGCCGCCGTTCGCGACCGCCGCCGCGACCATCGCCATCTGGAGCGGCGTGACCTGCATCCCGCCTTCGCCGATCCCGATCCGGCCGATGTCCTCGTTCGGGCTTCCGGGCGGGTAGGGTCGCCCGTCGGGCCCGACCGGCTTGCTGGTGGCGAGCTCAAACGAGGGGAAGTCGAGCGGCGGCTTGGAGTAGAAGCCGAATCGCTTCATGTAGTCGGTCATCGTCGGGCGCCCGACGTTCTCGGCGACCTGGGCGAAGATCGTGTTGATCGAGTACGTCATCGCGGTCGTGAGCGTCTGTGGCCCCCAACTCTTGTCTCCGTCGTTGGAAAGCGGCACGCCCGAGACGGTGATCGGCGATTTGCCGTTGATGACCGAGTCCGGGGTGTACTTGCCGCTGTCGATCCCGGCGACGGCGGTCACGATCTTGAACGTCGAGCCTGGGGCGTAGGCCCCCTGGGTGGCACGGTTGAACGTGGTGTCAGTGGTGCTGCTCTTCGACGGCGGGTTGTTGTCGTTGTACCCGGGGTTGGAGTACATGACCTTGACCGCGCCCGTGCTCGGGTCGATCGCGACCACCGAGCCGTGCATCCCGGCGAGGGCCTGCTGTGCGGCGCGCTGTCCCTTCGGGTCAAGCGTCGTATGCACGTCGTCGCCGACCGGGCGCGGGCTGAGCTGGCCGAAGATCGAGCTCAGACCGGTCTGCACGCCGCGCAGGTCCGAACCGGCTGACTCCTCGAGCCCGGCCGCCTCGCCTTTGGCGGCGATCGAGAATCCGACCGGCTGGGAGAACAGGCTGCCGGTCGGATACGACCGGCTCCAGGTGTTGCCCGCCGCGGGTACCGACTTGGCGAGCACGGTGCCGTCGGCCGCCAGGATCTGCCCGCGCTTGATGTGCAACTCGTCGAGCAGCGTGCGCACGTTCAACGAGTTGTTGTTGAGCGAGGATGCCTGGAACACGGTCCAGCGTGAGGTGAACACCACGAGCAGCGCGAACAGCAGGACGACCACGCCGAACAACCGTGCGATCGGGGCGTTCACTCGGGCCTCCGCGCGCGATCGGAGACGAGCAGGAGCAGCGCGACCAAGACGAGGTTGGCGACTATCGACGACCCGCCGTAGGAGATGAACGGCAGCGTCACGCCGGTCAGGGGGATCACGCGCGTGACGCCCCCGACGATCACGAACACCTGGAGCGCGAGCATCGCGCTGAGCCCGGCGGCCAGCAGCGTCGAGAACGAATCGCGCGCCAGCATCGCGGTCTTGAAGCCGCGCGCCACGAGCAGCAGGTAGGTGATCAGCACGGCGACGGCGCCGAACAGCCCGAGCTCGTCGGTGATGACCGCGTAGATCATGTCGGTCTGCGGCGCGGGCAACAGCGCACCGCCACTCGGCAGCGTCAGCGCCGCCTGACCGAATCCCTGACCGAAGAGTCCTCCGGCCGCCTGCGCGAACATCGAGTTCGCCACCTGATAGCTGCCGAGCGGAGCGTGGTACAGCCGCGGATCGAGCGGATGTAGCCAGGTCTCGACGCGGGCGTGGATGTGAGGGATATGCCTGCCCAGGTACCAGAAGCCGATCCCGGCGGCGATCAGCCCGATCACGACGAATGACACCCGATTGGTGGCGACGTACAGCATCGCGAGCAGCGCGCCGTAGAACATCACCGAGGAGCCGGTGTCGCTCAGGACGACCAGCGTCGCCATCGCCAGCCCCCAGATGACCACCACGGGGCCGAACTGCTTCAGCGGCGGAAAGGTGATCCCCAGGAACCGCCGTCCGCCCTGAACCAGGACCTGCCGCGTGTCACGGAGGTAGCTGGCCAGGAAGATGACCAGGCCGATCTTCGCGAACTCCGACGGCTGGAACACGAACAGCCCCGGGATGCGAACGCCCAGATATGCGCCGTTGGCGGAGTAGCCGATGCCCGGGAACCGAGGCAACACCAGCAGCCCCAGCGAGATCAGGACGATCACGTACCGGTAGCGCTCGAGCTTGCGGTAGTCGCGGAACGCGATGATCGTCACTGCAAACAGGACCAGGCCGAGCACGAACCACTGCGCTTGCTGCCGCGCGAGCGTCGGATCGATTCGGTAGACGACCACCAGGCCGAAGCTGGCCAGCACCGCCACCAGCGGGAACATGTACGGATCCGCGCGCGGGAGCGTGATCCGGATGAAGATGTGGGCGGCGATGCACAGGCCGAGGAACAGCGCGCCGTAGGTCAGCGACACGTTCGACAAGACGTTCGAGCGCTGGATGAACACGCCGGCAAAGCCCGCCGTGACGAGCAGCGACGCCGGGATCAGCCCGAGCAGTTCTCGGTTACGTGCGCTCACCGCGTCGCTTCCTCGTCGATCGCGTGACGCCCCGGCGGGCGGGCCCCCAATAGAAACGTCACGGCGAGATCCGGCCCTGCTCTAGGTCCATGACGAGCGACGTCGCGTCCGACTGCGACCGCAGGTCGTTGTTGAGAAGCTGACCGCGCCGGGCCGCCGGTACGACCGAGGCGGGCACACCGGAGACGTAGTACGTCTCGTACAGGGGCACCCCGAACGGCAGGTCGAACGGCAGGCCCCGGTAGACCGTGACGATTCCCTGCGCGTTGGTCCCGAGGAAGTACAGCTGGCGGCTCGCCAGGTAGCCGCCCGCGAGGATCAGGCCGACCACGATCAGCGTGGCCAGGAGCGCGGCTATCGGCGTGGCGAAGCGGCGCTCGCGGTGCGCGGTCGAGGGCGGGCGGGGCTGAAGGCGCCGTGTCCCGGGAGGCGGGGCCGGCGAGATTCGGTGCGCGGACGCGCGCGTGGGCGGCGGCGCCACGGCCACGGCGGTTGCGCTCGAGCGACTCGATTCCTCTTCGTGGGCGTCGAGCGCATCGCGCGGAACCGCGACTCCCACCATCGTCTGCTCGCCGGAGCTGTCGTCCGCGCCGACCTCCTCGAGCCGGAACAGGACGACCGTGATGTTGTCCCTGCCGCCCGCCTCGTTCGCCTCACGGATCAGCGCGTCGGCGGCTTCGTCGAGGTTTTCGTGCTCGGCGAGAGTCGACTTGACGCGCTCTTCGGAGATCATCGAGGTGAGGCCGTCACTGCACAGCAGCACCACGTCGCCGGCCCGCGCCGGATAGGTCCACGTGTCGACCTCCACGTCTGGCTCCGGCCCGAGAGCGCGCGTGATGATCGATCGCTGCGGATGCTCGGCGGCCTGCTCCTCGGTCAGCTTCCCCCGCCGGACCAGTTCGTCGACCAGCGAGTGGTCCTGGGTCAGCCGCTGGAGCGACCCGTCGCGGAACAGGTAGGCCCGGCTGTCGCCGACGTGAGCGATCGCAACGTGGGTGTCATCGACGTAGGCGGCGGTCAGGGTCGTACCCATGCCGGCGCGCCCGCGATCTGCGCGCGACCGTTCGTAGATCTGGGCGTTGGCCTCCCGCACGCGGGTGGCCAGGCGCTCCTCCGGGCTGCCCGAGTCCGGCAGGCCCTGCTCGAACGCCTCGACCGCGATCCGCGAGGCGACCTCGCCCGCTTGGGCGCCACCCATCCCGTCGGCGACCACGAACACCGGGGCGCGCGCGTACGCGCTGTCCTCGTTGTCCCGCCGCTGGCGGCCGGTGTCTGTCTTGCAGGTTGTCTCCGCCGCGCGCAGCATGGTCAGGGGAATTCAATCCTCATACGTCTAGCAGCGTTGCCGTCATTGTTCGTAAGAGAACTCGCAGTCGCCAATCCTGATCCGATCGCCGGGATGCAGGGGCTGCGGGCCGTTCAGCGGCTCTTCGTTCAGGTAGGTCCCATTGGTGGATCCGAGGTCCTCGATCACGACGACGTGGCCCTCCCGCGAAATGCGGGCGTGGTGGGCGGAGGCGAACGGATCGTCGAGCCTGATCTCGACGTCTCCGCGGCCGAGAGTAGCGCCCTGGTTGGGAATTTCATACGCACTCCCCGTCTCGTGCCCGGGGGCCCGCTCGACCGTCAGCCGCGGCTCGAACCCGTCCGCCTCGAGCTCGCCAAGGCCGTTCGTGGCCGAGTACATGCCGGTGGCGTTGTAGTCGGCCGGATCCTCGGCCCGCACGGGGCCGCCGCGACCCCGGCGCAGATCGCGCATGGCGCTCCACGCCACCCACATCAGAAACAGGTAGAGGATGATCAGGAAGCCGAACTTCAGGCCGACCGAGACGGGCGCAAGCATCGCGACGCACTACTCCAGCGTGAACGTCATCACCGACTCGCCGAGCTCGATCTCGTCGCCGGGGCGCAGCACCTCCGAGTTGTCGATCCGGCGCCCGTTGAGCTGCGAGCCGTTTGTGGAGCCGAGGTCCGTGAGCACCCACGATCCCCCGCGGGGTCTGATCTCGGCGTGCTCGCGCGAAACGTTCGGGTCGCCCAGCACGACGTCGCACTGACGGCCACGCCCGAGCGTCGCCCCTGCGGGACCGAGCACGACCCGCTTGCCGTCGACCAGCAAGAGCACCTTCTGCGCGCGCGCGCGGCCCCGCTCCTCGAGCGGCTCGGACACCCGCTCGGCATTGCTGTAAACCATCGTGCGCCCCGACCTGGCGTCGGGCGCGGCGCCGACCGGCTCGTCCTCGGGCTGTGCGACGCGGGTCTGGATGCCGAATTCGCCCAACCCGAGCCGCTCGTCGGTCTCGAACTCGATCACCGGCCGTGACAGCAAGGTCAGCCGCTCCCTGCGCGCATGTTCGAGCAGATACCCGGCGAGCTCGGCTGTCAACGCTGCTTCGTATCCCGCAAAGCGTTCGCGGTCGCGCGGCGACAGGAACACCCGGTACTCGTTCGGCGCGTACGTCCGAGACACCGAGAACGACTTGTGTTCCTCCATCTCGCGTGCGAGCTTGCGGGCGATCTCGACCGGACGGACCTCGGACCGGAAGGCACGGCTGAACGTGCCCTCGACCAGGCCTGCGATCTTGTTCTCCAGACTCTTCAGAACGCTCATCGGTGCTCGGCGATCTCCCGTCGCTGTCAAGGGTTTGGCGGGATTTGCCTGAGTTCCATGCTACGCGGTCGGCGCGCAATCTTTCGCCCATCTCGCGCTCCCGAGACGGTGTCCCACCCGTCTCGTGACAAACGCCACAAGAGCGCCGGCGAGGGCGCCCAGAACCACCGTGCCCGTGGCCACCTGCGGGCTCCCGGCGCCCAGGTTCGAGGCCGCGAGCGTGCCGAGCGCGACCGCCGCCGCCCAACCCGCGAGCAGCGCCGCCTCGAGCGCCGGCGAGCGCCGGATTCCCGCCCATGGGAGGACAATCGCGGCGGCCGCCCAGACACCGGCGCCGACAAGCGTGCCGACCGCGAGCAGCGGCACTATGGAGTGGTGGAAGGCGTCGGCGGCCGACGAGGTGTACGTCGCGTGCGCGAGGGCCAGCCACACCCAGCCCGTGGCGGCGAGCGTCGCGCGGCGCCAGACGGGCCCCGCGAGTCCGGCCACGGCCGGCCATGCGCCGGCGAGGCCGATCGCGCCGAGCGCCGGAGCGCCCGCGGCAAGCGGCCAAGCCGGCCCGTCGCGCGGCGAGAGCACCACCGGGACGAGCGCGGCCGCGACGAGCAGCAGCGCCCCACCGGCGTGCGCGTGCGTCACCAGGCATGTGGCCATGAACGCGGTCAGCGCGAGCCAGCCGGCGCGAGGGAGGGCCGCGACCAGGAGCCCCGCAACGCACGCCGTCACCGCGACCGGAACCGGCGATGAGCCCGGGGCATGACGTGCCAGCCAGGCGCTCAGGGTCGCCGACGCGACGCCCGCGACAGCGCGACGCGGCCACGGTATGTGGACATTCTCACGCCGGATGCGCGGATCGACCGGCTCCTCTGCGTCGAGTTCCGCGGGGATGGGCGCAGGGCGCCCCTTCGTTTCGGCCCGCCGGCGGTGATCCTCGATCCGGAGGTTGATCTCGTCCGTATCGGCACCGCGCCGGAACGTCGTACGCGGGCGCAACGAGAATTCGCCAACCACGCCGGGCTCGTCGCGCATCTGGCCGGCGACGGTGACGAGTGCGCTCCGTAGCTCGTCGAGCCGCCCCCGCTCGCTCGGGCGTGGCCTCAGCGCCAGGTCGATCGCCCGGCCGAGGTCACGCGGAAGGTCTCGCCGCTGGCGGCGGAGGGGCGGCAGGTGCGTGCCCAGACGCCGTCCGGACTGGGGCACCGTCTCGGTCCGCACCGGATTGACGCCGGTCAGCGCTTCGTACAGCACGAGCGCGAGCGAGAACAGGTCCGCCGGGGCGCCGGCCGGGAGTCCCTGCGCCTGCTCGGGTGCCATATACGCAGCCGTCCCGACCACGTCACCCGTCAGGGTCAGCGAGTCGCCTCCGAGCACGCGCGCGACGCCGAAGTCGGTCAGTCGGGCCAGGCCGGCGGGGGAGGTCGGGCGCTTGGGGATCAGCACGTTGGACGGCTTGACGTCACGATGGATCACTCCGTTCGCGTGGGCATGGGCGAGCGCGTCACACAGCGCGACGCCGATGTGAACCACGTCTCGGTCCGACAGCCGCCCCTCGGCGAGAAGCCGGTCGAGCGTGGTTCCGCGGACGAGCTCGGACACGAGGTACGCGCCCTCTTCGTCGACGGCGGCCTCGTACAAGGTGACGATCCCCGGATGCGCCAGCCTGGCGGCGGCGCGGGCCTCGCGCTCGAACCGTCCGCCGATCACGCGTTCACGGGGAAGGATCTTGATCGCCACCTCTCGATCGAGACGTTCGTCCCGCGCCAGCCACACGGTCCCGAAGGCTCCGGTGCCGAGCCGGCGGCGAAGCTCGTATCGGTCGAGGACGACCGGCGCATCCGATCGAACTCGCTCGTCAGGCCCGCCCGCGCCCGCGATCCTCGTCGGAGTCTCCGAATCGGACGAATCACGCGCGCTCACGGCGCGTTTTTCGCGGAAACCGGGGGCTTCCCCTTTCCCTGCAATTGTTCGGAATGGCCGTACCGCCGTTCCGCCGGTCATACTGAGCGCTTCCGATTCCGCAAGGAGCGAACAGCTGTCGTTCTTCGACGAGCCTGAGGAGACTCGTACCACGCCACGGGCGGCACCGCGCCGACGCCGACCCTCGGGAGGGGGTGGACGCCGGCCTCCAGCCGCGGACCGCCAGGCGATCATGGTCCGCCGCATCGGGCTGGCGGCTGTGGTCGTGGTCGCGATCATCCTGATCGCGGTCCTCGTCAACAGCTGCGAGACGAGCGCCCGGAACAGCGCGCTCAAGGACTACAACAACAACGTCGCCTCGCTGAACGCGCGCTCGGTCCAGACCGGCACGAACTTCTTCAGAGTGCTTCAGACCGGCACGAGCGACCCGACCAGCATGTCGCAGGGACTCGCCCAGGCGGTGAACGACGCCACGACCGAGCTCAAGGACGCGAAGAACCTCAGCGTTCCCGACGAGGTGAAGGGGGCCCAGCAGCAGTTCGTACAGGCGCTTCAGATGCGCAAAGACGCGATGAACACCATCGCCGGCCAGGTACAGCCCGCTCTTCAGTCCACGACCAGCAAGGACGCCGTCGACAACATCGCCGCGCAGATGGCCTATTTCTACGGGTCCGACGTGCTGTACAAGGGGTACAGCGTCCCGCAGATCGTCGGCGCCCTGCGAGCGGCGGGGATCAGCGTCGGCGGGCTCGGCGGTCAGCAGCTCAACTCGCAGCAGTTCCTTCCATCGATCGACTGGCTTAACCCTCAGAACGTCGCGACCGCGTTGCACGTGACGCTGCCCTCGTCGTCGGGCCAGACCACCCAGAACATCGCCCCCGGTCTGCACGGCCACATGCTGAACTCGGTCAGCGTCGGCGGAAGCACGCTCCAGACCGGCTCTACGAACTCGATCCCGGCGAGCCCCGCGCCGACGTTCACGCTGAACTTCGCGAACACCGGGCAGAACACCGAGAACAACGTGAAGTGTCGGGTGACGGTGTCGGGCTCGAGCGTTAACGGGCAGACGATCGTGCCTCAGACCACCGCCGGAGAGACCACGAGCTGCCAGGTGACGCTCACGGCATCGCCTCCGAAGGGTTCCCATAACGTCACCGCCGAAGTCGTCCCGGTCCCGGGTGAGAAGAACACGGCGAACAACTCGTTGACGTTCCCGGTCACGTTCCAGTGAGGTCTGGACTGACCGTATGCTGTCGGCAGTGCACAACCTGACGAGCAATGCCGGCATCGTCGCGATGGCGGCCGCCGCCGGCGCCCTCCTGGCGCTCCTGTCCTGCGCGATTCTCGGCGTCAAGCTCCGACGCCTGCGCGCCGCCCAACGGATGATCCTGGGCGGTCGCGAGCAGGACCTCGTGGCGCACGCGGCTTCGCTCCAGCAGCAGTTCGAGGCGCTGTACGACTACGTCCAGGACGCTTCCCAGCAACTCGAGAGCCGGATGGACACGGCGGAGCGCCGGATCGACGGTTCCGTCGCCTACCGGGCGCTGATTCGTTACGACGCCTACGGCGAGATGTCGGGGCGCCAGTCGACCTCGATCGCGTTGCTCGACGCGAACCGCTCAGGGCTCGTGCTGTCCTCGATCCACCATCGCGACCAGGCCCGCCTGTACGCCAAGGAGGTCCGGGAGGGCAAGCCCGAGCTCGAGCTCTCACCCGAGGAGGACGAGGCGATCAAACGCGCGCTCGGGACGGACGTGCGGCAGCGCTCGGCCTAGTGAGCCCGCCCGCAGTGCGCGTCGCGTACTTCGGCCCCGAGGGCACCTGGACGCAGGAGGCGCTGCTCGCGGCGACCGCCGGCCACGAGCTCGAGGCGGTCCCATATCCCACGATTTACGACACCGTGATGGCCGTCCACTTCGGGGCGGTCCAACGGGCGCTGGTCCCGATCGAGAACTCGCTCGAGGGCTCGGTCAACGCGACGCTCGACGCGCTCGCGATGGAGACCGAGGACGTCGCGATCATCGGCGAGGTCGTGCATCCGATCCGGCATTGCTTGATCGCGCGGACCCCGCTCGAGCTCTCGGAGATCGACACGGTCGTGTCACATCCGCAGGCGACGGCGCAGTGCGCCCGGTTCATCCGCACGCGACTGCCGGGGGCCCAGGTGCTCGCAGGCAGCTCCACCGCCGAGGCGGTCAAGACCGTCGCCGAGCACGACGGCCCGTGGGCCGCGCTCGGGAACCGCGTGGCCGCCGAGCGGTACGGCTGCCAGGTGCTCCGGGCCGGGGTCGAGGACGTGGCCGACAACGAGACCCGGTTCGTCTGGCTCGCGCCGGTCGGCGCGCTACCGGGAGGGGTGGGTTCGGCGCAGGCGCCGCCGCTGGGGCCGTGGAAGACCGCGGTCGTGTTCTGGGGGGTCGGCTCCGAAGCGCCCGGCTGGCTGGTCCACTGCCTGGCCGAGTTCGCCACCCGGGACGTCAACCTCACCCGGATCGAGTCCCGCCCGCGCAAGCAGGGGCTCGGGCGCTACATGTTCTTCCTTGATCTCGAGGGCCGCGACATCGAGCCGCACGTCGCCGACGCACTCGCCGGGCTCCGCGGGCACGTCGAGGTGCTCCGCGTCCTCGGCTCGTTCCCGGCCGCCATCGTCTGAAGCGGTAACCAAGGCTTATCAGCACCACCGGAGGCACCGGTACACTGCGGCCAGCCATGGCCACTTCAGTACCAGCGCCAGTGTGGTCCGCGTCGCCTTCTGAGCACCAGCGACGCGGACGTGAGGGTGGTCGGGTGCTCGTATTGAACGCGACCTTCGAGCCGATCAACGTCTGCACGGTTCGCCGTGCTGTCGTCCTGCTCCTCAAGGCGAAGGCCGAGGTGATCGAGCACGGCGACTGGGAGCTCCACTCGGCGACCGCGTCGATGTCACGGCCGGTGGTGATCCGGCTCGTCGCCTACGTGCGGATCCCTCGCGACACCCACCGGCGGAAGATCACCCGCCGCGCCGTGTTCGCCCGCGACAACTGGACCTGCCAGTACTGCGGCGCGCGCTCCAACCTCACCGTCGACCACGTGATCCCGCGGTCCAAGGGCGGCGGATCCGGCTGGGACAACATCGTCGCCTCGTGCGCACCCTGCAACCGGCGCAAGGGCGACGCCCTCCCGCGCCAGGTCGGGATGCACCTGCTCAAGCCCCCGCGGATGCCTAGCGCCACCGTCTTCATCCACGTGGCGAGCCCGACGATCCCCGTCGCCTGGCAGCAGTACCTGGCCGCGTAGCTTCGGCCGCGTGCGGGTCCGGTCGCTGACGACCGCCTCGATCCTGTTGCTCGCGAACGCGCCGGTCCACGGTCGACGTGCAGAACCGGCCGATCGACGCCGGTCGCCGAGATCGTGGCAGACCGCGCATGCCCCCACGCGCATCGTCTGCCACGGTAGCCCGCGGGCGCCTCGACTGGCAGGAAATGCATGCCACCGAACCCTCCCAGGAGGCCCGGAGGCACGCCGCACCCGCCCTCAGATGCCCGCCTTTACCCGCCGGGAACCGACCCCAGCCGGAGCCACCCGAGTAAGCGCAACCAATCGCGCCATCGCGGTTGGTAATCTGATCGATACCAGAGAAAGGAGGTGGTCCGACTGTCTGAAAGTTCTTGCGGGACCCTGGAGGTGTCCGGCCGCTAAGTCGGAGGCTGACCCCGCCTAGCGGAGTCCCCCCGAGACACCGCCGGCGCGAGTGCCGGGATTGGTCCCTCCGGTC
>DATJYY010000016.1:0-4487 GCA_035499395.1 Solirubrobacteraceae bacterium
GCGCCACGGTCGCATCTTCACGATCAGCGTCAGCAGGATCACGCCGTAGAACAGGTAGCCGGCCTCGGTCTGACTGCGCAACAGGCCGTCGAGCATCACCGACAACAGCAGTCCACCGACGATCGCGCCGCCGATGCTGCCAGCGCCGCCGAGGATCAGCGCGGCGTAGATCAGGATCAGGAACGGAGTGTCGAAGTCCGTCGGGAACACGTTGACCTGCTGGGCGGCGAACACGGTCCCGGCAAGCGCGGCGACGACCGCGCCGAAGCTGAAGGCCATCAGCTTCACGCGGTTGACCGGGATCGTCATCATCCCCGCCGCCAGCGGGTCCTCGCGCACGGCCCGCCACGCGCGCCCGGTGCGCGAGGTGTCGAGCAGATGAAGCGCGGCCGCGGTCAGCACGAGCAGCGCGAGCAGGAACCAGAAGTAGCTCTTGTTCGAGATCAACGAGTGGCCGAAGGCGCGGATCGGGTCGATCGAGACGATCCCGTTCGGCCCGCCGAGCTTGCTCGGCGCCACGTTGTTGGTGAACTCGACGAATGCCTCGCCGAAGAACAGGGTCAGGATCGCCAGGTAGTCGCCGATCAGCCGCCGCGACGGCAACCCCACGATCAACCCCAGGCACGCGGCGGCGACCGCGATGATCGGCAGCGACACGTACGCGGCGAAATGGATCCCGGTCGGCGGATGCAGCTGGTTCGAGGACAGCAGCGCGAACCCGTAAGCGCCGAATCCGTAGAAGGCGATGTAGCCAAGGTCGAGCAGCCCGGCCCACCCGACCGAGATGTTCAGTCCGAGCGCCAGCAGCGCGAGTAGCAGCGCATTGATCCCGACCTGTAACTGGAAGTTGTTGCTGAGAATGAACGGGACGATCGCTCCGAAGGCGGCGGCGATCGCGAGCTTTGGCCACCATCCCATCCGCTCGAACAGTCGCTCGGCATCGCCGCGCCAGCCGGGCGCGAACTCGCGCCGCTGTGCCGTGCGTGCCACCCACTCGTCGACGCCGATCGACGGGTCCTGCTTGGCCTCGACGCTGACGTCGGTCGTTCTCGGGTCCGACGCCACCTTTAGACCTTTTGCAACGGAACCTTCCCGAGCAGCCCGCTCGGGCGCACAAGCATCATCACGATCAGGATCCCGAACACGATCAGGTTCGTGTACGTCGAGGAGATGTAACCGGTCACCATCGACTCGGCGATCCCGATCAGCAGCCCGCCGAGCATCGCCCCGGGAATCGAACCGATCCCGCCGACGACCGCGGCCGTGAACGCCTTCAGGCCGGCGATGAAGCCCATCAGCGTGTAGATGTTGTTGTACGCGAGCCCGTCCATCACGCCGGCGACGCCGGCCAGCGCCGAGCCGATGAAGAAGGTGACGGCGATCGTGTAGTCGACGTCGATCCCGAGCATCTCCGCCGCCTCCCGGTCGGCCGAGACCGCGCGCATCTGCCGCCCGAGCTTGGTGCGGGCGACAAACAGGGTGAGGGCGATCATCAGCGCAACGCTCACCCCGATCACCATCAGCTGCACGAGGTCGATGTTGAGCGGACCGATGTGGATGCCGGTGTTGAACGAGATGAAGGCCGAGGTGTTGTAGTCCCGATAGGACGCCCCGAACAACAGCAGCATCGTGTTCTCGAGCAGGAACGAGACGCCCAGCGCGGTGATCAGCGGCGCGATCCGGGGCGCGTCGCGGAGCGGGCGGTAGGCGAACCGCTCAATCGCGACCCCGAGCATCCCGACCCCGCCGCCGGCCAGGAGGAACATGAACAGCAGCAGGAGCGGCACCGGGATGCTGAGCGCCGTCGACCCGCCGAACCACTGGATCACGAAGTAGCCGACGAACGCCCCGACCATGTACAGGTCGCCGTGGGCGAAGTTCAGCAGCTTCAACACGCCGTAAACCATCGAATAGCCGAGCGCGATCAGCGCGTACAGGCTGCCCTGGGTGATGCCGTTCACCAGTTCCTGGATGAAGAAATGCATGCGCCGCCAGTCGTCCTTGCGCAACCCTAACGCCCGGCCGCGGCGCGCGCCTTGTCGACGCGCGCCGCGGGGGCCTTACTGAGTCAGCCGATCACGAGTTCGTGACCAGGACGTACTTGCCCGCGTTATTGATCTTGAACAGGAACCACTTGGCGTTGATCAGGTCGCCCTTCGAGTCGAACTTGATCGGCTGCCCGAGCACCGAGGTGGGCTCGTTAGTGGCCTTGATCGCCGCAAGCACGCTCGCCCGCGTCGGGGTCTGGCCGGACTTGCACACGGACGCGATCGCTTCGTCGATCACGTGCGTGGCCGCGTACACCGGCGGTCCGAACGTCCCGAACTTCGGGTATTTGACCTTCGCCGCCGCCACCAGCGCGGCGTCCTGCGGAATCGCGGTGATGTCCGGACCGAACGCCGAGACGTACGAGCCCGGGATCGTGAACGACGACGACTGCATGCCGTCGGTGCCCACGATCGTCGCGTTCTTGTGCTCCTGCTGGAGGTCCTTGCCGAACTGCTGGCCGTTCGCGGCGACCTGCCACGGCAGCACCACCACGGTTGTCTGCGGCGTCACCTTCGCCACCAGCGAGGAGAAGTCGGTGACCTTCTGGCTGACCGACTCGTGGTCGACCTTGATGCCGGCCTTCTGGAACACCGGGATCATCGAGGACACCAGGCCGGTCGAGTAGACCTCCTGGTCGTCGACGATCATCAGCGCCTTCGGGTGGAGCGTCTTGATCACGAAGTTCGCGTCCTCGGGACCCTGCACGTCGTCACGCGAGACCACGCGGAAGAACGTCGGGTTCTTGCCCGACGTGGTCAGCGCCGGGTTCGTCGCCGATCCTGAGATGAACGCCAGGCCGGCACGGCCCATCAGCGGCCCGACGGCCTCGACTTCTTGGCTTCCGGCCGGTCCCACGACCCCGACGATCTTGTCGTTCGAGGTGAACTGCTGCGTGACCGTCGTCGCCTGCGCGGGGTTCAGCTGAGTGTCGCCCTGGACGAGCGAGATGTTGGTGCCATTGGCCTTGTTGTCCGCGGCGATCGCGAGCTGGGCGAACGCCAGCTGCTCATCGCCGAGAACGGCCACCTGGCCCGTGATCGGGGCTTCGATCCCGATCTCCGTCGTGCACGCCTTCGAGCTTCCGCTGCTGCTGGCGGCCTGCGTCGAGCTCCCAGCGCTCGCGCTGGTGGTGCTAGTGCTGCTGTTGCTGCTCCCGCAGCCGGCCGCGACCAAAGCGGTCAGGGCCATGGCGGCGAGGCTGATGCGTACCTTCATTGGCGCTCGTACTCCTCCTCTGTGGGTCCTTAACAACGTCCTTCATGCGGACACGACCGGCGGCGTCCCGGGGTATGCGGGGGTGCCGTCCGGGTAATACGCGGCCGCCGGCGAGCCGGCCGGCCTGAACACCGCGACGAGGCGCATGACGTCCACGCCGGTGTTCTCCAGGCAATGCACCGTGCGCGCCGGCAGCTCGAGGCACGATCCGGCGGCGACCGCCGTTCGGTCGCCGCCGGCGTGCAACGTGCCCTCTCCCTCGATCACGTAGATCACTTCGTCGTAGGTGTGAAAATGGTCCGGCGCGCGCTCGACCGGGACGTAGCCGACGAAGTGGGTCGCCGACCGCAGCCCGGTGCTCGGGTCGGCCACGATCCGGAACGTGCGCGAGGTCGTCGCGTCCTGCTCTTCCTGGTCGGCGAGCCGGCGAACGACGACCCGGCCCGATCCACCGCCGCCCGCCTGATCGGGCGGCGCCGGATCGGAGATTCGCACCGACACCACGCGCATCGGCTCCGAAGTTCGGTTGTGCAGCCCGTACTCCTCTCCGGGCGCGAGGTACGCGCCGGTCTCGGGCTCGAGCGGGTAGGTCTCGCCATCCAGCGACAGCTGGCCCGTCCCCGCGAGCACGAACAGCACCTCCTCGGCCTCGCCGGCGGCGCGGCCGAGCGAGCTGCCCGGAGCGCATTCGATAACCGTCTGTTGAAGTCCGGTCCGGCGGCCGTTCGTCGCCGGGTCACTCGCTGCCAAGCCGCGCCTCCAGCGTGATCTCCGTGCCGGCGAGCGCCCGGGAGACGGGGCAGGTGTCCTTCGCGTTCTGGGCCAGCCTCGCGAACTCCTCGGCGTCGACTCCGGGAACGTCTCCCACCGTCTGCAGGGCGATGTTCGTGATCGCAAACCCGGTGTCGAGCTGCTCGAGTCGCACCTTCGCCGTCGTGCGCAGATCGGCTGGCGGATGGCCCGATTCGCTCAGCAGGTTGGCCAGCGACATCGTGAAGCAGCCGGCGTGCGCGGCGCCGATCAGCTCCTCCGGGTTGGTCGAGCGCTCGACGTCCTCGACGCGGGCGCGAAGCGTGAACGGGCCTTCGTAAGCGCCGCTGCCCACGCCGATCCGGCCACCGCCCGCGGCCAGATCACCTTGCCAGCTCGCCTGGGCGGTGCGTGTGACGCGGACGCTCATGGCCGGGTGAGAGTAAGCCAACTAACCTTGCGATTGCGTTATG
>DATJYY010000017.1:0-72996 GCA_035499395.1 Solirubrobacteraceae bacterium
AGCGACCCCGAGGAGTTTGTGACACAGGTCCGGGTCGGAAAGGCCGAGGCCGTCGTCGTCCCATGGGCGCCGGCCGAGGCGACGATTACCGGCTGAGCACCGCCCCGACGGGGCCGGCGCTCACGGTCGATCGACCGGCAAAGACCTCCAGCGCGCGTCGCGCATCCGCATCGAGCTTGTTCGGGACGTCTCGGTCGATGATCGCGAGCGCCTCCTCGACGGGCAGCGGACCGCGGTACGGGCGGTCCGCCGTCAGTGGTACACGTCGGCCACCGCGAGCACGCGCATCGGGAGGTCGAGGTGGCGGGCGTCAGGTGTCCTCGCCGACGTCGATTCCGGCGGCGCGGTACTGGTCGATCAGGAGCTTTCGCATCGCGGGGTCCTTGACGTACTGAAGCGCGCGCCTGGCGCTGTCGGCGGCGACCTGCTGCATCTGTGCCGGGTCGGGACGCGCCCCAGCGGCGAACGCATCGACCTCGGCCGTCCGGGCCTGCTGGGCGGCGCGCGAGCCCGCGATCCGGTCCGCGAGTTGCGCGTCGTGTCCCGGGACCTCGTTCCAGAGGATCTCGACGTCGCTCGGATCGCCGGCGGACACGAGCGCCGGCAACGGCATCCAGAGCGGCTCGAGCAGGTCGACTTCGCATTTGAACCGCGGCAGGTAGACGGCATACGGCGCCTTCCCGGGTATGTTGACCGCGAGCACGGCGGCGCTGGGACGCCGATACGTGACCTGGTCGTGGGTGGCCGCGTTGTCCGCATCGCCGACGATCTTCCGCCGGCCGCGGATCGTCGCGATAAGCGCCACCGCGCGGAGCCTGCCGGCCGGTGCCGACCGCGTCGAAGCATCCTCGAGCGCGCGCTCGAACCGCTCGGTCCGGGCGGAACCCGTGTCGCCGCGGGTCAAGCCGAGCGCGTGCGCGACCTTCCGCCGGGCGGCAATCGGATCCGCGAGCGCCGGGTCGTTCGCCGCGGCGCGCGCCTCCATGCTCGGCACCGACTCCCAAACGACCTCGAACCGCCGTTCCGGACGTTCCGTATCGTAAGTCACGTCGAGCTCCATCCCGGGCACGAGCCAGTGCGACTCGGTCATCCGGACCGTCCCGTCGTGCACGCGCCGGCCCGAGCCGAAGTCGGCGAGGACGCGCACCGGGCCGTTCGACCCCGGTCCGACGCTCGGGCCGCCCTCGGGCGGCGCGGACGCCTCGACGACCAGGGCCGTCGTAACGCCTGTCGCGTGCTCCCGGTCCGGGGCCCGTCGTCTTCCGAAGAAGCCCACGGCGCAATCGTACGGCGTTCAGCAGGTCACGTAGCGAGCGCCGAGGGCGCCGGCAAGCTGGCGATGCGCCGGCCCGGTCCCGATCACGATCGAGCTGGCCGGGTCGAGTCCGCGTGCTCGCGCGAACGCGAGCGGGAGCCCCGGGAGCGGCGGACGGCACCAGCACGTAGGTGGCCCGCCCGCGTGCGGACACAACGCGCCTTCGACTGGGCCAGGAACCGCCGACGCCAGGCTCGCCACGCACGGGTCGAGCGACTCCATCGAGGCGCCCGGACCCCAGTCGAACACGAGGTGCGGCGCGCCCGGATCGCCTTGGGCGAGCGCGTCCTCCCGGCTCGGCTGCTCGAGCACCGAGGCCGCGACGAACACTCCTGCCCTTCCGCGACCATCCGAGCGGCGGCGCTCGAACTCGATCGTCTCCATACTCGTGAAGCCCTCGTCGATCGACGGGGGCTCGAGCTCGCGGACCGTGCGCATCTGCGACGTCGGCGTGAGCACCCCCGGGTGACGGCGCGCGAGCTCGCGCAGCTCGTCCGGGGACGGGAGCGTGCCGAACCGGTCGAGCATGCGCTCGACCAGGTTGACCTGGGCGATCGCCAGCGGCGTGTCGAGCCAGACGCAGCGCGTCGCGATTCCGTGGCGAGCCGCGGCCTCGACCACGTAGCTGCGCGCGGCGCGGCTGAGATAGGTGTTGTCGAGAACGATCTTGCGCACGCCCGACGAGAGCTCGTGGTCCAGGGCGTCCGCCAGGTCACGGAGCGCGCCTCCGCGCTCGTCGCGATTCAGGCGAACGTAGCCGCGCGCGACGTAGTCAGCCGCCACCAGGCTCTTGCCGGCGCCGGGGATGCCCATGACGAGCACGACCTCGCCGCCGGGCGACGCCGCAGGTCGCTCATCGGGCGCCGGCCGGCGGACGCCGCCGAGCGCCCGCACGAGGACATCACGGGTGGCGGGATCGAGAGTCAGCCCGGCCGCACGCACGGCTGAGCGCGCGGTTTCCGGGCGGCGCGCGCCCGGGATCGGGACAACGACGGGCGACACGTCGAGCAGCCACGCGAGTGCCACCTCGGCCGGTGTCGCCCCGAGTGCGTCCGCGACCTCGGCCAGCGCACCGTGCCGGCCGCCGAGCGCGCCCGCGCGTCGGGGAGAGCCGAGTGGGGAGTGCGCGATCACCGCGATGCCCAGCTCCTCGCAGCGCTCCACGATCCCGCCGCGGATCGCACGGTCGTCATGCGGACCGAGCGCGACCTCGACGGCGGTGACCGGGACGAGGTCGAGGGCCTCGTCGAGCTGGCGGCGGTTGACGTTCGACAGTCCGGCGTGACGGATCAGGCGTTGATCGAGCAGCCGGTCTAGCGCCCGCACGGAGGTTCGCCATGGGGTCCGTGGGTCCGGTGCGTGGATCAGGTACAGGTCGATCGGCAGGCCGCCGAGCGCGACGAGGCTCGCCTCGCAGTCGCGCAGGATCGTCTTCGCGCGGCCGTCGGCGACCCACCCGCTCGCGGGTCGCGTCATCCCGCCCTTGGTCACGATCCGAGCGCTCAGCTCGGCGCCGGCGCTCCGCAGCGCGGCGGCGAGCAGGCGCTCGTTGTGGCCGAGCTCGGCCTCGCCGCGACCGTACGCGTGCGCGGTGTCGAACACCGTCACACCGGCGGCGAGCGCGGCGGCGATCGTCTCGTGGGCGAGAGCCTCGTCGGGGTCGGAGTCGGTTGACATGCGCATGCAGCCGAGGCCGATGCGGAGCTCCGAGGCGTCAAGCCAACCAGGACGATTCAGGCCTCGTAGCGTACGTCAAGCAGGCGGGCGTGGAGTCCGACCGGGCCGGGCTCGGCCGCGGTCGCCACATGTTGTTCACGGGCACGTCGGGGTGACGCTGTACGTCGATGCCTGCCTCGACGCGATCGCGGACTTCCCGATCGTCGATACGTTCTAGGGCGGTGGCAGCGTTACCGCTTAGCACGGCGCCGGGCGACCGGCGCGTGATCGTGACGGGCGCGGCGGGCGGGATCGGCCGCGCGATCGTCGCAGCGCTCGCTCACGGCGGCTGCGCCGTCGCTGCCTGCGACGGTCCGGGCGCGCCGGTCGACGACGTACCCGGTGCAGCCGCCACCGCGACGTTCGACGTCCGCGACCCGGGTGCGGTCCGCGACGGCGTCGCTCGTGCGATCGGGGAGCTCGGCGGGTGCGACGCGGTCGTCGCCGGCGCCGGGGTCGTCGACACGATCGACCGCGCCGAACGGTTCTCCGACGAGGCCTGGCGCAAGGACATCGAGACCAACCTCGACGGCGCGTTCGTCCTGGCCCAGGCCGCGTTTGACGCGCTTGTCGCGTCGGGCGACGGGAGGATCGTGCTGATCTCCTCGGTCGCGGCGGAAGTCGGAGTCTCGCGCCAGGTCGCGTACAGCGCGTCGAAGGCCGGGCTAATCGGGGTGGCGCGGACGCTGGCGGCCGAATGGGCGGAGCGGGGCATTCGCTGCAACGTCGTCATGCCCGGGTTCGTCGCCACGCCGAAGGTTCTCGCGATGCCCGCGCAGGTCCGGGAGTCCGCGGTCGCGCGGATCCCGCTAGGGCGCTTCGCGGCGCCCGAGGAGCTTGCCGGCGTCGTCAGCTTCCTGCTGTCTCCGGCTGCCGCGTATTTGAACGGTGCGTTGATCCGCGTCGACGGCGGGTTCGGCCTTTCGCTCTGGTGAGCCGCCGGCGGTTAGATTGCGCGCGTGCCGAACAGCCCGCCGACGATCGTGACGGTCGATCCGCGCCCGACCGCCGTGGTCGCGCGGACGACGACCTGGGATGAGTTCCCGACCCTGTGGGGACGGTTGCTCGACCAGGTCTACGGGTTCGTCTGCGGTCGCGCCGACCGCGGCCGAGGGGCGGGATCTGGCCGGGCCGCGGTGGGAGATCTACGGCCACTGGCGCGAGGACCCGAACGAGCTCGAAACCGAGATCTTCTGGCTGCTGCGCTGAGTCGGCGGAACCCCGGTCAGGACAGCGCGGCGCGCTCGGCGTCGGACAGCGGTCGCTTGGCCCGCGTGACCGGGTCCCATGCGACGAGGACCGACTTTCCGGACGCCGCAACCCTGCCGTCCGGCAGCCGTATGTCGTGTTCGAGCTGGATGCTCGAGGTCCCAACGCGCGCGAGGCGCATGACGACGTCGACCTCGCCGTGGTCCTTGCGCACCTCGGCGTGATGGTCGAGATCCACGTGCGCGAGCACGTAGCCCCCGTGTCCGTGCTCATTGCCGGCGCGACGCATCAGCTCGGCGATCAGCGCGATCCGACCCTCCTCGATCAACTCGTGATAGACGGACTGATTCAGGTGGCCGAGCATGTCCATGTCCCGCCACCGAAGCTGGACGCGCAGGCTGTGCTCAATTCCGGGCAACACGCCGCGGGAGTCTATGCGCGCCCGGGGGCTCGCGGTTACGATGCGGAGGGTGCCCGACCCTCTTCTCGCCGAGCAGCGGGCGTATTACCGAGCCGTCGCTCCGGAGTTCAGCGACCTCGGGGTCCCCGGGGTCCTCGAGAGTGAGGTGCGTGCCGCCTCGCAGGAGCTGTCGGCTGCGCTCGCCGTGTTTGCGGCGGCCGGCGACGTGCTCGAGCTCGCGTGCGGCCCCGGCACCTGGACCGAGTCGCTGTTGCCCGGAGCGACCACCCTGACCGCGGTCGATGCCGCGCCCGAGATGCTCGCGTTCGCGCGCACAAAGGTCACCGACCCGCGCGTGCGATTCGTCGAGGCCGACCTGTTCGAGTGGACGCCGGATCGGCGATACGACTGCGTATTCTTCGGCTTCTGGCTGTCGCACGTGCCTGTCGAGCGGTTCGAGACGTTCTGGTCGACCGTGGCGGCGGCGCTCAAGCCGGGAGGTCGCGTCCTGTTCGTCGACGACGGTCACCGGACTGAGGAGGAGCTGATCGAGGGTCCGCATTCGACCACGATTCGCCGGACCGCCGGGGACGGCACCGCCTACCGGCTGGTCAAGGTTCCGCACGCTCCCGCCGAGCTCGAGGTCGAGCTCCGGCGGCTCGGCTGGGACATCGTGGTGAAGGCGACCAGCGGTCCGTTCTACTGGGGCGCCGGAGGTCGTGCCCGGCGATGATCGAACTCGAGCCGGTCGATCGGGTCGAGCTGACGATCCTCGTCGACAATCTGACCGACCCGCTGCTGGTCGACCAGGAGGGGATCGCGCGGATCAACTGGCCGAAGGCGCTCGCAGGTGCGATCCCGCGGGCCGCCGCGCGCACGAGCCCGGAGCGGGGCGTGCCGGATGCGCTGATCGCCGAGCCGGGATTCTCGGCGCTCGTGCGTCTGCGACGCGGCGACCGCGAGCGCACCCTGTTGTTCGACACCGGGGTGTCTCCGGACGGAATGGTCGAGAACATGCGCAGGCTGGGCATTTCCCCCGGTGAGATCGAGGTGATCGTGCTCAGTCACGGGCACTGGGACCACGTCACGGGGATGGAGGGACTCGTGCGCACGCTCGGGCGGACGCGACTGCCGGTGACGATCCACCCTGAGTTCTGGAGCCGTCGCCGGATCCGCTTTCCTGGTCTCGATCCCGCAGAGCTGCCCGCGACCAGCCGCTTCGCGCTCGAGGGGATGGGATTTGAGATCACCGAAGAGCGACAGCCGTCGTTCGTGCTCGACGGCTGTGCGCTGGTGACCGGCGAGGTCGATCGAACGAGCGAGTTCGAGACCGGTTTTCGGGGACACGAGGCCAGGCGAGAGGGCCAGTGGGAGCCCGATCCGCTGATCCTCGACGACCAGGCGCTCGTGGTCCGGGTTCGCGACGAGGGCCTGCTGGTGTTGAGTGGTTGCGGCCACGCCGGCATCGTGAACACCGTGCGCTACGCGCAGAAGCTGACCGGCGAGCGCAGGATCGCGGCGATCGTCGGCGGCTTTCACCTGAGCGGGCCGATGTTCGAGCCGATCATCGACCCGACCGTCGAGGCGCTCGCCACGACGGCGCCCTCGCTGCTCGTGCCGGCGCATTGCACGGGATGGAAGGCCGTTCACCGGCTTGCCGGTCGGTTCCCGGACGAGTTCGTCCAGTGCGCGGTCGGAACCACGATCGAGCTCTGACCGGCGGAGGTACGATTCGTGTATACCGGAGAGAAAGCCGAGCGTGGCGGTCCGGAGCTCACGGTTCGCGTTGCTCGTCGTGCTCCTGTCTCCGCTAGTTGCCCCGTTCGTGCTGATGGTCGTGGCTCCGGCGTTTCGCCCGAGTGGCCGCCAACGGGTGGGGGGCTCTGGCCGTGGCCATGGCGGTCGCGGGGACATGAACCGCCCCCGCTCGGTAGGCATAGTTTCCGACCCAGTTGGTGGCCGCGGTCGCGTCCATGCAGGCGTCCGTCAGTTCAGCTCCGCGCGCTTGACCCTGGCATCGACGGCCTCGACGACCTCGGACACGCGCCGGCAGATCAGGACCCCGGCCTGGGATCGCAACTGGCTGCCGAGAGCGAGGCCGCGGCCGCCGATCACGAACTGCGCCGTCGGATACGCCTTCTGGACCGCCAGGACCGACTCGAGCACCTCGCCCGACAGCGCGGGCATCGTCGAGCTCAGGCAGATGACGTCCGGCCGGTGGCGCGTCACGCTCGCGACGAGCGCCTCCGCTGGGACGTCCTCACCGAGCATCACGATCCAGTAGCCGGCCCCGCTGAGGAGGTTGCTCACCATCCGCAGGGCAACGACGTGGCGCTCGCCGGCGGGCGTCGCGAGCATCACTTTATGCCCACGGCGCGCCTGAGCGACGCGCTCGGCCTCGCGCTGGAGCGCGAGCACGCGCATCGCGATCTCGGTTCCGAGGTGCTCGTCGGCGACGGAGATCTCGCCTCGCTCCCACAACTCGCCCATCAGCCACAGCGCCGGGGCGATGATCCGCTCGTCGATGTCCGCAGTGGTCAGCTTGGCGTCCATCGCCTCGCGGATCGTCGTCTCGGCCGCGATCTCGTCACCGGCGAGGAGCGCGGCGGAAAACGCTCGCTCGAACTCGCCGACCCTGCTCTCGCGCAGTTCGCGCGGCTCGTTTTCGCGATGGCCCATTGTCTCTCAGCCGCGACCATACCGCCCGTACGCGACGCCGCCTTCAAATGTTGCGGCCGGCCTCCTGCCAATAGCGCTGGCGGATACGGCGCTTGAAGATCTTGCCGGTCTCCTCGCGCGGCAGATGGTCGTCGAACACGACCAGCTTCGGCACCTTGAATCCGGCGAGCCGGGCGCGGACGTGGTCGCGGATCGCCGCGTCGGTGAGGCCCGCGCTGGGGTCGGCCTCGACATGCGCCGCGAGCGCCTCGCCGAACCGCTCGTCGGGGATCCCGAACACGGCCACGTCGCGGATGCCTTCGAGCTCCAGCAGGCAGGCCTCGATCTCGGCTGGGTAGATGTTCGCCCCGCCCGAGATGACCATGTCGCGGGCGCGATCGGACAGATGCAGGAACCCGTCCTCGTCGACCCGGCCGATGTCGCCGATCGTGATGTAGCCATCGCGATCGATCTCGCGGCGCCGCTCCTCCTGGTCGAGGTAAGTGAAGCCCGGCCAGTATCCCGGCGGGCGGATGTACACCTCCCCGGTTTCGCCCGTGGCGAGCAACTCGCGATCGGGAGCGAACACGTGGATGTCGGCGTTCCCCACCGGCTTGCCGACGGTGCCCTCGTGAGCGAGCCATTCACGGCTGTCGCAGGCGACGACGATCCCAATCTCGGTGGCGCCGTAGTACTCGAGGATCACCGGCCCGAACCACTCGATCATGCGCCGCTTGACGTGGATGGGACACGGGGCGGCCGCGTGGACGACGCACTCTAGTGAGCTGACGTCGTAGCGCGCCCGGACCTCGTCCGGGAGCTCGAGCAGCCGCACGAACATCGTCGGGACGACCTGCGCGTGCGTGATCCGCTGCGTTTCGATGAGCGCCAGGAACTCCTGCCCAGAGAACCGGGGCATGATCGTCAGCTCGATACCGAGAGCCAGCGCGAACACGGCCTGTGCATTCGGCGCCGCGTGATACATGGGCGCGGTGACAAGCGTTCGCATGCCCGGCCGCAGCCCCATCGCCGCCAGCGTCGTCGCCGCGACCTGTTGCGACTGTTCTGCGGTCATAGCCTCGCGCAGCACGCCCTTGGCCAGGCCGGTGGTGCCCGAGGTGTAGATCAGGCTCATCCGTGCGCTCTCGGCCGGCTCGGAGCACGGCGTCGCACCCGCGAGCCAATCGCCGATGAGAGGATGGCGGCCGGTGGCCGGCGTGTCACCGTAATGCGCCGCGGTCTCGGGAGGCACCGGGACCTCGATCAGCGAGATGCCTCCGAGCAGCTCCTGCTCGACGGTGGCGATCAGATCGGAGTGGACGAACACGACGCGCGCGCCCGAGTGCGACAGCACGTGCCGGAGCTCGCGGCCGCGCGCGTGCCAGTTGATCGGCACCGCGACCGCACCCATCTGCGAGCACGCGGCGCTGAGCGCGAGGAACGTCGGTTCGTTGCGGAGCACGATCGCAACCCGGTCGCCGTGTGCCACGCCGGCATCGCCGAGGGCGCCCGCGATCTTGGCGGCCTGCGCCGTCAGCTCCTCGTGCGGGATCTCACGCTCACCGAACCTCACCACCACGACGGCCGTAGCATCGCACGGGTGGAAACGTCGCTGAACCCCGCGCTGGCCGAGGCACGTTTCTGCCCGAGATGTGGTCAGCCCGCGGAGGTCGAGTTCCCGCAACGGATCACCTGCCCGCACTGCGGGTACGAGGCCTACTACAACCCGAAGCCCGTCGCCGGCGCCATCCCTGTCGATGATGAGGGCAGGGTGATCCTCCTGCGTCGCGGGTTCGAGCCCAGTCAGGGGCTGTGGACGTTCCCCGGCGGCTTCGTCGAGCTCGGCGAGTCGGTGGTGGCGGCGGCAAGCCGGGAGACCGTCGAGGAACTTGGCATGGAGATCGAGGTCGACGGGCTCGTGGGCGTCTACTCCCGCCCCGAGGACCGCGTGATTCTGATCGTCTACCGCGCGCGGGCGTTGGGGCCGCCGCACACCTCGCCCGAGGCGGTCGAGGTTCGCGCGTTTGACCGGGGCGATCTCCCGTGGAACGAGCTCGCGTTCTGGTCGACCGAGCGCGCGCTGCGCGACGCGTTTCCGAGCTGACGCGCGCTCAGGCCGGCTCGTGGCTGGCGCGGCGCGGGAACCAGCCGAACAGCCTCGCGAGCACGCGGGCGACAGCTCCGCGCTTCTCCGTAGGCTCGACCGGGGCGTCTTGCACCGGACTTGGATCGAGAACGGCAGCCACGGGGGCCGGGTGGGAGACCGGCGGCGGCGTGCTCTTCGTCTGCTCGACCGGGGCGGCCGCACCGAAGAGCGACTCGGCGGCGCTGTTCGCCCACATCATCGACTCGAGGTACAGCTCGCCGGCGCCGTCGACGACCTGCGGCATGTCACTGACCTCGCCGGTCTCGAGCGCCGTCACGGACTCGAGCAGCAGGCCGCGCTTGCCCTTGTGGGCGATGAGGGCCTCGCGCATCTCGGCGGCGAGCGGGAGCGACTCAATCACATCGATCATCGGCGCGTCCATCATCGCGTCGAGCACGGAGAAAAGCCCGAGCGTGAACAGCTCAGCCGGGCCGGCAATCCCGAGCGGCTCGCCGGCCAGCTCGGAGAAACGCGCACGAGTCAACGCCGTTAGCGTCAGCTCGGTTGGCTTGTCGTCGATGCTGGCGAGCACGCTCAACGTCGCCCAGCGCCGGATGTTGTCGAGCCCGAGCAGCGCCAGTGCCTGGCCGATCGACCTCACGTCGCCGCGGAGCCCGAAGAACGCCGAGTTGACGTATCGGAGCAGCCGGAAGCTGAGCGCGACGTCGTGGGCGATCAGCTGCTCGATCTGCTCGAGTTCGACCGCTGGGTCGTTGAGCACCGCGGCGACCTGAAGGAGCGCCAGGCGGTTGGCGGCGATGCCTCGGGTGCATGCGACCGCCGGCCGGCAGAAGAAGTACCCCTGGAACAAGTCGCAGCCGGCCTCGACGGCGAACTCGTGATCGGCTTGGGTGGAGAGCTTCTCGGCGATCACCTTGCCCTCGTACGGCTTCAACCGCTCGACGAGCTCGCGGAACCGGTCCTGCCCGAGCTCGTTGACGTTCAGCTTGACCACATCGAACAGCTCGAGCAGCGTCCCCGAGTCCGGCCGGTAGCGGAAGTCGTCGAGCGCGAGCTTGTAGCCCTCGTGCTTGAGGTCGCGGAGCACCCCGACCATCTCGTCGTCGAAGCGCTCGGTCTCGGGAATCTCGAAGCCGACGAGGTGTGAAGGAACGACGTGGGCAAGTCCGCCGACGACGAATTCGCGTGAGACGTTGATCCAAGCCGTCCGGTTGCCGACGAGCCGGCCCAGGTCGAGCTCGGTGAGCGCGTTCAGGACCACGGTCGCGGTGGCGCTCTCCGGGTTGGCGAACGTCGCGGCGTCGGTGGCGTAACCCTCGCCGCGGAACAGCAGCTCGTAGCCGACAACCTCGAGCTTGGGGTTGAAGATCGGTTGGCGAGCGACGAATGCGTCTGGCATGGAATCCCTCGCTCGATAGTCGGCAGCCGGGGGCGAGCGGTTAAGTCGGCCGCGCGCGTCTGGACGAAAGTCCCGGCATGCCCCGTGGCCGTGCGGCGCTGGGGCGGACCGCGCTGGTGATGCCCGCGCCCGTCCTCGCCTAAGCCCTCGATCGCCGTGGGCGCCCTGGCCCTGTCGGCACATGTTCGTCATCTGCGGATCCGCGTCACCGAAGGTCGTGAGTCGTGATCGGAGCTTGCCGCGGCGCGCCCGGGCGGATAGGTTTCCGCCATGGCCGATCAAACACTGACCGTCATCAACGAGGTTCCCCGGTCCAGCGCGATCATCCACGCCCCTCCAAAGGGGAAGATGGCGTTCAGCGGTGACGGGCCGGATCGTCTGCTTTGCGGCGGTTGCGCCGTGGTGCTGGCGGAAGGCGTCAGCGACGGGCAACTGTTTGGCGTGTTCATCGAGTGCCCCGAGTGCGGGGCGCTGAACGACGTCAACTCCTGACCGCCGGCGCGCGGGCCTGCCGGACAAGCCCTGACGCGAGTGCGCAGGCCCGCGGTTACTTCCCCGCGGGCCTGCGGATTGTCCGGAAATCGCTGGCGAGGTTGGCGTCGAGGATGTATGCCCAGGGCATCAGGAAGTAGCCTTTGATCCCCCACCCGCTGCCCCACGAATTCCGCACGAGCCCGTAGTTTGGCTCGTCCTTCAGGTAGCCGACGAGCAGGACCTCGTGGCCGCCGAGCTGCTTCTCGTTGCGAGTCGGCAGCGGCACGATGCCGGTCTTGGCGACCTGCTGCGATTCGAATGATTCGTACACGGAGAACCCGAGCGCGATCGTCTGCCGGTTGGAGAGCACTGCGCGCATCGTGTCGAGGTTTCGCGGAACCACCCGGTAGTTGGAGATGCGGTGCTGGTGGGCCTCCGGGTCGAGGGTCGCCGGAGGCTCGTCGGAGAACTTGGAGATGTCGTACGGCCAATCCGCCTCGCGCGGGACGCCCAGCTTCTGGCACACCTTGAGGCCGTCGCGACCATAGGCGCCCGTGTCCTGGTCGGCCGGAGCGCCCTCGAACTTTCGCTCGTAGTAATAGATCCACAGTCGCGACAGGAACCCCGGGTCGGCTCCGTTCAGCTTCGCGTCGTACTCGACCGCAGCCGCCACCGCGTTGGCGGTGCAGCTCCCGAGCTGGCCCTGGTCGAACACGTCGGGGAGGTCGGCGCGAGGGTCGACCTCGTCGAGCACGGGCAGCTCCGCCGCATCGGCGATGTGGTCACGTGCGTCGGGCAGTGACGGCTTCCACCCGTACCGGTGGATCTTGCGCGGGGTGACCCCCGCCCTCTCGAGTAAATCGGTCATGTGCCCCTCCTCCGGTCCGAACCGCTTCGGATGGCCCCCGGCGGTCCCTTGTTAACCCACCACTTAACTAGGATCTCACCGGTGGCCCCGGGCGTCAACCCACCGGCCGGCGTCCCCGCGCCGAGGCGGAGCTGTGTGCGTCCTGAGATGATCGCCCCATGACCAGGTTCGAAGGCTTCGGCCCCAAGGTCCAGAAGTGGTTCGCGGGGCTCGAGGCGGACAACAGCAAATCGTACTTCGCCGCCAGCCGGGCCTTCTTCGAGGAGTCGATTCGCGATCAGATGGACGCGTTGCTGACCGAGCTTGGCGCCACGTTCGGCGGTGAGGTGAAGATGTTCCGCCAGAACCGCGACATCCGCTTCTCTCCGGACAAGTCGCCGTACAAGACGAACACCTACGGGGTCCTGTACGGCTCCGGCCTCGCCGCCCAGGGGCTGTACGCGTCGATCTCGGCGCGGGGCCTCGTCGCGGGCAGCGGGTATCACGTGATGGCCCGCGATCAGCTCGATCGCTACCGCGAGGCGGTCGATGCCGACCCGGCCGGCGGGCAGCTGGCCGGCCTCACGGTGGAGGCGCGCGAGGCGGGTCTCGAGCTGTGGGGCCAGACTCTCGTGACCGCTCCGCGCGGATACCCCAAGGACCACGCGCGGATCGAGCTCCTGCGCCGCAAGAGCCTTTCGCTCGGCGCGACGCTGAAGTTCGGACGCGGCATCGGGCGCGACCAGGGGATCGGGTTCGTCGCCGACACCTGGCGCGCGGCGGCACCGGTCACGGGCTGGCTCGACGAGCACGTCGGCCCGAGCACGCTCTCCGTCGATCGCCGGCGGCGCCCGAGTTAGAGTTGTGGAATGGCCGATCGTTACGTGGAGCTCAACCGCGAGTCATGGGATGAGCGGGCGCCGGCTCATGCCGCTTCGGTCGACTACGCCGTCGGTCGGTTCGTCGAGGACCCGAGCTTCCTGAGCGACGTCGTTCGGTTCGACCTTCCGCGCCTCGGTGACATACACGGGCTGCGCGGCGTCCACCTGCAGTGTCACATCGGAACCGACACGATCTCGCTGGCCCGCCTGGGTGCGGGTATGACCGGCCTGGATTTCTCTCCGGCGTCGCTCGAGCAGGCGCGGCGGCTGTCCGAGCGGGCGGGACCGCACGTGGAGTTCGTTCAGGCCGAGGTATACGACGCGGTCGCCGCGCTGGGCTCGGCGCGGTTCGATCTCGTGTTCACCGGTATCGGAGCGCTGTGCTGGTTGCCGTCGATCGTCAGGTGGGCGAAGGTCGTCGCGGAACTGCTTGTTCCCGGTGGGCGGCTGTTTCTACGCGAGGGTCACCCGATGTTGTGGACGCTCGAGGATGAACGCGTGGACGGCGAGCTCGTGGTCGAGTATCCGTACTTCGAACGCGACGAGGCCATGGTCTACGACTACCCGGGCACGTACGTCGAAACGGCCGCGACGTTCACCCACAACATCACCCACGAGTGGAATCACGGCCTGGGTGAGATCGTGACCGCGCTCATGGACGCGGGGATGGACCTGACGATGCTTGTTGAGCAAGACAGCGTCCCGTGGGAGGCACTGCCCGGAAAGATGACCAAGCTCCCACTCGGTGAGTGGCGGCTAACCGACCGTCCCTGGAGACTGCCTCATAGTTACACGCTCCAGGCAGTCAAACGCGGCTAACGCGAGTTGAATTCCTGCGCGATCTTGACGACCGCGGTGCGCTGGTAGAAGTCGACCGCGACGATCGCACCCGAGGTGTGGCGCTCACTCGTGCAGCGAAGGATCCTGGCACGAAGGAACGCCGCGCGACCGATCTGCGCGTTGACCGTCGGGCTGGGAGGGAACGGGGGGATCCAGTGGTTGAGCAGGAGCATCGGGCTGTCCTCGTCTCCCCGGTAGCGAGCGCAGCTGAGCTGCCCCGGGTGAACCGCGCCGAGCGGGGTGTCCTGGATGAACGAGAACGCGGGCATGTACCAGGCCGGCGAGCCGCCTTTCTCCTCGGCGAACACCACGAGCCGGTGACCGCTCTTGATGAGTTCGCCGAGGGTCGGCAGTGGGACGCCCCGCTTCAGCGTCGTCGCGTATTTCGTCAGCTGTGCGGTCGCGAACGCCTGCTCGATCGTCGAAGGCGGAACGTAGTCCTCGACGATCACCACGACGACCTGATCGCGATGCTCCCGGAGGAAGGTCGCCAACCCGCCCAGCTCGCGACCGAGCGGCTCCGCGCCGAGCTCGCACAGGGTGTGACAGAGATACGGCTGCGGCTTGCCCTTCAGCCTGCCGAGGCCGATACCCCCTGCCACTCGGTCGGCGACGCGCAGCGCGCTCGGCGGCAGCTGCTGCGCCACCTTGTTTTGATCCGATCCCTCGGCGGTGAGATCCGTCCGCACCCGTCCGGTCGCCGGGTCGTAAACGCCGTAATGGATGTCGATCAAGAAGGCCCGTATGCCGTCCTCGAGCTGACGGGCGATCGGATAGGTCTGATTCGCGAAGTACCAACCAGGCTCGGTCGAGGCCGCGAACGAGTTGTGCGTGCCCGGAAAGATCACGTCGTTCAGCGGGCGCGAGCACAATGCCGGCGACCCGTTGCACGAGGTCGTCGTCGCGTTCGCATGCTCGCCCGCCCCGCAGGCGGCACACACGAGCATCAGCATGGCGGTCGGTATCGCTGCGCGGATCCGCAAGGTGGACGCGACATCGTACGGTGACGGAGGTCTGTGTCGTGCGCGCCACGCGTGGGAGGATTCCGCGCGTCCGTGCGTCCGACAGGAGAGAGTATGGCCCTTCATCCGCAGTGGCCGGATCCTGGCCAACAGCTCCGGCTGCCGCCTGATCGCCGTCGACTACAGGCGGGCACCGGAACATCCGTTCCCCGCCCCGCTCGAGGACTGCTGGGACGCGCTCCGGGCCGTGGCCGGCGAAAGCGGCAATGACCCGTTGATCATCGCCGGCGACAGCGCCGGCGGGAACATGGCCGCGGTGTGCGCGCCCCGGGCCCGTGATCGCGGAGGGCCGGCGCTCGCGCTCCAGGTGCTGGTCTGCCCGGTCGTCGACCACGACATGGCGAACGCGTCCTACCGCGAACACGGGAGTGGTCCGGATCTGTTCCTCACCGCCGAGGACATGGCGTGGTTCTGGAACCACTACGTTCCCGAGCCGGCGGCGCGATCGGCCCGGGAGGTGTCGCCGTTGCGCGCGCGAGGTTGAGCGCCGCGGCTTCTTAACGTAAGCATCCTTGAGATATCGCTGGCGCGTGCCGATGCCGCCAGCATGATGGACCCCGCCGAGGCACTCCCGGCGCCGGATCGCGTCGGCACGCAGCGCGGCCGCGGAAAGTGGACCACGGCACGGATCCGGCACGCAAACTTCGACGGCGTCCGCCTGGCCCTCGGGGCGACGCTAATCACACGGCTGACCGTCTGGGCGGCGGCGATCGGGACGATCGCGATCTTCGGCGAGAACGGCGCGGCGCGACACCTGCTAGATCCCTTTGGGGTCACGCCGCCTATCCACTCCGGCCTGCTGAAAGCGCTCCTTTCCCCGGCGGCGCGGTGGGACAGCGTCTGGTATCTCCAGATCGCCGCCCACGGGTACTTCAGCCCGGCTTCGGCGAACTTCTTCCCGTTGTATCCGCTGCTCGTCGGTCTCGGCGCGCACGTTTCCGGCGACGCGATCCTCGCCGGGCTCGCGATCTCGCTCGCTTCGACCGTTGCCGCGCTGACGCTGCTGTACCGGCTGGCGCTGCTCGATCTCGGGCGGCCGGCCGCGCAGATGACGGTGATGCTCGTGGCAGTGTTCCCGGCATCGCTGTTTCTGTCGGCGGTGTACCCGACGTCGCTGCTCCTGCTGCTCACGGTCGCGGCGGTCTACGCCGGGCGGCGCGAACGATGGGCGTTGGCCGGACTCTGCGGCGGTCTGGCCGCCGCGACGAGCTCCAACGGAATCCTCACGATCTTCGTGCTCGCGCTTATGTACCTGTACGGTCCGCGCGACCGCTCGCCGCTCCGCGATCGTGCTGGGGCGTGGTGGCGCCCGCGCTTCCCGATCGAGCCGCAGATCGCGTGGCTGGCGCTGGTGCCGGCGGGGTTGGCCATATATCTGGGATACCTGACCGTCGCGCACGGCGATCCGCTCGCGCCGTACCGGGCGGCCACCAACGATTGGGGCCACAGCTTCGGTCCGCCGCTGGCCTCGATCATCAAGGCGCTCAGCGCGCTGCCCGGCGATCTACGCGCCGTCGTCGCGCGCGCCACCACGTCGATCGGACCGGGCGACCCGATCAGCTGGCAGGCTCGCAACCTGATCGACGTGGCCTTCCTGGGGGTGGCGGTCGCGGCGCTTGTGGCGGCGTGGAGTCGCGTTCCGCGCGCGTACGTGCTCTTCGCGGTCGTGCAGCTGGCGGAGGTCACGAGCTTCCCGACCGACACCGAGCCGATGATCGGTCTCGCCCGCTACCTGCTGCCGATGTTCGCGCTGTTCATGGGCGCCGGCGCGTACCTTGCGGAGCGCCGTACCGCGGCACGGATCACGCTCGTGACCTCGGCCGTGCTGCTCGCACTGTTCAGCGGGCTGTGGGCCTACTGGTCGCTCGTGCCCTGACCCGCGGCAGAATGGAGGCGTGCCCGACCTGACCGCGAGCCGGATCTCCGTCACCGGCCTGGTGTCGGATGTGTCCGTGCGCGATGACGTCCGCTCCGTAGCGATGCGGCTTGGGCTGCTCGGATGGGTCCGTCTGGAGGCGGACGGCATGCTGTGTCTCCACGCCGAGGGCGAGCGCGACGCGGTCGCGCAGCTTGTCGCTACTCTCCCTTCGATTGGCGGCGTCGACTCCGTTTCGGAGCGACAGGTGCGGGTCGAGGGTCACGAACAGTTCGCGATCCGCGGCGTTCCGGCGGGGGTGTTCGTCGTCCAGGAGCATCAGGCGACCGCCCACCACTTCGATGTCCGGCTCGAGGTCGACGGAGTGATGCGGTCCTGGGCCGTGCCCAAGGGTCCCTCGATGGACCCGACCGTCAAGCGCTTCGCGGTGCAGGTGGAGGACCACACCCTGGAGCACAACCACTTCGAGGCCGCCGCTGGCAAAGGCGGGGTGATCATCTGGGATCGCGGTCAGTACGAGCAGGGTGGCCGCGTGCCGTGGCCCGAGGCGCTCGAGCGCGGTCACGCCGTGTTCGTGCTGCACGGCGAGAAGCTCCACGGCGGGTTCGCGTTACAGCGCACGAGCGACGGCGAGAAGCCTCAGTGGCTGTTGATCAAGCGCAAAGACGATTACGCCGCCCGCGGGTCCGATATCGTCGCCGAGCGCCCGGAGTCGGTTCATAGCGGCCTGACGCTGGCCGAGCTGATCGGCGGCTCTAGCCGACCGCCTTCTTCACGAGCTCGGCGATCCGTTCCTCGACGTCGGCGGTCAGGTGCGTGAGCGCAAAGGCGACCGGCCACATCGCGCCGTCGTCGAGGTTCGCGTTGTCGTTAAAGCCGAACATCGCGTACCGCTCCTTGAACTTCCGGGCGTCGCGGAAGTAGAAGAGGACCTTGCCGTCCTTGGCGTACGCGGGCATCCCGTACCAGGTCCGCGGCGACAGGTCCGGCGCGCTTTCCTTGACGATGGCGTGGATCCGCTCGGCGAGAGCGCGGTCCGACGGCTGCATCTCAGCGATCTTCGCGAGCACGTCACTTTCTCCATCCGCCCTCTGGGCGCTCGCCTTCATCTCTTTGACGCGCTCCCTCATCGCCGCTCGTTCCTCGGCGGTGAATCCCGTCGATGCGTTGCCGGTGTTGCGCTTGGTGGACTTCTGCGCGCTCTTCTTTACAGCTCGCCTCTCGGCCATGCGAATCAGCTCCTTGTGTTGGTCCCGCCACGTTAATGCGGCGCACTCCAGAGCGCTTCTCGAAACCTGATCACTTCGTTCCTGGCGAGCGCGGGTGTCACATCCGCCGCTCCTTCCGTGTCAGCTAAGTAGACCGCGGGAAACCAGAAGGTCTGACCCGTGGCCCCGCAACCCAAGATCGGAGAGCGAACATGCAGCCGCGAATGAAGAATCCCGTGATGGTCGTCCCCGGCGCGATGGAGGCGGCCCAGAAGCTTGGCGACGCCGCCCGGAGAGCCGGAGTGCCGGCCACCACGTTGTATTTGATCGAGATGCGCGCAAGCCAGATCAACGGGTGCAGCGTGTGCCTGGATATGCACTCGCGCGAGCTCAAAGCCGAAGGCGAATCGGATGAGCGTATCTTCATGGTCGGTGCCTGGCGCGAGGCTCCGTACTACAGCGACGCCGAGCGCGCCGCTTTGGCACTGACCGAGGCCGCGACGCGCCTCGCCGACCGCTCGGACCCGATCCCCGACGAGGTCTGGGAGGAGGCTGCCCGCCACTACGACGAGAGGCAGCTCGCCGGGCTGGTGCTCGCGATCGCCGTAATCAACGCCTGGAACCGCATCAACGCCACCACCGGGCAGATCACCGGCGAGTGGGTCGAGCAGTGGATTGCCCGGCCCGAGCCGGCCGGCCACGCCGCCTGATTCGCCGGAGCCACCGAAGAGGCCGAGCGCCCGTGTGAAAAGGGGCCTCGGCCGTCCTTGGTGGTGGAACGAGGCACACCAGGGTCGCGGACCCGGGCCTACACGGGTGCGACGAGCGCACGCGAGCGGGAGAGTTTCCTTCGCACCGACAATCGAAGGAGGCTCACGTGTCCGTCACAGCCGAGAAGTCAGGCGCGACCGAGGTTCGCCCGTTTCAGGTTGAGATTCCCGAGGAGGCGTTGGTAGACCTTCGTCGGCGGATCGCCGCCGTGCGGTTGCCATCCAAGGAGCTTGTCGGCGATCGCTCCCAGGGCGTGCAGCTGGCGACGGTCCAGGCGCTGGCGCATTATTGGCTGAGCGACTACGACTGGCGCAGGTGCGAAGCGAGGCTGAACGCGCTTCCGCAGTTCAAGACCGAGATCGATGGGGAGGAGATCCACTTCATCCACGTGCGGTCCGGCCACGAGGGCGCGCTGCCGCTAATCATGACCCACGGCTGGCCGGGGTCCGTGATCGAGCTGCTCGAGACCGTCGGTCCGTTGACTGACCCGACCGCACACGATGGACGCGCAGAGGATGCGTTCCACCTGGTGCTCCCGTCCCTCCCCGGATACGGCTTCTCGGCTGCGCCATCCGAGCTCGGCTGGTACGCCGGACGCTTTGCGCAGGCATGGGCCAAGCTCATGCCCCGTCTCGGCTACACCCGCTACGTCGCCCAGGGCGGCGACGTAGGCGCCGCCGTCACCGACGCGATGGGCCGCCAGGCTCCCGATGGGCTGATCGGAATCCACACAAACCTCTTTGTGCCGGGGCTTGCGGGCGGCTCGTTCCCGAAGAACACCGAGGAGGAACGCGCGGCCGCCGACGCAGGGGCAACGTTCAGGGCGACCGGCTTTGGCTACTTCCTCGAGCAGGCCACACGCCCACAGACGATCGGGTACGCCCTGCTGGATTCGCCAGTTGCGCTGGCGGCCTGGATGCTCGATCACGACACCGACAGCTACTACAAGATCGCCCGTGCCTTTGTCGACGGCCGGCCCTCGGGCAATCTCACCCGAGACCACATCCTCGACAACATCACCACCTATTGGCTGACCGGCACCGGGGCGTCGGCGGCACGCTCGTACTGGGAGAACGGGCAGGCCGCAGCTCGCGCGGCAGGCCAGGCTCCCGCACCGGTCTCGGTCCCGGTCGGCTTCACGACGTTCCCCGGCGAGATCGTCGCGACGCCTCGCAGCTGGGTCGAGCAGGCGTATCCCACTCTCGTCTACTTCAACAAGGTCGACAAGGGCGGCCACTTCGCCGCCTGGGAAGAGCCGGAACTGTTCACAGCCGAGATCCGCGCCGCGTTCCGGTCGCTGCGCTGAGTTCTGGCGGAGGAGCGCAGAATCGTGGGCGCCGGCGGTGGCCCAACGCCCGACAAACCAGACATATCGGTCGTCGACCACGAGGCCGGGAGCACGGTGTCGAGCTTCATGAACCTGCGCGTCGCCGACATCCAGGCGTGCTACGAGCAGTGGCGCCAGTCCACGGGGTTGCTCCACGGGCAACTCGCCAAGAGGCGCCCGGAGGACCTGCCCAGCTGACGGGAAGGCTGACATGCGAAAAACGTTCCCGCGGAAACGCCTACCATGACGGTCGGAATTGCCCGCGGTCCTGGTGATGCGGTGTCACCCCCGTCCCGGGCGCCTGAGCGCCCGGGACGGGGTGACCGAGATCTAGCGCCCGCCGCGCCCGCCGAACGGGATCCGCCAGACGCCACGACCGTGGGTGGCGACGTACAGATAGCCGCTGGGGCCGATCGTGATGTTGTTCAGCGACGCGTTGGGGAGTCCGGTCCCGAGCCGCTGCCACCGAGTCCTCGAGCCCTCGCCGACGGGTGCGGTGTACGCCCCGCCGTCGGTGGCCAGGGCCAGCTGGCCGTGCAGCTCGACCAGCGCGTCCGACGCGATGTCGGGCAGGTTGCCCGAGATGTCGGTCCAGGACCGGCCGCCGTTGTCGGTCTCGAACACGTGGCCGACGCCGCCGCCCGGAACCCAGCGACGCGAGTAGCCGTTGAACACCACCCAGGCCCGGGCGGGATCACGCTGGTCGACGGTGACGCCGGCGATGTACCGATCGGGCAAACTCGACACGTCCAGCTGATGCCAGGTCCCGCCGTAGTTGGTGGCGATTCCGCGGTTGAACGTCGGGCCGGGGTTTCCGTTCGTGACCCAGGCGTCGTAGATGACCCGCCCGTTCTTGGTCGACGTGATCGCGGTGCTCACGTTGCCGTCACCCGTGTCGTAGAGCTTCTGCCACGAGCAAGAGCTAACCGTGCAGGTGGTGTTCCAGCCCGCCCTGGTGATCCAGACATACTGACCGCCGGAGACCCACGTGTTGACGTTGTCGGGGTCGGCGGCCAACGGTGTCTGGAACCTTGAATTCGGGTCGCAGTCTGGCCGCGGGCCGCCGGGCAACCCTGGCTCCTCCTCCTGGCCGATGCACATCGGCGAGATGTAGCTGTCGAAGGTGTGCCCGCCGTCGGTCGTCGAGTACATCAGCCCGTAGGCATACTCGCCGACCATCGTCGTGGCCGAGTTCTTCGGCGGGACGATCACGTCGAAGCCGTCGCCTCCGGCCGGTTCGATCATCTGTTTGGCACCGGTGAAATCGAACGAGGTGCCGTTGTCCTGCAGGCCTCCCCACACACCGACGCCGCTGTTGTTTCCGCGACCGAGCAGTCCGGCCCTGGCGTCGTAGTACTGCCAGTCGATCAGCGTCGAGTTGAGGTCGGTCCAGTCGCCATATTGCCCGGTGTCGGACAGCGGTCGGCTGTACACGCCGCCGTCGTTGCCGATGACGATCTTCCCGTCGGTGATCATCATCGCGTGCTGGTCGGGGTGCGTCGTGTTCGGGCAGTTCGGGTTGCACGCCAGCCCGTAGTTCCAGTACGGGCTCGCCGTGTTCCAGGTGTTCCCGCCGTCGCTTGACTCGAACACTTCCTCGAGCCCTGCGTACACATGATTCGGGTTGCTCGGATCGACCGCGAGGTCCTGGTTGTACCAGGACTGGATGCCGACTCCGTAGCCGGAATCAGCGCTCAGCGCCGAGCCCGAGGCCTCTAGCTTCTGCTCGTTGCCGATTAGCGTCCAGGGCCCGGCCACGCTTGCGGGCGAACCGGTGCTCACGAAGATCCCCTGCAGCGTGGTCACGTCGCCTGCGGCCAGTTTCGAGACCGACTGCACGATCGCGTACAGCTTCGTGCCGTCGGCCGAGTAGGCGAACGTCGTGCGCCCCTGGTCGGTCGGGTCGATCGTCCCGGCGGGAGTGGTCGTGACCTTCGAGAAGCTGAGCCCGCCGTTCGTCGACTGGTAGAAGCCGTTGTATTGGGTGTTGCCTGGACCGTGCCAGCCGATCGCTGCGATCACCTGGCGGTAGTTCGTGCCGGGCACGAACGCGACGCTCGTGACCTGCTGGTCGTACGGCGGGTTGTCGTTCGGTCCGGCGGGCTCGAGCACCGGGGTCCAGCTACTCGAGTGAGCGGCGAGGCGGAACAAGCCGTTGTCGGTCGCCGCCAGCGCATCGCCGGCCGAGTCGAAGATGATCTTGAACACCGTGGTGGACACGAGGGGATTGGTGCCGCTCCCGTTGTCGCCGACCCGCTGCCAGCTCGCACCATCGTTGCTCGAGCGGTAGATGCCGGTGCCGGCGTACGAATCGGATGACAGGTTCGCTTCGCCCGTGCCGACCCATACGGAGCCATCGACTGGGTCGACCGCGAGGGCCCCGATCGAGAGCGAGGGCATCGAGTCGAACACCGCGGTCCACGTCTGTCCCTGGTTGCGCGACCGCCACACGCCGCCGTCGGCCGCGCCGGCGAACCAGCTCCCGTCGGGGGCCTGCACCAACGAGGTGATACGGCCGCCGACCAGGCCGAATCCGGCTCCGGCGTTGGACTGGATCGGGTCGTTGTAGCCCGCGGGCTCGGCGTTGTAGGGCTGCGTCGTGAACAGCTGCCAGCTCTGACCCTGTTCACCGAGGCCCTGAGCCTGCTGCTGTGCGCTGATCAGCGCCTGCCCGGAGACGGTCTGAGCAGGAGCCGTACGCTCGAAGTCGTAGGCGCCCTGCTCATCGGCCTCGTCGTTGTCGGGCACGTGCTCGTCCTCTGACTCCTGCGGCTGGACCGCGCCGGAGGCGAGCAGCGAATGCAGCCTCTCCTGCGTCGCCGCGGAGCCGCGGAGCTTTGTCCGGGCCGAGGCGACCGCCGCCCCCGCCAATGCCAGCAAGCCCACGCATACGAGAGTCCCGACCAACCGAGACACCATCCGCTCCATTTGAACCTCCCCACAAGTTCGCCGTCGTACCGGCACGGCCGTTTTCAGCTGGCGCGACGACCGCACGGGCCGCCCGCGGCGCGCAACCTAACACACCCAGTCACACCCGGTCGCAGTCCCCGCCAGTCCGCTTGACGTAGGCGGTCAGCGTGCAGACATCGCCGACCGACCGTCGCGAGCCTGGCCCTCGGGAAGCGTCAACCGGAAGCAGAGCCCGGTGCCACCGGCGGTGCGTGGCGCCGGACGAAGGTAAGAGTCGTGTGCCTGATTTGGTGCGGAAGAACACGCGCCATCACGACCCGGACCGAGACCAGCTGACTGGAGGCGCGTGGTCGGAGTTCGTACTCACCGGGCCGGACATCGACCCGAAACTGTCCTCGATTGTCGGTCTTTACCGTGGCGATGCGCCTCGCGGAGGGCATTCGAAGCACGGCGATTGTCGCGACCACGGGATGGCGCGGGCAGCCCTGTGTTCCGGACGATGCGCCCCCGCAGACCACCGCGACCGCCCGGCCGGCAATTGCGGACGGTCCGCTACCGGTAGTTGAGGCGGCTTGCGTGGCGGCGGAGCTTCTTGCGGCTTGGCCGGCCGCGGAACCGCACCCGGCGCCGGCGACCATCACGGCCAGCAACACCGCGGATGCGCGACGCACATCAGTCCTCATCCACCGGGTCATCAATCACACGCTTGCAGGCTTGCTGCCCTCGTGGCGACGGGTCATCGTGTCCACGATACCCCCACTATGCCGTGCAGTAGCCGGCATCACTCACGAAGGAGCATGTTCGAAATAACGTCAGGGGGTGGCGGCTAGTCCGGCGTCGAGCATGGCGACGAGGATGTCGTAGCTGTCGTCGATGTTGATCGGGAGACCGAACCCGCTCTCGCGCTCGAGCGAGACGAAGCCGTGGAGGGCGCTGCGGATCGCCCGCACGGCGTGGATTGCCGGCTCTCCTTCGAGGCCATAACCGCGCAGCACAGCGAGGATCACGCCGACGACCTCGGTCCCTGCCGCTTCGAACTCTTCGCTGTCGGAAACGATCTGCATAGCCCCGTAGGTCCCTGGGTGGGCATGGGCGTACTCGCGATAGGCGACCGCGATCGCGCGCAGCGCATCGCCACGTGCGCGGCCGGCGGCGGCTGACTGGAGAGTCGTGGCCAGTTCCCGGGCGCCACGTGCTCCCAGCCGCGTTCGCAGATCGTCGAGCCCATCGATGTGGGCGTACAGCGACGGGCTGCGGATCCCGAGGGCGGCGGCAAGTCGTGCAAGGGTCAACTGGTGCAGGCCGTTGGCGTCGGCGAGAGAGGCGGCCGCCGCGACGACCGCCTCGGCGTCGAGGCCGACACGCGGCATCAGCGGTCCGCCCGCGCGATAGCCGCGTCCATGGCGTCCGTGGGGTTTGGGATCGCCGGCCCGTGACCGACGACCAGCAGCCGGGGGTCCAATGCGCGCAGGGTGCGGGCAGAGCGCAGATCCTCGGCCTTGTCGTAGGTGGCCATCGCCGCGAGCGGGAAGCGCAGATAGAAGTGGTTGGTCACCGCGACCTTGCCAAAGGACGTGTACACATCGCCGGCGATCAGCGTGCGCTCGCGCGTGTCGAGGAACGCGACATGGCCGGGCGAGTGACCGGGGCTGGGGACGACCTCGAGGTTGCCGAGCCGGTCGCCGGCCGACAGGCGCACGTCGGGCACGGTGGCCAAGTTGGGCCAGCTTCCGGTCAGCTTGCCCTCGACGACCTTCTCGCCCGCGTGAATCCGAGCATCGAGCTCCGGCATCAGCACGGGGACATCATCACCCAGCGAGCGCTTGAGTTCGTCGACGGAACCGATGTGGTCGCCGTGGCCGTGCGTGAGCGCGATTCGGCGAATGGGGGCACCGGCGGCCGAGGCGGCGGCGATCAGGGAGGCGCCGGTCCGGGGCATCGTCGTATCGACGAGCGTGAATCCATCGTCCTCGCGTACCAGATAGGCGTTGACGAACCCGTAGCGGGTGAGCTGGATCAGGTGGTCGTTGAGAACGGTGGTCTTCATGGTCTTCTCTCCGGGATCGTGTGAGTTTCCTAATGCAATTAGGAAACTACCTAATCTCATTAGCTTTGTCAAGGGGTCCGCGCGCAACGAACTCTCGACCGCGAAGTCGGAGCGCGACGTTCCTAGGCCGGCACACGATCGCCGCCCGCCTGCGCGAAGCGTTCTCCAAGAGCTGGGCATCGTGGTCTAATGAGCTCAGTCAGCGAACTCGCCGGCCAGAAAGCGAAGTGCTTTGCCGTACAGCGTTAGAAAGACGAACGAGGACTACCAGGTCGTCGATATAGACACCCGGCAAGGTCTATTCCCGGCACACGACCAAGGACAAGGCCGAGCGCCAGCGCCGGCTGCTAGAGGGCGTCAGACACGGTTGGAAACCGACGGGAAAGAAGGGCAAGCAGTGACTCGGGAGTCCGGGACTCCGAAGACCTGCTTCGCGGGTTAGGTCTTCGAGCGGCGCTCGCGTCGCCGATCTCGCGGCATCAGCCCGTCAGCCGTCGATCGAGCGTGAGCTCGCACATGTCGACCGAAATCCGGGTCCCAGGCGTTTCGGACGGGTCCATCGCGCTGAACGCTTCGGCACCTTTGCGCATGTCCTCAGCGGTGTCGAAGAGTTGAAGCACGACCGCCGTACCCTGGGCTTCGTCGAACAGCAGCTGGAGGCCCGTGGTGGGAATGCCCGGCGGCGGGCCGTCCGCCTCGTTGATGTCGGCGACGAGCTGCTGGATTCGCTCGGGAGTCACTTCGGCAAAGCGGACGACTCGAATATGCATACGACTCTCCTCGTGATTCGAGTTGGCTGAGATGGACGTTCTGGCTCGAGACCGAAAGATCCTGGCTACGGGCGGCCCATGAACTGCTCGAGCCTCGCCTCGTCAACCGCCCCCGGAACTCATTCGCCACCCCTCTACTCAGATGCGTGGCGCCTCCAGCTCAGCCTGTTCGGTACATAAGGTACCGAGCGATGATTAACGGCTCATGAAACGAGCTGCCGTCCGCGAGGGGCTATTACCTAGGCGTTGGGGTGTCCGTCGCAGCGACCACCGGCATCGCTTCACCGGCTTCGCTGGGGCACCTTCCAGTCCGGCCGCTGCGTCTTCAGCCGCTGGTATTCGTCGCTGACCATACGATGCTCTGCGAGCGCCACGCCGACCGTCTGCTTCAGACGGGCTACCTCGCTGTTGTCGCCGCCCTGGATCGCGCGCTGGAGGGCGGCACGGAGCTCGGTGGCATGATCGGACGATCGTGACCATGCCTCCCAGGCGGCTTGCATCTCGTCGTCGTCCGGGGCTCCAGGGGCGGGTTCCGGCGCGGGCGGCGGCTCGGGCCTGAACGTGTCGTCGACCGCGAGCCACGATCCATCGACGATCTCGAGCTTGATGTAGTTCTTGGACGCCAGTGCGGTCAGGCCGGAGTTGGGTGGACGCGCGCTGCACGCGAGGCTCGCCACATCGCCCGACGATAAGTCCAGCTCGAGGTTCCGGCTCTTAGCCCAGTCGATTTCGAGGTGGATCTCGTGCCGGCCCGGATCCACTTCGAACGTCTTTGTTTCACCGCGACGGATGGCGCCGACCGTGTTGCCATCGATCACGACGGCGTAGGTCCGAAGCATGTCGCCAAGCGGCCGACGAAGGCGCTTGAGACTGATCTGGGCAGTCGGGCCGGCCACGATCGCCAATCCTCGCACCCACCCAGGTAGCCGTGAGAAATTCGTCGGATCGTGGTCGTCGCCCAGGGTGACCGCCCGATGCGATCTAGCTGTCGAGCCGCGCTCATGAGCTTGACCGGGTTACTTGGTCAACGAAGGCTGCGAGTTCGAGGTTGAAGCGCTCGGCGTCTTCGATAAACGGCATGTGGCCGACGGCGTCGTACCAGGATGACACGGCGTTCGCGCAGTGCGCGAGCACGTGCTCCGACATCGACGGCAGGACGATCGCGTCCGCGCGTCCGTGCGTCACAAGCACCGGCAACGAGAGGTCGTCGAGAATCTCGGTGGCGTCGATCTTGCGCGCGATCAACGCGCCGCGTATCTCGGGCGGGACCGTCATGTTCCAGCACAGCGCCGCGGCCCACGATTCGTCGTCGAGCGGCCCGGCGGTGCACGCGCGCAGGAAGCGCTGGATCGCGGGGATGCTGGTCCGTAACTCCGGAGTGGACGCGTCCATTGCGTTGGCCAGAAAGCCCGGGCCGATGTGGTCGAAGGTCGGCGGCCGCAGCATCACGGCGCTACCGACGAGGTTGATCCCGGCCATGCCGGCGTCGCCGTGCGCGCGCAGGTAGTCGGCGACGAGGAAACCGCCGTAGGACCAGGCGACAAGAACGGGCTGGTCCAAGTGGGTGTGCTCGATGACCGCCGCAAGGTCGTCGGCCCACAACCGGCTGTCGACGTAGGCGCCGGCATCGAGCGGCTTGTCGGACATGCCATGTCCGCGGTTGTCGAACGTCACCATCCGGAAGCGCTCGGAGAGCGGACCGTTCACCTGCGCGCTCCAGCACATGTCGCACTGTGACCAGCCGTGGATGAACAGAATCGCCGGCCCGTTCGGGTTTCCCCACTCGTGCGCGTGGAGCCTGACTCCACCTCCGCCGCGAATGTCGTATTCACGAACGGGCTCGACCGCCGCCCCGCGCGTCGCCTCGAGTGTCACATCTTGCGCCATGTCATACCCCCTATTACCGTTTGACCGCGTGCTCAGTGAGACCACTGGGGCGATGCTAGGCGGGACTCAGAACGTCGTCATCGGAGCCGGCACGCAAACCTCGCAACGCTGGTGGCGGCGAACACGCAGGCCGCGTCAGCGCACGTGTCGTCCCGTCGCTGCTTGCTGCTCGATGAACGAGACCGCGGCGGCCGCCCGGGCGGCCCTGCCTGAAAGGCGCAACTTCGCGTAGATGTTCGTCAGATGCCGCTCGACCGTCCTTACGCTCACGACCAGCCGCGCCGCGATCGCCTCGTTGGTGAGCCCCGCGGCGACCAGCTCCAGCACCTCGAGCTCCCGCGAGCTGAGCTGCCGGGCGGCTGTTGAGGGGGTAGCGGGCCTGGCGGTGTCGAGGAACTCCCGAAATTCGGTGAGGAACCGGTCCCACGCCGGCTCATCGGCGAGCAGGATGTGATTGGCGGAGTCAAGCACGACCAGGCGCGCATCCGGTATGAGCGACGCGAGCAACCGTCCCTCCTCGACGGGCACCACGCGATCGTCCCGGGCGTGGATGACCAGCGTCGGCGCCTGCACCCATCCTGCATCTGGCTGCACGTCCACGCCCCCGCGGGCCCTGAACAGCCGAACCGCCTCCTGGGGCGAGATCGTCGAACGTAGCAACTCGTCATACCAGCCCAGCTGGTCCGGCGTGCCGCGCGGGATGAACAGCATGCTGAAAAGGTGGCGATACGCCGGCTCGTCGCTGCCCCAGCCCGCTCGGATAGCGGCAATCAGCGCCTGCTCCTGCGCGCGCTGACCGCGCCGTCGCCTGCCGCGCGCGTAGCCGCCGTACAGCACCAGGTCGGTGACTCGCTCGGGGTGCCCCGCCGCGTAGGCCACCGCGATCGCTGCCCCTTGCGACACGCCCAGCAACGCGAAACGGTCAAATCCGGCCGCCTCGATGACCGTCTCAAGGTCGGCGACCCACGTCTGCACCGACGGCTCCCGCGCGCCCGCCTCCGACAGACCGCACCCACGCTCGTCATAGCGCAGGACCGTGTGGGTCTCTCCTAGCCGCTGGAGCCAATGTCGCCACACGGGACTGCCCCAATCCAGCTCCAGATGCGTCAACCAGGTCGCCACCCGAACCAGCGGCGGACCCCGCCCGTGCACCGCAAAAGCGAGCCGCGCGCCGTCGGGCGCGCGACAGAAACGGATTTCAGCCACCGGCACACCCGCCTCTAGAACCCCACGGCGTCAACGAGCAGCCACCGATCCTGCGCGACACCGGCCCAGGCTACAACCACTCCCAAGCGTCGCGAACCGCCAGGCCCGAGAATTCGCCGATGAGCACGGTCACCCGGAGAGCCCTCACGGCCTGGCTGGTCGCTCACGGCTTTACCGAACTCGGCGGCAAGGCTACGAGCCATCGGCGCTTTCGCCACGGATCCGGCGTCGTGATCACGGTTCCTGGTCACGGGAGACAGAACCTCAGCCAGAAGCACATCGGCATGATCGTGCGCCAGCTCGAGGCCGCCGGCTTCGACCGCGAGACGGTGCGGCGTGATCTCAACGCTCGATGACTGCGAGCGATCGCGTTCGATGAGCGGCACCCAGTAGCGTTAGGGTCCGGGGCGTGTGCTTTTCGCCGCAGGCTGACTTCGTCGCTGGCGCGGCAGTCGCCGGCGTAGGAATTGAGACGCTGCGCCGCGTGCGCGTGCGGCGCGAACTGATCGTCGGCGCGCTACCGCTGCTGTTCGGCATCCATCAGCTCGTCGAGGGCCTTGTCTGGCTCGGGCTCCGGGATCAGGTCTCGCATGGGCTGGGCGACGCTGCGAAGGAGGCCTATATCCTCTTCGCCCACGCAGTGTTGCCGGCGATTGTCCCGCTCGGATTCCTCCTGCTCGAGCCAGACCGACGACGGTCGCGGGTCATGATGGCGATGGCATTTGTCGGCGCGCTGCTGGGCGTGTACCTCCTGTGGCAGGTCACCGCCTATCCGGTCGGAGCACACGAGCAGGCTCGCTGTATCGATTACACGACACATACCCCGAACGACGCGCTCATCGGGCTTCTGTACGTCACGGTGACATGCGGTCCGGCACTGATATCGAGCCGTCGGTATTTGCGATGGTTCGGCCTGGTCAGTCTCGTTGGGGTGATAGTGACCGCCGTGGTTCGAGTCGACGAGCTGACTTCGCTGTGGTGTGTTTACGTCGCGGTCGTCAGTGTCCTTATCTTTGAGCATTTCCGACGGCAACGGGCGACCGAGATGCGCGCCTTCTCAGCGCCAGCATCCTCCTCGACTCCGCCTGAGCTGTCCGCCGGCCGTGAGGTCAGGGGAGCGCTGACTCTCACCAGCTCTAGCGAAGATCAACGACGACAGATGTAGAAGCGGCGTCGATTCCGCACGCGCCTGGTGCCCGGGTCCGGTTCGGGCAAGCGCGATCATCGAGGATCAGCGCCGTCAGCTCCCTGGTCCGGCGCCCGCTGACGGACTCGACGCCTGCACCAGCGCCACCTCGGGTGGCCGAGCCAGTCCTGCGATAGGGCGTCGGTTGTTCTCGGTGTGGACCTCGTGTCCTTGCCCTTCGAGAAATGGAGGCAGCGTCTTACGCGCACTCATATCCGAGCGCGGAGCACGTCGTAATCGGTCTTCCAACGGGCAAGGCTGATCCGCGCGCGCGAGCCGACGCCACCCGAGTGACCCAGTCATAAGGAAGAGGGAGACCCCGCCGAGCACGAGATCGGCAAGCAGGGTGGTCACCTGGGTACCGATGCCGAACCCGAGGATGGTCGATGTCGTGGCCGGAGAGAGTGCGGCGACGAGGATTGCCTGCTGTGAACCCGCCCCGCCCGGGGTGAGCGGAACCAATCCCGCAACAAGCTGCACGGCGATGACCAGGAGCGCGGTATGGACGCTCGCGGGCACATGGAAGGCGACCAGAAACCAGTACGTCGACGCGACGCGCAGCGTGCAGCCAAAGGTCTGCCATGACACCACCCCTCGTAGGTAGCGCGCGGGTTGGGTGAACACGGCCATGCCGGTCCGAGCGTCCTGCACCAGCGATCGGATCCTCGCCCGACGCTGAAGTGCGAGCCCGCAGGCCGTCAGCGTCACGGCAACCGCGGCCAGTGCCGCGATTGCGGGATGCCGCCCGAGCGAGCCTGGGAGCGATACGCCGCCCAATGCGCCGGGACCAGCGGCGATCAAGACCGAGATCACGATCAGGGCACCGAGGGCCGCGTCGAAGACCGACTCGGCAATCACGGTCGAGACCAGCCCAGGAAAGGTGGAGCCGGTAACGCGGCTCCTCATCAAACTGAGCCGGACCAGCTGACCAGCCTGCGCCGGCACGCACGCGCCAACGCCCGTCCCGGCCAGGAACGCCCCCACCGAATCCCGAAAGCGTGGCCGGTCAGTCCGGTAGGCCGCGCGGACGATGTTGTGCCAGGCACGTGCCCGCACACCCAGTTTGGCGACGTGCAACGCAAGCGCCACCGCAAACGGGATCAGCGACACCCCTCCAAGCTGCCCGACCAGCATCTCCCCCTGGTGGGACAGCGCCCCCAGCACGACAGCAAACGACCTCACGCCGATTAACGGCCCGCGCGTCGCACTCTGCGCGCGACGCTCTCAATACGATCTTGGGCGTGCTGCTCTGCGTTGCTCCCAGTCGAACGCGGCCGAATCTCTCATGCGTGGCCTGGCGGGAGGCGGGACCGGAGATCGTGGATGGCGTTGATCAAGTTCGTGGACGCGAGCCTCGCCATTCTCGGTGCCATGGTCGGTGTTCGACTAGCGGCGCTGACGAGCCTTCACCTGACCCGGGTCGGGCTACTAGAGGTCTTCGGGCGAGTGCCCGAGGCCGGTGATGTACCGGTGCTCGTTGAGCGCCGCCGACCGCCGGAGTGCATGGGCCGCAGCCAGGAAGCGGCCACGATCATGCGCCGAGCCCATCTCCAGCTCGTCAGCCATTCGTTCGAGTAGATCGGCGAATGAGTCTTCCGCCTTGGCCATCTCCCAGTGATCCGTTGCGGATCTGACGGCTGAGATGATCCGCTCCTGTTCGTCGCGGATCTCAGAACGCAGGGACTCGTCGCTCATCTCCGCATTCTCCTGCATGCGACGGCGGGTTCGCCACCCGGGCCGATCGCGGCGCCAGGATAAGAACGAAGCCCGCCGGGGACTCGAATGCCGACCCGTTTCATTGCAAGTTGTCCATTTGCAGGACAATTGCCGTACGATCAGGCCACCCCGATCAATGAACGCGCCTCCGCGGGGCCGACTACGAGATCGTGAAGGTCCCCGCCGACCTCCAGTCGACTCGACTGTTCGATCTCGCCGATCTTCACCGGCTCGAAGCCCTCGGAACGACGACGAGCCGGTCGATCAGCAGGTCGGCGATCTCCTGAATGACGCCCTCCAATACCGCGAACCGCAGCGCGAGCACGATGGCATCGGTGCCCTGCAACGCGTCGCGGTTGTCGGCGGCGACGATCGCACCTCGACCGATCCCTGCAGCCACCCTTCGTGCCGACGCGCGGTGCCCATCAGGTACGAGTCAAGGACTGCCTCCCAGTCGATCCATCAGTCGTTCCGAGCTCAACCCGTAGCGAACGAGGACCCTCTGGTCGCGCCTGAGGTCGATCGGGTCGGCCAGTTGACTGAGCACCTCGCTGATGAACTCGTCCGAGTATCGAACGCGGCGCAGGACCCGCGTGAGTTCGATGTGAGAGCGGAGACCGCGGTCGCGCTTGGGGCGGCTTCCAGCGGTGGCTGGGGTCTTCATGAGTTTGCCTTGCCTTTCGAATCGCTCGTGCTCACGGGGATCTCATGCACGGCTGGCCTCCGTGACCGGGCGGAAGTCGTGACGCAGGGTCTGGCCCGCGGCGTCCCTGAACCAATCGGCGAAACGGGTCGTGCCGACATCCGCGTCATCGCCGGGGAGGAGGGTTCGCTCGCCCGGCGCGATGCCGAAGTACCGCGCCTGCGGGTCGGCGATCACGTCGCGGGGATCGTCCCGTGCAGCGAGGACGCCCCGGATGAGCTCGTCGAGGCGGAACTGGTCGGGTCCGCCGATCTCGACGGTGCGATTCATTGGCGGGCCGACGGCGACACGCGCGAGCGCGGTCGCGACGTCATCGGAGGCCATGGGCTGAATGAGCGCCGGCGGGAGCCGAACCGCGTTGCCGTCGGTGGCTTCGTCCGCGATGCCGCCCATGAACTCGAAGAACTGCGTCGCGTGGACGATGGTGTACGGGATCGACGAGGCCTCGATCAGCTCCTCCTGGGCGAGCTTCGCTCGGAAATAGCCGCTCTCGGTTAGGCGGTCCGTGCCCACGACCGACAGCGCAACGTGATGTCCGACGCCCGCGGCCGCCTCCGCCGCGAGAAGGTTGCGAGATGAGGTCGTGAAGAAGCGCATGACCGCGTCGTCCTCCCAGTCGGGTGCGTTTGACACGTCGACGACGACTGATGCCTCGGCGACGGCCTCGGACAAGCCGTCGCCGGTGACCGTGTTGACGCCCGTGCCGGGTGACGCTGCGACGGCGTTGTGTCCGTGCTCATCAAGCTTCGCGACGAGCTTCGACCCGATCAGGCCGGTTCCACCTATGACTACGATCTTCATGTCGTTCCTTTGCGGTTGTGCACGTTATGTGCGGGCTACCTGGTCGTGATGTGTATGGGGCGCGGGCGGAGGGACCGCTTGACAGCTCGCCCCCCGCGCGCGCTGGCAATTTCTGAAACGGCGGGTTCCGGCCGCGCCACCCGGTGGCGCGCGCGCAGGTGACGCACAATGAGATACGGCGATGCGATCAACGTGCCGACCACTGCGAGCAGCGCTGCACCGAGCAGGACGACGAGCACGAGCGTGATCAGGAGGGCCGCCGGAGGGATCAGCAGGAGTACCAGGAGCAGCCACGGCCCGAGGATGAAGACGACGGGAGGCCCGAAGTAGGCCGGCGCGCTGATCAGCGGTACGGTCGCGCCGAGCACCTCAGTCCGGGTCGGGCGCCCGGGCGTGGAGGGGCGCCCCTCCTCGCTCCTCGGTGCGTCCTTGGCGAAGGCGGCGTGGGCGAGAACGACGGTGGGTGGCGTGACAGGGCTCAAGAGGCCCTCCTTTCGGTTGGGGTGGTCGTCGCCGACTGGCCGAGCCAGTCCTCGAAGCGGGTCGGGGCGATGCGTGCGTCGTTGGCGACGCTGAGCGACCCGTCGCCCAACCTGGCGCCGAAGTAGCGGGCGTAAACATCCGCTATCACTCCTCGTCGGTCGTCGCTCGCCTCCAGGACACGCCGGGCGAGCTCGTCGAGGCGGAACGCTTCCGGGCCGGCCAGCTCGACGATGTCGTCGAGTGGTGAGCCGACCGCGACATCGGCCAGAGCGCTCGCGACGTCATCGGCTGCCTGGGGCTGGACGAGAGTCGGCGGGAGCCGGATGGTGTCGCCGTCGGTGCTCGAGTCGCCGATCCGGCGAATGGATTCGAACGACTGCGTTGCGCGGAGGATGGTGTAGGGGACTGGGCCGCTCTTCACCACTTCCTCCTGAGCGACCTTCGCCCGGAAGTAGCCGCTCTCGGGGAGGCGGTCGGCGCCGACGATCGACAGGATCACGTGGTGCCGCACGCGGGCGGCCATCTCGGCGGCGAGGAGGTTTCGCGATGAGTTCCGGAAGAAGTGGAGGATGGCCGCGTCGCGTCCGGCGGGGGCGTTCGACACGTCGACGACGACCTGCGCGCCCTCGAGTGCACTGGCGAGCCCCTCGCCCGTGAGGGCGTCCACTCCCGAGCGACGCGACGCGGCGAGCAGCTCGTGGCCGCCCGTCCGCAACCTCGCGACGAGCTTGCACCCGATGAGACCCGTCCCGCCGATAACCACGATCTTCATGTGCTTCTTCTGGTTGCGCGCCCGGTACTAGGCGAGTAGGCGATTCGCTTCCGCCAGGGCTTCGGTCAAGGCGCGCGTGCCGAGAACGACGTCTTGGGGGCTGGACGCGATCCGGAGGGTGAGCTCGCCTGCCTCCAGGCGGGTGAAGGCGATCAGTCGGCGCCCGGACCAGAACTCGGCGACTCCGAACGACGCCTCCTCCGGGCTGACCACGGTCACGTTGATGTCGTGCAGGATTGGTGTGGGCGACGGCGCTGTGTTTTGCATGCAGCGAGGATCGCCCCCGCGGAGCGCCCTCGCATCGGCCAGGTGGCCAGCCTGGTGGCCAGTCGCGGCCCTAGCCGGCTCTTACGCCTGAAGCGAGGCCAGCCGCGCCTCGAACCGAGCCATCGCCTCCCCATATAGGAAGAATCCCCAGCTCACCCGGGCCACACCGAGCGCGGCCAGCTCGGCGAGTGGCGGCGACTGCGGCATGCGCAAGACGTTGACCGGGCCGGGGACGTCCGAGCAGAAGCGGCGTAGGGCATCAGTGTCCGACAGGGCGATCGGGTAGACACAGTCGACGCCGGCCTCGAGGTACGCGTTCGCGCGGCGCAGCGCTTCAGGAACGAGTTCCACCTGTGTCCGGGGGTCGGCACCGCCGAGCACCGGAGCGAGGAACACGTCGACCCGGGCGTTGATCACGAGCGGGTAGTCGCCCGCCGACGCGGCCTCGCGAACGGCCCTCAGCCAACCCGCGTGCCGGTCGGGGTCGCGGAGGCTTCCCATCGCGTGGTCGGTGTCCTCGAGGTTGCAGCCGGCGGACCCCGCGCGCCGCAGCGCAGACACCAGGTCGGCGGGCTCCATGCCGTAGCCTGCCTCGGCGTCGACCGTCACCGGCACCTCGACGCCCCCGGCGATCCGCGCCGCCGCGGCGAGCATCTCGTCGGCCGGCGCACGCTCGTGGTCCTCGTATCCGAGCGTCGCGGCCACGCCGGCACTGGTGGTCGCGACCACCGGAAACCCAGCCTTGACCACCGCTCTCGCCGTGGCCACGTCCCAGGCGTTCGGGAGCATGACGGGGGTGCCGGGACGGTGTAGCGACCGCAGCGACTCGCAGCGGCTCCGGAGCTCGTTCGTCTGTGAGGCGGTCATGGTGCGAATCTGCTCCCTCGAGTGGGCCGAGAGGAATCCAGGGGGCCGCTAGCGTACCTGCCAAATGACCACCACCCTTGCGTCCGGCTTGCTTGACCGGATCAGCGAGCGCGAAGTGCTCGACGGGCTCCTGGTGCGCGCGCGCGAAGGCCAGAGTGCCGTGCTGGTGATCCGAGGAGAGGCGGGGATCGGAAAAACGGCACTGCTCAGGTACGCCGCTCGTCGTGCTTCGGGATTCCGTGTGGCGCAGGTCACGGGCGTAGAAGCGGAGATGGAGCTGCCGTTCGCCGGGATCCATCAGCTCTGCGCGCCGCTGCTCGACTATCTCGACGTGCTGCCGCAGCCACAGCAGCACGCGCTCAATGTCGCGTTGGGGGTCGCGTCCGGGGATGTCCCGGAACGATTCCTGGTCGGACTCGCCGTGCTTGGCCTGATGTCGGCGGCGGCGGAGGAGCGGCCGCAGCTCTGTCTGGTCGAGGACGCTCAATGGCTGGACGCGGCCTCGGGAACCGTTCTCGGCTTCGTCGCGCGACGCCTCCTGGCGGAGTCGGTGGCGGTGGTGGTCACCGTCCGTGAACCGACCACCAGGCAGGACTTCGACGGCTTGCCCGAGGTGCTGCTCCGCGGCCTGCCTGAGGAGGATGCGCGCACCCTGCTCATGCGGGCGGTTCCCATTCGGCTCGACGAGCGCGTCCGCGACCGCATCATTGGCGAGACCCGAGGCAACCCGCTCGCGCTGGTCGACCTGCCGCGCACCATGAGTCCGTCCGAACTCGAGGGCGGCTTTGGTCTACTCCCTGCCACAGACCTTCCGCGCCACATTGAGGATCACTATCTCCGGCGCGCCGGCGAGCTCCCCGACGCAACACGGCGACTCCTGCTGCTCGCCGCCGCCGAGCCGATCGGTGACGCGACAATCGTTTGGCGTGCCGCCCACAGGCTCGGCGTCGACAGGGGCTCGCTCGCGCCGGCAGAGGACGCGGAACTGGTCGAAATCGGGACCCGTGTTCGCTTTCGGCATCCCCTGGTGCGGTCCGCCGTGTACCGGGCGGCCACTTCGGCTGAGCGACGAGCTGCGCACGCGGCGTTGGCGGAGGCGACCGATGAGGACACTGAGCCTGACCATCTGGCATGGCATCGCGCGCATGCGGCGGTCGGGGTGGACGAGCGAGTGGCCGCCGAGTTGGAGGGCTCGGCCGAGCGGGCGCGGGCTCGCGGCGGCGCGGCGGCGGCGGCGGCGTTTCTGGCGCGCGCCGCGGAGCTCACGCCGGACCCGGCGAGGCGAGGTCAGCGGGCGCTGGCGGCCGCGCAGGTGAAGTTCCACGCCGGAGCGTCGGACACGGCACTCGAGTTGCTGGCGACCGCCGAACTTGCCCCACTCGACGAGCTTCACCGGGCCAGGCTGGAGCGGCTGCGCGCGCAGATCGCGTTCGAGCGTACGCGCGGCAGTGACGCTCCGGCCCTGCTGCTCGCCGCGGCCCGGCGGCTCGAACCGCTCGATGCTGCGCAGGCTCGGGAGACGCATCTCGAGGCGATCGCGTCGGCCATGTTCGCCGGTCGGCTCGGCGGCACGCCGGACGTCCGCGATGCTGCCGAAGCTGCGAAGGCTGCACCGGCGGCGCAGCATCCGCCGCGCCCGATCGACCTGCTCCTCGACGGGCTGGCGACCAGGTTCACCGAGGGCTACGCGGCCGGTCTGCCGCCGCTCCGGGTGGCGCTCGGCGCGTTCAGTCACGTCGAGGGATTGACCGCACGCGACGTGCGTTGGTTGTGGCTGGCGTGCCGTCTGGCTCAGGATCTCTGGGACGACGAGCTCTGGCACGAACTCGCGACCCGGGGGGTGCGAGTCGCGCGCGACACTGGCGCGCTCACCTTGCTCCCCGGCATGTCCAACTTCCTTGCCGCCCTCAACATCCATTCCGGGACCGTCAACAACGCGGCGGAGTTGATCGACGAAGTCGGTGAGCTCACGCGGGCGACGGGGATCCCGTCGCTCAACTATGCGGGGTTGATGCTCGCCGCGTGGCGCGGCGACCAGGCGCGGATCGAGGCCATCGCCGACCGCGGTGTCCCCAGCGCGATCGCGCGGGGCGAAGGCTATTCGCTTGGCATGCTGGCGTGGATGACCGCCTTGCTGCACAACGGTCACGGCCGCTACGGGGAGGCGCTCGCGGCCGCGCATCGGGCGTGCGAGCACGAGGATGTCATTGCGTATGGGTGGGCCCTTGTCGAGCTGATCGAGGCCGGCGTTCGCACCGGCCGGCGCGACGAAGCCGACGCCGCGCTCGATCGGCTGAGCGAACGCACGCGCGCGAGCGCCACCGAGTGGGCGCTTGGGATCGAGGCGGGCTCGCGCGCTCTGCTGAGCGATCCGCGAGACGCGGAACCCCTCTACCGCGAGGCGATGGAACGGCTCGCGCGCAGTCGCGGCATGGTCCACCTCGCGCGTGCGCGGCTTCTGTACGGCGAATGGCTGCGTCGTGAGAACCGGCGCATCGACGCGCGTGAGCAACTCCGGGCCGCCCATGAGATGTTCATCGCAATCGGCGCTGAGGGATTCGCCGAGCGGGCCCGGCACGAGCTTCTGGCCACCGGGGAGACCGCGCGGAAGCGCACCGATGACGAGCGCGGGGTACTCACGCCACAGGAGGCACACATCGCTCGGCTGGCAAGAGAGGGTCTCTCGAACCCCGAGATAGGCGCACAATTGTTCGTCAGCCCGCGCACGGTGCAGTACCACCTGCGGAAGGTCTTCATGAAGCTGGACATCACTTCGCGTAGCCAGCTCAGCCGCGTTCCGGCCAGCCACCTGACCCCGGTTTAGGCTCTCGAACGATTCCGCGGCGCAAGGGGGTCGATCGACATGGTGAGCGTCGTGCCATAAAGCTGTGGTTCGTCGCCTGGGTGACCTGTGGTCTAGGGAGACTGGTCGCGTCGGGGCCGGCATTGGCGGACACGATCACGGTGACCAACACCAACGACGCCGGGGCCGGCTCGCTGCGTCAGGCGATCATCGACGTCATGCCCGCAGGCACGATCGTGGTGCCATCGGGGTCCTGCGGCGTGGCCAGCGGCGAGCTGGCGATCAGCAAGAGCCTGACGATCTCCGGTGCCGGCGCGGCGACCACGATCATCCGCAACGTCGGGAGTTCCCGCGTGTTTCACACGAGCGGGGGCGACGCGTGCCCTCGGCCGAGAAGGCGACCAGCCCGGCTTTCAGGCGATGAGAGGGCGGTCTACGGTCAGCCATGCCCGTTCGGCCTCCGGATCGATAAGCGCCGCGGGCTCCGGCAGGACCCGAAGGGGCGACGATCGAAGCTTGACCCGGGGAAAAGGCGACGCTCGCGCGCGGAAGACTGCGGATGCCGGCGGGTGCGACGAGGTGGAGACTGGGAGCCGACAGATCCGCTCGTAACAAGGAGCAGTACGGCGTCCGGCATCACCCTTCATCTTTCCGACGAAGTCGCCACACACCTCGCCGAGGAAGCCGCGCGCCAGTCCCTCACGCCCGAGGAGCTCGCAGCGCACATGCTGGCGGAGTACGTCGTGATGTCGAGGCACCACGACCCTGGGACGACTGACAAGCCGACCTCGCCGGTTACCGCGCCAACCCGCCGGGGATCGATGCCGGACGAACGGCAGGCCCCGCAGCGACCGAGCGCGCTTCGACTAATCGCTGAAGTTCCGAGCGCGCTATGGGTCGGTCTCTTTCTTCTCTTCTTTGCCGCGATGTTCATCCTGATCGTCGCGTTGATCGCGCAGGCGCTGTAGGCCGGTGCGTGCGGCCTGGAACTCAGCGCGGCCACGCTTGATCCGCGCATGGCGAGCCGCGTATGCGGTGGCGGCGTCACGTTGAAAACGGTCCCGAAACATGTCGGAACTCATGACGGATGGGATTTCTGCGGAACCGGGACGGTGAGACAACTTTGTGCTTGCCGAGGCCCGGAGGAGCTAGGCGCCGGTTCAGCCGCGACAACCACCGGCAGAGAGAGCCCGCCCGGGGACTCGAACCCCGAACCCCTTCATTACAAGTTGCCCATTTGCAGGGCATTTGCCGTAGGTACGGGCGATCCTCTCTAGTTAAGCGAGGTTGGAGCGCGTCAGAATTGCTGAGTTCGGGACATATTTCGGGACACGTTTTCGCGGTGGTGTCCCCAGGTCAGGCGCCCGGTGGGGAGGAACGCCCAGCTGTCGGCAGATCCCGCGCGCGGTCGGCATCTTGATCTCGCGGTGGCGAGGCACTGTCGTCCGCTGCCCGGTGGCCGGGTTCTCCCAGAGTTCGTGCTTTGCCGCCTCGCGAGCGAGGTGGCAGCCGTGATCTGTGAGGTGGCGCTCGAGCTGGCGCTTCTTCACGCAGCGATCTCGACCGACTCGACCAGCGCCCAGCCGGTCGGCGGAATCGCCTCATCGCGCGCCCGTCGCTCGTCGAGGACGATCGCGATCGCGTCCTTGACCATCTCGCGGGCTTGGTCGAGGTTCTCGCCCTGTGTGTGGACCTCGGGGAGCTCCGGGACGTGGGCGTAGACCCAGCCGTCGCCGGCGTCCTCATACACGACGTTGAAGGTGTGCGCGGGCATGGACTAGACGGTAGCGCGAGGGCGCCGGGTCACGAGGCGCAGCGACCGGTCAGAGGGATTGGCAGACGCGCGGGTTCGACCCGGCTCGCGCCGGCTTTCGCTTCGCAGGCTGAAGCAGAAGTAAGCGTTCACCAGCGTCGCAAGATGGAAGCGATCGCGCGCACACGCGCGAGTGTGCGAGGCGGCCTGGTATGGAACCAGATCGGGGTGCAGAATCCGGCGGGATGTCTCCATATGTCTTGGGACTTCTACGAAGATGTCCCAAGACGTCCGAGGATCTCGTGGTGCGTCTCGCCCTCGACGCCCTCGACGCGGAACGCTTCCGCAACCAGCTGGGCGTCTTCGCTGCGCGGTGCGTAGTGGAGGTACTGCATCGTCGTCTGGATGCTCGAGTGACCCATCGTTCTCGCGGTCACCGAGCCGGGCCAGCGCCGCGGCCACGTCGGGAGCCATGGGCACGGCGCGGACTTTGCCCGACTTCGGAGTGGTGAGCACGCCTTCGGAGTAGTTGCCCCGGACCCGAATCGTCGAGCCGGCGAAGTCGACGTCGCGCCAGCGAAGAGCGAGCAGCTCGCCGCGGCGCAATCCGGTGAACGCGGCGGTCAGGTAGATCGCGGCATCCTGCTCGCTGGCGGCGGCGCGTACGAGCGCGTAGACCTTCTCCGGCGAGAACACGTCGATGTGCCCGCTGTGGCTGATCGGCGGCTTCTCGACGTCCGTGACCGGGTTGACCGAGAAGGCCCAGACCTTCTTGGCGCGGCGGAAGATGTCGTGTAGCAACACGATCGCCTTCGTGCGCGTGCTGGCGGACAGATCGAGCGAGGCGATCCAGCGCTCGATCATCGGCGTCGTGACCGCCTCGAGCGGCAGCTCCCCGAACGCCGGCAGCAGCATCGAGCGGACCATGATCTTGTAACCGGCCACGGTCGACGGCTTCCGGCCGTGGTCGTGCTCGATGTAGCGCAGCCACTCCGCCGCCGCGTCCGCGAACGTGGCGCCGGCGCGGACGAGCCCCGGCAGGGTCCCGCGCCGCGCCTCCTCCAGAACCGAACGCAGCCAGTCCTCGGCCAGCCGCTTCGTGAACAAGCCGGCCGCCGGCCGATCTCGCCCGGTCTACGCCGGCCCGACCTTCTTCTGAACTTGGCGCCCGTCAGGCAACCGGTACTTCGCGTACCAGACCGGACCTCGCGCCCGCTCGACTCGGAACACATGACCGGACACCGCACCAGGCATGCGCAAAGAGTACGCCTACCTTGGTTGGGACATATCGGGGACACGAAACCTCGAATCCCCAAGCCCGCCCGGGGACTCGAACCCCGAACCCCTTCATTACAAGTGAAGTGCTCTACCAGTTGAGCTAGGCGGGCGGATGGGGCTCAGTCTTGCACGCTCGAGACGGCCCGCTCGAGCGAGCCGTGGCCGTTGCTCGCGTGGTCGGGTGGCGGGCCGGGCGGTTCGGGCTCCGGCGCGGGGTTGGCGCGCCGCTCGAGTTCCCCGAGCACGAGCCCGAACAGGAGGTGGCGCCAGGTGGCCTGGATGAACGCGCGTTTGTTGCCGCTGAGGGCAGGCAGGTGGTTGCGGGCGGGGTGGTAGCGGTCGGACAGGGCGACGAGCGGCCAACCGGCGAGGTGCTCGGCGAGCGCGACAGCGGGGCCGCGCAGGGCGGGTGAGATCGGGAGGGTGGGGGCGACGTTGGCGTAGACGGCGCCGAACAGCGCGCCGTTCTGGGTGTGGAGCGCGAGACCGAAGCGGTACCAGCCCGGGCCGTCGCGCACGGCGCGGCCTAGCAGCTCGACGTCGTCATAGCGGCTCGAGAGGAGCAGCTTGTCGAGCGGTTGCTCGAAGGCCCAGACGGCCGCGGCGAGGGCGCCGCAGAGCGCGCCTCGGAGCGTTCGTATGGGGACGCCGCCGGAGCTCACGGGTGGGCAAGACTGTAACGGGCGGGGCCGCGGCGGGTAGGGCAATGTGCGATGGATCACGAGCAGCTGCACGGGCGCGCACGGGAGCGCGGCGTCAACCGTTTGGTGCTGTTCGCGGTCCGGCTGATCCTGACACCGTTCTTTCTGGTGTACCTGCGGATGCAGCGGATCGGGCGCGAGCACATCCCGGCCGAGGGCCCCGTGATCCTGGCGTCGAACCATCGGAGTTTCTTCGACCCGTTCATCATCGGGACGATGACTCGGCGGCCCGTGTACTACGTGGCCAAGAAGGAGCTTTTCACCTACAACCGGTTGCTGAGCTGGCTGCTGAGCGCGCTCGGGGCGTTCCCGATCGACCGGGGAGCGAGCGACCAGGACTCGGTCGAGACCGCCAGGATCGTCCTGGCGCGCGGGGAGATCGTGCTGATGTTCCCCGAGGGGACGCGCACACGCCCGGGCCCGCTGGGCAGGCCGCGCCGCGGCGTCGGACGGCTCGCGCTCGAGACCGGGGCACCCGTCGTCCCGATCGCGATCATCGGCACCGAGGACATCCGGCGTGGGTGGCGCGTCCGGCCGCGCAAGGTCAGGCTCCGCGCCGGCCGTCCGCTGCAGTTCCCCACCGTCGATAACGCCTCCCCGGCGCTCGCCGGCGCGGTCACCGATCGGATCTGGCCGATGGTCATGCTCCAGTGGGAGTGGCTCGGCGGCATCCCTCCGATCCGCCGCGCCGCGATCATCGGCGCCGGCGCCTGGGGCACCAGCCTCGCGATATTGCTGGCGCGGGCCGGGCTCGAGGTCGAGCTCGGCACACGCACCCGTGAGCAGGCCGCGGCCGTAGCGGCCACTCGTAGGAACGACGGCTACTTGCCCCGGGTCGAGCTGCCGGAGTCCGTGCACGTCACCCGCGCATCCGAGCTCGACCTGAGGGAGGCCGATCTCGTCTGTCTGACCGTCCCCGCGCGGGCGCTGCCGAGCGTCCTCGCCGCGCACGGCGAACGGCTACCGCGGAGCGCCGGAGTGCTGGTCCTGTCCAGAGGCCTCGTGCCGCCGCTCGGCACGCTGCCTTCGGCGTACGTCGCAGAGCGATGCGCCGCGCGTGCGGTCGCGGTCCTGGGCGGACCGGCTGATGCCGCCGAGGTACTCGAGCACGGAGCCTCGGTGGTGCTGGCCACGGTCGACCGCGGCCTTGCAAGGAACCTTGCAGACGTGCTCACCGCCGCCGGCCTCGACGTCTCGAGGAGCAGCGACGTGACCGGCGTCGAACTGGCCGCGACGGCGAAGAACCTCGCGGTGCTCGCCGCGGCCGTCGCCTTGGTCGCCGGACCGAACGTCGCCGGCGCCGCCGCGGGCAAGGTCTTTGCCGAGGTCGACGCGCTCGCCCGGGCGCGTGGCGGTCGCCCGGAGACATTCGCCGGCCTTGCCGGCGCGGGCGACCTGGTCGCGACGGTCGTCTCGTCGAGCTCGCGGAGCCGCCGCGCCGGCGAGTTGCTCGCCCAGGGCGTGCCGGCGACGGAGATCGGCGATGCTGTGGGCCAAGGCGTCGAGGCGGTCGATTCGGCCTCGCTGCTGGCGAGTGTGGCCCGCGACGCCCACCTCGAGGCCCCCGCGCTCGAGAGCCTCGCGGCGCTGGTCGAAGGACGGATCGAGCCCGAGCAGTGGACCGCGACGATGACCGCCGACCAGGCTGCCCCTCCTCGCCACTATCCGCGACGCGTGACGAAGGCTAGGCTCTGATGTGGTGGACGGCGAGTTACCCAAGAGCAAAGCGGAAGTCGATGCGCGGTTCACGGAGCTGTACCGCACGCATCTGCGCGACGTCTACTCCTACAGCTACTACCGCGTCGGCAACCACCACGACGCCGAGGACCTCACCGAGCAGACGTTCCTGCAGGCCTACCGGCACTTCGAGCGCGCGCTCCGGGAGGCCAACGGCCGGCCGCTGCGTCCATGGCTCATCCGAATCGCGCACAACCTGGCTGCGAACTTTTACCGCGACCGTTCGCGCAAGCCGGAATCGGGTATCGAGGATGCCGGCATGATCTCGGCGCCGCACACGACGGAATCGCTGGTTGAAGGTCGCGAGCAGCTGAAGTCGATCCTGGACGGCGTCCAGCAGCTCCCTGACGACCGCCGCGAGGCGCTGATCATGCGGTTCGCACTCGGGATGGACAACCGCGAGATCGCGCGGGCGCTCGGGCGCACCGACGGCGCCACGAAGGTGCTGCTCCATCGCGCGATCCGCCAGCTCGAAGGAATGGTTTCAGAGCCCGCAACCGATTCGGGAGGATCGCGAGAATGAGCTCAGGAGCGGCCGATTTCGAAGCATTGCTGCGCGAGGCGCTGGCGCCGGTCGAGCCGCCGGCCGACATGGCGCAGCGGCTCGAGCTGACGCTCGTCAACCTGACCGAGCTGGCTCAGGAGGAGCTCGACGCGTGGGAGCTCCGGGCGATGCGCGATCCGAGGAACTGGGTCCGTCCGGCGGCCGCCGCGGTCGTCGGCCTCAGCGCCGGCACGGCGCTCGTGGTCCTGCGTGTACGAGCGCGCCACCGGGTCCGGAAGCAGCGCTCACACAACGCGCTCGACCTCGCGCAGCGGACGCTGCATGACGTCGGCGAGGAGGCGCGCCGGATCCTGCCTCGCGGGCACTGACGCGCGCCAGCGCGGGATGCCCCGGCGTTCCGTGGCCGTAACCAGCCGCTGATAGCTTGGATTGAAGATGGCAGTCTGCTACCGACACCCTTCCCGTGAGACGGGAGTCTCGTGCTCGTCGTGCGGGCGGCCAATCTGCCCGGACTGCATGACCCCGACCCCGGTCGGGATGCGCTGTCCCGAGTGCTCGCGCGAGCGAACGAAGGTCAGGGGAATGCCATCTGTAAGGACCACCCCGGTGGTGACGCAGGCGCTGATCGCGCTCAACGTGATCGCGTTCCTGATCGAGACGGCGGCCGGCGCTCCGCTCGGCGGTGGAGGCGGCGGGTCGGTGTGGTTCCACGGCTCGCTGTTCGGTCCCGCGATCACTGCCCACAACCCATTCCCGTTCTACACGGGCACGCACGAGTACTGGCGCCTGGTCACCAGCGGCTTCCTGCACGACGGACTCCTGCACATCTTCATCAACATGATCTCGCTGTGGTTCGTCGGCTCCGCGCTGGAGCCTGCGATCGGGCGCGTCAACTTCCTCGCCGTGTACTTCGTCTCGCTGCTCGCGGGGTCGTTCGGGGCCCTGTGGTTCCAGCCGCAGATCCCGACGGTGGGCGCGTCCGGCGCGATCTTCGGGATCTTCGGGGCGCTGATCGTGGTGGCGCGGGCCCGCGGCATCCCGATCTGGCAGAGCGGGCTCGGGTTTGTGCTCATCTTCAATCTTCTGTTCTCGCTGAGCGTTCGCGGCATCTCGATCGGCGACCATCTCGGCGGTCTCGTGGGCGGCTTGATCACCGGCTTCTTGATCGTCGAAGTGGCCGAGCGGCGTCAGTTGGCATGGGTGGCGCTGGCCGGCTGTGCCGTGGTCGGGATCGCGAGCATCATCGGCGCACTGGCCGTGGCCGGCGGCACCGGCCTCACGCCCAACGGCGTCGGCTTCAGTCTCTAGACCGGAGGGTGCAGCCCACTACAGCTCGACCGTGAACACCTCGGCCGGCGCCTCGGGCACCAGCTCCGGGTGGATGATATGGGCGAGCAGCTCGAGGCCGTCGATGATCCGCGGGCCGGGACGCGAGAAGTAGGCGGCGGCATCGACGGCGACGACCTCGCCCGCGCCGACCGCGGCCAGCTCGTCGCGATGCATCTCCGCCTCGCGGTGCGCGATCTCGGCGTCGTAGCCGCAGGGCATCACGATCACGATGTCGGGCTGAGAGGCCTCGACCTCCTGCCACGAGCGCTCCTCGGACTTCTCGCCGGCGAAGCCCAGCACGTCCTCGCCGCCGGCGTACTCGATCAGCTGCGGCGTCCAGTGACCTGCCGCGAACGGCGGGTCGAGCCATTCGAGCGCGGCGACCCGCGGCCGGCGGGCGCCGCGGACCGCGAGGCGCACCTTGTCGATTCGCGCCGAGGCGTCGCGCACGAGCTCGACCGCTTCGTCCTTGCGGTCGGTGGCCTGGGCCAGCGTGCGGACGTCGCCGAGCACCTCGCCGACCGTGCGGGGATCGAGCGAGATCACGCGCGGGTGGGTCTCGATCTCCTCGGCGACGGCGCGGACGTCGTCGTGGGAGACCGCGCACACCGAGCACAGCTCCTGGGTGACGATCAGGTCTGGGCGAAGGTCGTGCAACAGCTCGGCGTCCAGCTCATAGATCGAGAGCCCGGCGAGCGTGCGCTCCTTGACCGCGGCGTCGATCTCGCCCGCGCTCAGACCGCTCGGGAGCACGTCGCGCGTGATCTTGGGCAGCTCGCGGGCGGCCTCTGGGTAGTCGCACTCGTGGGTGACGGCGATTACCTCCGGGCCAAGGCCGAGCGCGAACAGCGTCTCGGTGGCCGAAGGGACAAGGCTGACGATGCGCATCGACAATCAGGATAGATCGGCCAGAGCTCTCCCAACGGGGCTGGTGCTGCTGCTACCGTTTCACCGTCGCTGCATGAACGACGACGATCCATCCCGAAGTAGCAGCTCACAGACGAGGGGCTGCCCACCGCGGACGGAGCTTTCCCGCACGCGGGCCGCTGGTGGGGTCGCCCAGCTGCGGGCGTGGCAGGTGCCGGCGCGCCGGTGAAGGGGCTCTTCATCATCCTGACCGGGCTGCTCGTCCTGGTCAACGCGTTCTTCGTGATCGCCGAGTATGCGCTCGTGCGCTCGCGGAAGGAGCGACTCGAGGCGCTGGCCGACGAGGGGGCGCGCGGGGCCCGGCTGGCGATCCGGCAGATCGACAACATCGGCGACTACATCGCGGCCTGCCAGGTCGGGATCACGATGGCCTCGATCGGCATCGGCGCCCTGGGCGAGCCGGCGATCGCGCACCTGTTCGAGCCATGGCTCGGCGGCCCGCTCGGGCACACCGCAGCGGTCGCGGTGTCGGTGGTGATCTCCTACCTGCTGATCACGATCGCCTTGAGCATCGTCGGGGAGATCGTCCCGAAGCTCTACACGATCCAGCACGCCGAGGGCCTGGCGCGACGGATAGCGCGGCCGATCCAGTTTTTCCGGATCCTGTTCCACCCGTTCATCATCGTTCTGAACTCGGCCTCGGAGTCGATCCTGCGGATGCTCGGCACCGATCCCGATGCCGAGCCCGAGGGCGGGACGCCGGATGAGCTCAAGCGGCTGATCGCCCAGTCGACCACCGGGGGCCAGCTCGACGTGGGCGAAGGGAAGATGCTGACCGGCGTGTTCCACCTGCACGAGCAGGAGGCACGGCAGGTGATGACGCCGATCCCGGCGGTTGTCACGGTGGACGTCTCGGAGACGGTCGAGGCGGCGCTCAAGCTGTGCGTCTCGACAGGGCACTCTCGCTTGGTCGTGACCGAAGACGAGAACCAGGATCGGGTCAAGGGCATCGTCCACGTCAACCAGCTGGTCAAGAAGATGCTGAACGACGGGATGGACGCGCACTTCGACGGACTCGTCCGTGCTGCGCCGATCGTGCCCGAGACTAAGCCGCTCGACGACCTGCTGGCCGACCTGCAGCGCGAGCGGACAGAGCTCGCGATCGTCGTCGACGAGTACGGCCGCACCGCCGGGATCGTGACGATCGAGGACATCATCGAGGAGGTCGTCGGAGAGATCTCCGACGAAACCGACCCCGCCGGCGGGGCGGTGCGCCGGCTGGCGAACGGCGACTGGTTCGTGCGCGGGCACGTGGCAGTATCGGATCTCGAGGACTACGGGCTCGAGCTCCCCGTCGACACGGACGCCTACAACTCGGTCGGCGGCTTCGTGTTCGCCGAGCTCGGCCGGCTTCCCAAGCGCGGGGACACGATCGCTGCCAACGGATACTCGATCCGGGTCGAGTCGGTGAGGCAGAACCGGATCGAGGCGGTGCGGATCAGGCAGCGCCGCGCGGCCGCGTAGGTGAAATGCGGATACTGCAATGGGGGGTGGAGACCGAACCCCACACGCTCGCTGCATTCGTTACATTTCCCCGCTCAAGGCAACGGCCGGAGAGTCAGCGAGCTAGCGCGGACATTCTCCCGGTGGTTGAGAGGAGAGATGGAAGCCGGCCCCCCAGGTGGGCCGGCTTCGCCCCTTCATGGCCTGTCGAGCCGCGCTGCGGTCCGGCGAACCTGCTCCGCGGCCCCGAATAGCGACGGCTTCGGGCAAAAAAGAAGCCGGCCCGCTGGGGACGGGCCGGCTCCGTGCTTCTGGGGAGGAGGTGCTGCTATGAGGTACGTCGCGCCATGAAGGATGGCCCCCGGACCTGAACGACCGTTAAATACTCTGTCTGGGCTCCGTTAGTCGTATTTGTAGAACCCGGCGCCCGATTTGCGGCCGAGCGCGCCGTCGTTGACGAGCTCGAGGAGCCGCTCGGGCACGGCGGCGCCGATCGACTCGCCGATCGCCTGGCACACGTCGAGCCCCACGTAGTCGAGCAACGCGATCGGGCCCATCGGCATGCCCGCCCCGAGGGTCATGCAGTTGTCGACGTCCTCGGGCTTCATGCAGGTCTCGGACATCAGCTCGACGGCGCTGAACAGGTACGGGAACAGGAGCCGGTTGACGACGAATCCCGGTATGTCCGGAACCTCGACCGCGGTCTTGCCGAGCGCCTCGCACAGTTTCCGCGCGCGCTCCCGAGTCTCCTCGGTGGCCTGTGGCGGGAAGGCAAGCTCGACCAGCTGCATCCGCGGCACCGGGTTGAATGGGTGAAAGCCGACAAACGACTCGGGATGGCCGCTCGCCTCCGCGAGCTCGGCGATCGACAATGACGAGGTCGTGGTGGCCAGCACCGCTCCGGCCCCGGCGTGTCGCGCGAGCTCGCCGAGGTCCGACAGGACGGCGCTCTTGGACCCGTGGTGCTCGACGACCGCCTCGACCAGGAACGTGGCGGCAGCCAGGTCGTCGAGGTCGGTGACGATCCGGATCCTGTCCGGGTCGTAGCCGTCGAGCTTAGAGCAGGTCTTGATCACTCGCGCGCGGGCGCGAGCGGCCGAATCGTCAGACCGAGCCCACAACAGCACCTGCTCACGCTCGGCGGCCGCCACCGCCAGGCCGCAGGCGATCACACCCGAGCCGGCGATTCCCACTCGTTCCTGCAAGTCAGCTCCTCTGGTCGATTGGCTCGCGGAAAGCTTCAGTACAGTAGTAACGAATCAACGGGAACGCGCCATCGGGGGCCTTCGCGGGATCCGAGTCCGTAAAAAGGAGCAAAAGTGCCGCAATCTGGTCGCGAGGTAGTGATCGTCGAAGCCGTCCGGACGCCGATCGGCCGGGGGCACAAGGAGAAGGGCTACTACAAGGACACTCATCCCAACGAGCTGCTTGGCCGCTGTTACACCGAGGTGATCGAGCGTGCCGGCATCCCGGCGAACGAGGTCGAGGACGTCGTCGCCGGGTGCGTCCAGCAGTACGGCGAGCAGATGTTCAACGTCGGCCGCAACGCCTGGCTCCAGGCCGGTCTTCCGATCGAGACGCCCGCGACCACCGTCGACCGCCAGTGCGGCTCGGCGCAGCAAGCGGTCAACTTCGCGGCGGCGCTGATCGCCGCCGGGGTGCACGACGTGGCGATCGGCTCGGGCGTCGAGCACATGGCGCACGTGCCGATGGGCGTCGGGTTCAACTGGATCGGCGAGGTCGGCACCCCATGGCCTCCCGAGCTGATGGAGCGCTACAACCTGATCCCTCAGGGCCTGTCGGCGGAGATGATCGCCGACCAGTGGGAGATCCCGCGCTCAGAACTCGACGAGCTCGGCGTGCGCTCGCACCAGCTGGCCCACCGGGCCACCGAGGAGGGCCGGTTCGAGCGGGAGATCATCCCGTTCAAGGTCAACGGCTCGACTTATGTCGCCGACCAGGGGATCCGCCCGGAGACGACGATCGAGGCGCTGTCAGAGCTCAAGCCCGTGTTCAAGGAGGACGGCAAGATCACGGCCGGCAACAGCTCCCAGATCTCCGACGGCGCTGCCGCTGTGCTGCTGATGGCGCGCGAGAAGGCCGACGCCCTGGGGTTAAAGCCCCGCGCCCGGATCGTCGACCAGACCACCGTCGGCGTCGACCCGGTGATCATGCTGACCGGCCCGATCCCCGCGACCCAGAAGCTGCTCGAGCGCAACGGGATGAAGATGGACGACATCGACCTGGTCGAAATCAACGAGGCGTTCGCGCCGGTGATCGCGGCCTGGCGGCGCGAGCTCGAGCCCGACATGGACCGCGTCAACGTCAACGGCGGCGCGATGGCGCTCGGCCACCCGCTCGGCTCGACCGGCGCCCGGCTGATCACGACGCTGCTGCACGAGCTCGAGCGCTCCGACAAGGAGGTCGGGCTCGTGACGATGTGCTGCGGTGGCGGCCTCGGGACCGGGACGCTGATTCAGCGGGTGTAGGCGTCAGTCGGGTCGAGCTTGGGAAGAAACTTCAGCCGGGAGGCAGTTTCTTCGCGAGTGGGCGTCACTCCCAGCGGAACCCGACCGGCAACGGCGAGGGTGGCAGCGGGCTGGTCGGCAACCCCGCCGGCGGGTCGTTGACGTTGAATCCCACCGGCGCCAGGTCGTTCGCGGTGTCGGGATGGAACAGCGACGCGAGGTACTGGGCCTGCCCGCGGCCAGGGCCAAGCTCAAACTGGCCGCCGCTGTAGGCGCTGATGCCATGGTCGGCGCAGTAGTCGTAGGTCGCGCACAGCTTCGCCAGTCCGCCGATCCGTGAGGGCTTCAAATTCACCATTCGGGGCGGGAACGGCAACGCCTCGATGTCGGCGATCGAGTGGATCGGCGCGTCCCACGTGATCCGGTCGTGCACGCCGGCCAACACCGCCGCGGTCTCGGGCGTCACCACGTCGGGGTCCTCGATCCACGCGTCCGGGAACGCCGTGATCACCCGTTCATACAACACCGGGTCGGGCGGCTGATCGACGATCGTCCCGGTGTACAAGCTCTTGAAGTCGACCGAGTCGACGGCGCCAGTGGCCACCAGTGCCGCGATCAGCTCCGGAGTCCACGAGCTCGTCGGGTCGAGCTTGAACCGCAGCGATGGGTACGCGGACAGGCGGCGCGAGATCGGGTCGAGCGTCGGCGGTTCGCCGAGCCGCAGCGAGACGACGAACGTGACCGGGCGCGGGTCCCGGCGCAAACGTGCATAAAGCGGCTCGCCTGCTTGGGCGAGCGCCAGGTCGAGCGCGGCGCTGTGGAACGTCCAGCGCCGGTACAGCCGCGAGACGTCGCGTTTGGGCGCCACCGGGAACAGGTCGAGCGAGTCGACGAGCTGACAGAACTCGGCGAGCGCAAAGCGCCCGGACAGCTTCGCGGCGTGGACCGCCCCGGCTCGCTGGAGCGCGACGTGGTCCTCGGCGTCGTAGACGACATCCTCGCCGACGCCCTCGAGCCCGCCGCCCGTCAAGTGGACGACCGTGGTAAGCCGTTCGAATCCGCTCGAGACCTCGGTCCGGAGGCCCTGCAGCGTGTAGCCGTCGATTTCGATCGGGAGGTCGGCAAGCAGATCGAATGTGGTCACGTGCGCCGCTCCCCACTGCCCTGCCCCGCACCTTCGAGCCGCGCCACCAGATCGTCGAGCCGGAGCTCCTCGAGTCCCTTGCCTACGGTGTCGAGCTCGCCGGCGCAGTACTCGACGAGGTCCCGTCCCTCCTTGACCAGATCGAGCGTCTCGCGCAGCCCGGCCTGACCCGAGTCGAGCCGCCGGATGATCTCCTCGATCCGGGCGACCGCGGTCTCGTAGGTGCGGGTTGGCTCGGGCGCGCTCATCGGACCTCGGCGTCGACGGCCCCGTCGTGGAATCGCACGCGGACTTCGTGAGCGTCACGCGCCCCGCCCGACGACGTCACTGGCTCGCCGTCCCGATCCTCGACCAGCGCGTAGCCCCGCGCGAGCGTCCGCTCGGGATCGTGCGCCGCCAGCGCCAGTGACAGCCGCTGGAGCTCGCGCCGGCGCGCCGAGCGATCGGAACCTCGTGCCCGGTCGATCGCCCGTCCGAGCACAAGCGTGTGTCGCCCGGCGCGGGTACGACCGTCCGAGACCGCGCGCCGCGCGCTTGCTCGCAGCTCGCGCACCAGCTGATGTAGGCGCCGGCGCTCGCGCGTGATGTGCCGCGCCGGCGCTCCGGCCAGCCGTTCGAGCGTCCGAGCGCGCTCGACGATCGCGCGGCGGCTGTGGACATCCAGCCGGCGCGCGGCCGCGAGCAGCTCGGCCCGCGCGGCGGCGCAGTCGACCGGGACGGCCGCCTCGGCCGCGTGCGTCGGCGTCGAGCAGCAGATCGCGGCCACGTCGTCGATCAGCGTGCGATCGGTGTGGTGGCCGACCGACGAGATCACCGGGACCCGAAGCAGCGCGACCGTCCGGCACAGCGCCTCGTCGCAGAACGCGAACAGGTCGGCCAGCGAGCCGCCACCGCGCGCGACGATCACGACCTCGACCTCCTGGATCGCGGCCAGCTCGCGGAGCGCAGCGCCGATGCGGGGGGCGGCGTGTCGGTCCTGCACCGGAACGAACGCCCACACGAGCCGCCCCGCCCAGCCCCGCCGTCGCAACCCGGCGAGGACGTCGTCGCGGGCCTTGCCGCGCTCCCCGGTCACGACGCCGATCGTGCGCGGGAGCGGGGGTCGCGAAAGCCGCTTCTGATGCTCGAACAGCCCGTCGGCGTGGAGCCGGCGCCGAAGACGCTCGAGCTGGATGAGCAGGTCCCCCTCGCCGGCGATCCGCAGCTCGGAGACCGCGAACGTGAACGAGGGCGAGGACGAGGCACTGCCGGGGTAGTAGTCGCAGCCTCCGCCGATCACGACCCGCATCCCGTCGACCGGGGCGACGCCGAGGGCTTCGAAGTCAGACGCCCACATCGAGCACGGCAGCGCGCCGCGCGCGTCGCGGAGCTCGAAGTAGACGCGCGCGCGGCCTGACCTGAACCCCCACACCTCGCCGACGAGCTGGACGCGCGCGAACTTGAGTAGTTCCTGCTTGAGGCGTGCGGCGTACGTGCCGACCGGGAACGGGCCGGGGAGTTCGCTCTCGCCGATCGGCTCGGTCAGGGTGGCGGCGTCGGGCGCGGGCATGGCCGTATCGAGGCTACCGGGCGACCCGGCAGCGCCGCGCGGATACGATGCCCGGCATGGACCTGACACTGTCACCCGCCGAGGAGGCGTTCCGCGACGAGTTGCGCGAATGGCTCGCGGCCAACCACCCCGGGCGCGAGCCCGCCGGCGACGAGGCCGCGTTCCAGTTCCGCCTCGCCTGGCAGCGAAAGCTGAACGACGCCGGGTGGGCCGGCGTCTCGTGGCCGAAGGAATATGGCGGTCGCGGCGCCACGCTCGTCGAGCAGGCGATCTTCAACGAGGAGGTGGTTCGCGCGCGGACGCCGTCGGTGGCGAACGTTCTCGCGCTCGCGATGGGCGGTCCGACCGTGATCGCGCACGGCACCGAGGAGCAGCGAAGGCGCTACCTGCCGCCGATCCTGTCCGGCGATGAGATCTGGTGCCAGGGGTTCTCCGAGCCGGGCGCCGGCTCTGACCTCGCTTCGCTGAAGACGCGCGCGGTTCGCCGCGGTGACGAGTGGATCGTGACCGGACAGAAGGTGTGGACGACGTTCGCTCACCACGCGAAGTGGTGCATGCTGGTGGCCCGGACCGACCCCGACGCCCCCAAGCACAAGGGCCTCACATACTTCCTCATGGACATGGAGCAGGACGCCGTCCAGGTTCGGCCGCTTCGCCAGATCACCGGCGAGTCCGAGTTCAACGAGCTGTTCATCGAGGAGGCGCGGATCCCGCACGAGAACATCGTCGGCGCCGAAGGCGAAGGCTGGGCGGTGGCGATCACGACGCTCATGCACGAGCGCGCCACGCTGGCGTTCGGGCTCCAGGTGAGCGTGCAGATCGCGCTTCGCGAGCTGATCGACTCAGCACACGAGACCCGCGGCGAGAACGGGCGTGTCGCCACCGAGGACCCGGTGGTCAGACAGCACCTCGCGCAGCTGCTGATCGAGTCCGAGGTGCTTCGCCTGAACGCCTACCGCGGCCTCAGCGCGATCATGCGCTCGGGCGTCCCCGGCCCCGAGGGCTCGCTCGGGAAGTGGCACTGGTCCGAGGTCAACCAGTCGCTGACCGAGGTGGCGATGGAGATCGCCGGGCCGCGGGCGATGCTGGCCGACGACGACTGGACCTACCGGTTCCTGCGCTCCCGGGCCAACTCGATCGAGGGCGGAACGACAGAGATCCTCAAGAACATCGTCGCCGAGCGGGTCCTGGGACTCCCGCGGATGCGCTGACGCATCGGACGGCCGCTCACATGAACTTTGGATTCAGCGACGACCAGCAGGCGATCAAGCGCACGGCCCGCGAGTTCCTGGCCGCGCGCTATCCGCTCGCGACTGTCCGAGCACTCGCCGAGGACGAGCGCGGGTTCACCGACGAACAGTGGCAGGAACTCGTCGAGCTCGGATGGCCGGGGGTGATCATCCCGGAGGACCGCGGCGGGCTTGGGCTCGGGGCGATTGAGCTCGTGGTGATCGCCGAGGAGATGGGCTACGCGCTCGCGCCAAGCCCGTGGTTCTCGACAACGTGTGCGGCGCTGATGCTGGCTGCCGCCGGCACCGAAGCGCAGCGCGAGCGCTGGCTCCAGCCGCTGGCCGCGGGCGAGGCGCGTGGCACGCTGGCCGTGTGGGACGAGCAATCGGGGTGGGCGCCCGACCATTCCGAGGTCGAGCCGGCCCCTGACGGGACGCTTTCGTGCGTGAAGATCGCGGTGCCGGATGCCGCGTCGGCCGACTTCGTGATCGTGTCGGGGGCGGACGGGCGCCACTACCTGCATAACGTGTCGGACCCGGGGATCACGCTCGTGGCCGAACCCGGGATCGACCCCACGCGCAAGCTGTTCCGGGTGGAGCTCGAACGCGCCGCCGCCGAACCGCTCGAGCACGCGCCGGACAAGATCGCGTGGGCATACGCGACGATCGTCACCCTGCTCGCCGCCGAGAACGTCGGCGCGGCCCAACGGGCGATGGAGATGGCGGTCGAATACGCGAAGGACCGCACGCAGTTCGACCGCCCGATCGGCTCCTACCAGGCGGTCTCGCACCGGTGCGCGCAGATGCTGCTCGAGGTCGAGGGCGCCCGGTCGCTCTCCTACTGGGCCGGCTGGGCGCTCGACAACGAGCCCGGAACCGGGCCGCGGGCGGCGTCGATGGCGAAGTCGTATGCCGGCGACGCCGGCTTCCGGGTGGCCGCGTCCGCGTTACAGGTGCACGGTGGGATCGGCTTCACGTACGAGCACGACCTGCATTTCTTCCTCAAGCGCGCACACGCCAACGCGCACGCATTCGGGGATTCGCGCTGGCACCGCGACCGCGTGGCGGACCTGGCCGGCGTGTAGTTCACCCCGGCCAGGTCATTTCCCCCGATCAGTATTTCTGCTTGCCGCAGCTCCCGTTGAACTCCGGGTTCTTCATCGGCTGGCTGATGATCGTCCCGCCATACCGGGACACGTTCGACGTGCCGTACTGAGCGTCACCGCCGAAGTTCTGCGTCGTGAGGCCGCGGATTGATTTTCCGAAGTTCCAGATACACGTGCCGGACGGCGCCGACTTCGACATCGACCCACCTCGGTTGGAGAGGCTCCAGTAGGGATAGAAGGCGGCGCTGATCGGTGGGACCAGGCAGCCCGCGCCCGTGGTGACGTCACACAGGTTCGACGATCCGCCGATGTCGGACTCGAACTGAATCGTCGGATACGGCTTCCCGCTGGTGAACGGGCCTATGTAGCTGGCCGGAGTCGGATGGTTCCGCGTCCCGTCCGGCCACGTAAACGGCACATAGCCGGTGCCATCGAAGTCGAGATCGCCGTTCTGGAACTGATCCTGGAAACAGAATGGCAACGGTGAGCTCTCCGTGGCGGTGGTTGTTCCGTTCAACACCACCTGGCGGCCTCCCTTGGGGAAGCAGAAGCCGTCGGCGAACTCACACAGCGCGCCGCTGTCCGGGTCATTCGTTGGACAGGCCATCGGCCCGTTCGGACCCTGTGTGGTCGCGTTCTGGCATCCCGCGCTCGTGCACGGCCCCTCCCCGGTTGCTCCGGGGCCTTCGAGGCCCCCGTTGCAGATGTCGAACACCTGAGGATCCGAGTAACTCGACCCGTCCGGGTATGACGTGGAAAACGGATCCTGGTTGGTCACGGAGTTGCAGGTCTCGCCGTGACCGATCTCCTGCTCCATCAGCACGCCACCCTCGAGCGCCGCCCACGGCACCTGGTTCTGCTGCTTGGCGGTGTTGTACTCGGCGTGGAACGTGAACGGCGTGCCCGAACAGTCGGCGATGCTCGTATTCATGAACCCGTTGCCAGCGCTCGCGACTATGTAGCCGGTCTGTCCTGTAGTTAGATCTTTGATGAGCGCGGTCAACCCCTGTGGCGGGTCGGACAACGAGATCTCGAGCACGTCTCCGCCGTTCATCTCCAGCGTGTGCTGGTTTGGCAAGAACGTACTGACGTCGGTGAGCTGCGGGCTCGCCGGTCCGGTTGGGACGCCGTTGTTCTGGAGATAGGCAAAGTTGACAGGCTCTTCGCAGTTCGCGTTGCAGGTCGCGAACCCGAACGTACACTCAAGGCTGTCAATAGTCAGTGCCGAACACCACTTCGTCTTGCTGCAGCTCTCGCTGTCGATGAAGGGCGTGAATCCGGGCGGATACAGCTGCAACTCGAGGAAGGCGGAACCGGCGTCGGTCGTCGCGCCGGAGCTTGTGTTCTTGTCGCTGTCGGGCTTGCATGGGTTTTGCGGATAGGAGTTCGGATCGCAGATCGGCAGTCCGAACCACGGCGCGACACTCAACTCGCCGTAGTTGGTCACGCTCCCTGACGGTGTGGGCGTCGCGGCCGGATCAATTGGGAGCTGCATGAAGTACGTCATCTGGTTGCCGGAGCCGGGCTTGTTCGAGATGAACTTGATGCTCGGCTCGTCGTGCCCGACGTACCAGCCGTTGTCGATGAAACGGCCGGCCTTGCCGTTCTTGACCGCGATGGGATCGGTGCAAAGGCCGCCGAAATCCGGCTTGACCGCCTGATATTTGGCGCTCCAGCCGTTGCAGTCGAGTTCGTTCGTGCCTTTGGGCGGGACGCTCGCGGATGCGGCGCCGGCAAACGCCGAGGCCAACGTGGCAACGACAGCGAGCGCGCCCATCACCCCCCAGAGCCTCCGCGACAGACTATGCAGCGAGTGCAATGAAGCCATGCGAGCTCCTCCCATCGACGACGGGGTTTACGCTCTTACGCGAGCCGCGGGCAACCTACCACCGGGATTGACACCCGGTATGAGAGAACTCACATGAAACGACAGGTGACCCCGCACGCACGTATTCCGTGTCAGAACGCGGACATGCGCTGCGCCGACCTAGCAGAGGGCCGCCCTGGCAGCGACGGGCGCGCTAGGGGAATCCGTGTTGATCGGGGTGCCTCTCGGGGGGCTCATCCGGGGTCAGCACAACCTTGCCGTGCTGAGCGTCGGCTTCGAGCACCGCGGGGTCGGCGGCCTGGAACCACTTACGGTGGAAGAACTGCGGGAAGAACGGCCACGAGGCGAACATCAGGATGATCCCGAGGATCAGACCGCCGATGCCGACGAAGATCGGCGTCTGGATGCCGAGGAACGGCTTGGAGTAGTTGTTCCCGGCGGTGTTGTAGTACGTGAACGCCTTGATTGCGACATAGGCCATCATGATCCCGCCGACGACCGGCACGACACCGGCGAGGAAGAAGTTCCGGACGCTCTTCGTCAGGTCATGACGGAAGTAGACGGCGCACGCGAGTCCGGTGAAGCCGTAGTAGAAGCAAACGGCGAAGCCGAGCGCGGAGATCGTGTCGCCGAGAACGTCCTGGTTGGGGTTGAACGCGAGCAGCGCCACCGTCCACAGGATCGACAGGCCACCCATCAGCAGGGTCGAGAACGTGGGGGTGAAGAACCGCGGGTGGACGCGGCCGAACGCCGACGGGATCGAGTTCCACTTGGCCATCGACAGCGTCGTGCGCGCCGTTGGCAGGATCGTCGTCTGCGTCGAGGCCGAGGCGGACGTCAGCACCGTGATGATCAGCAGCTTGTCGAGCGGAGAGCCGAACACGCCGATGCCGAGCGCGTTGAGGACGTCGTCGGAGTTGCCGGCGAGGAACTTCGTCCCGTGATAGGCCTGCGCCGCGGCGGATACGACCACGTAGATCAGCAGGAGGATCAGCGTCGAGACGACCGCCGCCTTGCCCGGACCGCGGTGGCGGTCACGCGACTCCTCGTTGACGGCTACGCCCGAGTCCCACCCCCAGTAGATGAAGATGCCGAGCAGCACGCCGTCGATCAGCGCGCCCCAGCCGAGATCGAAGGGGTTGAACCACGACGCCGTGACGTGGATGGAGCCGGTCGGGTTGTTCGCGTAGACCTTGATCAGGGCGACGACCGCGAACAGCATGAGCGTGAACAGCTCGATGCCGAGCAGCGCCGTCTGAATCCGAGCCGAGAGTTCGATGCCGCGGTAGCAGATCCAGGTCATCAGCGCGATCCAGATCACCGCGCCGACGATCAGCGCGAAGTTCGAATTGGCGGCGGAGTGCCAGCTGAACAGGAGGAATGTGTAGTCCGCCGCGATCGCCGCGAGCGACGCCATCACGATGATGTCGGCGAGGAAGATCGCCCAGCCGTTGACCCAGCCGATCTGCGGTCCGAACGCCCGCGTCGTCCACGCGAAGGTGGTGCCCGCGTCGGGGTCGGCGAGGTTGAGGAAGCGGTAGCCGACCGAGACGAACAGGATCGGGATGAACGAGACGATAAGGACGGCGGGCGCGTGCACGCCCACGCCGGTAACCGCGACGATGAACCCGAGGGTCGCGGCGAGGCTATACGCAGGGGCGGTCGAGGCGACCGCGATGACGAGGTTCGAGATGTACCCCAGCGCATCGGCCTTGAGGCCCTTGGCGCCCGGAGCGCTGGTGTCCTGGATGGCGTCCGCAGGACCTGCGGCGGTTGTCGACTCCAAAGCGATGCGAAAGTTATGCGGCCTCTCGCCGGATTGGCAAGCCGCAAGTGGATCACAAAGTATCGCTCCTTTGGACAGAATGTCCAAACGCCCCGCAGATACCGTGCGCCGAGATGTCCGAAGCACAGGTAAGGGTTGCGGTCCTCGGCGCGGCCGGAACGATCGCGCCCGCGATCGTCCACGACCTTGGCGTATCCGACGAGGTCGCCACGATGGCATTGCTGGACCTCGACCCGGACAAGGCGGCCACGGTGGCACAGGAACACGGTCACGGAAAGGCGGCCGCGGCGCGGGTCGATGCGCGCGACGTCGACGCGCTCGCCGGCGCGATCGGGGCCGCCGGCGCCGACGTGCTGCTGAACACCGCCTCGTACCGCATCAACCTCGACGCGATGCGCGCCTGCCTGAAGACCGGATGTCACTACCTCGACCTGGGCGGTCTGTATCGGGTCACGCGCGACCAGCTCGAACTGAATGCCGAGTTCGAGCGGGCGGGGCGTCTGGCCGTGCTTGGGATCGGATCGAGTCCGGGAAAGACGAACCTGATGGCCGCAGCGACCGTGGACCGGCTCGGGGACGGCGCTGAGGGGATCGACACGATCGAGATCTGCGCCGCCGGCCGCGACCCCGCCGCGCCTCAAGACGGCCGGCTACGACCCCCCTACGCGGTCCAGACCCTGATCGACGAGCTGACCCTCGCGCCGGTCGTCCTAGAAGACGGCCGCGCTGTCGAGATCGAGCCGCTCAGCCCCGGAGGGGCCGTCGACTACGGCGACCCGATCGGCCGGGCCGAGACGATCTACACGCTGCACTCCGAGCTGGCCACGTTCGGCGAGAGCTTCGGGTGTCAGAACGCGAGCTTCCGGCTGTCGCTCGCGCCGGCGCTCCTCGACCGCCTCCAGCAGCTCGCGAACGCGACGCCGGAGGAAATACAGGCCGCCGGCCGCGAGGCGGCGTCGCCGTCAAACGAGACGGTGTCGATCCATCTCGTCATCGTGCGCGCGACCGACGGCGAGATCGTCACTGCTCGCGCGATTACGAGGCCGCATTTCGGCCTCGGCGGATCCGTGGTGTCGACGGCCGCGCCGGCGGCCGCGTGCATCCGGCTGTTCGCGCGCGGTGCGCTTACCGCGACCGGCGCTCACCCGCCTGAGCGATGCATCGATCCCGGCCTGATGTTCGCCGAGCTCGAGACGCGTGGGTGCACGTTCACTTGGACGAGCTGAGGGCGTTCTCGCGCTCCTGATCGCGCAGCCACGCCACCGTCTCGGCGAGCCCGTCCTTCACGTCGATCCGGGCCTCCCAGCCGAGCAGCCGTCGGGCCTTCTCCACCGACGGCCAGCGCCGCCGCACGTCGACCTCGAAGCTCGGGAGGTGGCGCAGCTCGAACTCGGCCGGATCGTTGCCGCACGCCTCCCAGATCATCCTCGCGAGCTCCGCGACCGACAGCTCCTCCGAGGCGGAGATGTTGAAGTCCTCGTTCTCCCCGGCCGCGGACGCCATCGCGGTCACGATCCCGTCGGCGATGTCGTCGACGTGCGTGATCGTCCGCGTCTGCTGGCCCGAGCCGAAGATCTCGAGCGGGCGGCGCCCGGTGAGGGCCTTGTGAATCAGGTCGGGAACGGCGTGGGCGATTCCGGGCTCGTCGGCATGGGGAAGCTCACCAGGACCGTAGGCGTTGAACGGGCGGCAGATCGTGTAGCGCAGGCCGTGCTCGTCCTGGGCGGCGCGGGTGTAGACCTCGCCCGCGAGCTTCGAGAACCCGTACGCGGATCGGGGCGCCAGGCACTCGGCCAGGTGGCCCTCGGTGGTCGGGAACTCGGTCGCCCGCTCGAACACCATCGAGGACGACACGTACACGAAGCGCTCGGTGTCGTGGTCGACGGCCGCGTGGACGACCGCGCCGGTGAGCGCATTGTTGGCCTCAGTGAGCGTGAACGGGAGCTTGTGGAAGTTCGCGATCCCGCCGACGATCGCGGCCAGATGGATCACGTGCGAGCAGCCGTCGACCGCGGCGCGCGCCACCGGTGCCTCGCGTAGGTCGGCGGTGTGGATCTCGCACCCTTCACGCATCCACAGCGGTGGCCGGCGGTGGTCGGCGACCCGCACCTCCCACTGGCTGTCGGACAGGAGCCGTCTGACCACGGCCGAGCCGATCGTCCCGGCGCCACCCGTAACGAGCACTCGGCTCATCCCGCGGAGGTGCTTTCGGAGGAGCTGAGCGCGCCGGGAGCGCGCAGCATCGCCGATGTCTCGGCGGCGTACACGAACACCTGCCCCGTCCCGAGCGCGTCCCACGGATCGACCAGCAGGCAGTCGCCGGATGCCTTCGCGACGATGTCCGCGAGCACGGCCTGTCCGTCGAACGCCGAATGGTTGGTCGCGACGATCACGACGTCGGCGTCCTGTACCGCCTGCTCGAGCGGCTGGGTGGGGGATGGGGCGTGCGGGTCGCAGACGGCTACGTCGGCGAGGTCGCGCTCGAGCAGCCGGATCAGCTTCGGCGAGAGCGAGTCGCGCTCGTCGTCGGTGTCGCGCTTGAACGTGAGCCCCAGGACGGCCACCTTGCGGCTCGAAAGCGAACCTATCCGCCGCTTGATCCCCTCGACCAGGAACAGCGGCACCGACTCGTTGACCCGCGATACGGCGAGCAGCATCCCGGGGGCCGCGGACCGCTCCTCGGAGAATGCGAAGTCCTTGCGCAGGCAGGTGCCGGCGGTCATACCGGGCCGCGCGATCCCGCCGCGCGGGTAGTCGCGGTTGATCAGGTCGATCACCTCGAACACGTTGGCGTCGTAGCGCTCGCAGTCCATCATCAGCAGGTTGGGCAGCGCGAACGTGGTGTAGCGAAGGATGTTCGTCCAGATCTTCGCGAGCTCGGCCTGCACCGGAGTGGTCCTGACGATCGGGGCGCCGAACACCGAGAACGTGTTCGCCGCCCGTTCGGTGGACGCCTCGCCGACTCCTCCGATGATGCACGGGAGCGTCGAGATCTCCTCGACGAACCGCCCCGCCGCGATTCGCTCCGGAGCGTGCGCCACGAACACATCCTCGCCGATGCGCAGCCCGCGCCGCTTCTCCAGATAGCCCGCGACGAACTCGGTGGTCCCGGGGGCGATCGTCGAGCGCAGGATCAGCGCGTGCCCGGGGCGGAGCATCGGCAGCAGGTCGTCCACCGCGGCGCGCACCTGGCGCAGGTCGCTCTCGATGTGGGAGAAGGACGGAGTCCCGATGGTGATGACGATGTCATCGGCGCGAGCGGCGTCGGCGGCGCGCTCTGACAGCTCGAGGCGACCGCTTGCGATCACGCGCTCGAGCAGCTCCTGGGTCCCGGACTCGGTGAACGGCATCCGGCCGGCGCGGATCGACGCGAGCACCGACTGGTCGTGATCGACGCCGAGCACTCGGAGCCCGCGGTCGGCGAAAGACAGCGCGAGCGGGAGCCCCACGCGTCCGAGACCGATCACCGAAAGAGACCGCGCAGCGTTCACGAACCCGACCTCAGGCGAGGGCGTCGCCGTCGTGCGCGTCGCCCGCCGTCGCAGCCGACGCGGTCACGCTGCGCAGCGGCGTTAGACCGGGCTCAGCCTGGTGTCCGCGTACCTCTCCCGCGAACGCGATCCGGTTGAGGCGGGCGATCTCGCGCTCGCCCTCGACACGGGCAGGGTGGTCGGCGGAGAGACCGCGGATCAGCGTCCGGATGCGCTCGCGAAGCTGCAGCGCGAAGTGCGGCGTCGAGGCGCCCATGAGCTGGCGCACGTCCTCGACCGTGACCTCGCGGCCGGGGCGCAGGCGATCTGGATGCTCAGCTTGGCTCATTTCTGTTGCACCACTTCCAGAAGGCTATCCATCTGGGCCTGGACGGAGACCGAGATCGTGCTCGGGTCGCCGATCACCCAGCCGTGGTTGTAGACCGCGGCGGTCGGTCCCTCCGCGGTGTAGCCCGGGGTCGCGTAGTCGAGGAAGAAGTTCAGCACCGACTGCGGGAGGGTGTTCGGGTCATCGATGAGCAGCTGCGGGCCGTAGCTGCCGCTGGCCGACAGGGCCGAAGACGCGGCGGCGTCGAGCGTCCGGTTCGCGTTGATCAGCGTGTACCCGTGACCGGGGCTGCGCATCGCCCAGCCGAAGCTCCCCGGCACGTGGGCGCACGCCTGGTTGACGACGCACGGTGGATCGCGGTAGACGGCGAACGCCACCGAATTCGCCGCCGGGTCGGTGTCTCCGACCCGGTTGACCGTCCCGTACTGGCGCAGCTGGGTCAGGACCGTATCCGGGATCACGCTTGGCGGCCCGAGGACGTAGATGTGGGGCATCTGGTCCGATTTCAACGCCGAGGCGGTTGCCGCCGGGACGCCCGAGGCGTTCACGAACAGGACGGGGTCGCCACTCTCCGCGGCCCAGCCTGCCGCCGGCATCGCGTAGCCGGGGTAGTCCGCCGAGGCGATCACGACGTCCGGGCTCGGCTTGCCCGCGGCGGCGCTTGCGAACTTGTCGATCGCGGCGGCGAGCGCGTACGGCCCGTTACCCGTGATCGCGGCACCGCGCAGCCCCGTGGCGGCGGGGACATCGCCGACCCGGATCACCTGCGCGCCGTCGGCCTGGCCAGAGCCTGTCGGAGCGAGCAGGGTCAGTGCGTTAGCGCTCGCCTGTGGAAGCGACGTCGCCCCGGACAACAGAATCGGCGCGCGGATCGGAGGTGCCATAAGCACCGAGGCGGCGATCGCGGCCTCCCAGTCGTCGGTGGGCGCGAGCGTCACCGCGGTCGGATGGGTGCCCGGGGCCGACGAAGGGAACACCGCGAGCGCGACGCCGGCGGCGTTGGAGATCGAATTCACGCCGGACACGCGGGTGGTGTTCTTGGTCGCGAGCACGGGGAAGCCGGTGCCGGCGGCCGGAGACGACGTGCTCGGGGCCGAGCTCGTGGTCGTCGTTCGCACGATCAGCCGGGTGGCGCTCCCACCGCAGCCCTCGATCGTCAGAACGCAGGTGGCGAGCGCCACGATCAGCACCGACCGTCGCATGGCGCCGGACGTTAGCGGGGCGGGGGGTCGATCGCCGCAGTTTGCGGTGCGCGTCCAATAGCCGCATTTTGCGGAAAAAGAGGATCGGATCCGCGGGCGGCGAAGGTTCGTCTCTCGTCGGCAATGGATATATTGCCGCCACGCCGAATCCGCGGGCCACGACATCCGCGGAGCGGGGGACCCAGTTCGTTGGGGCGAGTCCCGTGGTGAATCCGCGGGAGGCGCAGGCTCTTTTAGCGCCAGCCCGTCAGCTAACCCCGCAGGCCGACGAAAGAGACTGTTGCGGGTTTCCAACCTGATACTCCCGAGCTTGGCCGCGTTGGCGCTGGCGAGCCCGCCGGCCGCGAGCGCCGCCGGGGGCGCGGCGCCCCAGGCGAGTTCGAGCTCCGGGACCTCGACTTCGACCGGGACCGGGGCCTCCAGCGCGAGCGGAACGACCTCCCCGGGTGCGACTGCGACCTCGGGCGGCGCCGGCATCGGCGCCACGCCGGGTCTCCCGTTCCCACATCCGACCGTTCCCGGCATGACCGCCAGGATCATCAACGGCCTCGCATACGCGCCCGCGCAGGCGCCGCTCGCGGTGCAGCAGGCGATCTGGGCCGGCGACCGGATCCGGTTCAAGCCGTACGCGGTTGGTGGCGGGCACGGGCGCTGGAACGACGTCGCCTACGACTGCTCGGGCTCGGTGTCGTATGTGCTGCACGCCGCGGGGCTGCTCAAGACGTCGATGGACTCGAGCGACTTCGAGGCATGGGGGCGGCGCGGGAGCGGTGCCTGGATCACCGTGTACACCAATCCGGCACACGCGTTCATCCAGATCGCCGGGATCAGGTTCGACACGTCCGCCGAGGACGACCCGAATCCCCCGCCAGGGACTGGGCCCCGGTGGCGGCCCGTGATGACCAGCACGGCGGGCTTCATGCCTCGGCACCCGCCAAGCCTGTAGCCGGCCCTCCATCCGGTCCGGAACCTGCGCTCTCACGTGCGGCCCCGCTACGCTTGGAAGGCTCGTCCAGAAACACGCAGAGGAGGATGCGATGCCGGGCCTTTCCGGGCGCATGTCGACAGTCATTAAAGCGAAGATCTCGAAGCTCCTAGACCGCGCGGAGGATCCTTCAGAGACGCTCGAATACAGCTATCAGAAGCAGATCGAGCTGCTTCAGAACGTCAAGAAGGGCATCGCCGACGTCGTCACCTCGAAGAAGCGCCTACAGCTTCAGGAGCAGAAGCTCCGCGACCAGGTGGTGAAGCTCGACACGCAGGCCCGCCAGGCGCTCGCCGCAGGGAACGAGGATCTCGCGCGCGTCGCGCTTGAACGCAAGAACGTCGCGCAGACCGAGCTTCAGTCGCTCGACTCGCAGATCGCCCAGCTCGAGCAGCAGCAGCAGCAGATGACCGAGTCCGAGCAGAAGCTGCGCGCCAAGATCGAGCAGTTCCGCTCCAAGAAAGAGGTCATCAAGGCTCAGTACTCGGCCGCCGAGGCGCAGGTCCGGATCTCCGAGGCCGCGACGGGCGTCGGCGAGGAGATGGCCGACGTCGGCCTGGCGATGCAGCGCGCGCTCGACAAGACCGAGAACATGAAAGCTCGCGCCGACGCCGTCCAGGAACTCGAGGCGGCCGGAACGTTCGAGGATCTGACGCAGCTCGGCTCAGGCGAAGATGACATCGACCGTCAGCTCCGCGAGCTCTCAAGCGGCAGTGAGGTCGATGCCGAGCTGGCGCGGATGAAAGCGGAGCTCGGCGCGGGGTCGAAGAGTGCCGGAGAGATCGGCGCGGGCAGTGAAGCGGCCGCTCCGGCGGGAGACCCCGCGGAAGCCGAGCAGGCGGGCCCGTCCCCGTCCGCAGGGCAGGCCCCGTGATCGTCCGGATCGCCACCGAGGGTCAGTACGAGGTCCCAGACGATGACGCCGCGACGCTCGAGCAGCTCGACAACGACGCGGTCGCGGCCTGCGACGCCGGGGACGAGCAGCAGTTCCAGGCCACGTTCACGCGCCTCATCGAGCACGTTCGCGACAAGGGACAGCCGGTCCCCGAGGACCGCCTCGAGCCCTCGGACGTGATCCTTCCGCCACCTGACGTCTCGTTCGAGGAGGCGCAGGCGGAGTTCAGCGGCGAGGGCCTGATTCCGGGCTAGAGGCCGCTCGGTCGCGCTGGGCGTTTGGTCCCGGACAGTTTCACCGGCCGGTTACCGGGAAGCCTCCTCTAAAGAGACGAGGAGGTTGAGAGTATGTCCACAGTACTGATCATCGTGATCGTCGTGGTCGCGGTCATCGTGTTGGCCGCGCTGTTGTTAGCCGTGACCCGGGGCCGTCGTGCGGCGGCCGAGCGCCGGCGTCAGCGCGTGCTGGAGCAGCGTCGCGGGCAGGCGGTGTCCGAGCACCGCGAGGCGGCTGAGATGCGTACCGGCCGCGCCGAGGAAGCCGAGCATCGCGCACGGCTGGCAACCGCCAGAGCCGAGCGCGAGCGGGCCGAGGCGCGTTTGCACGAGGAGAGCGCACGCGCGCACGAACTCGGGCTCGCCGACGACGACCTGATGCGCGAGAACGCGGGCGAGACTGGGCGCGAACAGGAGCGCGACGAGGTCGCCGCCGACACCCGCGGGCGCGACTCGGACCGCTGACACCCCCGCAAGCTAGAGGGAGGACGGACATGTCCAGCACTGCCTCCGAGCCCTCGGTTGCCGAGCTCATCAAGCAGCTGTCCGAGCAGAGCAGCCGCCTGGCCAGACAGGAGGTTGAGCTGGCCAAGGCGGAGCTCGCGGTCAAGGGCAAGCGAGCCGGAATCGGCGTCGGCATGTTTGGCGGCGCCGGCGTGTTCGGGTTCTACGGGTTCGGCGCGCTGGTTGCGGCCGCCGTCCTCGCCCTCGCGACTGCAGTCGCCGCGTGGCTCGCCGCGCTGATCGTCGCGGCGGTGCTGGCGGCCGTGGCCGGCGTGCTGGCGTTGCAGGGCAAGAGCAAGGTGGCGCAGGCGACTCCGCCGATGCCCGAGCAGGCAGCCGAGAGCGTGAAGGAGGATGTGCAATGGGCGAAGACCCGGGCACGGTCGGCGCGCCAGTAGAGAGCGCCGGCGATCCCGCGCAGGGCGCCAAGGATCCCGCGCAGATCCGCGAGGAGATCGAGGCCACCCGCCGCGAACTAGGCGACACCGTCGAGGCGTTGGCGGCGAAGGCCGACGTCAAGACACACGTCCGCGAGCGAGTCGAGCGCACCAAGGCGTCGATGCCGAACCCGGTCGTACTCGGAGCGGTGGCGGCGGTCGCGGTGCTCGGCCTGGTCGCCTGGCGGGTGAAGAAGCGCTAACTCTCCTAGATCGGGGTTCCCCACAAGGGGAACCAGCGCTCGAGTTCCTGCTCGACCGGCAGTTCCTTGCCGATCTGGGCCTTGAGAACGAACTCGCGCTCGTTGTCGCGCTTCTCGGCGCCGGCGGCGGGCGCGAACGGATAGAACGCGCCGCGCTTGTAGTTGTAGATCCAGTAGACGGGCTTCTTGGTCCGCTCGTCGTTGAAGCCGAACACGGCGCACAGGACCCGGTCGCCGTAGCCGCCGGCCTCGAGCGCGGTACTTACGGCGTTGATCCCGACGACGAGATCGTCGAAATCGCTGCCCCGGAGCACCAGCCACCGAAATCCGTAGGTGTCGTCGGAGCTGGTCACGGTCGTCCCGCTGTCCGACGCCGTAGCGCGGACGACCTCCTCCATCTCGCGGACGATCGACTCGAAGTCCGCGGTGGCCAGAGGCTGGAACACGATCGCGGCCGCCCCGCGGGACGTGAGACCCATCGAGGTCTCCATCGTCACGTACGCGGTGCTCATCGCGAACAGCCGGTCCGGCGCCGGCTGCGCCAGCTTCCGACGACCCATGAGGACGTCGAGGAAGCCCACTCGAGTTAGGCGGTGCCCTGGAGCTGAGCCTCGAGCCGCTGCAGGCGCTCGATCCTCGCCGTCAGCGGCGGATGGGTCGAGAACAGCCCGCCGACCGTCTGCTTGACCTTCGGCGGGAAGATGTAAAACGCGGCAAGCTCGCTCGAGGCGGCACGCAGGTCGCGCTGTGGCACCCGCGACATGCCGCCGTCGATCTTCAGCAGGGCGCTGATCAGCGCGCTCGGCCGGCCGGTGAGAATCGCCGAGCCACGGTCGGCGGCGAACTCCCGGTAGCGTGAGAGCGCCTGGAGCAGCAGGAACGAAATAACGTAGACCGCCGCGGACACCAGGATCACGATGAAGAACCCGTTGTTGTTCTGGTTATTGCGGTCGTTGCCGCCAAAGCCACCGCCGAACAGAAATCCCCACTGGGTGATGAATGCCGCGATCGAGGCGAAGAAGCTCGCGATCGTCATCACCACGACGTCGCGGTTCAGGACATGGGTGACCTCGTGTCCGAGCACCGCCTCGAGCTCGGCGGGCTCGAGCAGCTGAAGGATCCCGGTCGTGGCGCACACGGTCGCGGTCTTCGGGGAGCGCCCGACGGCGAACGCGTTGGGCATCGGGGTCTGGGCGATCGCGACCCGCGGCTTGGGGATGTTGGCCTGGACGCACAGGCGATCGACGATCGCGTGCAGCTGGGGGGCCTGCTCCGGCGTCACCTCTTTGGCGCCCATCGAGGCCAGGGCGATCTTGTCAGAGGTGAACAGCTGAAGTGCGAACAGCCCTGCGGCGACGATCGCAATCGTGACCGCGCCGGCGCCCGCGGCGATCAGCACCGCGATCAGGACGGCATAGACGAGCCCGAGCAGGAAGATCGTGAACAGCATCCGGGCCTGAAGCCCGTTGTCGCGACCGAATGAGTTTTTGCTGGCCATGGTGCTCTTAATGGTGGCAGACGGGGTAACTGGTTTCTGAGGCGTCTCTATGAATACGAGAAGTGATGGGCTTTCGCGGTCTCGGCCGGTCTAGCGGGGTGGTACGTGCCGCTCGGGCGTATCTCGCCGGCATCGGCACGACCGGCTCGTTGCTGGCCGTGGCCGCGCTCGTATTCATCGTAGCCAGCGCGATGGTGGCGTTTCACGGCTGGCCCCATGTCGGCGTGCAGCCGTCGCCCGGCGAGGTGGTGATTTCACCGCGTTCGGCGTCCACCGGTGCGACCCCCGTGGCACGCCGGCTGGCGGTCGTCGCGACGGCGCGCGCTGGCGGCGCGGCCGCGGGTTCGCCCGGGCCGGGGCATGCGCCCGCGGGGACCGGTCGCGCGCGGGGTGGCGGCGGATCTGTGCCCGCCGGGGCGCCGCGGCAGACGATCGGCGCGCCGGCGAGCACGTCGGAGCCGGTCGCCGTACCGGCGAGCGGGCCGACGTCGTGCGGGTGCGCGACGTCCCCGGCGCCCGCGCCCTCGCCGACCCCGGTCCAGCAGGTCACGCAGACGCTGGGCCAGGTGACGAATACGCTCGGAGACGTCGTGTCGGGCACGGGCAGCCAGCTCGGCTCGACCGTACAGCGGACCACGAACACGGCTGCCGGCGCGGTCGGGGCGCTCAGCCCGGGCGCGGGAGGAGTCGTTCAGAGCGCAGGTTCGGGGACCGCGCAGACCGTCACCGGCGTGACCCAGGCGCTCGGTGGCGTGCTAACGGGCCTCGGGCACTGACGTTCATCAAGTGCGGGCGAACGTCTGCTCGATGAACCGCAAGCTCACCGCCTGCATCTCGGCGTCGTGCTGGATCGACCGGTGGTGGCCGCCGGGCAGCGCGATCAGCCGGCTGCTGGGCGAGCGGAGCAGAGTCGCCAGCTCTCGCGACTGCTCGACCGGCACCTGCTCGTCGCCCTCGGCGTGGAGCAGGAGGACCGGAATCTCGAGCTCGCGTGCCGCGGCGTTCACGTCATGCGCGGCGAGGAAGCGATCGAGCCCGGGTGAGTCGGCGTCGAACGTGAACCGCCCTTCGGCGAGCCCGCGCCGCAGGCCCTCGTCACCGGCAGGGCAGATCGCGACGACCGCCGCGGCATTCGCCGCGGCCGCCGACACGAGCGCCAGGTAGCCGCCCATGCTCGAGCCCCTGAGTGCGATCGGGGGCTGCGCGTCGCCGGCCCCAATTCGGGACCGCAGCAGCGATGCCATCGCGACGACATCGTCGAGCGCCCGCCCGTCCATCGGCCCTTGGCTCTCGCCGTGGCCGCGCTGGTCGAACACGATGGCTCCGAGGCCGGCGCCCAGCGCGACCCGAGCAAAGTCGTGGTGATTCTCCTTGCACGAGCCGGCGCCGTGGAGGACCACGACGCCACCGCGCGCGGTCGTCGGCGGCAGCCACAGCGAGTATGACAAGCCATCGTGGACGCCGATCTCGTTCGGGAGCTCTGGCCTGACGGTCCGCAGCCGGGACACCCGCGGATCATGCCAGGCACGGCACGTGCCTAACATGACCGACCGATGACCGCTACGACCGCCACGCTGTCTCACGTGTATCCGATCGGCTCGCGCGTGAACGAGCGCGGCCGGCTCGAGATCGGCGGATGTGACGCGGTCGAGCTGGCCCGCGAGTTCGGGAGCCCGGTCTACGTCGTCGCCGAGGACGACATGCGCGCGCGGGCGCGTGCGTTCGTGGACGCGGTCGGCGCGCGCCACTCCGACTACGACGTGCTGTTCGCGTCCAAGGCGTTCCCTTGCACCGCGGTGTACCGGCTGCTCGCGGAGGAGGGGCTGGCCTGCGACGTAGCCTCGGGCGGGGAGCTGTTCCTGGCGGTGCGGGGCGGGTTCGACCCGGCGCGGATCTACTTCCACGGGAATGCGAAATCGGACGGCGAGGTCCGCGAGGCGCTCGCGGCCGGGGTCGGCCACCTCGTGATCGACTCGCTCGACGAGCTCGATCTGGTGGAGCGTGTCGCGGCTGAGCTCGGACGGCGCCAGGAGGTGCTGATCCGGATCACCCCGGGGGTGGCGGGCGACACCCATCATGCGATCTCGACCGGGCAGAGCGACTCGAAGTTCGGGTTCGCGCCGATCGACGCGCGAATCGCGATCGATCGGCTCGCCGGCGCGCCCCATCTGGACCTGGTCGGGCTGCACTTCCACATCGGCTCTCAGCTGCTCGAGCTCGAACCGTTCCGAGCCGCGGTGCGCACGATCGCCGCGCTCGGCGACTTTCCGGTCTATAACGTGGGTGGCGGGCTCGGGGTCGCGTACCTGAGCGACCAGAAGCCGCCGGCGGTCGAGGAGTACGTCGACGCGATCGTGTCCACCGTGCATTCGGAGCTGGGCGCGGACAAGCGGCTCCTGCTCGAGCCCGGGAGGGCGCTGGTGGCCAACTCCGCCGTCACGCTGTACACGGTGGAGACGGTCAAGCGCAACGTCTCGACGTGGGTGGCGGTCGACGGCGGGATGTCCGACAACCTCCGTCCGATGCTGTACGGCTCGAAATACGAGGCGTTGGTCGCCGACCGGGCGCTCGCGGAGCCGAGCGAGCGATGCCACCTCGCCGGCAAGCACTGCGAGTCCGGCGACGTGATCGCGCGCGACGTGTGGCTCGCCGACCCCGCGCCCGGCGACGTGATCGCCACGCCGGTGACCGGCGCGTACGGGTACTCGATGGCCAACAACTACAACGGCGTCCCGCGGGCGCCGGTGATCTTCTGCCGTTCAGGCGACGCGCGCGTCGTCGTCCGCCGCGAGAGCTACGAGGACCTGGCCGCCCGTGACGTCGGTTGACGGCGTCTTCCGGGTCGGGCTGCTCGGTCACGGCACCGTCGGGGCGGCGTTCGCGACGTTGCTGCCGGAGCAGGCGTCGCGGATCGAGCGGTTGACCGGGTTGCGGCCGGAGCTGTCGGGCGTGATGACCCGTCGGTCGGGATCGTTCGAGGAGATCCTCGAGCAGTCGGACCTGATCGTCGAGCTGATGGGCGGAATCGACCCGACTCGTGAGTATCTGCTGCGGGCGATGCAGGCCGGGCGCCATGTCGTCACGGCCAACAAACAGCTGCTCTCCCAGCACGGCGAGGAGCTGTGGGAGGTGGCGCGGTCCTGCGGCGTTCAGCTGCGGTTCGAGGGCGCGGTGGCGGGGGTCGTCCCGGTGATCCGCGTGCTCCAGGAGTCGCTGGCGGGGGCGACGATCGACCGCGTGCACGGAATCGTCAACGGCACGACGAACTTCATCCTGACCGAGATGGGCCGGACTGGGATGACGTTCTCGGAGGCGTTGGCCGAGGCGCAGCGGCTCGGCTATGCCGAGGCGGATCCGGCGGAGGACGTCGACGGCCGCGACGCCGCGGCGAAGATGGCGATCCTCGCGCGGCTCGCTTTCGATACGCCCGTGCACCTGGATCAGGTCCGGTACGAGGGGATCGAGCACATTCAGCCGGACGATCTCGCGTACGCGCAGGAGCTCGGGCTCGAGCTGAAGCTGATCGGCACCGCGGAGCGGATCGGTGGCGGCTTGTCGGTCCGGGTCCATCCCGCGTTCCTGTACCCGCGCCACCCGCTGGCGTCGATCAACGGGCCGTTCAACGCCGTCACCGTCGAATCGGAGGCGATCACCGAGATCACGATGTCGGGGCCGGGCGCCGGCGGGCCGCAGACCGCGAGCGCCGTGCTCGGGGACGTTATCTCGGCGATGATTCCGCCCGCCTCGACGCCACCGACGAGCCAGGTGCTCGAGATCGTGCAGGACGTCACCTCGGCGTTCTACCTGCACCTCGACGTCGCGGACGAGTCCGGCGTGCTGGCGCGGGTCGCGCAGGTCCTCGCTCAGTTGGATGTGTCGGTCAAGTCGGTGGTGCAGCGCGGGCTCGGGGACCAGGCGCGGCTCGTG
>DATJYY010000018.1:0-33286 GCA_035499395.1 Solirubrobacteraceae bacterium
GAACTCGGTGATCAGCAGCGCGAGCACCGCGGCGGATGCGACCGCGCCGCCGAGACCCTGGATGAACCGCGCGACGATCAGCAGGATCTGATCGTCGGCGATCCCGCACGCCATCGAGGCAAGCGTGAACACGACGAGGCCGGACAGGAACATGCGCTTGCGCCCGAGCAGGTCGCCGAGTCGCCCCGCCAGGAGCAGGAAGCTCCCGAACGCGATCATGTACGCGTCGATCACCCACGCCAGGTTCGCCTGCGAGAAGCCAAGGTCGCGCTGCATCGACGGGAGCGCGACGTTCACGATCGTCGCGTCGAGCACCATCATCAGCTGACCCATGCACACCACTGCGAGAGCGACCCACCTGCGCCGTTCTCCAATAATTAGACTATTGATAGTGATCATCCCCTCTCTAAAGCTTGTCGCTGTTCGCTTGATGATCACTGTATCATGGACTATCATTAGCTGCAAGATGATAATCCTGATACCCTGCAAATCGCGATGGCTGTAGACACCTCGCCCGGGACTGCGGTCATGTTGCTGCGGCTGGCAAAGGTCATCCACAAGCGCAGCACCGAGGAGCGACTGGGCATAAAGCTCCGGCAGCTGATGCTTCTCAGCTACCTACGTTGGGGCGCACCCGCGCTTCAACAGCAGTTGTGCGAGGCCCTCTGGATCGACCCGAACAACTGCGTCCTTCTCCTCAACGAGATGGAGGACATGGGGTACGTCGAGCGCCGGCGCGACGCCGCCGACCGGCGCCGCCACGTCGTCGACATCACCGAGAAGGGCCGTAAGGCCCTCGAGCGCGCGGAGCGCGCCCAGGAGGAGATCGGCGACGAGCTCCTGTCCCCGCTCAGCGATGAGGAGCGCGCCACGCTCCAGTCGCTGCTGAGCCGCGTCGTCACCTGAGCGACGTCCCGCCGGCCTCTGCATGCCAGACACCGACCGCGTGCGCCGGGCCGTGCTCGTGACCGGCGCCTCCCGGGGCATCGGCGCCGCGATCGCCGCCGCGTTCGCCGAGGCCGGCGATCGTGTGGCCGTCCATTACGGCACGCGTCGTGAACAGGCGGTCAACGTGCAGGAGTCGTTGCCGGGCGACGGCCATCTCGCGGTCGGCGCCGACTTGATCGACGCCGGCACGGTCCGCCGGATGGTCGACGACGTCGCCGAGGCGCTCGGCGGGATCGACGTGCTCGTCAACAACGCCGGGATCTTCGAGCCGCACCCGATCACGGACACCTCCTACTGGGAGTGGCAGGAGTCGTGGCGGCGGACGCTGGGGGTTAACCTGATCGGCGCCGCCAACGTGACATGGTGCGTCGTGCAGCACATGGGCGGCGGTGGGCGGATCGTCAACGTCGCCTCGCGCGGCGCGTTTCGGGGTGAACCCGATCAACCCGGATACGGCGCCAGCAAGGCGGGCCTGATCGCATTCGGCCAGTCACTGGCGCGCGCGCTCGGGCCGCGCGGGATCTCGGTCACCGCGGTCGCCCCCGGGTTCACCGAGACCGACATGGCCGCTAGCGAGCTCGAAGGCGAGCGCGGCGAGATCCGGCGCGCCGAGAGCCCACTCGGGCGCGTCGCCACGCCCCAACAGGTGGCCGCCGCCGTCCTGTACCTCGCGTCGCCACAGGCCGAGATGGCGTCCGGCACCGTCCTCGACGTCAACGGGGCTTCGTACCTTCGGATGTGAACCCCAACGTCCAATTCGCTGCTCCACGGCCGGCGAGCTTGCAGTTCCCCGCCACCATGGCCTGAAATCGCAATCTCGCCGGATGCAACCTGTCGAGTTGGACGTCAGGGGCCATCGCCGGCGGCGACGCTGGCACGGAGCAGCGCCCTCATGTCCGCCAGCGGGCCCAGGTGGGCGAGCTTGTCGGGGTTGACCACCGAATTGATCCCATGGATCTCGCCGCCGCCGATCTCGAGTTCCCACACGCCTAACAGCAGGCCGTCGCCATCGAGCAGCAACGCGCCGGGCATACCGTTGACCTCGACCTCCCGCAGCGACGCGCCGGCAATGCGGGCGCCGAGCTTGACCCAGGTCAACAGCGTGTTCGCGACCCGGCTCCGGCCCGCCAGCGGGCGGCCGAGCGCGGGCACCTTGCCGCCGCCGTCGCCCGTGAGCACGACGTCGTGAGCAAGCAGCGCCTCCAGTCCGGCCAGATCCCCATCCGTGACCGCGGCGAAGAACCGCTTGGCGAGCTCGTCGCGCTGCTCGCGCGAGGTCTGAAAGCGAGGACGCCCCGCCTCGACACGAGCCCGCGCCCGCGTCGCGAGCTGGCGGACGTTGTCCTCGTTCTTGCCGACGATCTCGGCGATCTCGCCGTAGCCGTAGTCGAACACATCGCGCAGCAGCAGCACCGCGCGCTGCTCGGGAGAGAGCGTCTCGAGCAGGACCAGCATCGCCATCGAGAGTGAGTCGGCGATCTCGGCGTGTTGGGCGGGGTCGTCGAGGCTGTCGGTGAGGACCGGCTCCGGGAGCCACTCCCCCACGTAGCGTTCCCGGCGCGCCCGAGCCGAACGGAGCTCGTCGATCGCCAAGCGCGTCGTGATCGTCGCCACGAACGCGCGCGGCGAGTCGATCCGCTCGCCGTCCTCGATCGCGCGGTGGACGCGAAGCAGCGCCTCCTGAACGATGTCCTCGGCCTCGGCGACGCTGCCCAGCATCCTGTAGGCGATCGCGAACGACGTCGGACGCAGCTCGTCGAGCAGGTCCTCGCTCGAGCGAGGGTTCGAGCTCATGCCGCGAATCCTTCCCGCCAGCTCGGGTGCCTGGGCTCCCAGCCGAGCTCGCGCTTGGCCTTGGCGTTCGATGCGCCGCGGATCTCGGTCATCATCACGATCGCCGTTTCCCCGGCGAGCACCCGTCCGACCAGCCTCGGCACGCGCCACGGCTTCGGCGCGCCGATCGCCTGCGCCAGCGCCGGCAGCCAGTCGGAGACCGCGGCGGGTTCGTCATCGACGACGTTGTAGATCCCGCGCTTACCGTTCTCGACCGCCGCCACAGTCGCCTCGGCCGCATCGCCGATATGCACGAACGACCACACGCCGGCCCCGTCGCCGACCACCGGGAACTTGCGCTTGTGCACCATCTCGAACTCGGGACCACCTGGAGACAGGCCTGTGCCCGGACCATAGAACCCGCCATATCGAAGCACGATGCCCTCGGTCCAGTCGGCGCCCGTCACCGCCTCCTCGACGTGCCGGATCGCGGCGAGCGACTCGCGCATTTCGCGCGCGGGGGTCGGGTCGAGCGGATCGTCCTCGGTCTTGACCGGGCCGCCGGTCCGAGCGTATGGCCAGCCCGTGTAGCTCTGGGCGACGAACCGCTTCACCCCGACTGCACGCCCGGCTGACAGCAGGTGATCCGTGCCCTCGGTCCTCAGCCGGTTGGTCATCGCAAAGCTGCGGTCGAAGTGCCGCAGGTCGAACTCCGCGATCGAGGTCAGCTCGTGGACGATCACATCGGGCTGCGCCCGGGCGACGGCCTGCGCGACCTGGTCGGGGTCGAGCGCGTCGACGACCACCGGCGTGGCGCCGAGATCCCACAGAACGGCCTCCTTGTCCTCACTCCGCGTAGTGCCGACGACGCGGTGGCCGGCGGCGATCAGCCGGGGGACCAGCTGCTTGCCCATTGCGCCCGTGGCGCCTGCAACGAAGATTTTCATGTTCGGCTCCTCGTACTCGATTGCACCAGTTCAGACGAGGTAGCCGCGGCGGCTGTGACAGCCGCTCCGCCTGCGGTCAGTTGCCGTCGCCGAGCGCTGTCCGCAGCCCGGCCAGGTCGGCCGACCCGAACACCACCCGGTTCCGGGTGGCGACGTAGACGAGGTCGAGGTCGACGCCGGCCTTGGCGATCTTCCGCGTGAGGTCGGCCAGCACTCCGGGGCGGTCCTCGACGTCGATCACGACCACCTCGCGCTCGCGGCTGACCGCGAGATGCGAGATTGCCAGCGAGTGCCTGGCCGCCTCGGCGTGCGGGACGAGGATGTGCATCTCCGCACGTTCGCCGGTCCCTATGCACGTGGCCGCCGCGATGTTCACGCCCGCGTCGCTGATCGCCGCGGCGACCTGCGCGAGCGCTCCGGGGGTGTTCTCGATGTCGATGACGAGGTCGAACGCCATGCCCGTGCGCTGGCAGCCTAACCGGTGTGGTGTGCCGGTGGCGACCGGCCTCAGAAGACGTCCGGCGCCGGCCCCGCGCGGGGCTCGCCGAAGCTCGCGTACGTCTCGCGCGCCGAGGTCGACTCGTCCGGCACGCCGGCCCCGCGGCGGGTAGCGGCCGGCTCGACCGGGTAGCGCGCGCTGCCCTTCTCCTTGCGGGCGCCCACCGCGAAGATCAGCGTCGGCTCATCGCCGGCGGCGACGATCGTGTGGGGAGTGCGCGGCGGGCAGTGGACCAGGTCCCACGGCTCGAGCGCACGCTCCTCCGCCTCGATGATCAGGGTCCCGCGACCGCGCAGGATGAGGAAATCCTCCTGCCCCGCCTCGTGGTGGTACAGCGACATCGGCTTGCCGGGCTGGATCCAGTACAGACCGACCCCGAGGTCGTCGAAGTGGGCCTCCCCCTCGCCGCCGAACCGGCACACCGCGCGCATGTCGTTGTGCATCCACCGGGCGTCGCGCGCATTGACCACGAACCACCCGCCGGTGACGGGGACGCCTTGCTGGAGTCTGGCCTCGGTCACGCCGGCACGGCCACGACCTGCTCGCCGGTGATCGCCTCGAGCGCCTCCCGGAGCGCGGCGACGCGCTCGGCGCCGAAGCGCTCGGCCCATTCCTGCTCGAGCTCGTCGATGAGCCCGACGCCGAGCGCCTGCGCATCGCGTCCGCGCTCGGTCAAGCGGATGATCTTCGCCCGGCCGTCTGTCGGGTCGGGAACACGCTCGACATAGCCTCGCTGCTCGAGGTCGCTCGTGACCTCGCCCACCGACTGCTTGGTCATGCGAGCTCGCTCGGCGAGCTCCGTGAGACGGGTCCCTTCGGGGTCGATGTTGCCGAACACGCACCCGTGGCTGATCCGAATGTCGTTGTACGACGTGTCCGCCAGACGCCGTTCCAGTCCCTCGCAGAAATCGTCGAAAGCGATGCTGAGCAGGCGAATCATCAACGGCGGGCGCGATATGTCTTGATCGATTGACATTTCGTCAGGACTCCTGATAAGGTGGACAGACAATTCGGAAGCCTTACAAGGTTGCCTGACAAGTTTAGCAGCTTACGGTGTGAAAGCGGAGGTATCTCAAGATGTCTAGAAAGTGGTGGACCCTTTTGGCGGTGAGCGTCGGCACCTTCATGTTGCTGCTCGACATCACCGTCGTTAACACGGCGCTCCCATCGATCGAAAAGGACCTGTCGGCGAGCTTCACCGACGTGCAGTGGGTGATCGACGCCTACACGCTGTCGCTCGCGGCGGTCGTGCTCACCGCCGGCTCGCTGGCGGATCGCCTCGGGCGGAGAGCCGTGTTCGCGATCGGGCTCGGGATCTTCTCGGCGGCCTCGCTCGCCGCGGGGCTGGCGCCCGATGCGACGTTCCTCAACATCTCGCGCGCGATCCAGGGGATCGGCGGCGCCGCGATGTTCGCGGTCTCTCTGGCGCTCGTCGCCCAGGAGTTCGCGGCGGGACGGGAGCGCGCGACGGCGATGGGCGTGTACGGCGCGACGATCGGCGTCGCGGTCGCTGTCGGCCCACTGGTCGGCGGCGCGATCACGAGCGCCTTCGGCTGGCGATGGGTGTTCTTCCTGAACGTCCCGATCGGCATCGCCGCGATCGTCGTGACCTTCCTACGGATCCGCGAGTCCCGCGATCCCAATGCGACGCGGATCGACTGGCTCGGGCTGGTCGCTTTCAGCAGCGCGCTCATCATGCTGGTGCTCGCACTCCTGCGCGGGAACGACGACGGCTGGGGCAGCCCGCTGATCCTTGGGCTGTTCGCCGGCGCCGCGGCGATGCTCGCGGCGTTCACCGCGATCGAGCAGCGCGTCCGGGAGCCGATGCTCCCCCTCGAGCTGTTCCGCCGGCGCGCGTTCACTGGCGTCCAGCTGGCCGCGGCCGCGGTCTCGGCGTCGCTGTTCGCGCTGTTCCTGTACCTGACCCTATATCTGCAGAACTACCTCGGCTACTCGCCGTTGCAGGCGGGTCTCCGATACCTGCCGATCACGCTGGTGCCGTTCCTGGTCGCGCCGCTCGCCGTCGCCCTGATGGCTCGCGTACACGCGCGCGTCCTGATGGCGACAAGCCTCGCCATGATCGGAGGCGGACTGCTGCTGATGTCCGGGCTGACGCCGAGCGATGGTTGGACGGCGCTGCTGCCCGGTTTCATCGTCGCCGGCATCGGCGTCGGCCTGCTCAACCCGGTGATCGCGGATGTCGCGGTGAGCGTGGTCTCGAAGGAGCGGAGCGGCATGGCCGCGGGGATCAACGACACCTTCCGGCAGGTCGCGATCGCGGTCGGCGTGGCGGCGTGGGGGGCGATCTTCCTCGCTCGCGGCGCCGACAAGATCTCCGCCGCGGCAGCCGGGACGCCGGCCGCGACGGGCGGCCATCCCCGCCAGCTGATCGAGGCGGCCTCGGGCGGCCGGCTACAGCAGGCCCTGCAGTCGGTGCCGCACGGCGCCCGCGCGGCGGTCGCCAGCGCGACCCGCGACGGATTCCTGAGCGGCCTCAACACGATTCTCGTGGCCGGCGCCGCGCTCGCGTTCGCCGGTGCGCTGCTCGCCCTGTGGCTGGTCCGCGAGCACGAGATCGAGCGCGACCAGCCCGAGCTGGTCACAGCTGAGGCGATCACGGCCTGATGTGACCGTTAGCGGACGGATCGGGTAGTCACTCTCTGGAATGCCCGATTCGTCCGCGTCGCTCATCTCCTCCGTCGACACGATCGTCGGCGACCGCGTCGAGGCGGCGGTACGCGCGAAGCACTGGTGGCGCTTGCGCCGCCTCGGATGGAGCCACGCTCTCGCCCCGCCGGACGACGGGCCATGGGTCTCAGGCGATCCGCCTCCGCGCGCCGGCTGCTCGCTGGAGGTGCTGATCGACGGCGCCGAGGCGTTCCCGGCCATCGCGGACGCGATCGCGGGCGCCCGCGACTACGTTCACATAACGGGCTGGCACATCGCACCGTATTTCGAGCTGGTCAGGGGCGAGCGTCCGGGAGTTCTGGGCGAGCTGCTGGCGGAGGCGGCCGAGCGGGTCGACGTGAACGTGCTCGTCTGGGCGGGCGCCCCGGTGCCAGCTTTTCATCCCACGCGCAAGGAGGTGCGAGAGGGCGTCGAGACGCTGACACGGGGCACCAGGATCCGGTGCGAGACCGATCCGCGCGAGCACCCGTTCCATTGCCATCACGAGAAGACCGTGATCGTCGACGGAGAGATCGCGTTCGTGGGCGGCATCGACATGACCGACTATGCCGGCGACCGGTTTGACACGAGCGACCACCCGGCGCGACGCCGGCTCGGCTGGCACGACGTCGGCACCCGCCTTCGCGGCCCAGCCGTCGCGGACGTCGATGACCACTTCGCGCTGCGGTGGCGGGAGCTGACCGGCGATGAACTCGAGCGACCCGCCCCGCCCGCGCCCGCCGGCGAGCATACGGTCCAGGTGGTGCGGACGATCGCCAATGGCATGTACGACGCGGTTCGCAATGGCGAGTACCGGATCCTCGAGAGCTACGTGCGCGCAATCCGGAGCGCGCAGCGCTTCATCTACCTCGAAAACCAGTTCCTGTGGGCACCGGAGATCGCCGACCTGCTGGCCGACAAGCTCCGCCGGCCACCGTGCGACGAGTTCAGGCTCGTCATCGTCCTGCCCGCTCGCGCCAACAACGGTCAGGACGACACGATGGGACAGCTCGGACAGCTCGTCGAGGCCGACGACGACGCCGGCCGCCTGCTCGCCGCGACAATCCGCTCGCTGAGTGGCCATCGCGACGATCGGCTGTACGTGCACGCCAAGGTCGGGATCGTCGACGATCGCTGGCTCACGGTCGGGTCGGCGAACCTGAACGCCCACTCGCTGCTGAACGACACCGAGATGAACGTGGTCACCGACGACCCCGGGCTGGCGCGCGCGACCCGGCTGCGGCTGTGGGCCGAGCACCTGGAGGTCGACGTCGCGACGATCGGCGACGAGGCCCCGCATAAGGTTGTCGACAAGCGCTGGCGCCCGACCGCGTTCGAGCAGCTCGACCGCCTCCGCTCCGGCGCGCCCCCGAACCACCGGCTGCTCGCGTTGCCGGGCCTCTCCCGGCGGTCGCGAAGGCTGCTCGGCCCGCTCGTCGGCCTCGTCGACGACGGCTGAAACTCTGGCCTTATGCCGTCCAGGCGGGCTCGCGCCCGTTCTCGCGCACCCACTGACCGACCAGGCCGCGGAGGTGTGACACGAACCGTTCCTGCTCGTGCGCCGGATACGTCGCCCGAACCGTCCTCACGAGCAGCCGGTCGAAGTCGGCCGAGTCCACCCAGTCGAGCACGAGCTCGTCGACGTGGCCGAGGCGGCTCGCGCAGAAGTCGTGGTAGCGGTCCGCCTCGAAGTGCTCGTCGGCCAGCCGGCGGTAGGCCGCGAGCTTGTCGGCGTAGCTCAGGTCCTCGCGGTCGCCGATCTCGAAGTAGCGGCGCGTGTCGAGATCGAGCCGTGGCCGCCGGTTGGTCACCAGGCAGAACGTGCACCACTTCACAAGCGTCTTGATCGCCCACGGGAAGTAGTAGTGCAGGCTCGTGAGCGCGACGTCAGGCGACGCATTGGCGTAGTCGATCGGGTACACGTCGTCGCCGCGCACGAGGCACTCGCACGAGTTGAACTCCCAACGGAAGAACGCGTTGACCAGACGGCTGATCGTCAGCACCTCCTCGCCCAGCTCGGGCGTGAGGAAGTCGTGGGCGACCTCGTAGCGATCGTGCATCGGCTGATCGGGGCGGAACTTCATGACCATCGTCTCGGAGCCGATCGACAGCGAGCGGGCGAACACGTCGAAGTTCTCGATCGATGCCTGAAGGTGCATCAGCCGCCGGCCCGACGCGTCGTACGTGCGCTCTAGCTCGTCGCGGTCGCGCACGCGGCTCACGCCGATCCACTGCCCGCCGTCGTATGGCTTCATGAACAGCGGGTAGCCGATCTTCTCGGCGATCGCGGGAAGGTCGAACGGCTGGTTGTAGCGCGCCGCCGTGTACTGGAAGCGGGCATTGTCGGGCGGGTCCTTGTGCGGGACCAGGACCGTCGGCGGCACCTTCAGCCCGAGGCGGATCATCGCGCAGTAGGCGGCGTGCTTCTCCATCGCCTGGAACGTGAACGGGCTGTTGAGCAGGTACACGTCGTTCATCAGCGCGACCTTCTTCAGCCACTCCCGCGGGAGGTAGTACCAGTATGCGAGACGGTCGATCACAAGCTCGTAGCGCGGCCGGTCGCGCAGGTCGAACGGCTCCATCGTGATCCGCTCGGTGGCGATCCGGTGGGTATGGCCGGAGGCGTCGGTGATCGGCCCGAGCCGCGACACCAGCGTCTCGAACGCCGCCGGCCAGTCGTCCTCGGTGCCGAGCAGCAGTCCGATCAGGTGCGTGGTCTCCGCCATGACTCAGGTGAAGCGTGGCAGATGGTGGGCCAGCTGGGCGCGCCACGACGGCCAGTCGTGCGGAACATCGTGCCCCCACAGGTCAAGCTCGCACCGAATGCCCTTGGCCTGAAGCAGCCCGGCGAAGCGGCGCGTCGACTCGAGCGCGCCGGTCGTGTCCTCCCACTGCCCCTGCCCGCAAACGAGCAGCAGGCTCGCCCGACTGCGCAGCCAGTCGAGGTGTTCGCCCCCGAGGTGGCCGACGTAATCCATCGGGTTGTTGAAGTAGGTGGCGTCGCCGCGCTCCCCCCAGCCGTCCCAGGCGGACGGGTCGTAGTTGCCCGACATGCAGATCGCAAGCGGGAACAGGTCGGCGCGTTTGAGCGCGAAGTTCGCGGCGTGGTACGCGCCGAGGCTCACGCCGCACGTGATCAGCTCGCTCGCGCCGCCGCAGTCCCAGCGGACGAACGGGACGACCTCGTTGACGATCCACGACTCGTAGAACTGGTGGCGGCGAGCCCGCTCCTCGAGCGGGATGTCGCGGTTCGACCACGACTCGGAGTCGAACGAGTCGACGCAATAGAGCTTCACCCGCCCTTCGGCGATCAGGTTGCCGACCGCGCCGACCATCCCGCGGCGCTCGAACTCCCCGGCGTCGCCGCGCTCGGCGGGGAACACCAGCACCGGGCGTCCCCAGTGGCCGTAGACCGCGACTCCGTTCATCGCTGCTGCCAGAGACTCGCGAGCAGAGAAGTCAGGTACGGATCCAGCGCGTCCCGCCACGACGTGTAGTTGTGCAGGTCGGGCACCTCGCTCAGGTGCCCGTCGTAACCCTGGGCGGCGAGGGCGCTCGCCATCAGGCGGTTGTTGTAGACGTTCTCCTCCTCGGCGCCGCACGTCATCGCCATGGGCACGGGCTCGCCGAAAGTCGCCGTGCGCAGGACGCGGCGGACGAACCGCACGATCCGCGCGTAGCGCGGGAACCCGGACTCGTGGCGATCGAACCGGGGGACGAAGAAGCTCGCCGACTGGAGGAACAGCCCGGCGAACGAGCCCGGCCACGTGCGCTGTGCCTGGAGCATCGCGAGGCCGCCGAGGCTCGCGCCCATGCCCACCGGCAAGCCGGTCACCGGGACGTGCTCGCGCAGCCTCGGCAGGACCCGGTTGCAGAGCGAGCGCCCGTAAGCGGCCGAGGCCGAGTACCACTCGTCGCGGTCGCCGGGGGGCAACAGCGCGATTCGAAACGCCGCGAGCGTACCGGCCTCGATCATCGCGCCGGCATAGCGGGTCAGTGCGGCCAGCTCGTCGTACTCGGGCCCATCGTGCGCCACGAGCAGCGGCAGCGGGCCGTCGCACGGCGACCAGATGGCGATGTCGAGGTCGCGGCCGAGGACGCGGACGGTGGTCGCGTCGACCGCGCCTTCGACGGCCGGCCGCTCGAGCCACGCCGGCGCGCGATAGCCAGGCCCGAGCAGGACCGACTTCTCCCCGAACGCCCCCGGAGCGCGCTCCGGGTTGCCCGGATCGCATACGACGGCGGTGTCGCCGTCGTGATCGCACAGCTCGAGCTTGTACTCGAGACGATCGAGGCCGTTGTCGGGCAAGTCGAGCACCCAACCGCCGTTGGCCCTGATGAACTGCGGGTCCGCGAGCGGGAGGTCCGAACACAGCCGGACCCCCGCGAGGCGGTTCTCGGGGTCATCGACGCGCAAGCTGTCGAGCACGCGCCGAAGGTAGCCGATAGCGTCCGCGCCGTGAGCTATTCGGTCGTGCATGTGGACGAACTCGAGGGCGCGGGACCGGGCGGCGCGGTCCGCTTCGTCCGCCGGGAGCTCGGCGTCGAGGCGTTCGGCATCAACTGGTTCGAGATTCCGCCGAACGCGGCGGGTCACGAGCACGACGAGACTCGCTCCGGGCAGGAAGAGGTGTCGGTCGTCATCCGCGGCGGCGGCCATTGGCGGGTCGACGGCGTCGAGGTCCCGGTGCGGGTCGGCAGCTTCGTGCGCTTCGATCCGGGCTCGACCCGGTGCCCGGTCGCGGGCCCCGACGGGTTGACATTCGTGTCCGTCGGCGCCCGGCCCGGCTCGTACGAGCCTCGCGGCCCGTTCTAGCTCACGAGCGCGAGCGTCATGTACGTGCTGTTCGGGCTCGCGGGATAGTCGCCGAACGGCTCGCACACCGCGAAACCGGCGCTCGCGTAAAGCGACCGTGCCGGCGCGAACGATGCCATCGACCCGGTCTCGAGGCTGAGCCTCTTGTAGCCTCGCTCGCGCGCCACCGCGATCAGGTGGTCGAGCATCAGGCGGCCCAGGCCGCGCCCGCGAGCGCCCTGCGCCGTGTGCATCGACTTGATCTCCGCATGGTGCGGGTCGAGCTGCTTGAGCGCCCCGACCGCGAGCAGCCTGCCGCCGTCGCGATAGCTGAAGAACGCCACCGCTGGGTCGAGCAGGCCGTCGACGTCCATCGCGTGGGCATCCTCGGGCGGGGTCTGCGCCCGTGCGAACGTGAGGTGGACGGCGAGCAGCGCACGCACGTCATCCGCCCGCGGGTCGTCGAGTTCGATCACGTCAGCTGGTCGATACGGTCACGCTCGACATCACCACGGTCGGCGTCGGCGAGCCGTCCTGTGGCGGGTTCGTGGGGAGGGAACCGATCTTCTGCACCACGTTCATACCCGACACGACCTTGCCGGCCAGCGCGTAATCGGGGGTGAGCCCGGCCGACTGGGTGACGTTCTGGCCGGTCACGACGAAGAACTGACTGCCCGACGCCCCGGCCGGCTGGGTCTGGGTCTTGGCCATCGCGACGTCGCCGAGAACGTACTGCGTGCTCTGCGGCGGGGCCTCGACGACCGTGTAACCCGGACCGCCGGCACCCGTCCCGGTCGGATCGCCGCCCTGGATCACGAACCCGGCGGCGACCCGGTGGAACGTGGTCCCGTCGAAGAAGCCGCGTTTGACCAGCGAGTAGAACGAGGCGGACGTCCTCGGCGACTGTGCCACGTCGAGCGCGAAGGCGAACGTCCCGCAGTTGGTGACGATCGTGACGGTGTAGGTCTTCTGCGGATCGAGTCGGAGATGCGGCGCCGACAGATGCCCGTTTGGCTTGGGCGCCGGCGCCGGGACCGTGTGGCACGCTGCCGCGGACGGCGCCGACGCCGTCGTGGACGACGCCGGCGTCGAGCTTTTAGGCGCGGTACTGGTCGATGCGCTGTGGGTGACGCTACTCCCGCAGCCGGCGGCGGCGAGGGCGACCGCGGCGATCAGGCAGGCTCGGCGCACTGCTCACAAGCAAACCAGATCCGGTCATCGCGAGCGGCGCCCGCCCTTGCTTGAGCCGCCGGCCTCGCTGAAACCGCTGACGTTGGCCCCGCCGCCGCCTCCACTGAACCCACTCGACTGGCTGAAGCCGCCGGACGGGCACGGCTGTGGACCGCACGGAGCCTGCGACGCGGCGGGGAACGTCTGCGTGGTCATGCCGGTCGGCGTCGTGATCGCCGCGGACTTGACGGCCTGAGTGTCCGGCCACCACGCGACGAACCAACCGTTCGCGACCGTGGCCTGCACCTGGCTGCCATCGTCGAGGGTGAGCGTGACCGCGCTCACGCCGTCGCCGGCGCGGCCGTCCGCGAACGAATACGCATCACCGGCGCGGTTGGCGGTGTGCGAGCTCGAGAGCAGGATGTGGCCGGCGGGGACCGAGATCGGCGCGCTCGACTCGTTGCCGGACACCGCAGTGAACGCCGGCCCCTTGATGCAGGTGGCGCTCGCGTTGGCGTCGGCGTAAACCGAGAACGTGAAGGGCCCGCGCGTGTCGCTCAGCTTCAACGGCAGCCCCGCGATCGGCGACTGGGTCTGGCAGTCGGCGTTCGCCGCCGCGAGCTGCTTCGGTCCGGGCGGGGTCGGCGTCGGGCTCCAGCCGGCGAACGCATTGGACGCGCCGGCGCTGAGCGAGATCACGACCGCGACGGCGCCGGCCGCACCGGCGGTCGCGAGGGCGCCGATCGCGACCGGTGGTCGCATCAGGCGGGTGCGCGGGTGGTAGTCGTGGTGGACGAGTCGGTCGATGCTCGATGCGGGCACGTGCGCCGCGCGCTCGCGAAGCGCCGCGCGCAGCTCGGTCTGGTCGGTCATGTCGGGATGCTCCTTGTGTCATTGGTCGTGCGCAGCGTCTGCTCGAGTCGCGCGAGTCCACGAGAAGCCGTGCTTTTCACTGTGCCGAGAGAGCACTTCATGGCGGCCGCAACCTCGGCTTCGGGAAGGTCAAGGAAGTAGCGGAGCACGAGCACGGTGCGCTGGCGCGGCGGGAGCGCCGCGAGCGCGCGCATCAGCTCGTCCTGCGTGTCGATCGCACCCGACTCGGGCGAGTCGTCGCCGCGCTCGGGGGGTGGCTCGCCGGTCAGTTCCCGGCGGCGCCGTCCGCGGCGGTCGGCGCCGCTCAGCGCCAGGTTCACGAGGATCCGGCGCGCGTAGGCGACTGGGTGCTCCATACGCCGGACGCGGTGCCAGCGTCCGGCCACCTTGAGCAGCGTCTCCTGAACCAGGTCTTCCGCCTCGGGCAGGTCCCAGACGATCAGGTACGCGGTCCGGACCAGCGCGTCGGTGTTGTGCGCGACGAAGTTCTCGAAGTCAGCTCGCCGGTGATCCATCTGCCCGCTTAAGGGTCCCGCACGGCTGAAAGGTTGAGTCCCGCGTCTTCGGGACGACGATTCGTCCGCCTACGAGCGCGGCCGTGGGCGCGGCAGCCGCCAGTAGTTCATGTCGCGGTCGGGGTCGTCTTTGCTCGGACCGAATCGCTCGCGCCACAGAAGGCAAGCGCCCACAAACGCCACGAACCCCACCGGTATCGCTAGGTACGCCACATCATTGCCCAGGACCGCGACCAGTAGGACAACCCCCAGCAGAGCGACCGGAAGCAGCCAGGGAAGCCACCATGCCTTCATGGCCACATGTTACTGCCGTGTTGCCCCGCGACTAAGACCTGAGCGGGTCCCTCAAGGCCATACATCCGGTTGCCGACAGTAGGAGAGATCGAAGCGGGCCGCCCAGGCTGGAAGGGCCCTCGCGGGGTGAGACTCGGCGCCTCACCGACCCGCCTCAATCATCCCTCTCCCTCAGCTTTAGCCGATGCGAATCGCCTTTTCGACGGCCTGAGCCATGAGGGCCCGACCGGCGTAGCTCGGGTGGATTCCACAGCCGCCCGTCGACAGCTGGTTCAGCAGCCCGGCGGTGCAGGGGTTGCCGCCGGAATGAGCGTCCGCCGCGGCGAACGTATCGAACGCGTCCGCGATCACGACGTGGAACGGCTTGACCACCGAGGCGATGGTGGAGTTGCCGAGTGCCGTGGTCGAATTGAGCGCCGGGTTCGGCGAGAAGTAATTGACGAACACGATCTGCCCGCCGTAGTGCGCCTTGTTCCGGATCGTCGACAGGATCGTCTTGATGTTCTTGCTGACCGTTCCGATCACTGAGGCCTGCTCGAGCAGCGAGGCGCAATGGTCGGCGGTGGTCTCCTGGCAGAGGAGCAGATCGTTGCCACCGATCATCAGCGACACCAGCCGGACCTTCTTGTGCGTCTTCAGGTACGACACCGCGTAGCTCAGCTGCGAGCCGCTGTAGTTGACGTGCAGCGGGGACGTCGGGCGATACGACGCACCGCCGTTCGGGGCGTTCTCGCACCCGTTGCTCGGCGCGGTCGGGTCGATGAAGCTCGAGGACGTCTCGCCCGGACACGATGCATTGGCGACGGTCAGGTGAAGCTCGGACCCGAGCAGCTCGGGGTAGCCGATGAAGCTCGAGGCGTCCGCGTAGTCGGGGGCTGGAACGACCTGCTGCTCTTCGTATCCGAACACGTAAGAGTCACCGAGTGCGAGATAGCCCGCCCCCGGCGTGACCGGCGTGTGGATCGTGACCTTCGGTGCCTTGTGCTTCTTCGCCGGCTTCTTCGCCAGCGCCGTGCCGCTCGCCAGCGCAACGACGAGCGCCGCGCAGGCCATCAGAACAACAAACTTGAGTGCACGCCGCGCGGTCGCGCGCGTACCTCCTTGGAGACCTTCCATTCCGTGTGTACTCCTTCACGGTCGGGCGCTGCCCCGGCCTGGCCGCGCGCTATTGGCGCCGCGGATGCTAGCCGGGCGCACCGTCAGATGTGTCCCGGGTGTGAAGCATCGCGCAACCGCGTTAGCGAGATCGTCATTACAATCGAGCCCGTAGCAACCGAGCTTTCGATCAACCGCAGGGAGGAGGCCGGGGGTGTAGTGCTCGCGCTGTCTGGCGAGCTGGACGTCGTGTCCGCCCCGGAGCTCGAACAGCACCTCAACGAGCTGCTGTCGAGGCCCGACGCCCACGTGACCCTCGACCTCGGCGAGCTGACGTTCGTCGACAGCGCCGGGGTCAGCATGCTGATCAAGGCCAAGCAGGACGCCAAGTCGAACGGGCGCACGCTCGTCCTGGCAAAGCCCACCGAGCAGGTCCAGCGCGTGTTCGCGCTCGTCGGGCTCACCGACTGGCTGTCGGACTGAGAACCCCTCGCGGCCCTTAAACGCAGGGCTCGAAGTCGAGCGTGCGGTTCAGGAAGTCGTGCTCGGCGGCCAGCGCGACGTCGGCCACGCTCATCGGGAGCGATACGAACCCGTGTGGCGCTTCGGGCCAGATCCGCAGCTCGGTGGCGTGACCAGCCGCGCGCCACCGCGCCTCCATGAACAGCGTGTCGTCGATCAGCGGATCCGCGGTGCCGACCGTGAAGATCGCCGGCGGCATGCCCGACAGTTCGGCGAACAGCGGCGAGATGTCCGGGTCCCGGCGCTGCTCGCGGTCGCGCCCGGGCAAGAACTGATCGCCGAACCACACCAGGATCGGGCCCGAGAGCACGAGGTTGCGATCGCCCCACAACCGCTGGCTCGGCGTCATCGACAGGTCGAACCCTCCGTACTGGAATACCGCCGCGCCGAACGCGTCGGCGATCCCGTGACGGTCGCGGAGACGCAGCAGCGTGCAGGCGGCCAGGTGGCCGCCCGCCGAATCGCCGCCGACAGCGCGCGGACCTGCGGTCCCCACGACGGAGCGACCCTCCGCCCCGAGCAGCCACAGCGCCGCCGCCTCGCAATCGTCGGGCCCGGCCGGGTACGGGTTCTCGGGCGCGAGCCGATAGTTCACACTCACTGCGGTCAAACCGGTGTCGCGCGCCAGCCGCTGGAGGCGGACATCCTGCCCGTCGCTGTCGCCGAGCGTCCAACCGCCACCGTGGAAGTGGAGGAACGTGCCGCGCGGCTCGCGCTGCTGCGGGGCGATGATCCGAACCGAGATCGGACCGCCTGGACCTTCGATCTCCACGTCGCGCGCCTCCGCCACGTACACGGGTGGCGGGAAGATGCCGCGACCCTCCCGGCGGGCCCGGCGGCTCTCCTCGGGAGGCACGGTGTTCACCGCGGGGATCGTCTTCAGCAATTCCTCGAGCTCGACGTTGAACGCGCGCGTCTCCGCGAGCAGCGTGTCGGGATCGGGTGTGGTCATCGGTCGAGCCTCTCTCGCGGTCGGTCCACGTTCGTCGGACAGCGCAGGATGCCAGCCGCAGGCGCTCGCTGTGACATGGTGGGCCCGGTGCGACGCGTGGTCACGATCGGGGTCTACGACTGGGACCTGGACAGTTTCCTTCAAGCCCTGGCCGCCGCCGACGTGAGGCTGGTGGTCGACGTTCGCCAGCGCCGGGGAGTCCGCGGCCCCGAATACGCGTGGGCGAACTCCGCCCGCCTCCAGGGAGCCCTGACCGGCGCGGGCATTCCCTACGAGCACCACAGGGAGCTCGCGCCGACGACCGAGCTCCGCCGGCTCCAGTACGCGGAGGACACGCGTCGGGGCGAGGGCAAGCGGTCCCGGACGGTGCTCGCGCCGGAGTACGCCAGGCGTTACACACGCGAGATCCTCGACCAGGCACCGCTCCATCTCCTCGCGGACGCGCTTCCCGCGGACGGCGCCGCCGCGCTGTTCTGCGTCGAGCGCGACCCCGAGGCCTGCCACCGGTCGCTCGTCGCCGCGCGCCTCGCCGACGAGTACGACGTGGCCGTGACTCATTTGCGCCCATGAACCCGAAAGGAGACCCCGACGTGCTGCTCGACGGCAAGAACGCAATCATCTACGGCGGCGGCGGCGCGATCGGCGGTGCCGTCGCGCGGGCGTTTGCGCGCGAGGGCGCGAAGGTCCACCTCGTCGGGCGCACGGTGCAGCCGCTCGAGGCGGTGGCCGACGAGATCCGCGCCACCGGCGGGGAGGCGGAGATCGCCCAGCTGGATGCGCTCGACCCGGCCGCGGTCGACGCTCACGCCGACGCGGTCGCGGGAAAGGACGGCCGCCTCGACGTGTCCTTCTGCCTGATCTCCCAGGGCGACGTGCAGGGGACGCCGCTCCACGAGATGTCGGTCGAGGACTTCATGGAACCCGTCCACCGGACCGTGAAGGCGATGTTCGTGACCTCGCGCGCGGCCGCGCGCCACATGATCAGGCAGCGGTCCGGGGTGATTCTCGCCTTCGGCGGCTACGGCCCGCCGACGGCGAAGCTCGGCGGACTCCAGGTCGCGTTCGGCGCGGTCGAGTCGCTGCGGCGGAGCTTGGCGCGCGAGCTCGGTCAGTACGGGATCCGCGTGCTCACGCTGCAGACGGGCGGCATCCCCGAGACGATTCCCGAGGGACTCGCGTGGCGCCAGGCGATCACCGAGCAGACCGTCCGGCGCACGATGCTCGGGCGCGCCGCGACGCTCGCCGATGTCGGAAATGCGGCGGTGATCGCGGCCTCGGATTACGCGCGCACGATGACCGCCACCGCGCTCAACATCACCTGCGGCGCGGTCCCGGACTGAGCCTCACGCACCGGACGTAGTCACGATCGCAATCCTCTTGACATTGGGGAGATCTGCCGATTACGTTTGCAGTGTTCGCCTGTAGGAGGATTGTTCGTATCTCGAACAATCCCTCGTCTGGAGGAACCATTCAAGGCGGTTGCCCAGCTGTGATGCAGCCCCGATGGCCCGGGCTGAAATGCCCGCCGTCGAATCGTCGCAGCTGGGCGCCGCGCTTTCACTTGTCGACGGGCTGAGCGAACGGCGTGGGGCGCCGGCGCCGCTCGCAGTCCCGCGCGGGCGGCGCCGGATGATCCGAGTCCTCCCCGGTCCACCGCGGGACACCCGCTCCGCTACCGGACGCCGTCGATACAGTCGTCCGCGATGCTCGACCTCGACGCGTATCTCGCGCGCATCGGCCTGCGCGGACGGCCGGACCTGGACCAGTTGCACCGGGCGCACGTCACCGCGATTCCGTTCGAGAACCTCGATCCGCGGCGCGGAATCGCGGTGTCGCTCGAGCAACATGACCTCGAGTGCAAGCTCGTCTCGAACCGGCGCGGCGGCTACTGCTTCGAGCAGAACCTGCTGTTGAAGGCGGCCGTCGAGGCGCTCGGCGCCGAGGCCGAGTTGTTCCTCGCGCGCGTTCGCGTCGGCTCCCCCCACGGCGCGGCCCGGCCGCGGACCCACCTCCTGCTCGGGGTGAAGGCCGATGGCACGCGCTGGCATGGCGACGTGGGCTTCGGCCACGGCACCCTGCTCGAGCCGATCCCGTTCGGCCCCGGCGGCGAACACGAGCAATCGGGGTGGCGACACCGAATCGTCGAAGACGGCCCGGAGCTCGTGCTGCAGTCGGCCGGTCGGAGCGGGGCGTGGGTCGACCTGTACGGATTCGTCCCCGAGCCGGTCCCGTTCGTCGACGTCGTGACCAGCAACTGGTACACGTCCACGTATCCCCGCTCGCCGTTCGTCACCGGCCTCGTCGTCAGCGCGCAGCGGCCCGACGGAACGCGCGAGTCGCTGAGCGACTGGAACGGAGGGATGTCGCTCACCCGGGAGACGCCGGCTGGCGCCACCGTCGCCGAAGTCGATCCGGACGCGGTCGGTGACGTGATCGCGACTCGCTTCGGCCTCGAGGCCTCGCTTGTCTGACCCGGGCCTGACCGTCGCGGTCACCGGACCGACGGGGACGTTCGGCTTCGGGCTGATCCCGCTGCTGCAGGATGACCCGCGGATCGCCCGCGTGGTCGGCATCGCGCGGCGCGCGTTCGACCCGAGGAGGTACGGGTGGAGCAAGCTCGAGTATCGGAGAGGCGACGTCCGCGATCCCGGCGCGCTGAAGGACGCGTTCGAGGGCGCGGACGTGGTCGTCCACCTCGCGTTCATGATCACCGGTACGGCATCGCGGGAGACGATCCGCGAGATCAACGTCCAGGGAACGCTGAACGCCTTCGGCGCCGCGGCCGCCGCCGGCGCCGGCCGGTTCGTGTACGCGTCCTCGGTGGCGGCGTACGGCTTCCACCCCGACAACCCGATCGGGATGACCGAGGACTGGCCGACCCGCCCGGCCACGCGCCTGTTCTATGCCCAGGAGAAGGCCGAGCTCGAACGGCTGCTGCGCGAGCAGTCCGACGCGCACCCCGATCTCGCCCTGTACCTGCTCCGGCCCCCGATCGTCCTCGGGCCACACGCGGTCGGCGCCAAGAGCGCGTTGCCAGAGCCGCTCGCCGAGATCGCACAACGCGCGCTGGACCTCGCCGGTCGTCTGCCGCTGCCGATCCCGGTCCCGACTCCCGAGTTGCCGATGCAGTTCATCCACGAGGATGACGTCGGCCGGGCCCTGCAGAGCTGCGTCGTGGGCGACGGGCCGCCGGGCGCGTACAACATCGCCGGACACGGGATCGTGACCGCGGCCGACGTCGTCCGCGAGCTCGGCTTCACGCCGATCACCGTGCCCGCCGGCATGACCGAGGCCGCCGCGCGCGCCACCGCGCGCATCCCATTTCCGTGGTTCGCGCCGCCCGCCGCCGAATGGATCGAGGCGGCGAGCCACCCCGCGATCATGGACACGACCAAGGCCGAGCGAGAGCTTGGCTGGCAGCCGCGCTTCACGGGACTCGAGGCGCTCCGCGCCACGCTCCGTCGCGAGAGGGACGGGCCGGACTAGCCGAGGCGAGCCGAGACGACGACGCCGGCGTCGAGCGGGATGTCGACCGTCATGTACCCGCTGTCGGGGGCGTGCATACGCTCGACGTAGCGGGCCTGGATCCTCCACCTCGCTCAGCCGGCGGAGCTCGGCCAGTACGCGGCCGACCTGCTCGCTGCGAGCGGTGCTACTGGAAGATCTCAGTCGTGCAGTCCCCGCCAGGCAGGTGGATCTCGTGCGGGCGCGCGCCCTCGGCCTGCTCGTCGAAGTCGACGAAGAAGTCGGGGTCGAGCGCGTAGGTGCCGTCGCTCTGGCGGTTCAGCCTCGTGAGCCAGCCCTTGATCCCGGGATAGAACTGGTTGTCCCAGGTCGAGAACAACGAGTTCGTGACGTACACCCGGTCGCCGTCGAGCGAGTTCTGGATCATCTGCGGTCCGCCGTTGAGCGGCCCGGGTGCCTTCGGATGACCGCCGTCGCGCCCGAGCAGCCCGCCCAGCCAGACCTGGGACTTGAGGACCGGGTTGGACGGGTCGGAGACGTCGTAATGACGGACGTCGCCATGGAGCCAGTTCGAGAAGAACAGGTCCTTGTCGTCGAGCGACAGCACGAGGTCGGTGATCAGCCCCGGCACGCCGCCCTCGAGCGGCCAGCCCTCGAGCTCCTCGTTGGCCACGTCGATCACCTTGCCGGTAGACCAGCTGCCGTTGTCCCGGTTGAACCGGATGATGTTGCTCGACAGCGTCGCCCCCACGAACCCCTGGGCGGAATCCGGGTCGTGCTGCCAGCGGATCTCGAGCGGGATCCAGCCCTCGTCGCCGAGGTCGATCGTCTGCACCTTCGCCCGCTTCTCGAGGTCCCAGAAGTGCAGCTTGCGCCCGTACTTGCCGGCGGCCACGTCGGCCGGGTTGAACCCGTCCTTGAACGTGTTCGGCGCGCCCCACTCGCTCGTGACCAGCGCGTTCTGGCGCGGCTGGTACCAGAAGTCGTACATGAACTCGATGCCGCCGGCGTCCCGCTCCCAGCGCTCGGCGACCGAGAAATCGCGGGCGTCGAGGACGGCGAAACCGCCGGGCGTGTTGCCGTCGGCATCGCCCAGCATCGAGATCGTCACGATGTCGCCCGGCATGCAGTGCACCGTGTGCGGCGCGCTCAGCCCCAGCTTCTCCTTGATCTCCTCGCCTTCGATCACGTTCCTGACCCGCGGCGCGCGGGGCTCGGAGATGTCGATGATGTGCAGGCGCGAGGACCGCAGCCCGGGAACGATCATCGTGTCCCGCTTGAGCTGCGAGTGGCACGCCGACGAGCATGCGTTCCAGCCGAAGTGGTGCAGCTCGTCGCCGACATTCGGCATGTCCGTGCGGTTGACGATCTGCCCACAGGTGGGGGAGCTCGGGTCGACGTCGACAACCGCGATGAAGTCCGGTTTGTTGATCCCCGTCCCCTCGTACAGCGACGCCACGTAAACGAATTGCTCGGGGGGCTGCTGGCGTGCGACCTCGGGAGACGCGTAGCCCGGTCCGGCGTGCTCGTGGTCGTGTGCGCTCATGGACGGGCTCCTCCTGTTCGCTTAGTGCCTGACAACCGCAGCGCGGTCGAGCGCAAGCTTACGGGCTCGCCAATCTCAACCATTTTTATAGAGATTATCTGAGGACGGTTGATCGGAGGCGCTGGAATCGCCATTGCCCCATGGCAAGACACGCGCCCCCGGCGGCGATAGAGGCCCGTCTAGACCGGCGCGCTCCGCTCCGCGAGATGCTGTCCGACCTTCCGCTTGACCCGCTGGAGCGCGTTGTCGACGGTCTTGCAGTCGCAGCCGATCCGCCGGCCGACCTCCTCGTAGGAGTGGCCGTCAAGGTACAGCGCGAGCACGCGGGACTCGAGCTCGGACAACGCGGTCGAGATGCACGCCACGAGCGCCCGCAGCTCCTCCGAGCTGATCACCTGGTTGACCGGGTCGTGAACCGGCGATCCGGGGATGATCTCGTCGAGCGTCGGCTCGCCCTCGGCTGCGGCGGCCGGCGAGCTCGAGAACGACACGTATTGGTTGAGCGGCGAGTGCTTGTTCCGCGTGGCCGTCTTCACGGCCGTGATGATCTGCCGGGTGATGCAGAGCTCGGCGAAGTTGCGGAAGCTCGACTCGCGGTCGGTGCGGTAGTCGCGAACGGCCTTGTACAGGCCGACGAGGCCTTCCTGGATCAGATCGTCCGCGTCGCCGCCGGCCAGGAAGTACGAAGACGCCTTGAGGCGGACGAACCCGTAATAGCGGCGGACGATCGAGTCGTACGCAACCGGGTTTCCCTGCTTGGCAAGAGCGATCAGATAGCCATCCTCAACCTGAAGTTGAGGGTGTGAGTACGGGGACAGCCGTGCCACGAATATCCCTTCTCGACCTGCGACAGGTCGGTCAGAAGCCGTGGCGCACTACCTCCCCTGGCGCCTATGTGCAATGAATTGAGCGCGACCGGCGTCCGGCGCACCCTCTGCTGCGGTAAGGCTAAAGCTTTACTCTACCGTTACTCTCCCGCGCGGCAGGGTGACATAGCACCGCACCGATGTCAAGTAGGAGCCCTCGGACGTGTTCAGATGACCACGCCGGCCGGCAGCAGCTCGGGACCGTCCGGCCCGTCGCGGACCTCCCAGCCGTGCGCGCGGATCTCGTCTCGCAGACGGTCGGCCTCGGCGTAATCTCGCGCCGCACGTGCCAGCTCGCGGGCCCCGGAAAGCTCTACGACCTCGGTCGGGGCATCGACCGTAACGACGTCGAGCAGGTTGTCGAGCGCCAGCACGCCGAGCATGTCGCGCAGATCGGCGTCGCCCGCACCCGCCTCGCCGCGATTGGCCTCGCGAACCCAGTCGAACACGGCCGCGAGCGCCGCCGGCGTGTTGAAGTCGTCGGCGAGGACGTCGAAGAACCGTTCGTGCAGCGGTGCCGACCAGGTCGGCGACGGCCCGGGGGTGAGCCGGCGCGCCGCCTCGGCAATCCTCTCGACCCGGGCGCGGGCTTCGGACAGGCGCTCCTCGTCGAACTCGACCGGCTGGCGGTAGTGGCCGCCGCAGAAGTACATGATCAGCGCGTCCCGCCCGTATGCGTCGAGCGCCTGGTGGAGCAGGAAGATGTTGCCCACCGACTTGGACATCTTCGCCTGGTCGAGCCTGATCATCCCGTTGTGGACCCATAGCTTGGCAAGCGGCGCGCCGTGGGCCGCGCCCGTCTGGGCGGCCTCGTTCTCGTGGTGGGGGAAGATCAGGTCCGCGCCACCGCCGTGGATCTCAAACCCGATCCCGAGAAGCTCCTCGGCCATGGCCGAGCACTCGATGTGCCAACCGGGCCGCCCCCGTCCCCACGGCGCGTCCCAGGCGGTGTCCTCGCCCGGCTTGTGCGCCTTCCAGAGCGCGAAGTCGGCCGGGTCGCGCTTGCGCTCGGCACCCTCGACCCCTTCGCCCTGGTCCATCTCCTCCACGTCGCGGTGCGATAGCTCGCCATATTCCGGGTAACTGCGAACCGAGAAGTAGACGTCGCCATCCACCGCGTAGGCATGACCGCGCTCGATCAACTCTTCGATCAGCTCCACGATTTCCCCGATCGTCTCGCTGGCTCGCGGCTCCTGGTCGGGTCGGCCGAGGCCGAGACGGTCGGTGTCGGCGACGTACGCGCCGGCCATCTCGTGCGCCAGCCGCTCACTGCCGACCCCGGCAGTCAGGGCGGCGGCGTAAATCTTGTCGTTGACATCCGTTATGTTTGCAACGAATGTAACTTTGTAGCCCTCATGGACGAACAACCGCGCGAGCAGCGAGAACACGACGAACGGGCGAGCATTTCCGACGTGGATCCGGCCGTATACGGTCGGGCCACACGCGTAGATCCGCACCATGTCCTCGGCGTCCGGCTCCACCGGCAGCACCCTGCCGGTGCGCGTGTCGTGCAGGCGAATCGTTCTGCGCATGGTCCGGCAACCCTAGCGCCAGCAGGCACTTCTGGCCGGGTGGGTCGGTAGGGTGGCCGAAGTGGCGGGGAGACCGTCAACCAGTGACCAACTGATCGCCGTCGAGCAGGCGTTCAGGTCGCTCCCCGACCGGTATCTCGGCACCGACCCGGGCTTCGACGCCACCTACCGCATCACGCTGTGTGATCTCGGCCACACCTGGGAGGTGCGTTGCGCGACCGGCGCCGCCAGGGTTCGCAAGGGCGGGTCTCGGCGCACCCCGGACGTGACGCTCTCCACCGACGTCGGGACCTGGTTGCGCCTGCGCCGCGGCGAGCTCTCCGGCATCGACGCGTTCCAGCAGCGGCTGTTAAACGTCCGCGGCAATCTCGACTACGCGATCGCGTTCGAAGGGATGTTCCGGCTCGTCGGCGGCCGCCCACCGCTGCTAGAGATCCACGACATCCCCGTCGGCCGCCATCGCATCTCGACGCTGACGATGGGCCGCGGCCCCGACGTGCTCCTCCTCCACGGCCTCGGCGGGACGCGAGCCTCGCTGTTCGAGACCGCCGCGGCGCTCAGCCGCTCCTACCGCGTCCACGCTCCCGACCTGCCCGGGTTTGGCTCCTCATCCAAGCCGGCCCTCGGCGGCTACACCGCGCGCTGGTTCGCCGAGATCATGCTGGGGCTGATGGATCAGCTCGAGATCCCGGGCGCCCATGTCGTCGGCAACTCGATGGGCGGCCGGGTCGCGATCGAGATGGGCCTCCTCGCGCCCGATCGAGTCGGCGCGCTCGGACTGCTCTGTCCGGCCGTGGCGTGGATCAGGCGCGGGCTTCACCCGATCGTCCGCCTGCTCCGCCCCGAGCTCGGCCTCCTCCCGCATACGTTCCGCCGATCGGTGGTCGCGTCGCAGCTCTGGAGCATGTTCCACGACCGCGACCTGATCGATCCCGCGGTCGCCGACCTGGTGGTCGACGAGTTCCAGCGGATCTACCACACCGCGGGCGCTCGCTACGCGCTGCTGGCTAGCGCGCGCAACATCTATCTCGAGGCGCCGTTCGGCCGCAACGGGTTCTACCGGCGGCTGGCCGAGCTCCGCCCGCCAGCGCTGTTCGTGTGGGGCAGCCACGATCGCCTCGTGCCGCCGGCGTTCTCGCGCCACGTGGGCAAATCGCTGCCGCGAGCCGAGCAGGTGACAATCGACGCGTGCGGCCACGTGCCGCAGGTGGAGCGTCCGGAGGAGACCAACGAGTTGCTGCTGCGCTTCTTCAGCCGAGCGCAGCTCGCGGAGAGCGCCGCCGTAGGGGCGTACCGAGCGGACACCGAGGCCGCCTGACGCCCTGCCCATGGCCCAAGCGAAAGCTTCCAAATCTCCACGTCGCAACGGTCACGAGCCGCCGGCAGACGTCGACAATCTCGGCGTGGGGCCGTCACCGTCGCCGTCGCTCCTCGATAAAGCCTGGCGCGGGCTCGCCGGCGTCGTCCAGCGCCGGATCCCGCGGGCCGACCTCGACGAGCGCGACCCTGACTACATCCGAGAGCAGCTCCCGCTGTTCTGGCTGCTCTCGAGCATCTGGTTCCGGGGTGAGGTGCGTGGTCTGGGCAACATCCCCGACGACGGCCCGGTGCTGCTCGTCGGGAACCACTCGGGTGGGAACATGATTCCCGACACGATGGTGTTCACGGTCGCATTCAGCACGTACTTCGGGGTCGAGCGGGCCTTCTACCAGCTCGCCCACAACCTGGTGCTGTCGCTCCCCGGCCTGAGCTGGCTGCGGAAGTTCGGCACGGTCGCCGCGTCGCCGAACAACGCGCGCAAGGCACTGGCGTCGGGGGCCGCGCTACTCGTCTACCCGGGCGGCGACTACGAGGTCCATCGCCCGAGCTGGCAGTCGGACCGGGTCGACTTCGGCGGCCGCAAGGGCTTCATCCGCCTCGCGCTCGATCAGGAGGTCCCGATCGTCCCCGTCGTCGCAATCGGAGGACAGGAAACCGCACTGTTCCTGACTCGCGGCGAGCGCCTGGCGCGGGTGCTCGCGCTCGACCGCCTGGTCCGCCTCAAGGTGCTGCCGATCTCGCTGTCGCTCCCGTGGATCGTCAACGTCGGCGACTTCGGCCACATCCCGTTGCCCGCGAAGATCACGATCGAGACCCTCCCGGCGATCGACCTGCGCGCCGAGTTCGGCCCCGATCCCGACGTCGACGAGATCTACGACCATCTGATGCGCCTCATGCAGGAGACGCTCGACGCGCTCGCCTCCGAGCGCCGGTTCCCGGTGATCGGATGAGAATCAAGGACGACATCGCGGTGGCGGCGCCGATCGAGGCCGTGTGGTCGATCATCGCCGACCCCGAGCGCGTGCTGTCCTACATGTCGGGCATGACCCGCTGGGAGATCGCCGGCGACATTCCGACCGGCCTCGGCGCACGCTACCGGATGCTGTTCCGGATCGGGGCGGCAGAGGTCGGCGGGCTGATCGAGGTCGTCGAGTTCGCCGAGCCGTACGAGTTCGCCTGGACCTCGATCACAGGCCTCGACCAGCGGGGCCGCTGGCGGCTGCGCGAAGCTCCGGGCGGGCGGACGCGGGTTGAGCTGCGTCTCGCCTACGGCGTCGCCGGCGCCGGCATCAGCGGCTGGCTCGCCGAGCAAATCGCCGCTCCGAGCGTCTCCCGCCACATGCATGACACCCTGCGACAGCTCCGCCGGCTCGTCGAGCAGGAGCAGCTGCGCGAGCGGGCGGCCCGCCGGCGGGCCGGCGCCCCCGGGGCATAAGTGCGTCCTCCCGACGCCCGGCGCAGCCGCGCCACGAACGGCGGGCACCTGGAGCAGAGCGGGACGGCCCGCCGTCGCCACGGCACCTGATCCCGGACCTACCTGCTTAACGCGTCATTCGACGCACGCCGGCTGGACCGTGACGAGTAACGCGTGTCATGGCGCGCGTAACTCGTCACGGTTCCGGGATGCCGCGCCCATTGACGAGTCATGCAGGTCGCCCGGCCGCCACCGCCTCCCTCCAGGTGCCCGGCGTTTCAACCGTGGCCGCCGCCGGACGCCAGCGCCCCCCGACGAACAACGGAGGCTAAACGGCGGGCTTCGTCGCCTGCCAGCGAAACGACCGCCCGCCGACCTTGACCTCGGGCCCCACCATGCCGGCCGCCTCGAGCCGGCTCGGCAGCGTGTCGGGATCGATCAGGTTCAGCGTGTCGCCGATGTGGATCAGCTTGAACACGAAGCCGACCCCGAGGCTGTCGGTGCCCGCGAACGTCCCGCCGGGACGCAGCACACGCGCGATCTCCAAGAACGCCCGGTCCTGGAGGTCGAGCGTCGGGATGTGGTGGAGCATCGTGAAGCACAGCACTGTCGAGAAGCGACCGTCCGGATAGGGCAGCCTGGTCGCGTCGCCCTGGGTGACGGTCACCGAGTCGCCTAGCTCGGCGCGCAGGCGCCGGCAATAGCCGGCGTCGAGCTCGAGCACCTCGACCTGGCCGAAGCGCTGGACCAGGACTCGTGTGGTGGCGCCAAAGCCGGGACCGATCTCGAGCACGTCGTCGCCGGCATCGACTCCCTTCAGGCCGAACGGAATCAGCTCGAACTCCGCACGCCGGGCCCACCAGCCCGAGGAGCACACGACGTTGTGGACGCTGTTCATCGCTCGACCGTAGCAACGGCGAGCGCCGCCGCGCCCTCGCCCCGCCCGACGAAGCCCATCCCCTCTCCGCGCGTCGCCTTGACGCTCACGTGCTGGGGCGAGATGCCGATCGCCTGCGCCAGCGAATAGCGGATGTCGTCGCGGACCGGAGCCACGTGCGGTCGCTCGATCACCACCGTCACGTCGACGTGCACGACCGAGAACCCGCGCCCCGAGAGCATCCCGACCGTCGTGCGCAGAAGCTCGAGTGAATCCACATCGCGGTAGCGCTCGTCGGTGTCGGGGAAGTGCTCGCCGATGTCCCCGAGCGCGGCTGCCCCGAGCAGCGCATCGATTACCGCGTGCGTGAGCACGTCCGCGTCCGAATGGCCGGCGAGGCCTCGGTCGTGTTCGAGCTCGACCCCGCCGAGCACGAGACGGCGCCCCTCCGCGAACCGGTGGCAGTCGTAGCCGAGCCCGGTCGTGACGGTCAACTGACGTCCTCGGCCAGCAGGAGCTCGGCCAATTTCAGATCAGTCGGCGTCGTGACCTTGATGTTCCGCGCCCCGGACTCCACCACCTGCACCGTGCCGCCGGCGCGTTCTATCAGCCACGCGTCGTCGGTGGCCGCCGCGAGCAGCTCCTCGTCGGCCCCGATCAGCGCGCGCTCGAGCGCGGCGCGCCGGAACACCTGGGGGGTTTGCACCGCCCACAGCCGCGAACGATCGAGCGTCCGCGCCACCGTGAGGCGATCGCCGACCTCCTTGATCGTGTCGGACACGGGGGTGGCGGCGATGACGGCGTCCGCGCCGGCGGCCTCGAGCTGCATGAGCGCGTCCTCGAACAGCGCGGCGGGCGCCAGCGGTCGCGCCGCGTCGTGCACTACGACCGGATCCCCATCGCCACAGACGCGCAGCGCCTCCCGAACCGAAGCCGAGCGCACGATACCGCCGGCGACCGCGACCGTCCCAGCGGGCGCGGCATCGAGCGCATCGGGCGGCAGCGCGACCACGATCCGCTCGATCGCGGGCACCGACCGGATCGCGGCGACGCTCCACTCGAGCATCGGCCTCCCTCCAAGCGTGACCAGCGCCTTGGGCCGGTCCGACCCAAGGCGCTCCCCACGCCCGGCGGCCACGATTAACGCGACCGCCATGAGCTTCGCAGGCGCCTACTTGGCGCCGACGGTGACCTTCCCGTTCGACTTACCGCTCTTCCCGTTGTAGGACTCCAACAGCAGGCCCTGGAGGTGCTCCTCGACCTCGTCCTCATCCATCCCAAGCGCGTACATCAGTTCGGAGGCGAGGATCTTCTTCGCGCGTGTGAACATCTGCTTCTCGCCGGTCGAAAGCCCCTTCTCGGCTTCGCGGATGGCGAGGTTGCGCACGACCTCAGCGAGCTCATAGATGTCGCCGGTCTTGATCTTGTCGCGGTTGTATTTGAAGCGGCGATTCCAGTTCTTGGGCATCTCCGAGCATTCGTCCTGGAGCACGCCCAGAACCTTCTGGACCGTCTCCTCGTCGATGACCCGGCGGAGACCCGCCAGCGCCGCGTTCTCCGTGGGGACCATCACGGTCATGTCGTTGTGCAGGATCTTGATGGTCAGATACTCGCGTCGCTCGCCAAGGATCTCCTTCTGCTCCTTGCGAATCACCTTTCCCGCCCCGTGGTGGGGATATACGACGTTGTCGCCGATTTCGAATTCGATGTGAACTACTTCTACCTCTACTTCTTCCTCGGCGATCTCGAGGTCCTCCAGTTGCTCTTCCATTAGCTCTGTGATGGTGTCCTCCTCTTTCCGGGACGGGCGGGGTCCGAAGACCCGCGCTCGATCGTTCCACTCCCTTTTGACTACGTTTGCAGGTACCTATCCACGAGGTTGATCTCCTGCTGACGCCGGAGACCCTCACGGATGTCCTTCGCACGGATCTCGCCGACTCCGTCGACGGTCTCCAGCTCGCCGTCTGTGGCGGCGAGCAACTCCTCGAGCCCTCCGAACTCGCTCACGATCCGCTGCACGACCAGCTTGGGCAGACGTGGAATCCGGCCCAGAATGCGGAAGCCGCGCGGAGATGTCGGATAGTCGAGGGTGTTCAGCTTGCGGTCGTAGCCGAGCAACTCGGCGAGCCGACCGAAGTCCAATAGATCCTGGTTGGGCAGCCGTACGAGCTGGTCGAACGCGGTCGCGAACGTCTCGTCGGTGTCCTCGCTCAGATAATCGTGGACGAGTGCCGTCTTATCCGCGGACACGCCCACCATCGTCTCGTCCAGCTGCATCTCGATCAACCGGCCCTCCGTGCCGAGCTCGACGATATAACGCTCGATCTCCACCGCCATTCGCGTGACGAGCTCGGCTCGCTGGAGAACGGTCAGAACGTCGTGCAGCGTCGCGCCGCCCTCGAACTCGAGCGCGGTCAGACGCGTCGACACCTGGTCGAGGCGGCTGCGGTACTTGTCGAGCGTGGCCAGCGCCTGGTTGGCCTTGGCCAGCACCACCGGGATGTCCTCCAGGATGTACTTGATGCCGTCGACGTACAGCGAGACGACCTCGCGGCGCTCGGAGATCGCGACCACGAGCGCGTCGGTCTGCTTGGAGACGCGCTCCGCGGTCCGGTGGCGGGTGCCGGTCTCGAACGTCAGGATCGTCGGGTCTGGCGTCAGCTGGACGTTGACGTGGACGATCTTGGTGGCATTCGAGCTCAGGACGATCGCACCGTCCATCTTCGCCAGCTCGTACAGCAGCGCCGGCGAGTAGTCGAGGTCGAGCTTGATCCCGCCCGAGAACAGGAACGCCAGCTCGTCGGGGTCGCCGATCACGATCAACCCGCCGGTACGCGCGTGGAGGATGTTGTCGATCCCCTCGCGGAGAGATGTTCCGGGGGCGACCATCTCCAGCGCCCTCACCAGCCGGGAATCCTGTCGAGATTCGAGCTCTCCCTTGAGCTCTTCCCCGGAACGCGGCGGCATCACGGGCGATTTTACCGCTTCTTGACACAGGATTGCCCCCCTCGTCCCGTTGCAGCAGTCCGCGGGGCGTGCACGAGGCGGTCGTCGGTTCGCGATCCGCACCGTGAACCTGATTTCGGTAAAGCAAGATGTCAGGCGGCGAGCTCGTTGCGCCGGTCGGTCCCGAGCGCAGCCGCGAGCGCCGCTCGCAACGTCGGGTGCGCGCCGGGCTCGAGCACCGGCTGGAGCCCGAACTTGGCCGCCTCGGCCACGCGCCGGTCGCCGTGGGCAACCGTCCGCAGCTCGCCGGTCAGCCCCAGCTCGCCGAAGCACGCGAGCGGCCTGCCTCCGGCGCCGCTCAGCGCGATGCCCTTGACCGCGCTTGCGACCGCCAGCGCGACCGCGAGATCCGCTCCGGGCTCATCCACCCGCACCCCGCCGACCACGTTCACGAACACGTCGGAGCTGCCGGCGCCGATCGCGGCGTGGCGGCCGAGCACCGCGAGCACGAGCGCGAGCCGGTTGCGGTCGATGCCCGATGCCACCCGCCGCGGCGGCACGATCTCCGAGCTCGAGACCAGCGCCTGGACCTCCACCAGCAGCGGGCGGGAGCCCTCGATCGCGCACAGCACCACGCTCCCCGGCGCCCGAGTGGCCTCGCCGACGAACCGGGCCGACGCGTCCAGGACCTCGACCAGGCCGTCGTCCCGCATCTCGAACACGCCCGCCTCGTTGGTGGAGCCGAACCGGTTCTTGATCGCCCGGACAGTGCGGTAGGTCCGCTCGCGCTCGCCCTCGAACGAGAGCACGCAGTCGACCAGGTGCTCGAGCACGCGCGGCCCGGCGAGCGAGCCGTCCTTGGTCACGTGCCCGACGAGCAGCACCGCGATCCGCAGAGCCTTCGCCACTCGCATCAGCTCGCCGGCGACCTCACGGACCTGCGCGACCGACCCGGCCGCGCTCGAGAGCTCGAGCGAGTGGAGCGTCTGCACCGAGTCGATCACGCACACCTCGGGGCGCTCGTGCTCGAGCGCGGCGAGCACCGTCCCGAGATCGGTCTCGGCGATCACCGGGATGTCGAGCGCGGTGCTCTGGAGGCGTTCGGCGCGCAGCCGGATCTGCGCCGCGGACTCCTCGGCGGACACGTACAGCGTGCGATGTCCGGCACCGTGCAGGTTGGCCAGCACCATCGTGGTCAGCGTCGATTTGCCGATGCCCGGGGAGCCGCCGATCAGAACGAGCGAGCCCGGCACGATCCCGCCACCGAGCACGTTGTCGAGCTCGCCGATCCCGGTGGCCAGACGCTCGCGCTCGGCCGCGGCGACGTCTCGAAGCGCAACCGGGGTCACGACCAGGCGTCTTTGAGAGCGCGATCCGCCTGCCCGAGCGGCGGCCCCCGGCAATCGCGGGCGCACCTCCTCGACGAGTGTGTTCCATTCGCCGCAGCCCGGGCATCGCCCAGCCCAGCGGGGACTCTCGTGACCACAGGCCGAGCAGACGTGGATCGAAGTTGGACGCGGCATGGCGGCGCAGCCGAGGCTACGCCGCCGCCCCGACGGAACGACCCGCGACGACGGTTCGCTTGCTGCAAGCTCCGTAGTCGCCGCCCCCTCCGGGGTGACTCGCGTCCGATCCGGATCGCCTAGCGCAGCTGATGCCGGCGCACGTCACCCCGGGCGGGGGTGACGCGAAGCGGGCTATTCGCTCTCGGGGGCGTCGTCGGACCCGGCCGGGTCCTCGGACCCCGCCGGCTCGGCGCCGGACTCGCCGCCCTCGGCGCCGACCCCGACCGGAGTCGGCTGGGGCGCCGGCTCGATCACGGTCAGCTTGACCTCGGCATCAGCGGGAGGCTCGGCGCCGTCCTCGCCCGCCGGCCAGTCGACCATCACGGTCGAACCCGACGCCACCTGCGATCGCAGGACGAAGTCCGCGAGCGGATCCTCGACGTAACGCTGAATCGCGCGCCGCAACGGACGGGCACCCATCGCCGGGTCCCAACCCTTGTCGACGAGCATGTCCTTGGCCGGCTCGGACAGCTCCAGCTGGAGCTCGCGCTCGGCCATCGACTCGCGGATCCTGCGAAGCAGCAGGTCGACGATCTCCTTGATCTCGTCCTTGGTCAGCTTGTGGAAGACGATGACCTCGTCGATGCGGTTCAGGAACTCGGGCCGGAACACCTTCTTGAGCTCGCCCGTGATCCGGGTCTTCATGTCGTCGTAGGTGATGCCGGTCTCGTCGTCGGACACCGCGAACCCGAGCGGGGTGTTGCG
>DATJYY010000019.1:0-22727 GCA_035499395.1 Solirubrobacteraceae bacterium
GTCGACGTGACTGTCGGAACCGTGGCGAACCAGGAGTCTCACGCCCGATCAAAGCAGCAGTGCGACGCATGCCGTCAGCCTCGCGTGATTCGGCTTGCGCATCGTCCGGGCGATCCAGTCGTCGCGCCGGGCACGGCGAGACTGCTGAGCGCGTGGCGAAGCATGCGTCCCGTGTCGGGCCGGCGGACGCCTGCTTTCGGGATTGCATCAGCCTGGCGTGGCAGCCCCCTGACTGTTGCCACCATGCTCCGCCCGCGGCGCGGGACGTGTGTGTGGCGCCGCTTGCTCCCGGTCATCCGGGCGAAGGTGGGCAAGCACTGGACGGTTCGGGCGCCACTGATGCTTTGCCTCTCGAAGCAGTGCTGCTGCACCTCGACACCGACGTCGAGCCGCACCGACTCTCGCACGGCCCCGGCGATGCAGCCGTCTCGCCCCCGACGACGAGGCGACTGGTTGTCGTCCAAAGCGCTATGGCGTGCTAGCCGAAATCGAGACAGCACTGTCCCGCGCGGACTGCTCCTCGCGTGGGAGAGGGGTGTCCCGCGGCGCCTTTGGCGGCGTCGTCACACGCCTGCAGCTTCGGGTCGGCAGCCGTGGCCCGGGTTAGTGCGCCGGCGTCGCCGCGTCGGAGGCGTAACCTACTTCTCGTCGAACAAGCGAAGGTCTGAGGGCTCGCGCAGCAGGTCCTCGAGGATGATGTTTCCCTCGGTGTTGTAGGGCTGGCGCATGTGCTCGTCCCAGGCGGCGCGAGAGCGGAACATCTCGAGCATCACCCACGTGTCGGCCTCGTCTTGCGGCTGCACGAGGTGAATGAAGACGCATCCCGGCTCGGTGAGGGCATTCTGACGCATGGACTGCAGCTGCGCCTCAGCTTCCTCAAGCCGGTCGAGTCGAGGCTTGATGGTGACCACGAGGAAGAGAGGGCGCTCCTGGTCGCTGATAGGTCGATCTTACCCCGAGGGTCCACCGCTGAATCTCGTTCCGGGTCAGCGACGAGAGAGGTTCGGGGGCGATTATGATGCGGCGAGCGCGGCCTCCGTCGCGGCCCGCCCTGTGCGGCGGCGCAGGAGTCCATCGGTCTCGTTGAGTGAGGTAAAGCGGATGTTCGTTGTCGTCGGGGAGGCGCTCATCGACTTGGTCGGGCAGCGCGGAGGCCGGACATTGGCCGCACACCCGGGTGGCAGCCCGGCGAACGTCGCGCTCGGTCTCGCCCGGCTGGGCGTCCCTGTGACGCTCAAGACGCGTCTGGGGCGGGATGCATTCGGAGAAATGATCTCGGCCCACCTGGAAGCCAGCGGTGTCCAGGTCGACGGAGGCCCGGAGGGGGGTGTGTCGACTAGCCTGGCGATCGCGACCCTCGCGGCGGGGATCGCCTCCTACGACTTACGGATCGACTGGGATGTGGGGCCCTTGGCGCCGGTCCCGATCGAGGCCCGGTGTCTGCACACCGGTTCATTGGCGACGGTCCTTCCACCCGGCGAGGCGAGCGTCGTGGACCTTGTGGAGCGGGAACACAAGCGGGGTCGAGTGACGGTCTCGTACGACCCGAACGTGCGGCCGGCGCTGCTCGGAGACGCGGCGCGGGCGCGACCGGACATCGAGCGTCTCGTCGCCCTGTCCGACGTCGTCAAGGTCAGCGACGAGGATCTTCGCTGGCTTTACCCTGACCGGCGCGATGAGGACGTCGCGCAGGCCTGGCTCGCCTCGGGGCCCGCCCTGGTCGTCGTGACCCGCGGTGGTGCAGGTGTCTACGCCGTCTCCGCAGGCCTGGAGTTACACCGGCAGGCGGTGCCGATCGATCTCGTGGACACGGTCGGCGCGGGTGATTCCTTCACCTCCGGTCTGCTCGACGGGCTGCACCGTGCCGACCTAGTCGGCGGCGCGCGCCGCGACGCTCTGGCGGCGATCGACGAGGCGACGCTCGGCAGCGTCGTCGATGCAGCGGCCCTGATAGCCGCGATCACGTGCTCCCGGCCGGGCGCCGACCCGCCGACGCGAGCCGAGGTCGACGCCGCTCTCGCAGCCCAATGACTTGCATGACCTGCGGCAACGGTTGGGCTCGGTCATGATGCTGCACGACTGCGTCGAGCTCCGGACGGACTTGCGGCCGCTGCGGCTCACCGTCACGTACCACGCGCCCTGCCAGCAGCAGGCGCACGGCATCGGCAAACGCCTCATCGACGCGCAGGCCGACAGCGACCTTGCCAGCGTGATCGACGATCTCGCGGCGCGCTCGCGATGACGGCCGGGAAGAGCATCGCAGCGCTGCCCCACGCCCTGCGCGACCGCGACGAACTCACGCGGCAGTTCGGGGGACGTCGTCCGGCGGTCTTCCTCGACTACGACGGCACGCTGACTCCGATCGTCGACCGGCCGGACGACGCGGTCATCTCGGAGAGCATGCGCGCGGCGGTCCGGGCAGTCGCGCAGCGCTGCCCGGTTTGCGTGGTCAGCGGCCGCGATCGACGTGTGGTCCAGGGCCTCATGGGCGTCGACGATCTGATCGTCGCGGGAAGCCACGGTTTCGACATCTGGAGTCCTACTGAGGGCACGTTGGAACACGAGGCGGGCGCTGGCTTTCAGGAGTTGATCGAGCGCGTCACGGAACGCGTGCGTGAGGAGGCCGACCCGATCGAGGGCTCGCTGGTCGAACCCAAGAAGGCATCGGTCGCGCTGCACTACCGCCTCGTCCCTGACGCCGACCGGCCGGCCATAAAGCCAATCGTCGACCGCGTGCTGGCCGAGCATCCCGGCGAACTCAAGGTCACACCCGGCAAGATGGTGTATGAGATCCAGCCGAAGCTCGAATGGGACAAGGGCAAGGCCGTGCTGTACCTGCTAAAGGCGCTCGGACTGGACGGCGACGATGTTGCTCCCCTCTATCTGGGTGACGACATCACCGACGAGGACGCCTTCCGGGCGCTCTCCGGCAAGGGCATCGGCATCTTCGTCGGCCAGGCCGACGATCCGGAGATCGGGGGCCGCGGCACATCCGCCGCGTTCGTGCTGGACTCGATCGAGGAGGTGGAACGATTTCTGGACACGCTGGCCCGGTGAGCGGCGAGCGCGCCGACGAGGCGGTCGTCGCCTACGAGAGCTTCGAGCCCGACGGGGAGGGCCTGCGCGAGGCCCTGACCTCCACCGGCAACGGCTACTTCTGCACACGCGGCGCGGCCGAGTGGGAGGACGCGGGTGGCGCCCATTACCCGGGGACGTACGCGCACGGCGGCTACAACCGCGAGACGACGCTTATGGGCGGGCGTCCCGTCCTCAACGAGGACCTCGTCAACCTGCCCAACTGGCTCGTGCTCAAGCTGCGGATCGAGGGCGAGGACGCGATCGGCCTGGACAACGTCGAACTGCTCGAGTACCGCCACGAGTACGACATCCGCTACGCGCTCCTCTCCCGGACGGTGCGCTTCCGAGACCAGGCCGGGCGGGAGACCATCCTGCGCAGTCGTCGCTTCGTCAGCATGGCCCACCATCACCAGGGAGCGATCGAATGGGTGATCACCCCGGAGAACTGGTCGGGCCGGATCGAGGTCGTCTCCGCGATCGACGGGCGCGTGACGAACCGCGGCGTCGCACGCTACGCGGATCTCGAGGGCCGCCACCTCGACCCGGTCTCTCCGCGGACGTTCGGCCCCGGAGTCATCGCGCTGAAGGTTCAGACCCGCAAGTCGAACCTCTACTTCGCCCAGGCCGCCCGCACCAACGTCTTCCGCGCCGACGAGCCCGTCGATGTCCGGCGCAGCCTGTTCCAGACGGAGGACTACATCCAACAGGTCCTCTTCTGCGACGCGCGCGCGGGCGAGCCTGTGCGCGTCGAGAAGATGGTCGCCTTCTACACCTCACGCGACCGCGGCATCAGCGAAACGCTCGGGAGTGCCGGGGAGTCCGCGAGCCGCTATCCCGGGTTCGCCGAGGCGCTCGAGCGCCACAAGCGAGCGTGGGACGAGCTGTGGCGCGCTTGCGACATCAAGCTGCCGGGAAACGATCGCGTCCAACTCCTGCTGCGCCTCCACATCGCTCACGTCTTACAGGTGTGCTCCCGCTACACGGCCGACCGGGACGCCGGAGTCCCGGCGCGAGGCCTCAACGGCGAGGCCTACCGCGGGCACGTCTTCTGGGACGAGCTCTACGTCTATCCGTTCCTGAACTTCCGCCTTCCCGACATCACCCGTGCCCTGCTCATGTACCGCTTCCGTCGTCTCGGCCAAGCCCGGTCCGCCGCGAGCGACGCCGGCTACCGCGGTGCGATGTATCCGTGGCAGAGCGGCAGCGACGGCAAGGAAGAGACACAGGTCGTTCACCTCAACCCGCTATCGGGCCGCTGGGAGCCGGACCTCAGTCACAACCAGCGGCACGTCAACGCCGCGATCTTCTACAACATCTGGAGCTACTACGAAGCCACCGAAGACCTCGACTTCCTGCGCCAGTACGGCGCCGAGATGATGCTCGAGATCGCGCGCTTCTGGGCCTCAATCGCCAGCTTCAACCCCGACCGCGACCGCTATGAGATCCACGGCGTGATGGGCCCGGACGAGTTCCACGAGAAGTACCCCGACGTGGCCGAGGGCGGGCTGCGCAACAACGCCTACACGAACGTCATGGTGGCGTGGATCGCGGAGACTGCCCGCAAGGTGCTCGACCTCCTCCCTGAGAGTCGCCGCGAGGCACTGTCCGACCGTCTCGGGCTCACGGAAGCCGAGATCGCTTGCTGGGACGAGATGAGCCACAAAATGTTCGTGCCGTTCCACGGCGACGGCATCATCAGCCAGTTCGAGGGCTACGAGAAGCTTGCCGAGCTCGACTGGGACGCCTACAGGGAGAAGTACGGCAGGATCCAGCGGCTCGACCGGATCCTACGCTCCGAGGGAGACGATCCCGACCGCTACATGTTGGCCAAGCAGGCCGACACGGTCATGCTCTTCTACCTGTTCTCCGACGAACAACTGCGGCATCTGTTCGAGCGGCTCGGCTACGAGTACGGGCCCGACACCGCCCGCAAGAACATCGACTACTACGACGCGCGGACCTCGCATGGCTCGACGCTGAGTTTCGTCACGCACGCCGCGGCCCTGGCCGCGCTGGACCCGGAGAGCTCGTGGGAGCGCTTCATCGAGGCGCTAGAGAGCGACATCGGAGACGTCCAGGGCGGCACGACCAAGGAGGGTATCCACCTCGGGGTGATGGCAGGGACGCTCGATCTCATCCAGCGCGGATACGTCGGCAGCGACATCCGTGACGGCGTCCTCCACTTCCGCCCCAGGCTCACCGACCGGTTAGACGGGCTCTCGTTTCCGATGCAGTTCCGGGGGACGCCGATCAGGGTCACGCTCAAGGACGGCGGGCTGACGGTCGTCGCGCACACCGAGGGATTCAGCCGCCCAATCCGCGTCGCGGTGGACGACGAGGTTCGCGAACTCCGCGCCGGCGACCACCACACATTCGCGCTCAAGCAGACGACGAGCATCACAAGGTAGGAAAGGAGGAACCATGGCCACTGGCTTTCGCGGCGCCATCTTCGACGTCGACGGCGTGCTGGTCGACTCGCCGCACGAACGCGCCTGGCGCGACGCGCTCAAAGAGCTCATGGAGACGCAATGGAGCGACGTCCAGCCCCAGACGAGCTACTCGCCCGAGCGATTCACCCCGCAGGTCTATCAGCAAGTCATGTCCGGCAAGCCGCGCTTCAGCGGCGCCCAAGCGGCGCTCGAGTACTTCGACGTCCCCGACGCCGAGACCCGGTCGAGGACATACGGCGACCGCAAACAGTCCATGGTCATCGAACTCATCGAGGCGGGCGAGTTCACCGCCTACCCCGATGCGCTGCGCTTCATCATCGCGGTAAAAGACGCCGGGATCCGCGTCGCCGCAGCCTCCTCCTCAAAGAATGCGGGCCTCTTCCTGCGCCAGATCCGCCTGGACACCTTCGCACAAGAGAACGGTCTGGAGTCCGAGCAGGTGACACCCGCGCTGACCCTCCTAGAGTTCTTCGACGCCGATATCTCGGGCCGTGACTTCGCACGGGGCAAGCCGCATCCCGAGATCTTCCTCACTGGGGCCAGCGAGCTCGGTGTGCCACCCGAGGAATGCTTCGTCGTCGAGGACGCGGTCTCCGGCATCCAGGCGGCCAAGGCGGGAGGGATGGCCGCGCTCGGCCTATCGCGCGCCGACGACGAGGACCTCCTCGGCGCCGCCGAGCCCGACGTGCTGGTCACCTCCCTGGACCATGTCGACCTCGACGCGCTGGCCGAAGGGCGCCTGGCGCGGAGGGCCGCCTCATCGCCGCAGATCACGCTCGACGAGGGGAAATAGCCACGGACGACCTGCGCTTCGTCGCCGCCCGGGCGGGCTTTGAACTGGAGCTCCACTCGGACGGTGTCTGTTCCTCGTAGGCGTCCGCCACCACCTCACCCAGGGTCACAATCTTGCCCACCGTTGTGAGACTCCTGTTTTCCGGCTTAACACGCGTCACGTCTCCGAGCGGAGCTATGACGCCGATCGAAGGCTACGCCTGTATTCGAGTTGCCCAACGACGTCCCCTGGCCGCGATGGCGCGCCGGGATCGATCGGCCGATCAGATGGAGCCGGCCACGGGGGCCGACCTCAAGGCATCATCCGATATCGCCGAACGCGGGTTGACGTGTCGCACCCTTAGTGGGTAGAAGTGCGTTGAGAAGGTGAGGGCGGCGCGAGAGGAGCGTGACGCCGTTGAGCAGCATCGCCAAGCCCGTAGTGGTCGCACAGCCGGAGGCGACGCGAAGCCAGCCGCTGATCGGCAAAGGCATGGTGGTGGTGTTTATCGCGCTCATCTGCTGCTTTACGGCTTGGGGTATCGCGCAGGATTTGACGACGCCGATGGTCGCTGGGTTCAAGCGCATCTTCGACATGAGTACGTTTCAAGCGTCGCTGGTGCAGCTCGCGTATTTCGGCGCGTACTTCCTGCTGGCACTCCCAGCGGCCTTCATCAATCAGCGGTTTGGCTATAAGACGGGCATCCTGAGCGGTCTTTCGCTTGCCGCGCTGGGGGCGTTTCTGTTCTTTCCGGCGAGCAAGATCATGACCTACGACGCGTTCCTCGTCGCCCTGTTTGCGATGGCAGCAGGCTGCTCAATGCTCGAGACGTCAGCGAACCCGTATGTCATCGCGCTTGGTCCGGAGAGCACGGCAACGCGTCGCTTGAACCTCGCCCAGGCGTTCAATCCCGTCGGCACGAACCTCGGCGTATTCCTCGCTGCGACGCTGATCCTGCCCAAACTCGCCGATCCGGTCGATATCTCGTCGCTCACGCCGGATCAGCTACACACCATCCGTGCCGGCGAGCTGGGGGCGGTGATGGCGCCGTACGTTGGCCTCGCGATCCTGCTGATCCTGATCGGGATCGCCATCGCAACCCGGAAGGCGCCGCCGATCGTGGAGGAGTTCCCAGACGCGAGCTCGTACGAGGGCGGCACTCGCGCGCTGTTTGGCGTCCTGTGGCGCAACAAGCGCTACCGCTTCGGCGTGGTTGCTCAGTTTATGAACGTCGGCGCGCAGGTGTGCACGTGGACGTACCTGATCCAGTATGTGGGCCAGGCGCTGGGCGGCAGCCTCACCAAGGGAGCCGCATACCTGCAGGTGAGTCTCTTGATCTTCCTCGCCTCGCGCTTTCTCATGACCTGGGTGATCGGATTCGTCCGGGCGACCAAGGTGCTCGCGGTGCTCGCGTTCCTCGCGGTTGCGCTGTGTCTGTTTGCGATGGGGAATCCGAACATGGCGGGCGTGATCGCCGTCGTCTCGCTGTCGTTCTGCCTGTCGCTGATGTTCCCGACGATCTACGGCGTCGCGCTGAAGGGCCTCGGACCGGCGACGAAGTTTGGAGCGGCCGGCCTCGTCATGGCGATCGTGGGCGGCGCGATCATGCCGGTGCTTCAGGGCAAGGTCGTGGACGCGACCAGCCCCGCGTTCTCGTTCATCGTCCCGGCGTTCTGTTTCGCAGTGGTCGGCCTCTACGCGCTCTACGACCTTAAGGCCGAGTCGAGCGTGACGGCCGGCCGGCCAGCCCACGATGTCGCTCCTCCGACGGCTGCGAGCCCGCCGCAACCCGCCGGGGGGGCTGGGTGAGCGGACGTTGGCGGGTCACGCTCCTCGCCGCCGCCGTAGGCGCCGTGGTGAGCGCGTGCGGCAGCGCCTCGCCGACGAGCCCCGCGACGAGCACCAAGAAACTCGAGGTCGTGTCGTGGTGGACCTCAAGATCCGAATCAGCTGCCCTGAACGAGTTGTTCGCCGCCTTCCGCCAGTCAAACCTGGGGGTCACGGCGATCAACGCCGCTGTCGCGGGCGGCGCCGGCTCTAACGCGATCGTCGAGCTCGCGAAACGGCTCCAGCGCAACGATCCGCCCGATGTCTGGCAGACGTTCGTCGGGAAGTCGGTCCAGGGGTATGCCAGCCGCGGCCAAGTTCGCAGCGTGGCGTCAATCTTCGCGAGCGAGCATCTCAATGCGACGATGAACCGCACGATCCTCACCGCGCTCATGCACGACCACCAGCCCTATGGCATCCCTACCGGCGCTCACCGCAGCAACGTCCTGTGGTTCAACACGAAGCTCCTCCAGCGGGCTGGCGTCGCACGCCCCTCGAGCGGCGACACGATCAACTCGTTCGTCCGCGACCTCAAAAAGATCAAAGCCTCCGGCGCAACGCCGCTGTGCCTAGGCGCCAAAGACCCGTTCACCACGGTCGAGCTGTTCGAGAACACGCTGCTGAGCTCGATCGGACCCCGGGGCTGGCAGCACATGGTCCACAACGGCCTCGATTGGCGCAGCAAGCAGGTGCGGACCGCCCTCAATAACTTCGGCGCCATCCTGCGCTACGCCGACCCCGAGGCGAACCAGCTCACCTGGGACCAGGCGACCAAGAAGCTCGCGGCCGGCGGGTGCGCTTTCGAGTCGATGAACGACTCGGCCTTCGGCGAGCTCATCGCCGACGGCGCCCACGAGGGCACCGGCTTCGACGGCGTCCCCTTCCCCGGCACCCAGAGCAGCTTCCTCGCCGTGGTCGACGTCTTCGTCGCCGCAACGAAGGCAAAGAACGCCAAGAACGCCCTGGCGTTCCTGAGTGGGATCAGCAATCCCGCCACGCAACTCGCGTTCAGCAGGCATAAGGGCTCAATCCCTGTCGTTCACGGCGTCGACGTCTCGTCCTTGCCCGCATATCAGCGGGAATCCTCGAAGGCGTTCTGGACGTTGCCCGTGCTGCTGTCCGTCGCCCACGGCGAAGGTCTCAGCCCCGACTTCCAGGAGGCCTTCTACGACGCCGTCGCGACCTACATACGGACACGCGACCCGAACGCGTTCGCGGCAGATCTGTACAAATGGATCGCGCAGAGCACGGTCCCGCAACCCTGACCCCCGGCAGACCCTCAGGCCCCAACGCGCAACTGAGCGCGTCGCGCTTAAGGAACGACAACCCCGTCGTCAACGCAGAAGCAGGACCTGCGGTCGTGCGGGCGCCGTCCATGCCTCGGTAAATTGCGCCGCGACCGGTTCCTCGGTAAGCGGCAGGCAGCTGTTTGGGAGCTGACCGCAGGCGCTCCGGGTTGCCCGAGCGGAGGTGCGATAGGAGAGATCAGGCCGTGTTACTCCCATCAGCATCTCGCAGGGGCGCTCGTCCATCGAAGTCGCGTGCTCCGCGGTGGAGCCGGTAGACCGGCGTCCCGTGGCCGTTGGCGGCGCCGGAGACCCGGTCGATGGTGTAGCCAGCGAGCTGCAGCGTGTAGATCGCCTGGGCCGGCGCATTGATCCCTTGCTCGCGCATCGCCTCGACCGTCACGCCGCTCCATGGCTCCTTCCTGAGCAGGGCAAGCAACCGGGCGGCGTCACGGCCCCAGGCGCGCTGGAGCTCGGTCTGATCGGCTTTGCTGCTGAGGTCCGGGCCTGCAGTCATCGTCGTCCTTTTAGCCGTGGGTCTTCAGCCCTATCGATCTGGCTCGAGGCTGAAGGCGAGCGCCGCCTGGAGCGCTTCTGACACCACTCGCACGGCGGGAAACCCGCTCGTGGCCGGTCATCGTGACCGTGATGTCATAGCGCCAGGCGACGCTCGCCGGCCGCGCGCGGGGTCGTGTGCCCCCAGCTGACCGGTCGCGCGTGCCGTCTCGGATCCGTCTGAGAGAACTCAGCCGCCCTCGCCCCCGATCACGATTTCCGTCGGGATGCCCTCCGCGAAGGTGATCGCCGATATGCCACCAGCGAGCGCTTGCCGCGCCTCGAGGCGCCCGCGCCGGCGAACAGGCGTCAGCAGCACAGCGGCGTTCGCGGGCAACCGCTCGATAGCGGCCAACGCGAGCTCTTCGGCGGAGCGCGCCCGTGACCCGTCGATGCTCCGCGCGACGGGCTCGGTGAAGCGCGCGGCGGCCCGATGGCCCCGGCGGAGCTGACCGAAGGGGCTCCCGGTGCCCGTCGGTTAGGCGGCTCGATTGTCGGCTGCTCATCGCGACCAGCTCCTGTCGGTCACGGGAGCGCGGTGCAGGCCTCTCCTCCCCGCCGCGAGCTCGTCGTAAGGATCCCCCGTGGCACGTCCCGAGGCGATTCAGCCTCACCGGGAGGCGGGCGCGCGCCAGGCAGCGTGGGCAGTGCTCGACCGCCAGCCAGCGGGCCCTAGGTCTGATGCTCAAGCCGCAGCGCGGACAACGCAGGAGCAGCGCACGGATATCACTGGGCGCTGGCGTGCCGGACTTGATCACAGCCATCCTCCCGCTCGGACCGGCGGTGCGTTGACGGGCGCTCTGGCCTCGGTGTCGGGAAGCGCCGGCGAGCTCCTCCGGCGGGGATCGCGTCGCGGGCTGGTGTGTAGCGGTGCTGAACAGCGCGGACAAGCGTCGCCTGTCGCCCACAGGAGGGTCACGGGCAGTACCGATCGGCATGTCGGGCAACGCACTCGGGCTCGGTCAATCATGCGGCCTCTTCAAAGAGGGTTTTCTTGACGAGCCGATCGTGGGCGTGCACAACCCGACCACGCACTCGTCAACTCGAATCCGCGGCGGCGCCACCCTGACGTAGCACGCGACCGCTCCCGGGGACGGTAACGGCCGTTCCCGCTCGGTCCATCCGTAGTTCTCCGGCCCTGAATAGCGTGGTTGCCCACGATTTCTCCGCGAGCGGGCTCGGCGAAGACTAGGACTGGCATTCGGTCCGGGGAGACCCGGGCGGTTGGTGCGGTGAGCCGTTGCGCGTTGCTAAGTGACCTAGCGCTCGACGAAGCCGATTTAGCGGTAGTTCGCAGAATCGCGCGGGCCCGGGCAACTAGCTGGCGCCCGCGGCGGGCGTGTTCCCATTCGTACGCCGCGTAGTCTGGTCGTCCGGCGCGCTGCTCGCGTTCCGCATGCCGCTCGGCCAACTCGGCGGACCGCTCCAGAGCCTCGACTACGCGCTCATAGAGCGCTAGGCGCGAGATGGAACCGTGGCGAGGCCCGCTGGTCATGGAATGAGACCCAAGGACTCGATCATCTCGGGGTCGGTGAGGTACTGGTGGACGGCGACGATCAGGTCCCCGTCCAGTTGATGCAGCGCGCAGAACGATCCGACGTTGGAATCTCCGGCCAGACTCAGCGAGCCGGCGGCGAGCACTCGATCCTGCCCTACCTCTCGTGTCTCGTGGAGGACGATCCGGACCTCGTGGCGTAATTGCCTGAGCCGCGCAAACCACTCCTGGACCCCGTCGTGGCCGCGGTAGGAGGCGGCGATACCGCTCAGCCTCAACGGGTGAAAGTCCACGTTCGCGGCGACACAGCCGAGCATGCCGTCGAGATCGCGGGCGTTGAACGCGTCCACCCAACGCGAGACGACGCTCTCCGGCAGCTGGCGGGCGGACAGGGACAAGCTCACCGCCCGGCCGCGCCGGGATGGGCCGCAGGCTGACGGGGGCGACGCCCGCAAGCACACGTGCGGGCATCGGGGATCGCCGAGCGAAACGGCCGACTCGAGTTCAGTTGGACCAACGGGCCTCCACCGACGAGGCTCAGTTAGACGAGCCGCCCGAGTCGGTCTACCCGGCCCGCACCCATCGTCCGCAAGTTACGCCTACGCCACCCCGGTGGAGCACGCCAACGCCGACAAGGAATCTAGCGCGCAGACAGCCGATGATCAACCCGGTGACGACGATCGGCTCCCGATTCCCCTACCTGGCCCGCTCCTCTACACTGCGTCCTCCTGCCCGCTGGGTTTTTCTTGGGGCTCTCAATCCTCCGCGCAGACTCAGCCGTCTGAGAGCCCCGGGAAAGCGCTGACATGGAAGCAGCGGACAGGCTCACTGGTGGCGAGCTAAACGCCGCCCTGACGAAGACGTTGGTCGGGATCCAAACCGAGCACCTGGATCGCGGCCCGGCGCGCGCGGTCGCGTTCCACCGGGACAACGTCGTTGTCGCGGTGATGCATGGCGTCCTAACCAAAGCGGAGAACGTCGGGCACAGAACGGGAATCACGACGACATCTGCGAAGCTCGCGGCCTGTTCCGGCACGGGATGGAAGACGACTTCCGCGCCGCGGTCGAGCGCCTGACCGGGCGCAAGGTGCTCGCATTTTTCGGGACCAACCACCTCGAGCCCGACGTCGCGGCCGAGAAATTCATCCTCGCCGCGTCGCTCTGAGCCCCGAGCTCGCGGCCAGCGGGCTGTGCTAGGTTTGGCGCGAGCAAGCGCGCTCGCGAGGAGTGGCGTCTGCGACTCTGGTCAAGGATGGGTTCGGGCCCCGCGTCGGCTCGTCGGAAGCAAGCCTCCACACCAGCATTCCCGAGCGACTTCAGCGACCGACCCGGCGTCTGCCGAACCCATCCGCAGGATCGGTTCGCTGATGGGCGATTCAGAACAGCTCGCCGGCGTCAAGCTGAAGGCCGCGGTCACCAGCGCGCTGGTCGGGATCCACAACCGCACCTAGGCCGCGGGCCGAAGACAGCCTCGACGTTTCACTACGGGAACGTGCTGGTGACGCTGATGCACGACGTACTGACGCACGCCGAGAGGTCCCTCACCCAGACCGGCCAGATCGACGCGATCAACCACATCCGCCACCTGTTCCAGCACACGATGGAGGCCGACTTCCGGGAGGCCGTCGAGCGCCTCACCGGGCGCAAGGTGCTCGCGTTCATCGGCGGTAACCACGTCGACCCCGACATCGCGGCGGAGCTGTTCGTCCTCGACGGACCGCCAGGCAAGTCCTAGGCGGTCGGATGCTCGTCAGCCGGGTTCGATGGGACGCGGCTTGAACAACGGGTAGCTGACCGTGACCGCCTGCGCCACTTCGAACACGCTCTGGTTTGTATTCCGAGCCCGGGTCCTGAGCTCGGCGAACGCCTCATCAGGGCTGATCGCGTGGCGCTCCATGAGGATGCCCTTGGCCTGCTCGATGATCGCGCCGGTGCGCAGCGCCCCGTGCAGACGACTGAACTCGGCGTACCGGTTCAGGACGATGTCGATCGCGTGCTCCATCTCCGGCGTCTCGCCGTGCTTGACGTAGGCGAAGATCCCGCGCCTGGCGGCCCGCTCGATGAACGAGTCATCGTCGGCGGCGATGTCGGCGATCACCGGGCACGCGGCCTGCTTGACGATCGCCGAGATCAGGTCGAGCGCGTGGCTCTGCTCGCCGTCCAGGCCCACGACCGCCACGTCCGGCGCCTCGCGGTCGGTCGCCTCGGCGATCTCTGAGACATCGAGCAGGCGCGCCACCACCGTGTGACCGAGCCCGCTGATCACGCCGGCGATCTCCGCGATCCGGCGCTGATCCTGATCGGCAATCAGGACGCGCAAATGAGGCCGCTCGTCGTCCACTCGGGATCAGTATCGCGCTTTCCCTGCCGCCCAAGGAATTCGTTATGCTCGGGAGCGTCCGCTCCACTGCCCAACGGCCCGGCGGACACCGCGCGGCTCGACTCGCGGCCCGCAGCTCGTCAGCTCCACCCCGGCTCGGCTGGCCGTTTCGCCCCCCGAGTCAGCAGAGGTAGCAGTGTCGAGTCACCCCCAGCGCGACGCGCACGCCCCCGGTCACGAACAGAAAGCAAGCCCGGAGCAGACGCGCGCCCCACAGTCCGCAGTACGCCTTGAGGACCCCGCTGCCGCCACGCGCCCGCTTCCAGAGGCGTCCGAGGGCGGCGACTCTGTCGAGGCTTCGTCGCCGCCCGTCGAGCAAGGCCCGCTGAAGGGCGGCGAGCTGAACGCGGCGATCACAAGCGCGCTGGTCGGCATCCACACCCAGTACCTCGGCCGCGGGCCGAGGAGCGCGTCGACCTTCCACTACGGGCACGTCCTCGTGACGCTGATGCACGAGGTGCTGACCCCAGCCGAGAAATCTCTCGCCCACACCAACCAAAGCGAAGCCGTAGACCACATCCGCCACCTGTTCCAGGAGACGATGGAAGCCGACTTCCGCGAGGCTGTTGAGCATCTCACCGGGCGCAAGGTGCTCGCGTTCATCAGCGGCAACCACATCAAACCCGACATCGCCGCCGAGCTGTTCATTCTCGACGGGCCACCATGAAGAAAAGAGCCCTCCGCTCCGGCACCAGGTACCTCGAGCTCACTATCGGCTTCGGGCCTGATTCCCGCCCGCACCCAACGCAGCCGTGCCCCCCGACCCGCTCGAGCTCACCGCAGCGGCGCACGTGATCGTCCACGAGGACGGGCGGCGCTGACGGAGGTCATAGCGCGCTGGGGTAGGTCTCGGGCAGCTCTTCCAGATCCCAGCTCGGTCTCCGCTCGAGCGGCTCAACCGCCCGGGTGCGGTCGAGATGGACGCGCGCGTCGTACTGCTGCGCGAGGCTGGCCGCGAACCAGTGGCTCTGGCGCTCGGTCTCGGGGCGGTAGATGACGCCGATCGCGCGGTGAAGCCGGGGCTCGCGAAGCGCCCGTCCGCTGTCCCCGGCGAGCAGGGGCAGAGGAGGAACGCGCGTCGAGGTGGGTGCGGTGAAACAGCGCCTCGTAGCTGTCGGGCAATGCGGCGCGGACGCGCTTACGCTCGGCCGGCCCGCCCCACTCGGAGGCGGCGGTGACGGTTCCCGTGTAGGTCGAAAAGCCGACGTTGACCGCGTCGTGGCCGTGGCGCTCGCGCATCAGCTGACCGATGTTGAGCTCGCCCCGGGACGCCATCTCGGTGGCGCGGGCGTCGCCGACGTGCGAGTTGTGCGCCCACACCACGAGCCGTGAGGTGCCGCCGTGGCGGTCGAGGTGGGCGAGCAGCTGGTCGAGCGTGTCGGCCATGTGCCGGTCGCGGAGGTTCCAGGAGCCCGCGCGCTCTGAGAACATCGTCCGGTAGTACTCCTCGGCGTTGGCCACCACGGCGGCGTTCTGCTCGGCGAAGAAGTACTCGTCCTCGGCGGCGATCACCTTGGCGCGCCGCTCGCGCCCGGCCTCGGCCTGACGGGCCATCGCCCGCTTCATCTCGTCCGGGAGGTCGACGTCCTTAGTCTCGACCTTGACCACGTTGATCCCCCACGGCTCAGTTCCCTTGTCGATGATCTGCTTGAGCAGCTCGTTGATCGGCGCTTGGTTGGCCAGCAGGTCATCCAGGTCGTGCTGGCCGAGCGTCGCCCGCAGCGTGGTCTGGGCGATCCGCAGCACCCCGTGCTGGTAATCGCGGATCTCGACCACCGCCTTGATCGGATCGACCACGCGGAAGAACACAGCCGCATCGACGCGAACCGTGACGTTGTCGTTGGTGATCAGGTCCTGCGAAGGGATGTCGGCGGTGTCGACCTGAAGGTTGACCCAGCGGGTACGTTCGATCAGCGGGATGACCAGGACGAGCCCGGGACCTCGCGGACCGCGCAGGCGGCCGAGACGGAAGACCACCACGCGTTCGTATTCGCGGACGATACGGACCGCGCTCAGCAGCGCGATCAGCGCCATCACAGCAACCACGATCAGGACGATCAATCCGCCGCTCGCGGGGAGTGGACCGCGGCCGAACAGCACGCTCACGCACTCCTCGATCAGTGCGCGCAAGGTGGACACATGTTGTTCGCGATGGATGCGCTCGACGCGCTCGCCGAGGTCGCGGCAGGACTCGGGAGCCCGGCCGATGCGGTTCGTCTGCTGGCCGCCGCCGAGCGCGGCCGCCGAGACCTCGGGCTGTCCGGTGGAAGGGCGACGGGACGCAATGGGAGTAGCTCACCCAGGAACTGCGGGGCGTACTCGGCGACGAGTTCGAGGGAGCCTGGACGGACGGCAACGGGCTCACGCTCGATGAGGCGATCGCGTGGGCACGTCGCGCCCGCGGAGAGCGCAAACGCCCGCAGATCGGGTGGGAATCCCTCACCCCGACCGAAGAGCGAATCGTCGAGCTCGCCGCGCAAGGATTGACCAACCCACAGATCGGTGAACGGATGTTCATCAGCCGAGGCACCGTGAAGACCCACCTCGAGCACATCTACGCCAAGCTCGGGCTTCACAGCCGCACCGAGCTGGCCGCCGCAGCCAGCGTACGCGCACGCGAGCGGTCATTGGTGTAGGACGACGATGACGATTGCCTGGGCGACGCCTCGAGCGTCCCGACCGCCCGCCCGCGGCAAGCGCTTCCCACGGACTCGCGGCCCGGACCCGCTTTGATGGTGTCGGGACGCGCCTCGCTCCGCAGCCGCCGGCGTCTGCGCTTAGCGCGGATCTCGTGCACGTCGAGGTCTGGCCGCTCGCCGCGTTCTAACCGGAGGGCCTGGGCGCCCCGCAGACCGCGCGCTTCGCGGGGCCGACGGCGCGGAGCGGGGGGATGCACGTCACACGGCGAAAGCAGGGCCGTTGGAGGAGAGTGCGATCGCCGTTCAGCTGACGCTCGTCGCAGGCGTGCTTGATGCGTCAGCAACGCACCGCTGTGCAGCAATCCGAGCGAGCATTCGGTCGAGGCCGCAGGCCTTCGCTCCTGCGTAGGCGCGTTCGAGCAGCTGCTGCGCCCGGTCCCCGCCGCCGCGTGCCGCGAGGAGGAGCTCCGCGTGGCGCCATTGGTCGCGGACGAGCCAGATTGCTGCGCCCGCGCGCTGGTCGCGTTGCGCCGCGTCGCCGTACAGCTCGTCTGCAGCCCGGTGGTCGCCGAGGGTGGCGGCGAGGCGAGCGAGGAAGTAGGCGACCGAGCCGTGGTGGTATGAGCCGCGGGCGGAGATGACCATGCGGTCGGCGCAGGGCTCGAGCAGCGACCTCACCGTTCGCGCCCGCTGCGTGTCGCCCAGCGTCGCGCACACTTCGGCTGCCGAAGCGAGCGTCGAGAGCCAGTTCATGTCGCGGGGAACCGTGGCGAAATCGTCGGCGGCCACGATCTCGATCGCGCGCCGGGCGTCGTCGTCGCGGCCGGTGGCCACGAACACGCTGGCGATGCCGGCGAGGTAGGCCAATCCGGCGGGTGAGCGCTGGATCTTCTCCTGGGTGAACGCGAGCGCCTCGCCCACCCATTCCTCATAGCGTTCGTCCGCCAGCCAGCTCATGTAACGGTGCGTGTGGAAGAACACGTCGGCGTTCGCGTCGCCCGCGCGACGGCCGAGCTCTCGGGCGCGCTCGGCAAGCTCGATGCCCTCATCGAGCCTGCCCGCGAGCGCCGCCAGGGTTGCGCGCCACAGCGGCACGTACCAGGAGTAAGAATGCAGCCGTACGTCCGCGGCGAGCGCTGCATAGGCGTTGAGCTCTGCGTTGACTCGGGCGCCGTCGCCGAGCTCGAACAGGTCGGCCACGCGCCAGTTGCGGGCCTGGAGCGCCAGCTCGCGGTCGCCGGCGCGACGCGCCACCTCGAGCATCTCGGTCGCGGTCTGCAGGCGCGCGGTCGTGTGCTCGGGGTGCGAGAGCGCGACGTGCCGAGCGCTCAGCGCGGCGGCGAGCGCGGCGGGCGCTCCGGACCGCCGCGCCGACTCGACGGCTTGAAGGCTGGTCGACTCCCCGAGGGTCGCGTCCGGGTCATAGGTCAGCTCGACCGACAGCCGCGCCAGCAACCGTGCGCGCAGCTCCTCGTCCTTGTCGCTCAGTGCAGCGAGGGCGTCCTTCAGCCGCGCGACGAGCGCGTGATCGACCTCGAGGATCGTGACGCCGGGACCGCCGATCGCGAGCGTCGCACGCGCCAACAACCGCGGATCGTCCACACGGTACGCCAGCTCGACCGCCTCGTTCAGCATCTTGGCCGCTTCGTCGCGGTTCCCTGAGCGCTGCAGCGCCTCGCCGAGCGAGCACAGCACCTCCGCCTCCCTGGCGTGGTCTGCTCCGCCCCTGCGCAGCACGATCAACGCCCGCTCCAGCAGCTCGGCGCTCTGCTCGTACGCGTACGCGCCGCTGGAGCGTGCCGCCGCCTGCTGCGCGAGATCAGCGGCGCGAATCGGGTCATCCGCCAGGGAGACTCCCGCGAGCGCGTGCTCGACCAGATCCGCAAGGTGGCGCTCCGGGTCCCGCTGGGCGCGCGGTTCGAGCGCCGTCGCGGCGAGCGCGTGCAGCCGCGTCCGACGGGCTGCCGTCAACGAGCCGGCGAGCACGTCGCGCACCAGCGCGTGCGCGAACGCGAACCGTCCCGGCGCGCCTGGCACCTCCAGAATCAGTCCGCGGCGAACGGCGTGCTCGAGCGCACCCAGCGCCGGGTCGAGCGCCACCCCTTCGACCTCGGCGGCGAGCTCGAGATCGAACTCGGGGCCGAGCACCGCGCCCGCGGTCAGGAGCGCGACCGCCTGGCTGCCCAGCCGCGCCACGCGGTGTGCGACCGCCTGCTGGATGTTTGCGGGGATCTCGACCGCGTCGGCGGCGAGCGCCGCGTCTGCCGAGTCACGGAGGTGGTCGGACAGCTCCTCGATGAAGAACGGGTTGCCCGCCGTCTGCGCGCGCACACGCGCGACCAGCGGCCCGCCGGGCGGTTGCCGCATCGTTTGCGCGAGCAGCGCCGCCACTTCACCGCAGCCGAGGCCGGCGAGCGCGATCTCCTCCACGGCAACGTCCCGGCGCAGGTCGGCTAACAGCGCGAACAGCGGGGTGCCCGGGGTGAGCTCGGTCTGCCGGTAGGCGCCGAGCAGCAGCGTCGGCGCGGGCTGCGGCCTCCTCACAAGGTACGCGAGCAGTCGGAGCGTCGGTCTGTCGGCCCAGTGCAGGTCGTCGAGCGCCAGCAGCAACGGCCGCTGGGTCGCTGCGGCGTCGAGGGACCCGCGGACGGCCTCGAACAGGCGCAGTCGCCCAGCCGGCGGCTCCTCGAGTGAGATCGCCGACCGGGGTGAGCGGCGGGCGAGGCCGGGGACGAGCGCAGCCAGCGTGTCGGGGTCAGGAACAGCGATGCCCCACTCAAGCGCACCACGCAACGCGTCGACGAACGGCTGGTATGGGAGCAGCGCATCCTCCTCCGCGCGGCCGTACAGCACTGCCGCGCCCACAGCGTGCACAGCCTCGGCGAACTCGGCGAGCAGCCGCGTCTTGCCGATCCCGGGCTCGCCGGCCACGACCGCAAGCCCCTGCTCGCCCAGGACGACCCTCCGCCACAGCGCGTGCAGCCGGGCGAGCGCGTCGGCACGCCCGACGAACCCGGTCGCAAGGCGGCGCGCGAGGAGCGCCTGTGGCAGCGGTGGCGCGACCGCGCGCGCCCGAGAGACCGACGCCGGTGTCTCGGCGGGTGCGACGGCGTTGTCGAGCTGGCCGCCGCGGACACGATCGGCAAGCGCGCGTGTCTGCGGCGAGACCGCGACCGCGAGCTCGCGACGCAGCCGCTCAGCGAGCCGCTCGTACAGAGCGATCGCGCCCGCGCGGTCGCTGACCGCGAGGCGGGCGATCAGATCACGGTGGGCGGGCTCGTCGAACGGATCCAGCGCCACCCGCTGGCGGCAGTAGCGGATCGCCTGCTCGAGGTCACCGGCCGCCGCGCACGCGTCCGCAAGTGCTGCCAACGCCTGGCCGCGACGTTCGCGATGCGCCTCGCGGGCCACCAGCACCCAGTCATCGTCAAGGCCAGCCAGCAGATCGCCACGGCACAAAGCGAGCGCCTGCTCGTGCTGTCCGGCGGAGATCAACGCGTCGAACGCGCTGACGTCGACCCACGCTTCGGGCTCGCCGGCCAGGCCGACCGTCTCGCGGCCGGCGATCACGAGCCGGTCCGCGGCCGGGCCGAGCGCACGACGAGCGCCCGATAGCGCGTTGCGCAGACTGGCCCGCGCGCTCGACTCGAGCACATCCGGCCACAGTCGTCCGGCGACTTCCGAACGCGCGTGGATCCCCGGATGCAGGGCCAGCCAGCCAAGCAGCGCTTGCGCCGGCCGGCCGGTGGGCGGAGACGCCGCCACGCCGTCCACCTCGAGCGCGAGCGCCCCTAGCACGCGGATCGCCACCATGACAGCGCAAGCCTAGACCCGCGCGGCCGGGCCGGACACGCGGAGGCGAAGCGAATGCGCGCCAATTGCGCTGCGTTGACGGACGCCGTCGAGACTGCCGCTCACAATCGACGAGAGGAGCAGCGATGACCGTTCAGACACAGTTCGACCTCGACGCCTTCAAGCGAGCCGTCGCCGATAGCTCAAATGGCTCCGACGCACAACTCGACTTCTTCTGCGACGACGTCGAGTGGGTCGAGATCGACCAGCGAACGCCCCCCAGCTCGCCAGCTCTGCGGCACGGCCACGCCGCCGCCGCCGAGATACTGCGCGCCGTCGCCGAACGCGGGATCAAGACGACCGTGATCGACGGGCTGATCGCCGGCGATCGTGGCGCGATCGCGCTTCGCTGCGAGTACCCCCAAGGCGGGATCGTGCGCGAGAACGCGCTGATCGAGCTCCGCGACGGCAAGATCGCCCGCTGGGAGGGCGTACAAGCCTGGGATCAGTAACCCCATCCGAGATACCGACACGCACTGGAGCAGACGATGACGACAGAAACGGCGATCGACCCCGAGCGCACCCAGGACTTCGCCGGCAAGGTGCTCGGCGACCTCGCCGGCACGATGGCGACCGTACTCGCGATCCTCGGCGACCGCCTCGGCCTGTTCGACGCGCTCGCCAAGGCCGGGCCGGCGACCAGCGCCGAGCTGGCCGAACGCGCCGGCGCGAGCGAGCGCTACACGCGCGAATGGCTCCACGGCATGCACGCCGCCGGCTACCTCCAGCACGACCGCGAGCACGCCCGCTTTGCGCTCCCGGCCGAGCATGCCGAGGTGCTCGCGGTCGAGGGCGGCCCATTCTTCGTTTCCGGCGGCTACCAGGCGCTCAGCGGCGAACTGCGCTTACTCGACCGCCTCAGCGAAGCCTTCCAGTCCGGCGGCGGGATCCCCCAGAGCGCCTACCCCGACGACACGTTCGAGGGGATGCGCCGCTTCTCGCTGCCCTGGTACGAGCACCAACTCGTGCAGCAATGGATTCCCGCCGTCGACGGAGCACACGAGAAACTCCAAGCCGGCGCCAGCTACGCCGACATCGGCTGTGGCGCCGGGCAGGCACTGATCAAGCTCGCGCAGACCTACCCGCGATCGAGCTTCGTCGGCTACGACTCCTTCCAAGGAGCGATCGAACAAGCCCGACGCGCAGCCGAGCAGACCGGACTCGCCGATCGAGTCCGGTTCGAACTGCTCGACGCCGCCGACGGCCTACCCCAGCAATACGACCTCATCTCAACCTTCGACGTCGTCCACGACACGATTGACCCCGTCGGCCTGCTGCGGGCAATCAGACGCGCGCTCAAGCCAGACGGGACCTACCTGATGCTCGAGATCCACTGCGCCAACGACCCATCCGACAACGACGGACCGTTTGGCACGCTGCTCTACGGCATCAGCGTCCTCTACTGCCTGACCACCTCACTCGCGCACGACGGCGCCGGACTCGGCACCTGCGGCTGCCCACCCGAAAAAGTGCGTCAACTATGCGCCAAGGCCGGGTTCGCGGAAGTTCGCCAACTGCCGCTCGAAAACCCGTTCAACGTCCTGTACGAGATCACACCTTGATTGGCAAAGATCTACCAGGCGAAGCGAAAGGAGGGCTCCGAGGTTGCTACTCCCGAGTCCCGAGTTTCGGCGAGGAGCAGGTGGCGAGTCAAGTGCGGGGTCGAGACCCGCAAGTGCAGGCGCGGGTGTACGAGACCACCATCTCGTGACTGGCTGCGTCTGCAGGCAGCAGTCTGCCGGGAGCGGCAAGCATCAGTGCTCCGGTACGGATGGAGCAGTTCGCCGCAGCGGCCGTTGGACGCTTGCAACTCGTCCAACTCACCAGTCTCGTTGAGCGCGGTGGCGTGACTCCTCGCTCGCCGAGACAGCAGTCTGTCTCCTACACACAACCACCGGGACCCGCCCTGTCTCTGCTGCTGATTGTCGCAAGCCTCGAGTCGTTTGCCTGCGCTAAGTCGCGAGACGAGGGGCGGTGATCACAGCCCGGTGAGCCACCGCTAGTCGCAGCGCGATGGCCTCGGACATTTGGAGCAGGATGACCGGCCTGGCGTCGATGTTGCCGCTCAGGTCGCGCCCCCCAAGGCTGAGCGAGGGGGACGGACCGGCACCCGGTTTGGATCAGGCCGCTGTGACGCGCTCAACGAAATCCGCGACGATCTTGATCGTCTCAGCCTTGTCGCGCTCGTTAAACACTTCGTGGCGCGCGTGGGCGATGACGTACATCTCGCGGTCAGGTCCGAACACGCGCTCGACGACGGGGCGCGCACGGTCAAGGGGCACGAGCGTATCGTCCTGTCCGTGGATGTACAGCAACGGCAGGCCGGCGAGGCTGGGGCCCTCGGCGATGTCGTTCTCGGCCGCCACGAATGCCTGGAGGGTCGCGCGCTTCCA
>DATJYY010000020.1:0-9353 GCA_035499395.1 Solirubrobacteraceae bacterium
GAGGGAGCTGCGCTTCGCGACCTTTGTCGCGGCGCTTGACCAGGAGGAGTCCGCCGCGGCGAGCTACGCCAGCGTCGTCGGGGACCTAGCGCGCGTGATCGGACGCCGGCCCAGTCCCGGTGCGACCCCGCAACCCACAAGCGCGATGCTGAGGAACAGAGCCCCTTAGAAGGGAGCCGCATGGCGATCATCCATTGCAACCAGATCACCACGTCAACGCCAGAACAGTTCATCGCCGGTTTGACCGACTTCGGACCAGGCCGCTCGGAGGTGTTTGGCAGCAGCGCCGACAGCTATCTCAAGGTGCACGATCGAGGCGTTGATTGGGCGGACGTCACGGAGGGCTCGCGCGGGATCTGGGAACGCCTGGATTACTGCTGGCTCGATCCCAACCGGGTCGTCGTTGCGACGATCGACTCAAACGTCTGGGGAGGTCGCTCGGGGCACACCTACACCTTCACCCGCAGGCCCGGGGGCACAACCGAGATCGACTACGTAGTGGTGCGCGAGGGCAAGAACGTCAAGGGCCGTGCGCTCGCACTGCTACTCAACACCGTCGGCAGGCGCAGTGTGCGAAAAGCATTCGCGAACGCCGTGACAGCGATCGAAGGTCGCCCCGACGGTGGAAGCCAATTCCGACACGCCGACAGGCGCGAGGGCATCGGCGAGGGAACCACCTCGGGCCGCGCGTCCTAGCGGCGTGCCTCCGGCTCAAAACAGCTGGTTCTCACCATTGAAGACTCGGCTGACGGAACCGTCGGTGAAGATCTGGCGGATCGTGTCGGCGAGCAGCGACGCGCACGACAGCACCACGACGTTCTCGGGGGCGCCCTCGCGCAACGGGATCGTGTCGGTCACCACCACCTGCTCGAACGGCGCGCCGGCCAGCCATTCGTAAGCCGGTCCCGAGAACACCGGATGCGTGCACGCGGCATACACACGCGCTGCCCCATGCTCGACCACCGCCTGTCCGGCCGCGACCAGCGTCCCCGCGGTGTCGATCATGTCGTCGAGGATGATCGCGTTCTTGCCCTTCACGTCGCCGATCACGTAGCCGATCTCCGCCACCTGCTGCGCGGGGCGCTCCTTGGTCATGATCGCCAGGTCGGCACCGATCATCGCGGCGAACTCGTGGTTGAGCTTGACGCGTCCCACGTCCGGCGAGACGACCACGGGGTCGTCGAGCCCGAGGCTCCTGAAGTAGTCGGCGATCATCAGCAGCGCGGTCATGTGGTCGACCGGCTTGCGAAAGAAGCCCTGTACCTGGCCGGCGTGCAGGTCGATCGTGAGCACCCGGTCCACGCCCGCCGTCTCGAGCAGGTGGGCGACCAGGCGCGCGCTGATCGGCTCGCGCAGAGCGGACTTCTTGTCCTGGCGCGCGTAGCCGAACGACGGCATCACCGCGATCACCCGGTTCGCAGAGGCGCCCACCGCGGCGTCGATCATCACGAGCAGCTCCAGCATCGCCTCGGCGGCGGACAGGCCCGCGGCCGGGTTGGCGCACGTGGGCTGGACGATGAACACGTCCGCGCCGCGCACGGACTCCTCATAGCGGCAGTACAGCTCGCCGGCCGAGAACGTCTTGAGCGTGACATGCCCGAGCTCGATCCCGAGCTTGCGGCCGATCGCCTCCGCGAGCGCCAGGTTGGCGCGCCCCGAGAACAGCATCAGCCTGCTCGGGGTGACGATCGGCATGCTGCCGGTCGGCCGCGTCTCGCTCGCCTGCACGGCGAGCCCGCGGGGGTCGCGTGAGCGGCCGGCACGGCGTCGCTCACGCCGAGACAGGAACCTCATGCGCGTCGCCGCCCGTGACACGTGATCAACCTGCCGCCGGCGGCTCGCTGAGGAAGGCCTCGACGTCGACGGCGAACTCCGCGTGGTGCTGGAACAGGAACCCGTGGGCACAGTCGGGGTAGATCTTCACACCGGCCTGCGGGATCAGACCGGCGAGCAGGTAGGAGTAGTGCGGCAGGATCATCGGGTCGCTGTCGCCGTTGGCCACGAACACCGGCATCTGCAGGCAACTGAGCCGCTGCAGCAGCCCGTGATCGGGGATCCCCCACGTGCAGACCGCGTCGTACTGCGCTTGCCGGGTCGCCCACGAAGTCACGCTGTCCCTGTCCTGCGTTCGGGCCGACATGCGCTTGAGGTTGTCCCGGCCAGCCTGCGTGCTCGCCGCCGACTGAGTGAAGAAGACCTCGAGATATTGCTCGGGCTTCGTCTGCGGATTGCCCACAGCGCCGTTGACCTGGGGCGCCCAGCCATGCATGCCAGCCGCGCCCTGCGGGGTTGAGGACGCGAGGACGAGTTGCCGCACGAGGGCGGGCCTGGTGAGCGCGATCTGCTGGGCGACGAAACTGCCGATCGAGAAGCCGAAAAGATCGACCGGCGCCAGGTCGAGGGCGGCGATAAACGCGATCGCGTCGGACGCCATCTGCTCGATCGCGTCTGGCGTCGATCCAGTCGAGCCGCCCACCCCGGCGTTGTCGAACGCGATGACGCGCCGATTCGACGCGAGCGCATCGATAAACGCCGAATCCCAGTTGTCGAGATTGCCTCGGAAGCGCTGCAGGAGGACGAGCGGAACATCCACGGTGTTCCCAGGGCTGGTATCGCGGTACGCGTAGCCGATGCCGTTGGCGGCGCTGACGCGCAAGTTCGGCAGTCCGGAGTACTTGCCAGTTTGCTGCGCTGGAGTGGTTGTGATGGTGCCGCTCATCCTGTCGCCCTGACCTCGTGCAACGCCTCCGCCGCGTCGTGGCCGAGGAAGTACTGCGCATAACGAGTCCCGGCGAAGTGCTCGCCCATGAGCCGCGACCAAAGCAGCACCGAGCCCAGCGGCCGGTGATTGACCACGATCTGAGCGGTTTGGCCGGCCTCGTTGAAGCGGACCACCACCACGCTGCCGATCGGTTCACCCCCCACCACCGACGTGTAGTCCTCGAGAAATCCGTCGTCCCCGTAGCGGCCGACGTAGTTGAACTCCTGGTAGTCGTACAACGTCCGGGCGAAGCCGAGGATCGCCCGGATCGCCTCCGGGCCCTCAGCGATCCCGGTCAACACCGACCCTTCAATCGTCACGTCCTCCGCGAGGTTCTCAAGCCAATCCGGCCGATAGTCCCGGCGGTGCCTGCTCACGTCGCTGCTGCCCAGATATGTCGTCGCTATCACTGTAGACCTCCTCGTTGAATGTCCGTTGACGTGATGCACCTCGCCGCGATGACTCTGCTTTTCTTACGAGTCTTGTGCGGCATCCCAGAACGCGCAGTGGTGGATGGCGGAGAAGTTGGTCTCGGCCGTTGGCTGTGGCGGCACGAGCGATATGACCGAGCCGCTCGAGGGCGACAGCATCGCACCATGTCACTGCAGCGCCGGTTGGCCGGGCAGCACCTCGTCGATGCTGCTGGGTTCGGTCAGTGGCTGGCCGTTCAGTTCCCGGCGGATCCTCGCCGAGGTGCTGTAGATGCGACGGACGTCCATGATCTCTCCCATCGGTCGATGCGGTTCGGTCACCCGCCACTGGTTGAACGCGAGCGCATCGGCGGCATCAGAATGCTCGGCCTCGGAGATGTCCTGGCGCGGCAGGTGCACACGCCCGACGGTGACGAAGGGCGACAGCTGCTCGGGCCATTCGACCATCGCGTCGTTCACGGGCATCGTCTCGAGGTCCGCGCAGAGCTGAACCTGCAGATCGAAGTCGAACGACCGCGCTCGTAGCTCGTCCGCCAGCATCGGTCCGAACACGTCCGCCCCGCTCTTGAGATCGACCTCATGGTGGGTCACGTGTTCCGCGTTCTCCGGCGCCGCAGCGACGCGGATCTTCGCGATGTAGTCGCCATGGCGTACCGCGGCCATCGTCCAGTACGTGTTGAGCAAGGGGTTTCGCAGCGGCGTCCGGGTTGCCGCCTTCACGAACGCAAAGACCTCTTCCCACGCCCAGTCTTTCTGCTCAAAGGTGCCCTTTCCGGTGAGCAGATCCGTCATCAGATCGCGGAACCCATCCTTGCCGCGGGTGAGGTACTTACCCGAGTCGTTGCCGATCTCCTGGAGGACGACGTAGTGCTTCGCCGTGCTCGCAACGAAGTTCGGGTTGTTCTTCAGGACAAGGTCGAACGTGCTCGAGTCCGGCTCGTCTTCGATCAGCTTGCCTCCGGGGACGTCGAAGATCTTCACCGCGCAGCCCAGGACCGGACCGAGCACGGCGTCCGGGCCCAGGTGGTTGGATGCGCTCGAGAACCGGATCACCGCGTCATGCCGCGAAGTCCCGGCGTAGATGCCCTGCGCGTAGGGCGCCGCCACGTCGCCGAGCATCTCGACCTGGGCCCTCACCACGCCGAGCGTCTTGGCATGAGCACCACGGACCGCGCGCCCGGTCCCTTCCGTCTCAGGCGTATCGCGGACGCGCTTCTCCCAGAACTCGATGATCTTCGCCATGAGCTCCTCGAGATTCGGGTCGAAGGTCTCGATGTACGGCGAGTAGCGGACGAAGTCGGGTGCCATCTGTCAGTGCTCCTCTCCAAGCCAGCGCAGCGCGGAGAGCGACGGCATGAAGAAGTACTCGCCCCCCCGCAGCACGTTGAACGTCTGGATGTCACGAATGCGGCGCCTGACCGGCGCTTTGGGGACCGTGAAGATCGCGTCCTGCTCCTGCAGGCCGATGATCGGATCGCGCTCCTCCGCCAAGCCGACGAAGTTGCCGGAGTTCACCCACTCCTGTTGCAGGAACTCGATCGTGGCCGGGGCCTTCGCGCTCATGAACAGGAAGTACGCGCCGCGCGGGATCTGGTCGTCCTCGACCGAGACCGCGGTCGGGTCGTACGGCGGCCCGTATGTCGTCCCGCGCCGTATGACGCGATGCAGGTTGACGTCGGTCAACAGCGCCAGCTCGGTGTCGCGGGGATTCATGCGCCGGATGTGGCTTCCCAGCGGCACGTGCAAGCCGTGCGGATCGTCGCGGTAGCCGAAGTCGTTGTTTCGCTCCGGATCGTTTCCGAGTGCGGCGTCGTCGACGTCTGGGGCCAGTGCGAGGGGCGCGCCGCTGCGCCAGCGACCGACCAGCTTGGCCGCGAGGAGCTCGCGTTCGTCGTCGGTCTGGGCATGCGCTTGGAGGAAGCGGTTGAACGACCCGACGAGCGTCTGGTACTTGCGCAAGCCCACGTAGGTGCCATTGCGACCGAGGACATCCGGTCGAGGTCCGGGGAGCGGTGCGCCCGTCTCGCCCGGGTAGCCGAGGATGAATTCGCCCGCCTTGATCGGTCGTCCCTGGCCGGGGAGCGGCGCGACGCCGCTCCCCTCGATCGGGGGCTGATCGATGCCGTCCTTGTACCCAAGCGAATTGAGATCCCCGGGCTGCTGACCGAAGTCCTGGGCCTGCAGCACGGCCACGCCCGAGAAGTTCTCGTACTGGTCGCGAGCGATCTCGACGATGCGGTGCCACTTCTCCAGCGACCCGCTGAAGGCGCTGAGCCCGATGTGGACCTGTCCAGTTCCGAAAGGGAACTCCCAGTTCTTGGGGGCATTGACGCCTTCGTCACGTAGCTCGGCGGAGCGCGCTGCCATGCCGGCGCGAAACGCGTCCGGGAAGCTCCGCAGCGCCGGTTGCGGAAGCCCGAGCGCATCGAATCCCGTGTAACTGATCGCCACAGCCAGCCAGGCGTCGGACGCCCGCCACCACTCTGCGGCGGAATCGACATGGGGCGTGAGACGGCGGAGGAGCGCGCGTCCTGAACGAGCGTCGTCCACGCGGAGAAGCACGTGGGTCCCGTAGTAGGGGGCCGGCCGCTGTCGCAAGACGGTTGCCTGGACGTCGTCCAGCTCGATCGTGATCGGTGCGGCCACGTCGGGGGTTTTGATGATCGTCATAGCCACTCCTCCGCCGTCTCAGCGCGACCCGCTACGCGTCGCCGACCTTGTCGAGGAACTCGTCGACGGCTTCGCCGATACGCCTCAGGCGGCGCGTCTCGGCGACAGTCAGGTCGTTGGCCACGTACCACCCTTCGGCCGTGACCTGGTGCGCGGCGAGGTAATCCTTCGCCTCCGGGCTGCGGATCCCGGGCCAGCCCTCCCAGGCGGAGTCGATGATGTCCAGGAAGTCCGGGATCTTCGACGCGAAGTCGTCGATGTAGGCGTCCCAGTCACCGTCGTAAGCGGTGGCGAAGAGCATCTTCGTGTCGTTGTCCAGGAACACGAAGCGCATGTCGTGGACCGTCCCCACGTCGTCGGCGCCGGCGAGGTTGCCGCCGAACAGCTGTAGGAATGCGCGCAGCCGTCGCGCTCCCCCGGGGGCGAACGGGACGATGATCGTGAGCTCGGAGACCTTGCCGATGCGGCTGCCGACGCGTCCGGCGCTCTCCATTGGAGGCGGCGGGTTCAACGACGCCTGGGCCTCCAGCCGCGCGAGGACGTTCTCCAGCGCCTTCTTGCCCACCTCCGGGGCGTCGGCGAAGAGCTCGCGCATCTTGGCGAGGTGCTCTTCAACCTTCACGTCCGCGTGGGTGTGGGGGTTGGGCTGTACTTGGGTTGCCATGAGTCACTTCTCCTTTCGGGTGTGTTGGTCTGCTGCATCTCGACTCGGGCGAGCACCTGCTGTTTTGTGATGGTCCGCTGGCGGCGGCCACGGCCGAGGAAGGCGACGACCCAGTTCGCGAGGGCCGACAAGCGATTCTTGAAGCCGGTCAGGAACGTGAGATGGACGATGAGCCACATCACCCACGCGATGAACCCGCCGAATCCGAAGCGTCCGATGCTGACCACTGCGCGGAATCGGGCGATCGTCGCCATCGTGCCGAGGTCGACGTAGTGGAACGGCCTCGGCTCGCGCCCCCCCAGGCCGCGGACGATTGTCTTCGCGGCGTGGTGTCCGCTCTGCATCGCCACCTCGGCGAGCCCGGGAAGCTTGTCGAGCGACATGAGGTCGCCGACGACGAACAGCTCAGGGTGTCCCGGCACGGAGCAGTCACGCTCGACCTGCACACGGCCGGCGCGATCGAGGGTTGCCCCGGTGCGCTCGGCGAGCAGCCGGCCGAGTGGCGAGGCCTGCACACCGGCGGCCCAGATCTTCGTGCGCGCATCGATGCGTCCCGTCTCGCCGTCGGCCGTCGAGAGGTCGAGTCCCGTTTCGTCGACCCCGATGACGCGTGCGCCGAGCCGCAGTTCGACACCGAGTTGCTCGAGGTCGCGCCGCGCGCGGCGGCGGAGGCGGTCCGGGTATGGGGGGAGTACGTAATCGACCCCGTCGATCAAGATGATCCGGGCTGACTTCGGATCGAACCGCCGGAAGTTCGCGCGCAGGGCTCGTCGTGAGAGCTCGGCGATCTGGCCGGCCAGCTCGACGCCGGTCGGGCCGGCGCCAACGATGGCGAAGGTCAGCCACGGCTCGCGCGCCGAGTCGTCCGGCTCGAGCTCGGCGATCTCAAAGGCGCCGAAGATCCGCCCGCGCAGCTCGAGCGCGTCGTCGAGCGTCTTCATGCCGGGCGCGTGCGCGGCGTAATCGTCGTGGCCGAAGTACGACTGTGACGCGCCGGTCGCGACGATCAGGCTGTCGTATGGCAGTTTCGTGGCCTGGCCCAGGGTCTCGATCGTCAGTTCGCGCGTGACCGCGTCGATGTCGATGACCTCGCCGAGGACGACCCGCGTGTTGCGCTGGTGGCGCAGGACGTCACGGCTGGGCGGCGCGATGTCGCCCTCCGAGAGCACGCCCGTCGCGACCTGATAGAGCAGCGGTTGGAAGAGGTGGTGGTTGGTGCGATCCACGACCACCACCTCCACCGGAGCGCGTCGCAGGGCCTTGGCGGCGAACAGTCCGGCGAAGCCGCACCCGATGATGACGACACGATGCATGGTCAGACCGCCGCTGCCTTGGCGTCGGCCGCTGCCTGGTCGGCGCGCATCATCGCGATGTACTCCTCGTAATCGTGCCCCTTGACCGCGAACTTCTCGAGCACCCACGGGTGCGTGTTGATCAGGAACCGCTCATCTGCGAGCCCCTCCATGACCATGTCTGCCAGTTGCTCGGTGGTGATCGCATCCTGGCCTTCCGGCGTGTCCTCCTTGCCGGCGAGGATCGGCGTGAGGACAGCTGCGGGGGTGAGCAGGCTGACACCGATTCCCTTGTCGGCGTACATCGTCGACAGCCACTCGGTGAAGCCGATCGACGCGTGCTTGGTCACTGTGTAGGAAACGGTGTCGGGGATGACGAGCAACCCCGCCGCGGATGCGACGTTGATGATGTAGCCGCCGCCCTGCTCGACCATGTGGGGGACTGCGTATTTGGCCCCCCACACCTGGGCCATCAGGTTGATGTTGATGATCTTCTGCCACTTGTCCGTTGGTGTGTCGAGCCCCCCGTCGATGCCGATGCCGGCGTTCGAGACGAGCAGGTCGATGCGCCCGAAGCGCTCGACCGTGGTCTCCACGAGGTGCTCGATGTCCTGCTCGCGGGCCACGTCGGCGGCCACGGCCAGGGCGCCGATGTCGGCGGCCTTGCCCTCGCTCGCCTCCTGGGTCAGGTCCGACAGGACAACTTGCGCGCCCTCACGGACGAATCGCGTGGAGAGTGCTAGTCCGATCCCGCTCGCGCCGCCTGTGACGACGGCAACTTTGTCTTTGACGTTCATCGCTGCTCCTTAGTTCGTGGTGCGATGAGCACACCGTCCTGGTTCACGAGGTGCTTCGCACCAGTGGATCCCCCAGTGCCACCCCGGGTCGGTCGTCTGCGGGCCTCCCACGGCGCTCGCGCGCCCGTTTGCGAGAGACGGCCAGCACCAGAAGTGCAGTTCGGCGAAGGTTGAGGCGGACTGTGTGCCGTGGTCTGGGGTCGAGGTCGTCATCGTTCCGGTCCTTTCTGCGCCAGGGTTGGTTACGCGAGCTGGGAGGGTCGGTCGTTGGCCAGCTTGCGCTCAGGACCGGGCCGGTAGGGGGGCCAGGCGTCGACGGCGCCGCGCGAGCAGCCAGGCCTGGACGATGAATTCCGCCCCGCCGCCGGCCGCGTAGATCGCGAGCAACGCCAGCCTCGGATTCACGCCGGTCGAGACCATGACGTAGGCGATCCCGACCAACGCGGACCCGACGCTCGAGAGCAGCAGCGGCCATTGGTTGCCGAGCTGCGCCCGGCGGCGGCGCAGAAGGACGAGCTGCGCCACGCCGGTGATGATCGCCCACACGCCGAAGACGGCGAGGACGTTCGCGACGCTCCCGGTCGCGGCGACGCCGAGCGCGACGGCCGCGACGGTGCTGACTGTCGCGTCTCCGAGGAGTATCTGCCGAGCCGATCCGCGTTGATTCCGCGCGTCGATCACAGACGCGACCACGTCGATCAGCGGATAGAGGACGAGCAGGACCCCGGCGCCGACCGT
>DATJYY010000021.1:0-6836 GCA_035499395.1 Solirubrobacteraceae bacterium
GTTATCTCGAGCGCGAGCAAGTACGGCTCGATGGCCGTTGACGATGGCCGCAGTCGACATGTTGTTTGTGGGGTGTGTCGAGCTGGGCAGGCGGGGCGGCTCATCGTGCCTCGTTGGTTAGGTACCGGACGAGACTGCGGGTGGGCCTGCAGCCTCAGCGACGCGTGAACGGCTGGGGCCGTCCGCTGACGACATGCTTGTTGTGGCGCTGTGGCGGACCGTCGGCGAGCGCTGGTCATGACGCCACCTGGACCGTCGTCGGCCGGGTGGAGCCGAGCGGGTCGCAGAATCGGTAGCCGACGCCCCACACGTTGATCACGAGTCGTTGGGGGTGGGCGGAGAGCCGTTGCCTCAATCGATGCGCGTGGCTGTCGACTGTGCGGCTCGGGGTCCGGTAGCCCCACACGTTGCGCAGCAGTTCCTCGCGGGTGAATACGCGGTGGGGGTCGCTGGCCAGGGCGACGAGCAGCTCGTATTCCTTGGCGGTGAGGTCGACTGGCTCGTCGCCGAGACGGACTTGGCGAGCGGCGAGATCGATTGTGAGTGGTCCGAAGCGGAGCTGCCGTCGGTGGCGCCGGCATTCGGCGCGGCGGAGCACCGCGGCGACCCGGGCGCGTAGCTCGGGGTAGGAGAACGGCTTGGCGATGATGTCATCGCCGCCGCGGTCGAGAACGCGGATGCGGTGGATGTCGTCGGGCCGGTGGCTGAGCACGATGATCGGCGTGTCGGGATCCACGGCCAGCCGGTCGCCGGAGCGGATGTCGTCGACGAGCTCGAGTGTCTGCCCGTTGACGTCGACGATGATCAGTTGCGGTTGCTCGACGGACAGCAGCGCGATCGCCTTGGCGCGATCCTCGGCGGCTGTGATTCGGTAGCCGTCATAGCTGAGGTTGTTGTGGAGGAACGCCCGGGTGGCGTCGTCCTCTTCGACGAGCAGGATGGTGTGACTGGTTTTGGTCATGCGGACGATGACCTCCCTTTGAGGATTGGGTGGTTGGTCGCGCCGCCGTTGCGGCGCGCAGTGGTGGCCGGCGGTCCGCCAGCGCGACTGCCCGCTGAGGGGCTGGTCTTTCTCGCCTGGGCGGTTGCGCGCGGCCACGGCGATCTCCCAGCACGCCGCAGGCGTGCCACCATCGGGGAGGCGCCGGGCGCGCGTTAGCGCTAGCGAGTCCTCAGCCCCCCTTGAGACTGGCCCGTTAGAGCGTGATTTTGAGCAGCAGCGTTGCGGCGAGGAGGGCTGCGATCGCGAGGGGCGCGAGGCGGCGGATGGTGAGTGGCGGGGCGGTGGGACCGGCGAGGTCGGCGGCGATGATGGTCGCGACAGAGCCTTGGGGTGCGGCGAGCGCGCCGACGGCGAGCCCGATCGTGGCGGCGTATGCGAGCGGGCCGGCGGCCAGCAACGATGTGGCCCAGACGCTGGCGGGGAGGTTGTTGATCAGCGCGGCGAGGGTCCCTGTCCCGATCGCGACGAGGAGTAGCGTCGGGAGTGTGAATGCTGTGGGGCTTGGCGGGTGCACGCCGAGCGCTTGGGCGAGGATGACGAGTCCGGCGATCTGCACGGTGATCCGCCAGGGGATCCGCAGGCGGGATGTGTTGCGCGTGAGCAGTACTGCGGCGGCCACGACCGCGGTGAATGGCCACCAGGGCGCGATCCCGATCAGTGGTGCGGTCCATGCGGTGAGCGCGGCGGCGCCGAGCGCGAGCGCGGCCTCCTGCTCCTGCCGGGCTAGCGGCGACGAGAGCGATTGAGGCGGCTGGTAGGTGGTCGCGAGCGCGCGGCGATCGGATAGCGCGACGGCCAGGGCGCAGATCGCGGCGGCGGCGAGGCCTGGCGCGAGCATGTGCTCGGTGAACGCGGCTGGCGAGAGGCGGAGGTGGTTGATGACGACGAGGTTGGTGGGGTTGCCTTGGGGAACGGCGATCGAGGCGGCGTTCGCGACGGCGACGGCGCCGAGCAGCAGCGGCGCGACCGGTGCGCGGTAGCGGCGGTGAAGCGCGATGATGAGCGGCACGATCAAAACCACGGCGCCGTCGAGCGAGACGATCGCGGTCAGCAGCGCGCACAGGCCGCAGACGAGCGCGTAGAGCGCGAGGCCGTTGCCGCGCGCGCGCCTGGCGAGCGCGACGGCGGCGCGGTCGGCCAGTCCGGAGCTCGCGATCAGCGCCGCCAGCGTGAGCGCTGCGGTCAGGAACGCGACCAGCGGCGCGACGGCCCCGAGCGCGGGCGTGACGCGCGCGCCGAGCGCGATGTCGAGCGCCGCCGCGGCCGCGACGACCGCGGCGGAGATCCTGTTGCGGGGCGCGAGGACGAGCGCGGCGACCGCGACGCCTGCGAGACTGAGATGGATACTAAGCATGGTTATTGGTTAAGTGCACGTAGCTGATGCCCGCTCCCCGTCGCACCAAGGCTGAGGCCGCCCAGGCGCTGGTGGCGGTCGCGCCGCTGGCGGCACGGTGGATCGAGCGGCTTTTGGCCGCGCACGACCCGCCGCTGACCACGCCGCAGTACCTGGCGTTGCGCGCGATCGCTCGCGAGCAGGTGTCGGTCAACGAGCTGGCGCGCCGGGCCGGGGTTTCCGGTCCCGCCGCCTCGCAGCTGGTGACTGCGCTGGCGGACGCGGGCCTGCTGGACCGGCGGACGGCCGAGGAGGACCGCCGGCGCCAGGAGCATGCGTTGACGGCCAAGGGTCGCAAGGCGCTGGCCAGCGCCGAGTCGCTGTTGGCGGGGCGGCTGGCGTCGTTGATCGGGGATCTGCCGCGGCCGGAGATCGACGCGCTCGCCCGCGCGCTGCCGCAGGTCGAGGCGGCGCTGTCGGGCGCCGCCCCACCCCGCCGGCCACCGCCACCGCGCCCGCCGCCCCCGCCGCACCATCGCCCGCCACGCCCCCGGTCATAGCGTCGTGGCCCCGGCCGCGGTCACACGCTCGCCCAATGCGGCTCGCGGTCGCGATCTGAAACCTGTGGATCCGCGACCTGCGGTCGTGGTTGAACGTCGGTGCGGGCTCGCATGCCCGTCGCGAAATCGCCAATCGCCCGCGGCCCGGCATCCGAGCGGGTCCGGCTCGCGAAGTCACCAATCCTGCGGGCGGCGGGCGTGAGCGCTCCGGACATGCCGGTCGCATACGTTCCTGCGGGACCTGCGTCGTGGGCACGCGTGCGCATCCCGGCCGCAAAATCGCCCTGCTGGACCGGCGCGGCCAACCCGACGGCATAAGGCTCCACATTTGGCGACGCGGTCGCCTCGGCGGGGTCCATCAGCGTCTCGTAGCCATGCATCGAGACCTCCAGAGATCGGAGAGGTGTGAAACATCGATTAGTAGCTTAGCTGTCTTAGCTAATAAGTCAAGTTATACGCAAGACGACCGACGCCGAAGCGATCGCTGTGAGTTCCTCAGCCCGGACTCTCCCGGTGCGTCTCACACGGGTTATCTGCGCGGGGTGGCGGTGAGCTCGGTCTCCCAAGCCTCGCCCAGAGCGATCGCCAGTCGCTCGCGGATCGTGCGGTTCTCGGCCTTCAACCGCGCGATCTCGTCGTGCGCGCTGGCCAGCCGGGCTTGTAGCGAGGCGACCGTCGCGCGGTCGGCGGCCGGGCGCCGGGCCAGCTTGGGCGGCTCGGCGGTGCGCCGGCGGCGGATCTCGGCCAGCAGGTCGGGCTGGCTGTAGATGTAGCCGCGATCGACGCCGGCCAGCGCGGCAACCCCGGTCACGGTGACCGGCTGAGCGGCGCGGTCGAGCTTGCCGATCGCCGCGGTCACTGCGTTGCGCCGCTGGGCGCTGCGCTGGCGTTGATAGGCGGCCAGCGCCTCGGGCTGAGGCTGGCTCACCCGGCCAGCCGGTCCAGCCCGGCGATGATCCGGCGGAGGTTGAGCACGTCGGGCCGGTTGATCTCGGCCAGCCGCTCGTGTCCGCCGCGCTCCGCGTCAGCGACGCGCTGCTCGGCCCGCTCGAGCTGCTCTTGCAGCACCGGCCGGTAGCGCTCATCAGTGAGGAAATGCGGACAGGAATGGCACGCGTTGGGGTGCGGGCAGGACTGCTGGATCGGCAGGCCACACTCCCCGTCGGGGAGCGTCTGCTTGGCCCGCGCCAGCTGATGCTTGAGCCACGCCGCGTCGTCATCGATGACCGGCGTGGTCAGCGCCACGCGCTCGCCGGCGGCGTTGATCCGCTCCCGGGTCGCCAGCCACTCCTGCTTGAGCGTCTGATCGAGCATGTGCGCGTAGACATCGGTCATCGCTCCGGACTCGTGGGACAGGAACCGCTGGATGCCGGCCTTGGAGAGCCCGCCGTTGAGCAGCTCGGTCGCGATCGTATGCCGGAAACGGTGAGGCTTGAACTCGATCGGCCGGCCCGACTGCTCGCGCATGTCGCACTCGCGCACCTAGCGGCCCAGCCGCCGTCGGACCTCGCCGTCGTCGATGTGCTTCTGGCCATCGCGGTTGGCGCGCTCGCCGGGCAACAGCCACGGCGTGTCGGGGAAACGCTCGCGCGCGCGTTGCTGCTGGGCGCGGATCTCCTCGGCGACCTCGGCCGGGATCGGGACCAGATCCTCCTCACCGCCCTTGTGATCCAGATACATCAGCCACGGCTGCCCACCCGGATCGACCACCAGACAGTCGAGCTTGAGCGAGATCGCCGAGCTGATCCGCAGCCCGGCATGGCGCATCACGAAAAACGCGATCCGGGCGGCCGGATCGGCGAGCCGCGCCTGATTGGCCGGGTCATCGAACTGGGCTGCGACGTGCTCGTCATAAAAGCGCGGCAACCGCTTTGTTTTGCGCTGCGCCAGCTCGCCGCGCAGGTAGCACGCGGACGGCGCGAAGCTCTCGATCTCAAGCGCCCTGGCCAGCGACAGCATCGTGTCCAGCGACACCAGCCGGATCTCCCGCTCGTCCTCCGAGTACGGCAGGCGGCGCACGTGCGCGAGGTAGTCCTCCAACAGCGCCCGGTCGATCGCCTCGGGCCCACGGTCAAGCCGCTCGCCCGCCCACCGCTCGAAATGCGCCATGTGGGTCAGCGTGCGATGCGCCGAGGTCGGCCCCACGCCCTGCCGGGCCATCCGGACCCAGGTGACCTCCTTGACGATCTCCCGCAGCCACCGCCGCTCAATCGCCGTGAAGTCCATCCGCACCGGCATCTTGCGATGCGGAGTCTCGAACTGCTCATAGACCTCCCGCTCCCACACGTCCGCGTGACGGTCATCCAAACCCAGTGCGGCGCGGCGGAAGCGATCGACCACCCGGCGCACGAACGGCGCCGCGCCCTGAGCATGAAACGCAGCGCGGATCTGTCGCCGGTCAAGCTCGAGCACCGACTCCACACCCGTGCGCTGCAAGCCCCGCAAAAGGACGCCCCACTGCCCAGCGCTGGCCACGACGACGTGCTGGCCGTGGTGCCAGCACTGCAGCCCGTAGCGCAGCTCCGCCTCCAACAGCCCGCCGACCGCCAGCCGGTAACTGGGACAGCGTCGCCGCTGGGTGCGCAACGGGCCCGCCGCAGCCAGCCACCGCTGCCAGTCCCCACCCCCGTGGTCGTCAAAGTTGTGGCGATGCCCGTTGCACACACGCACGCTGCCCGGGCCGCTCACCGGCCGGTGAATCGGCAACTCACACCCCTCCACCCCACAGTGCGGCCCCCAGAGCCACCGATCATCCGGGTCGGCCTCATAGACCGCGACCCGGAACTCCGGTCGGATCGCCGCCTCCAGCGCCTCACGCCAGTCCGGCTCGGCGGGCAGGAGCCGCAGCGCCGCGCCGCTCACACCAGGCCCTTCATCCGCTCCAGCATCCCCGCCGCCTCGAGCTCGCGACGGAGATCGTCGGCGCCCAGGTGGCTGTAAATGTCGGCCGTTGTCTGCACGCACGCGTGACACACCGCCTTTGAGATCACCTCAAGCGGCATCCGGTGACGCTGCGCGACCGTCACGAACGTGTGACGGAACATGTGCGGGTGAAAGTCAAACCCCACCCGACCGCGGGTGCGACGCACCAGCGCGTCGACCGCGCCGTAGCGCAGCGGCGCGCCAATCTCCCCCGCCCACAGGTTGACGAACACATAGTCCGAATCGATCAGCCCGTACTCCTCGGCCATATAGAGCGCATGCAGGCGCACCAGCTCGTCCGAGACGATCCCGAACCCGCGCGACCCCTTGCCGCGAGCGCCGTTGGCGTTGTCCTCCCGCGGGACCAGCTCCACCCGCCGCTCCCATGTGCGCATATCCTCGTGGCGCAACCCCAGCGCCTGTGAGACCCGCATCCCGGTCTCCGCCAGCAGCGCGAACAAAAACCGGTCGCGCAACCGCTGCTGCGCAGCGATGATCGCCGCGATCTGCGTCAGCGACAGCACCTTCGGCAGCTCCCGCACCGTCCGCAGACGACCGGCACGCGCGCGAGCGGAGCCCTTCGCGATCCCATAAAGGAACGGCCGATAAGACCCCCAGCCACCCCGACCACGCTCTACCAACTGCGCCGCCGCCGGCACGCCGTGCCGGGCGTGGAAGTCATAAAAGCCCATCACCGCCGACAGCGCCCGGTTAGTGGTGCTGTTCGACCGCGCCGGCCGCGCCCCGGGCAGCAGCACCACATTCTCCGCCGGGCGGCGCAACCAGGCCGCGAAATCGCCCAGATCGGCCACAGCGACCGCATCCCACGCCAAACCGCGGCCGGCCAAGAACTCGAAGAACAGCCTCAGATCATGCGCATACGCGCGGAGCGTGTTCGGTGAGCGCTCGATCCGGTGCAGATACCGCAGGAACCCCGCCGCGGGCTCAACCTCCTCGCCATCGGCGCCGAGCACCGTCCACGCCTCCCGCCCGTCCGGCAGCACGACGCGATGGGCAG
>DATJYY010000022.1:0-2017 GCA_035499395.1 Solirubrobacteraceae bacterium
CCACCGAGGCGAATCCCACGCTGGCTGGGGCGGCTGGCGGCCGGTGAGGCGGCAACGGTCATGATGACCGAGGCGCGGGGTGCCTCGAACGCCAAGGCCAAGCGCGAGCTCGGCTGGCAGCTTCGGTATCCGAGCTGGCGACAGGGCTTCGCGCAGGGACTCGGCTGAGCGATAACCGACCCGCGCTGCCCGATTTCGCCGACCGGGGTGCAGTGACTCGACTCACCACCCCGGCCGACTCGTGGCCGCGATCGGTCACATCTCGCTGCGTCACGTCTCGCTGCCGCCGCGTGTCAATCAAGTGGCGGACCAATTCTGCCGGTGCCGGGACTCCCGGCCCTGAGAAAGGAACAACAATGCACACCGAAAACAGAAGCCAGAGGATTGCCGTCACGGGAGCCACCGGCCGGGTCGGAGCGCCCCTCGTCGAGATCCTCGAGCAGCGCGGACACGATGTGGTCCCGATCGCGCGCTCCCAGGGTGTCGACGTGGTCAGCGGCGAGGGTCTCGATGAGGCACTCGTCGGGGTCGAGATCATCATCGACACGGCGACCGGGCCCTCGCCCGATCAGGAGGAGGCGACGGCGTTCTTCACTGCTTCGGCGCGGAACCTGCAGCGAGCCGGCGCCGCAGCCGGGGCGAAGCGGATCGTCGTGGTCTCGATCATCGGCATCGACAGGTTCCATGGCGGCTACAACGCGGCGAAGCTGGCGCAGGAGCAGACGCTGCTCGAAGGCCCGCTCCCGGTCCGGATCGTTCGCGCGGCCCAGTTCCACGAGTTCGTCGATCCGCTGGTCGGATGGACGATCCAGGATGGCGTCGCCTACGTGCCCGCGATGCGAACGCAACTCGTCGCCGCCCGCGTCGTCGCCGAAACTCTCGCCGACGCGGCCGAAGAGCCGGAGATCGAGAACGGCAGGATCACCGAGGTCGCAGGCCCGCAGGAGGAGCGTCTCGCCGATGCGGCAGCAGCGCTCTTCGCCAGCCGAGGTGACTCAATCGAGATCCGCGAGAGCCGCGGCGGTCCGCTGGCGCAGCCCACCGACCCTGACGCCGCGGCCTACGCGGAGGGCGCCGCGCTGCCCAACCCGGGCGCGGAGCTCGCGGGCCCCAGCTTCGAGGATTGGCTCGCGACGGCCGAGGTGTAGTTCCTCTCGCATCGCATCGGGCGAGCACCGGCCGGCTCGCCCGTCCCGGACGGCGGTGGCTTCGGCAGTCGGAGCCTACGACACGACTCTAGTCATACGCGTCAAGTCCCATGTCGCCGTCGAACTAGCTTCGCCGTGGCGACGATCCAAGCAGCAGAATTCAAGAGCAGCACCATGTCGAACACCACTCCTCGGCAGGACACTCAACGGGCGGAAGGGCGGCGTGGTGTAGATCAAGCCGCCAGCGCGCTATCAGCGAATCGGGTGGCGGCGTGATCGCTTTCGGCTGAACGAGCTCGTCACGGGCAGGCTGACCTTCCGGATCCGGCTGGTCGAAAAGACCGGCCTCAAGCGGTGACGGGGCCGGCAGCTGCCGGCGGGCGCGCTGGCACCCCGCCGCCGCCTTCTGCAGGGATCCGGGGTACCGCTCGGGATCCGGGGTACCGCTCGCTCACAGGTCTGATCCCGCTACGAGACGATGCACTGCGAGCTCGAGGTCGCTGCAGAGGGTTGCGTGGGTCTTCGCCGCGCGGGACGCGCTCATTGCTCCGGCGCTGCTGCGGCTCTGCGGGTTTCGACAGACGGCGTGTGGGCTCCCTATCAGAGCCCGGGTGTCACAGCCGGGGCCGCTGTCTTGTCTGAACGGGTGCGGGGAATCCTCGATCAAGGAGCCAGTGATGAGAGTGTTTGTTGCGGGTGCGACGGGAGCGATTGGACGGCAGTTAGTACCGCGTCTGGTTGCTGCGGGTCATGTGGTTCACGGCATGACGCGGAGCGGGTCGAAGCAGGCGATGCTCGACGAGCTGGGTGCTGTGCCGGTGGTGGCGGACGCGCTTGATCCAGATCAGGTCGCGCAGGCCGTGGGCCGG
>DATJYY010000023.1:0-8255 GCA_035499395.1 Solirubrobacteraceae bacterium
CTGTTCTTTTCGGGGCGCGCGGTGATCCGCAAGGAGCCGCTGGGACGGGACGCGGAACGCCGGCTGGGGCAGGAGGTGGCGATGCTCGAGCGGCTGCGCGGTGTGGTCGGGGTCGTACAGCTGGTGGAGGCGCCGCGGTACCCGGGGTCGGTTGTGTTAGAGGACGTTGGCGGCAGGAGTCTGGCAGAGGTGTCCGGGCCGCTGGCTGTCGATGAGCTGATCGAGCTTGCTGTCGACTTGGCCGCGGCGGTGGCGGGGATGCATAGGCGGGGAGTGATGCACCGGGACGTCACTCCGGCGAACATCGTGATTGGGCGTGACGGCAAACCGTGCCTCGTGGACTTCGCGTTGTCGACGCCGTTGGCTGAGATTCGTCCTGCGTTTGTGCACCACACGGAGATCATGGGGACGCTGGCGTATCTCGCGCCGGAGCAGACCGGGCGTACGGGCCGGTCGGTCGATCACCGGGCAGATTTGTACGCGTTGGGGGCGACGCTGTATGAGCTGGCGACCGGTGAGCCCCCGTTCGGTTCCGGGGACCCGTTGCGGCTCACGCATGATCTTTTGGCCCGCGTGCCTACGGCGCCCGTTGAGCTGGACCCCAACGTTCCTGCGCCATTGTCTGGGATCGTCATGCATCTGCTGGAGAAGGAGCCGGACAATCGGTATCAGACGGCGGACGGCGTGGTCTATGACCTCGAGCGGTTGCGGGACGCGCAGGCGCGTCCGGCGTCGGCCGCGGTTCGTATCGGCGAGCATGATGTCCCGCTGCGGCTGCTGCCGCCGTCGCGGCTCGTGGGTCGCGATGACGAGGTCGCGGCGCTTCACGGGGCGTTCGTGGACGCGCTCACGGGCGGTTGTCGCGGCGTGCTGGTCAGCGGCACGCTTGGCGTGGGTAAGACGGCTCTGGTCGATCAGCTACGGCCGGTGGTGGCCGAGCGGGATGGCTGGTTCGTGGCCGGCAGGTTTGATCAGCATCGGCACGATTTAGAGTTCGACGCGGTCAACCAGGCGTTCCGTGCGCTAGGCCGGTTGCTGCTGGCCGAGCCGGAGGAGGAGCTCACGGATGTGCGCCAGCGGATCTTGGAAGCCGTAGGCCCCAACGCCGGCCTGCTGACCGCGGCAGTGCCGGAGTTCGCGGCGCTGCTGGGGGTCGCACCCGAGCCCGGCGATTCGCTCACCGCGCAGGTCCGTGCGCAGCGAACGGCTGTGGACCTACTGCGCGCTGTCGCCTCGCCGAAACGGCCGCTGGTGGTGTTCCTCGACGACCTGCAGTGGGCGGGTCGCGCGCCACTCGGCGTCGTCGACCTAGTGTTCTCCGAGAAGCCAATCCAGGGCCTGCTGCTAGTGGGCGCTTGCCGCGACGGCGACATCGACGCGTCCCATCCACGCGCGGCGTTGCTGTCTCGATGGCGTGATCAAGCCGGCGTACGGTGTTTCCGGCTCGACAATCTGCCGGAATCCGGCTCCGCCACGATCGTCGCGGAGGTGCTGCGAATGGACCCAGCCGCGGCGGCAGACCTGGTCGAGGCCGTCCACACGCGCACGTCCGGCAATCCTTTCGAGACGTTGGAGCTGCTCGGCGCGCTGCGCCGCGACGGTTTGTTGAACGCGGGAGCCGCGGGGTGGCGGTGGGAAGCGGCGACGGTGCGCGCCCGCCTGGGCCGCGCGGAGGTGACCGGGCTGTCGGCGGCGCACGTCGAGGCCCTGCCGGAGCGATCGCGCCAGATGCTGGAGGCGATGGCGTGTCTCGGCGGGCGAGCGGAGCTGAGGCTGCTCCAAACCGCCACCGCCGAGCCGGCGCCCGCTGTGGAACAGGCTCTGGCGCCCGCGCTCGACGAGCGTCTGCTCGTGGTGGAGCCCGGGCTGCATGACTCGGTGCGGTTCCGCCACGACCGGACCCGCGAGGTGATTCTGCTCGGGCTGGATCGGCCGCGGCGACGCTTGCTGCAGTTGGCGATGGCGCGGCGATTGGCCGGCAAACCGGAGTTGTTCGCGGTCGCGGCGGAACAGTACCTGCCGGTGGTCGACGCGGTCGAGGATGCCGCGGAGCGGCGCGTGGTGGTCGGGCTGCTGCGGCGCGCCGCCGATCAGGCGGCTTTGACCGGGGGCTACGTGCTGGTGGACGCGCTGCTGGCCGGCGCGTTGCAGCTGATCGGTCCGGGTGACATCGCCACGCTCGTCGAGTTGCACACAGGCCGCCACGCTGCGCTGTTCAGCCTGGGGCGCCTGGACGAAGCAGACGAGGAATATCGGAGCATCGAGCGGCTGTCCGTCGCGGCGTTGGAGCGCGCGGACGCGACGGCGGTGCAACTGCGCAGCCTGACCCACCGGAATCGATATGCAGAGGCGATCGGGCTCGGCGTGGAGTCGCTGCGTCAGCTCGGCATCGCCGTGCCGGCCGTTGACCAGCTCTCCGTCGAGCTCGACCAGCGGTTCGACTACCTGGATCGGTGGCTAGACCAGACCGACCAGGCCGATGATCCGGCTCGGCTCGACATCACGGACCCGGCGCTGCTCGCCGCCGCCCGTCTACTCAACGCGATCCTGCCGGCAGCATATTTCGCCGACCCGTCGGTGCAGGCGTGGCTGAGCCTGGAGGCTTTTCGGATCTGGCTCGAGCACGGCCCCACCCGCACGCTGGTGGGCACCGCCGGCGTCGCCGCCTTCCATGCTGTCGCGCTGCGCGGGGACGCTGCTGGCGGATATCGAGCGGTGCGGCGGATCCTGTCGCTGGGCGAAGCTCGCGGCTACGCGCCGGACACGGCGCAGGTGCGTTCCCTGTTCGCCGTCCTCAGCTGCTGGTTCGAGCCGATCGAAAACGGTGTCCAACCTGCTCGGCAGGCCCGCGAAGAGCTAATCGCGGGGGGCGACCCGGCCAACGCGGGCTACACCTACTACCCGACCGTGTCCTACCTGCTGGACTGCGGGTCGTCGTTGGACGACTGTGTCGCCGAGGTGGATGCAGGGCTGGCCTTCGTGCGCCGTAGCGGCATCGAACAGACCGGCGAGTCGCTCGACAGCTATCGGTGGCTGACCGATGTGCTGCGCGGAGAACGCTCCGCCGCGACCGGTGACGCGAACCCCATCGAGAGATACGCCGACAACCCGCTCGCGCTTCTCCACGCGCATGTCAACCACGCGATCGCCGCCGCCGTCTTCGGCGATCCGGTGGGCCTGGGGCGACACACCACTGCCGCGATGTCGCTGCTGCCCGTTGCCCCGGGACTGTATGTGAGCGCCGTGGCCCGCCTTCTATACGGGCTGGCCCTCGCCGAGCAGGCGCGCGCCAGCGACGGTGACGAGCGGGGCGGTCTGCTGACCAAGCTCGACGACGTAACGCGCTGGCACGCCGCGCGCGCGGCAGACGCGCCGTCCAACTTCCTGCATCTGCTGCGACTGGTCGAGGCCGAGCGGGCGTGGGCGGTCGGCGACTTCCGGGCCGCGGTGCTGGCCTTCGACGCCGCCCAGCACGAAGCCGCCCAGCGCCAGCGTCCGTGGCATCGGGCCCTGATCGCCGAACGCGCCGCCCGCTTTTATCTCGACCACGCCGTCGACCACGCCGGCTACAGCCTTCTTGCCGAGGCCCGCCAGGAGTACCTCGCGTGGGGCGCGACGGCGAAAGTGAACCAGATGGACTGGGCGTATCCGGCGCTCCGGCCCCAACCCGACGCGAGCACCGGGCAGCGCGGCTCCGCCGTCACGACCGGAACCATCGATCTACTCGGGATCCTGTCGGCGTCGCAGGCGCTGAGCTCGGAGACCAGCATCGAGCGATTGCACTCGCGCCTCGCCAAGGTGCTCAGCGCCATGACCGGCGCCACCGGCGTGCAGCTGCTGCTGTGGAGCGAGGACCGGAAGGTCTGGCTGCTGCCCGCCCCGAGTGGCGAGCGCGCCACCGTCCCGGTCAGCGGCACCGGGGACGACGGTCTCGTCCCGATGTCGGTGCTGCGGTACGCCCGGCGGACGGGTGAACCGCTGGTGGTGAGCGACGCGACCCGTGACGACCGCTTCGCCCGGGACCCGTACTTCACGGATATCTCGTGCTGCTCGCTGCTGGTGCTGCCCATTCTCAGTCGGGGAAGCGTGCAGGCATTGTTGGTGTTGGAGAACCGCCTCATGCGCGGTGCGTTCTCGACCCAACGCCTCGACGCGGTCAAGCTCATCGCCGGCCAGCTCGCCGTGTCCCTCGAAAACGCCCAGGTTTATGCTGAGTTCCGCCGGGTCGCGGACGAGCAGGCCGCGCTCCGGCGCGTGGCGACACTGGTGGCAGAGGCGGCGCCGCCGGCAACTGTTTTCGCCACGGTGGCGGAGGAAGTCGGTCGGCTGCTCGCCGTCGACGGCGCCGCGGTGCGGCGGTATCTCGCGGACGGCACCGCCGAAATCCTTGCCCAGTGGAGTCGGAGCGGTGAGATCATCCTGGTTGGGCCTCGGGCTCAGCCGGTCAGGGGGACGGTGACCGCAACCGTCCGCGAGACCGGGCGAGCGGCTCGGGTGGACCGGTACACCGACGCCGCTGGCGGGGCCGCGCGTGAGATGGGGATCCGTTCCACAGTGGGCGCGCCGATCACCGTCGGGGGCGAGCTGTGGGGACTCGTTGCCGTCGTGTCGACAGGCGAGGAGCCACCATCGGCCGGAACCGAGGAACGTCTGGGGGGGTTCACAGAACTCGTGGCCACCGCGATTGCGAATGCTCAGGCTCGCGGGGAGCTGCGTACGATTGCGGATGAGCAGGCCGCCCTGCGTCGGTTGGCGACGTTGGTCGCGCCGGGGGCGGCGTCGCCGGCGGACGTCTTCGCCGCCGTGGCCGAGGAGGTCGGAAGGCTGCTCTCGGTTGAGGGCGCGTTCGTGGTCCGCTACGAGCCCGACGAAGCCATAACGATTCTCGCCGGGAGGTCCACATCCGGCAGGTCGCTGCCGATTGGTCTGCGAACGCCGATCACCTCGCCGAGCTTGGGCTCCGTGGTGCGCGAGACTGGGCGCCCAGCCCGCATCGACCATTATGCCGACCACCCTGTGGCGCTCGAGTACGGCGTTAGGTCCTCCGCGGCGGCGCCGATCACCGTCCAGGGTCGTCTGTGGGGCTATATCGCCGTCACATCAGGGCGCGAGGAGCCGCCGCCGGGCACAGAAGTGCGCCTTGCCGCCTTCACCGAAATCGCGGCGACCGCGATCGCGAACTCGCAGGCGCGTGAGGAGCTGCGCGCGGTCGCGGACGAGCAGGCCGCGCTGCGGCGTGTTGCCACGCTCGTGGCGGAGGCGGCCGCGCCGGGGGAGGTGTTCGCCGCCGTGGCGGAGGAGGTGGGTCGCCTGCTTGCCGTCGACGACGCCGCGGTGTGGCGGTATCTGCCGGACGGCACGGGCGAAATCGTCTCAGCGTGGAGCCAGACGGGCGAAGCTATACCAGTCGGGTTCCGGGCGGAGCCCGTCACGGGCACCCTGACGGGGACCGTCAGAGAAACCGGGCGCCCGGCGCGGGTGGACCGCTACACCGACGAGGCCGGTGGGGCTGCGCGTGAGATTGGGATCCGTTCCTCCGTGGGCGCGCCGATCGTCCTCGGGGGTGAGCTATGGGGGCTCGTTGCCGTCGTATCGACAGGCGAGGAGCCACCACCACCCGGAACCGAGGAACGTCTCGCGGGGTTCACCGAACTCGTGGCCACCGCGATCGGGAATGCTGAGGCTCGCGAGGAGCTGCGCACGGTCGCAGATGAACAGGCCGCCCTTGGGCGGGTGGCCACGCTAGTCGCGCGGGGCGAACCGCCAGCGGGGGTGTTTGCCGCGGTGGCCGAGCAGATCGGCCGCCTGCTCGAGACCGATGACGCTCTCGTGGTCCGGTTCGAGCCCGACGAGAGCGTCACGATCGTCGCCTCGTGGACCGCCACCGGCGAGCCGCTTCGAGTCGGTCATCGCCGGCACGTTGAACCGGGGGAAGGTCTGACCCCGCTCGTCCGCGAAACCGGCCGATCGGCGCGCATCGATTCGCAGACGTCCTACTACTCCGAGCTGGGAGTCGAATCCGCGGTCGCCGCGCCGATCACGGTCGAGGGCCGGATCTGGGGGGTGATCGGCGTGGCGTTGCGCGGCCGCGAGCCGGCTCCGCCGGATACCGAGGAGCGGCTAGCGGCATTCACTGGTCTCGTCGCGACGGCGATCGCGAATGCAGAGAGCCGGGAGCAGCTTATGGCGTCCCGAGCGCGGATCGTCGCCGCCGCGGACCAGGCGCGCCGGCGGATCGAGCGGGACCTGCACGACGGCGCCCAGCAGCGGCTCGCGTCACTTGTGCTGCGGCTGCGCACGGCCCAGGCGGACGTTCCGCCCGAACTCCGCGAGCTCGGCGGCGAGCTCGACCGCGCTGTCGTCGATGGGAGCGGCGCGCTCGAGGAGTTGCAGGAGATCGCGCGGGGCATCCACCCGGCGATCCTGGCCAAGGGCGGCCTCGGCGCGGCGGTCAAGACGCTCGCTCGCCGCTCCGCCGTCCCGGTCCAAGTCGACGTGCGCACCACCGGCCGCCTCCCTGAGCCGGTCGAGGTCGCGGCCTACTACGTCGTCTCGGAGGCGCTCACCAACGTGGCCAAGCATGCGCGCGCCTCGGCCGTCACGGTGACGGTCGAAGCCGACACAGAAGACAGCGTCCTGCGCGTCGCAGTCTGCGACGACGGCGTCGGCGGCGCCGACCTCACCCTGGGCACCGGCCTGATCGGACTCAAGGACCGCGTCGAAGCGCTCGGCGGCCGAATCCTTCTCGACAGCCCCCGCAGCGCCGGCACCAGCTTGCGGGTAGAGCTCCCGCTCACGGCCACGAACGCTCGCCCCACCGCCGGTTGAGTTATGCCGGCCAGGGCCGGGGTGGTGGTTTCCGAGCGACGACCTGGAATGGCGAGCACTCACCGCAGGTCTGCGGGGTCGCGAGGGACCCAACCAGCGCGTAGGGCGCGACCGGGATCGCCGAACGCGGACAACGCAGCGTGATTCGCCTCACGGCGGACGTTTTGTCGGTGACACGAGCAGCCTCCTCGCCACCGGCCGGGTCGAACACGTCCGAAACGGCGAGCGAGGCCACTGGTCGGGACGGACCGCGCGAGCAAACGCCACGGGGTTCTGGGCTGACACCCGCAACGCGCCCGCACGGTCCTCTCGATGCCCACCGTGCGGGCGGCGGCCGACGACCTGTCGCCGTCGGACGCAACGTCATATCGGCTGGTCTGCTGACCGCGGAGAGGGTGATGGATGGCGTGTACGCGTGTGAGCCTGCCTTCGGTCTATATGTGCCGGTCCCGACGATGATGGACGCGCTGTCACCCGGGCTGCGCAGAAATCGGTGCCCGATAGGGGGCTGCGGTGGGAGGGGTTCGGTAGCCGGTGGTAGGTGAGCAGGCGCGGCGGCCCCGCCCGGAGGATCCTCATCCGAGACGCGTATAGCGGGGTTGCGGTGACGGTATTCCACGAATCGTCCAGCGTCTTAAAGTGGGCGCATGGATTTCGTCCTTCCTCAGTTCGGGATCTTCGCGCAGGGCACGCATGCCCATCACTTCCTCGAGTTCGACCTGAAGCCGGGGGTCGGCTCCGATCAGGCGGTGGCCGCGTTCCGCCGGCTGCGCACTCCCGACGTGTCGGCGGGAGGCATCAACCTGGTGGTCGCGTTCGGGGCGCGCGCCTGGCGCGAGGCCGCACCGGCGATGGCCCCAGCTGAACTGACGCCGTTCGAGCCCGTCCTGGGGCGTGACGGTCACACCGCGCCCGCGACCCAGCACGACGCGTGGCTGTGGATCAGCGGCGCCGAGCCGGACGTGACCTGGCAGAGCGCGCGAGCCGCGGTGCAGGCCGTCGGCGATGCCGCGCAGCTGACCGCCGAGCAGGAGGGTTTCACCTACCTGGGCGGCCGTGACATCACCGGCTTCATCGATGGCACCGCGAACCCGCAGGTCCGTCGAGCCGGGAAGGTCGCGCTCGTGCCCCCGGGCCATCCAGGGGAAGGCGGCAGCCATGTAATCACGATGAAGTGGGTGCACGACCTTGTGGCGTTCAACCGGCTCCCCGTCGAGGAGCAACAGCGCGTGTTCGGTCGGACCAAGCCCGACAGCGTGGAGCTGTCCGCCGCGGAGAAGCCGCCTACCGCGCACATCTCGCGAGTCGAGACGACCGTCGACGGCACAGAGCTCGAGATCTTCCGCCGCAGCGTTCCCTACGGAACCGCCGAAGAGCATGGCCTGTACTTCGTCGCGTTCAGCGCCGATCGCAGCCGATACGACAGG
>DATJYY010000024.1:0-2927 GCA_035499395.1 Solirubrobacteraceae bacterium
CCGCGTCTGGTTGCTGCGGGTCATGTGGTTCACGGCATGACGCGGAGCGGGTCGAAGCAGGCGATGCTCGACGAGCTGGGTGCTGTGCCGGTGGTGGCGGACGCGCTTGATCCAGATCAGGTCGCGCAGGCCGTGGGCCGGGCGAGGCCGGACGTGATCGTCCATCAGCTGACCGCGATTCCGGCGACGTTGGACCTGCGTCACTTCGATCGCGATTTCGCGCTGACCAATCGTCTGCGGACCGAGGGGACGGACTACTTGCTGTCCGCCGGGCACGCGGTGGGTGTGCGGCGGTTTGTGGCGCAGAGCTATGGCGCGTGGCCGTACGCGCGGGCCGGCGGGGCGGTGAAGAGCGAGGAGGACGCGCTTGACTCGACGCCGGCGCGCGAGATGCGGGAGGGCCTGGCGGCGATCCGTCACCTCGAGGAGGCGGTCCTCGGTGCGCGCTGGACGGACGGGATTGTGCTCCGCTACGGCGCGTTCTACGGGCCGGGCACATCGCTGGCGCCGGGCGCGGCGCAGGTCGAGCTGGTCCGCAGGCGCAAGTTCCCGCTAGTCGGCAACGGTGCCGGCGTGTGGTCCTTCATCCACGTCGCCGACGCCGCGGAAGCGACCGTCGCTGCGGTCGAGCGCGGCAGTCGCGGTGTCTACAACGTAGTCGATGATGACCCCGCCCCGGTCGCCGAGTGGTTGCCGGCGCTGGCAGAGCAGCTCGGCGCCAAGCGGCCGATCTGGGTGCCTCGGTTCATCGGGCGTCTGTTCGCCGGGGAGGCCGGCGTGGTGATGATGACCGAGCTTCGCGGTGCGTCGAACGCCAAGGCCAAGCGAGAGCTTGGGTGGCAGCCGAAGCATCCGAGCTGGCGGCAGGGGTTCGCGGCGGCATGACCGATCGCGAGCGACTGCTCGACGAGCTGCGGCCGGTCGCGTTTGCGATCGCGTACCGGATGCTGGGTAGCGTGTCCGAGGCCGAGGACGTGGTGCAGGAGGCTCTGTTGCGGGTGCATCAGGCGCTCGACTCCGGCGAGCGGATCGCGTCGCCGCGCGCGTTCGTCGCGACTGTGACGACCCGGTTGGCGATCAACGAGTTGCGCTCTGCGCGCGCCCGCCGCGAGCGCTACGTCGGGGAGTGGCTGCCCGAGCCGATCATCACCGACGGCGGCGACGATCCGGCCCGGCAGGCTGAGACGGCCGACTCGCTGTCGCTCGCGATGCTGGTGCTGCTGGAGAGCCTGTCTCCCGAACAGCGAGCCGTGCTGCTGCTCCACGACGTGTTCGGCTACGACCACGCGCAGATCGCCGAGATCATCGGCAAGAGCGCGGACAATGTCCGTCAGCTCGCAACGCGAGCGCGACGCCACGTCGAGCAGCGCCGGCCGCGCTTCCAAACGACGCGCGAACAGCGCGACGAGCTGGCAGCCCGGTTCTTTGAGGCCGCCGAGAAGGGCGATCTCGCTGGGCTCGAGGCGCTGCTCGTTGCCGACGTTCAGCTAACCGGTGACGGCGGCGGCAAGGTGCCGGCGCTCGCGCACTCGCTGCACGGGCGCAACCGGGTCGCGCGCACGCTGATCAACTGGTTCCGCCAAGCCGGCCGCGTCCCGGGCGTGGCGTTGCGGCCCGTCGAGATCAACGGCGGCCCGGGAGCGCTCCTTCTCGACGGACAGCAGCGGCTGATCAGCGTGTTCGCGCTCGATATCGCCGCCGGCCAGATCACGAGCATCAGCGGGATCGTCAACCCCGACAAGCTGACGCACCTCGGACCAGTCGCCGACCACAAATCGCTACTGAGCTCCGCGAAATGAACTCCGGCGTTTTGCCGCGTCGCCACCGTCCTGCTGTTTCGGTGAGAGCACCGAGCGGCCCACAACTGAATCGAGCTGGCGCAGGCCTGGCGCGATTCACTGATAACTCCGTATCGCCGGACACGAGGGGGGAACGCGACGCGAGGTTGTCCGAGATGTCGTAGAGGTTTGAGTGGCGGTCCTCCCGCCTCGTCCGCTCCGGTTGGGAGCGTTCGGGGCGACCAAGCCTAGGTCCGAGAGGACAGGAGGGTACCGCCATGAGGAAGGTATCCGGCGCGCAGGTCGTTACGACCGCGGAGGCGTTGGAGAGGCCGCTGCCTGCGGAGATTCAGGAGGCGCTTGGGGAGCTGGTGGGCGCGACGCGAGAGGGGCTGCTCGCGCTGAGCGTCGGCGTCGGGCTGTCGGTGGTGCACGAGTTGATGGAGTCCGAGGTCGCCGAGGTGGTCGGGCCGAGGGGCAAGCACGACCCGGAGCGGACGGCCAAGCGTCATGGGCATGAGCGCGGGTCGATGACGTTGGGCGGCCGGCGGGTCGAGGTCAGCCGGCCGAGGATCCGCACCGCGGATGACGAGCACGAGCTGCCGGTCAAGACGTATGAGTATTTCGCTGACCGGGACCCCCTGACCGTGGTGGTGATGAACCGGATGCTCGCCGGCGTCTCCACCCGCAGGTACGCCCGGGTGGGGGAGCCGGTCGGTGAGGCGGTCGAGCGCGAATCGCGCTCGACGGGCAAGAGCACGGTCTCGGAGTTGTGCGTCGAGCGGACCCGGACCGCGCTCTCGGAGCTGATGGGCCGCCGGCTGGATGACGTGCGCCTGGCGGTGATGATGCTCGACGGGATCGACATCGCCGACCGGACGTACGTAGTCGCGCTGGGGATCACCACCGACGGGGTGAAGATCCCGCTCGGGCCGTGGGAGGGATCGACCGAGAACGCCACACTCGCCCGCTCGCTGCTCTCTGACCTGGTCGACCGGGGCCTTGATCCCGAGCAGGCGATCCTGTTCGTGATTCCAACCGGCGATAAGGCACGCCCGGTCAAGGCGCGCTACCGGGGAGTGTGCCGCGGCTGCGGGGCGCCCACCGCGCCACGGAACGGCAAGGGCGACGCCTACGCGTATTGCACAC
>DATJYY010000025.1:0-5014 GCA_035499395.1 Solirubrobacteraceae bacterium
TAGAGCCCGCTCCGCGCGACGGCTCTGAGAGCAGCGCCGGGCGCTTCTATTACCTGCAGCAGGAGCGAGGTCCAGGAGGGCGAGACGACTCCTCTACGCCTCAAGCGGTCGCGGCACAACCTCTGAGGCTATTGCTGGGGGGCGGCCTGTGCGGCTGCCCACTCGTGTGGGCGACCTGGGACGCCGAGCGTCTGCGTCTCCACTTCGACGATCGCGTCAGCAGGGATGTTTGCTCGCTGGGCGGCCGCCATGATGGCCTCCGCAGAGGGTGCCTCGTAAAGGCAGTAGGTGCAGAGGTGATCGGCGCTCAGGAACGAGAACACCCAGCGGACGCCTTCTTCGGCATTGATGCCCTCGAGCAGCCTGACGTCATCACCCGTGAGGTCGAGCCGCTCGGCGAACTTCCGTTCGATGATAAAAGTCGGCATTGTGGTAAACCCTACCCGAAACCTATTTGGCGGCAAGGCCGTGCCGGTGTGCGTAGGAGGCGGCGTCGGTGCGGTTTGCACATCGAGTCTTGGTCAGGATGTTGCTGATGTGCTTTGCCGCGGTGTGCTCGCTGATGAACAGTGTTGCTCCGATCTCGCGATTGGTCAGTCCGCGAGCGACGAGTCCGAGGATCTGCGCCTCTCGCGCGGACAGCTCGTCCGGGAGGCTGGCGGGGGCGATATGGCTTCCGAGCGCTTTGATCCGGCCGTGTAGTGCGCTCAGCCCGATTTCCTCCGCGTGTCTGTCCGCCTCGCCGAGGAGCGCAGCGACGCGTCCCGGCTCTTGATTACCGCGCGCGAGGAGCATGCGTGCGTACTCATACTCGGCGTGGGCGAGCCACGTCGAAGCGCCCATTGCGCGGTTCAGCGCAATTGCGTCCTCGAAGTGCCGGGCAGCGCGGTCCCACGCGCCCAGGGTCGTTGCGAGCATTCCCAAGTAACGGTCGACAGCCCCGTAACAGGCGACACACTGGGCGACCATCAGATTCGTTCCAGCGAGCGGCTCGAGCTCGGGATAGACGAGTGCCGCCGCGGTCTCGTCTCCGAGCGCCGAGCACGCGTCGGTTATGTAGGTGAGCGATGCCAGCCGTAATGAGGTTGAGGTACGGAACGGCTCCAGTCCCTCACGGATGATCTGCGCGAGACCTCGTCTCGCCTCTGTCTCCATACCGAGCTCGGCGAGTAGCGATACGAAGCCCGGCCGCCACGATCCGTGCTCGCGGTTACCGGCGATAAGGATTCTCATCACGGGCGCGACCTCGGCCAACCGTCCCTGCTCGCGCCGAAGGCCGAACATCTGGATCCCGTACGTTCCGGACGCATCCCGCCCGGTGAGCAACTGGCCCGCCTCATACGAGCGCCGGGCCATCGCCTCCGCCTCCTCGAGCCGACCGTCGGCCAGCGCGATCGCGGAGGAGAATTGGTGAGTCACGTGCATCAGCCAAGGCTGTGCCGTCGCCTCGGCGATGTCGCTCGCTGCGGACACTTCGCGGCGTGCAGAGACGATGTCGCCCAGCGCCACGAAGCACGGGACGCGCCATGCCATTGCCTCGGCTCGAATCTCGGTATCGCGAAGCTCCTCGCCTAGCTGTCTCGCTTCGGCCAGCATCAGCTGAATCTCCTCAATTGGGGTGGCGCCGCGCGACCAGTACGAGCGCATCAGCACGGTGGCCAGCCCAGTGCGATCGTCGAGCCGCCGGGCGAGGTCGATGGCCTCGTTGCGAACGACAATCCCGCGTGCCCTCTCGCCCCGAAGATCGAGCGCACGCGCCAGTCCGCCGAGGAGACGCACGCGCAGGTCGGAGCGCTGGTCACCGAGCGCGGCTGAAGCCTCCTCGAGCAGTTCAGCACAACCTTGGTCGGTCATCATCGGGGTCCAGCACGCAACCTCGTAGCCGATAGCAGCCTCAGCGAGGAGCTCCGCGTTCCCCGACTCACGCGCTAGATCTGCCGCCGAGCGGAGAGCGACCAAGGCGTCGAGCTCCCTACCGGCTCGTTGCCATGCACTACCGAGGGTGATCAGCACCTGGGACCGTCGTGCCGGTTCGTCTATCCCGAGCTCGAGCGCGGTTCGGAGGAGCTCCGCCGCTCGGTCGAACGCCAGCGCGTCGATCGCGGCGCGGCCAGCCAGAACGTTGTATTCGATCGCACGCCTCGCTTCGCCAAGAGGGGCGGCGGCGGTGAAATGATGCGCGAGATCAGGGAGTGTGCGCGCGGATCGTCCTTCAGCGGCTTCAAGCGACTCGGCAACCCGCAGATGGAGCTCCGCTCTGCGCACCCCGGTGAGCCGGTCATACACCGCTCGCCGAACCAGCTCGTGCGTAAATCGGTAGACCAGGCGACGCCCTGGCAGCTCCTCGACAATCCCGCTGCGGACCGCTTGGTCGAGCGCAGGAAGAAGCTCAGACTCTGCCAGCCCGCTGCCGCGCCGGACGATGTCGAGCTCGAACTCGGGGCCCGCCGTCGCCGCGAGGTCAAGCAAGACGCCCGTGGGACGGGCGAGACGGGACAGTCGTTCGCTGACAACTTCGTGGACGCTTTCGGGCGTTCCCAGCGTGGCCAGCGGGCGTGTGAGCCGCATCTTCCCGCCGACTACCTCGACGACCTTAGTTTCGAGCAGTGCACGCCAGAACTCGCATACCAGGAACGGGTTGCCGCCGGTTTGTTCGCTGATTACATCCGCGAGCTCCGGTAGATCGGCGTCTACGCGCCCGGCGCCGGCGCGCTCGATGAACTCGATCACATCATCGCGCGAGAGTCCCGTCAGGCGCAGCCGGACGACGTCATCGGCCCGGCGGAGATCCGCCAGCGTCTGCGCGAGCGCTTCGGGCATCTCGACTTCTGCGTCCCGGAAGGCCGATAACAGGAGGATGGGTCCGTTCGCCGTCCGTGTCAGGTGGCGGAGCAAGAGCAGCGTTGGGGTGTCTGCCCATTGAGCGTCGTCGATGATGAGCAGAATCGGGCGCTGGCGTCCGATGCGGTCGAGCAGATTGTTCACCGCCGTATGGAGCCGGTGACGCTCGGTATCCGGATCTGCGTCTGCCGGTGCAGCGAGTTCAGGAACCGTGTCGGTTAGCTCCGGCAACAGCCGCGCGAGCTCTCCGCCGGCGCTGCCGAGGGCTGCGGTCATCTCGACCGGATCGATGACCCGGACGAGATGCTCGAGGGCTTGCGCGAAGGGCCCGTACGGGGTGTGCACGACGGCGTCGCTGGCGCCGTAGAGAACAAGCGCACCATCCTGCGCCGCCTCCCGGGCGAACTCGCGAACGAGGCGACTCTTGCCGGACCCGGGCTCGCCTCCGATCAGCACGACCCGACGGCCCTCGCCGTCGGCCGTTGGCATGAGTGGCCGAAGCCGTTCTAGCTCGTCCGAACGCCCGACGAACGGAAACGGCGAAGACAGGCGAAGAGAGGCCGGCAGGTCGTCCACGCAGGGTGCCCCGGGAGGCACAGTACTCAGATCTGATGATTACGCAATACCCACGCCGCCCAGCGGCCGCCGGAAGTGTCTCAATCCACGTGATGACAGAACCCCGGCGGGGACGTAGTCTCGCCAGGCAATCGGGTAAGTCGCTGTTGAGCGAGCGCGAGGGCCAGCAGACACCCAAAACGCTCATACATCAGAAGCCCGACTTTCGGGCAGCGCTGACCGGGCAGCAGACCAGGCGGCTATGAGTAGGCCGGAGCCGGTGATACGCGGCGCCACGCTACCGCACGTCCGCCTACAGCTAACAACAGCAGAGGAGGAGATCATGTCCAAAGCCATCACACGCACGTTGATCGCGGCGGTCGTGATCGCCGCGGCGAGCGTGCCGTCCGCCGTGCATGCCAGGGTCCTCAACCCGAGTCCTCGAGGAGTCGCGATCGTCCTGGGCCAGGCAACGAGCGCCAGCCCGGTTGGGCGCCCCAACCCCATTGGGCAGATGCCGCAAACGAGCGACCCCGGCGCGAGGCGCAGTAAGTCCGCGGCCAGCGTTCCTCGATGCCCACGCGTCGGGCCGTGCATCTCGCCGTACGGTATCGTGACCCACGGGTCAGGCACCCATTCCGTGCACCAAACGGCTGACGCTTCCCAGAAAGCGTTCCAGTGGGACGCCGCGGCGATTATCGCCACGGGAATGCTCCTGCTACTGAGTGGCGCATGCGTGGCCGCGATCGTTACCCGCCGGCGGCGTCACCACGCAACAGCCAGCTGACGATCAGCAAACCGAGCAGGTCAAGCGTTCCCCGGATCGCACACCACGGCGAGGCGCCTAATTCGACGTCTGACGTCAGTCACAGCAGAAATGACGACCGACACCGCAACATGAGTGCCGAGACCACCATCTCTTCGGGCCCGGACCAGACCCAGATTGGCCGGCTTAGCACAGGGATGGAGCGCATCACCGCCACCTCGTCGACGCTGGGCATCGGGCGCTTCAGCGACGGACAGGCGCTACCCCTGACCGCATCGCCCGACCAGTTCGGGAGCTTCGCGGACAGCCAGGTCGCTAGGCCGACGCCGTCGCCCAGTTGCGCGTCGGCAGCTTCGGCGACGGATACGACGCCGCGGCACCGCGCCGATCAGCGTCCCGGCACCGACTCCGCGACGCGGCGCACGCGCACGCGTAACGACCCGCCGCGCCAACCGCCGCGCGCGGGTCGCACGGCTCACGCTCGGCTCCCTAACGCGAGTACCGGTCCCGCTCACGCGGACGCGACCGCACGTTCCCAAACCATACGACAGACGGGCACAGCGTTCCGATCTGAGTGCCGACAAGCGCACAACGTTCTGCGTGCACGACCCACCCCACGCCGGAGTCAATCCGCAAGACGGCCGCCCGCAGCGACCTGCCGGTCGATCAGATCACACAACGTCCAAGCACTCGATCCTACATCTACGCGCGAGGAGTGTGACGCTCAGATGAGACAGGTTCGCGCCGGCGTTGCTCGGCGCAATGCTCGCCATGATTCCCCTCGAGGTGCCGATCTGAGGCCTAGTCGCTTGTGGCCGTATCAGCGCGCCTCAAGAGACGATTGGAGGTCGT
>DATJYY010000026.1:0-4940 GCA_035499395.1 Solirubrobacteraceae bacterium
GCGACGGGCAAACCGACGACCCCCGGTTGAGCTTCCGGGGGTGCTGTTGGCGGGTCTTGCCGGGATCGGCTTCGGGATCGTGCTCGGCCCCGAAGCCCGACTCCTCGCGCTCGGCCCCGGCCTGGCGGTGCTGATGGTCTGGCTCATGCGGCGGGACACACCACCCAGGAACTCATGCTGATCGGCGCCGCTCAAGGGATTGCCGGCCCGATCGCGCGCCACGACCGATCCCCCGACGCACGGAGACGCGAGCGAGAGGGAGGTGCCGATCGCCGTCGCCCCGGCGTACATAGGCAGCACGGGTGGCGTCGACCGCTGCGGGCACCGTTGACCTCGTTGTCGCTATCGCCCAGAACGAGCAGTGGTTTCGACCCCGGCGGTGCGGCTGCTTCCTCGAAGAAGCAGCCACCGCATCACGCTCGAGATTCCGGCCGGTGGTCGTTGCTTTCGGACAGTGGCAGCCACGCGATGAAAGTGGGCGGTTTTGACTGCTATTCCTCGACCGGAGGAGTCCGTGCTAGCTCGGTTCTTGCAAACGCCAGCCGAGGCGTCTGGCGAAGCGATCGTCCCCACGCCCGCGGCGGCGTCATCCCTTTGCCACGCGAGCACTAGTCGGAGCGGGTCGGCTCGGACGATTGGTTTCGTGGATGCGGATCACGCCGGCCTGGTTCCCGGCGTGATCGCTCTCGACGGCCAGGGGTCGTCGGTCTAGCGGGCCCAGTACGGTTCTGTCTGGAGCGAACCGATCACCAGCTGTACGTTGGCGCCGGTCGAGCCCCTGCGCACGGGGGCGTGCGCCGGATCGCGGCGGCGGCAGGCGCGGCGTCGCGGTCGGGGTGTCAGGGGCTGCGCAGACTTGATGCGGCGGGGATCACGGGCGCGGCGCGGCGGTGGACGGTGTCGATGATCTCGGCGTTATCAATCCCCTGTAGGTAGATCGAGGTGATCCCCAAATGGGCGTGTTGGATATGCGGGTGATATGGCAGCTCGGCCTGCAAACCCCGTCGTTGACCTCGTCGCTTGGGATCTAGGGCCGCGTCTGGGTACGCGGTGGGCGCGAAGCGGAGGTCGCCCGGAGGGCGGCCGGAGCGAAGCGCCTACCGCGTGCGCGCCGTCCGGAGGGGGGACGATCGTTCCGCTCCGTCCTGTCGTGGTCCGGAGGGAGTGCTGCTGTGAGTTTCGTGCCGTGCATGGAGCGGGTGATGGATGGGTCGGAGCTGCGAGCGATCACGCTCGGGCATCCGCTGGTCGACGCCTACCTGGAGTTCGTCGGCGCTCGCGGCGCTGTCAACACGTGGCTGGCGACCGCGTTTGACTTGAAGGTGTTCTTCGAGGTGGTTGGCAAGGAGCCGGCGCGGGTGACCTCGGTGGACGTGTTCGCGTTCCTGGGGCAGCAGCGCACCCCGCGGCAAGAGAACGTCGTGCGGATCGAGGACGGCGAGGGCGGGCTGTCGGCGCGCACGATCGCGCGGCGGCTGTCGAGCATCGCGGGGCTGTTCGAGTACCTGTTGGTCCGCGGCGATGCTGGCGTTGCCCGCAACCCGGTGCCGCGGGGTCTGGCTGGCCGCCGCGCGGGTCAGCGCGGCCGGGGCGGGGTGCGGATGGTGCGCCGCCCCCGAACGCTCCCGAGGGTGCTCTCGCCGGTGGAGGTCGACGCGCTGCTGGGGGCGTTGCGGACGCAGCGTGACCGGGCGATCGTGCTGGCGATGCTGCTGGCGGGGCTGCGGCGCTGCGAGGTGCTGGGATTGCGCCTGCAGGACGTGAACCCGGGGGAGCAGCGGCTGTTCGTGGCCGACGGGAAGGGCGGCCGGGAGCGGATCGTCCCGGTCTCCGGTCGATTCTTCGAGGCGCTCGGCGAGTACCTCGAGCTCGAGCGGCCGCCGGAGGTGCTGACCGACGCGTGCTTCGTGGTGCTGAAGGGCCCGCGCCGCGGGATGCCGCTGACCGCGGCCGGGCTGGATGAGGTGATCGACGGCGCGCGCGGGCGCGGTGGGCTGCAGCGGTTGAGCTGCCACATGCTCAGGCACACGTGCTTCACCAGGTTGCGGGAGAAGGGGATGTCGCTGGAGGCGTTACAGGCGCAGGCCGGGCACGCGTCGATCGAGTCCACGAGGATCTACCTGCACTTGGCGAACGACTGGCTTCAGGGCGAGTACCTACGGGCGGCGGAGGCGATCGACGCGCAAGCAGACCCGACCGAAGCGAGCGACGGGGAGGCGGCATAGTGGCCCGGCTGGCGCGCGACCCGGAGGTCGAGGCGCTAATCGACGCGTATCGAGCTGACCTGACCGCTGCGGGGATGTTCGCCGAGAACGAGGTGACCTCGCCGGCACGCGCGTTCCTGTTGCGGGTCGGCGGCGCCGCGGGCTGGTCGCGCCTGCCGCTCGAGGAACAGCGCCAACTGGCCCAGCACGAGAGCTCGGTGGTGATGTGGATGATCGCGGCCGGACATGTGCGGCCGAGGCCCGAGTTTCTGGTGCGCGGCTATCAGCGGATCGGGGCGGTGTCGGTGTGGGTTCACCGCGAGTTCCACGAGCGGTTCATGGCGACCGCGGCAGAGATCGGGTTCACGGCGAAGGCGGCGGAGCTGCAGTGGTGGGCGGTCGCGAAGGTCGCCGCGATAGTCGGCGTGCCACCAGCCAAGCTCACCAGATCGAAGTTCGAGACCGCGAAGCAGCAGCTCCTCGACGCGATGGTCAGGGTCGGTCCGCGGTCGGCCAGAATCACGCTGACCGGCAGGCTCTACGGAGCGGAGGCGACCCTCTATCACGCCGGCGTGATCGACGGTGCACCGCGCAGCAGGACACGCGAGCGCTCAGAAGCCAGGGCGCGGGAGTGGGCGAGCGTGGCGCCGCGGCTGGCGGACACGCTGCAGGGCTATGTGGAGCAGATGCGGGTCACGCTGCGCCTTTCGTCGATCCCGCACGTGGAAGGCACGCTACGCGAGTTCGCGCTGTGGCTCACAGACCAGGCGCCCGAGGTGCAGGCGGTCCGGGACCTTCGCCGTTCGCATATCGAGCGTTACAAGCGGCACCTCGCCGAGCGCCCCAACCGGCGCGGACAGCAGCTCTCGAAGCGGACGATCGCCGGCGCGCTCGGCACGCTGCGGATCTGTCTGGAGCGGCTCGGTGAGTGGGACGGCGAGGACACTCCCGCGCGCACCTTGATGTTCCCGGGCGATGTGCCCAAGCTTGATGACCCGCTACCGCGGTTCATCGACGACGGCGCCGCGAAGAAGCTGATCGGGGCCGCTCGCGCGACCGATGACCCGTTCGCGCGGCTGGTGGTCGAGTTTCTCGCCCGCACCGGTATGCGCCGCGGCGAGTTCTTGAACCTGACTGTCGACTCGGTCGTGCAGATCGGTGCCGCGTACTGGCTGCACGTGCCGCTCGGGAAGCTGCGCACCGACCGCTACATCCCCCTGCACCCGCAGCTCAAGGAGCTACTCGACGAGTGGGTCGCGCAGCGTCCGAGCAGCCTCCGCGAGCCATGGCTGTTCATGGACCACGGCCGCCGGATCGGCAACGAGCGCGTCCGCAAAGCGATCCTGAAAGTCGCCAACGAAGCCGGGCTGGAGAACGTCACCCCGCACCGGTTGCGTCACACGCTCGCGACCCAAGCGATCAACCGCGGCATGTCGTTGGAGGCGATCGCCGCGCTGCTCGGCCACAAGTCGATGCGGATGACGATGGTCTACGCCAAGATCGCCAACCGCACCGTCGCCAACGAGTACTTCAAGGTCTCCGAGCAAGTCGAGGCGCTCTACGACGCCCCGAAGGAACTCCCCGCCGAGGCAGAGGGCTCAGAGATGCGCAAGCTCCGCGCCGAGATGCACCGGCGAATGCTCGGCAACGGCTACTGCGCCCGCCCGGTCGGACTCGACTGCCACTTCGAGTCGATCTGCGAGTCATGCGTCTACTTTCAGACCACCCTTGAGTTCCGGCCCACGCTCCAACGCCAGCGCGACGACGCCGCCGACAAAGGTCAGGTCGCCCGCCTGAAGATCTTCGACGGGCTGCTCGAACGCCTCGACGCGCAAGCGAAAGCATCATGACCACATCGCAACCACGCATCGCGCTGTTCGAGGTCGCCGCCAACCCGGACCCCGACTCGACGCTGCCGTTCCTGATCCGGCTGCCGCTCCCCGACGGCGAGCTCGTCCTCAAAGCGCGCGACAGCTGGCCACGGACCGCGAAGTCTACTGCCACCGCGCAGAGAACGGCTGGCCCCAGCAGCCGCAGATCATCGAGCAGATCCCGGTCCGCTCCTGTCAGCGGCGCGGCGTCGCGATCGACCTGGTGCTCGACCGCCCACGAGAGAACCGCTCCCAGCTCGTGTTCACCCGAATCCAAGGCGGCCGCGAAGGGATCTTCTGGCAGTCAGCCCGCACCACCAGCCAAGCCCGCCCCGGGATCCGCGTCCCCCGCCGCCGCGCCGCCGACCTCGCCCACCTCACCATCCTCGTGGACACGCGCGAGCGCTACCCCTACAAGTTCGCCCACCAGCAAGCCAGCACCGAACGCCGCGCCCTGCCAGCCGGCGACTACGGGATCGCACACGACGACCAGATCGCCGCGGTCGTCGAACGCAAGAGCCTGCACGACCTCGTCCGCCGGTTGATCGACGGACAGCTCACCTACGCCCTCGCCGACATGGCCACGCTCCCACGCGCCGCGGTGGTCGTCGAGGACCGCTATTCCAACCTGTTCAAGCTCGAGCACACCAAGCCGGGGTTCGTCACCGAACTACTCGCCGCGCTCACCGTCCGCTACCCGACCGTTCCCATCCACTTCGCCGAGACCCGACCGCTCGCCGAAGAATGGACCTACCGGTTCCTCGGCGCCGCGCTCGCCTACACCCAGGCCGCCACCTCAGACCCGACCAACCTCGGCGACACGCTCAGCCAGCGCTGACGACCACCGCGTCGTCATGCGCAGAGC
>DATJYY010000027.1:0-3330 GCA_035499395.1 Solirubrobacteraceae bacterium
CAAGGCATACCTTTACGACCCAACCGGCGAGAAGGCCCAAGCGGTGAAGCGCCGCTACCAGGGGGTATGTCGCGGATGCGGTGCCCCAACCACTGCGCGCGGCGGCAAAGGCGACGCATACGAGTTCTGCAAAAGCTGCCATCCCGGGGCGATCGCGCCGACCCGCACGCGCGACTGGGTACGCGGCGCGATGCACGAATGGCGTCGGCGATACGGCAGGCCGCCATCGTCAACCGACTGGTCTCGGACGCACGCCCGGAGACGTGGCGGCGAGGCACTCGAGCGGTTCCTAGCTCGAGACTGGCCGGCGGCGTCGACCGTAATCGACATCTACGGGTCCTGGCCGGCGGCTCACACAGACGCGTTCCCCGACGGCTGACGGGCGTCGGTCTGCCGGGGCCATCGGCCGAGATGCCCGGTACCTACCAAACGAGGTGTACGGCGAGCTTTCGCAGCGCAACCACGCAGCCGACCGCGACGCGGCAGCGGTCGACGACTGGCACGAGCTCGCCGTCGCGAACCCCACCTTCCTGCTGGAACGCCTCGGCAGCGAGTGCACGGACCTGCAAACCCTGCGCGAGCTGACCGTCAACGGGCTCGACGCGATTAAAGCCCAGGGCGGTGGCGCCGGCCGGGTCGTGTGGGACATGGACTGGCTGCGGTTCGATGCCTCGGGTGGCCGCCTGCGCAAGCTGTCGGTGATCGACACCGGCACCGGGATGACCGCCGAGCAGCTGGGCCGCTACATCAACCAGCTGGCCTCAAGCGGCCGTGAGCAGTCGGCCAGCGGCAACTTCGGTGTCGGCGCGAAGGTCGCCGCGGGCTCCCGCAACCCGCACGGACTCGAGTACCGCTCCTGGAAAGAGGGCCACGGCTCGCTGGTGTGCTTCAAGCGACACCCCGACGGCCGCTGGGGACTTGAACCCCAATGCTGGGAGAACGGCCACACCGACTACTGGCGGCCACTCGACGAGCAGGACAAGCCATGGCTGCTGCGCGGCCAGGCTTACGGCACCCAGGTCGTGCTGCTCGGCCAGCACGAGCGCCACGACACCACCCAGGCGCCGGCCAGCGTCACCGAGGCGCGCCGGCACTGGATCACCCGCTACCTCAACGCCCGCTTCCTGCGCCTCCCCGCCGACGTCGAGGTGCTCGTTTGCGAGCAACACGGCCGCGACGAGCTCGGACGGCTGCAGCACGTCCACGGCGAACAGCACCACCTCGAGCGACGCGCCCTCGCCGCAGGTGTCGTCGAGCTGAGCGACGCGCTCGCACGCTGGTGGGTGCTCGACAACGATCATGGAGCCCGCCGCCGCGAAGCCACGCTGTGGGCCTCGACCGGTCACGCCGCCGGCGTGCACGGCGACGAGCTCTACGACGCGCTGCCGCAGACCCGAGGCGGCTACGGCCGCCTTCAGGACTTCGGCATCCGCTTCGGCTACGAGCGCGTCGTGCTGCACCTCCATCCCCAGGTCCACGCCGGCCGCCTCGAGTGCAACACCGCCCGCACGCTCCTCCTCTTGGACCACGAGCCGCTCCCCTGGGCCCGCTGGGGCGAGGAGTTCACGGCCGCGATGCCCGACGACATCCGCCAGCTCCAGGAACGCGCCGCCACCGCCGACGGCGTCCCACGCCGAGAAGCGATCCGCGGCCGTATCAGCGCGATCATGCCGCTCTACCGCCTCAGCCGCTACCGCCCAGCACAAGCGCCACGGCAATCATCCACCGGGCCGGGGGTCGACAGCGTCCCTGGCCGTGATGTGCCTGCCGGTCGGAAGTCGACGAGGATCCAGGCGCGCAGCACCCCGCCCGCGGCGAGCTCGGTGCAGGCACTCGCCGACGCGGGGTCCGGGCGGGACGGGTCGGGCAGCGAGCCCGCCGCGGAGCACGCCGATGGCCCCTCAGGCTCTGATGCGGCTGTGGATCTGCCCGACGTCGCGTGGATCTCCGCGCGCGACGGCTCTAGAGCGCCGAGGGACCTCGAGGACCAAGCAGCCCGCTACCACCTCGGCCGCCACGAGCTGACGATCAATGGCGACTTCCGGGCGATCACTGACCTGATCACCCACTGGCACGACCGCTACAAGGGCATACCCGGAGCCCGCGCCGTGATCGAAGCTCACGTTCGCGAATGGTGCGAGCAGATCCTCGTCGAGGTCGTTCTCGCCGCCCGCAACTCGACCTGGAGCGAAGAACAGCTCGAGGCGCTGCTCTCACCGACCGCGTTCACCGCCGCGCTGCTGCCCAGGCACCTCCTGCACTCGACGCTCCAGAAGCGACTCGCCCAGAAGCTCGGGCCACCACGCGCCGGAGCGAACCGACGTTTGGAGACGCGATCTTGAGCGCGCTGGCTACGGCGCTGCTCGCTGAGCTCAACGACGACGCGCTCGACGCGCTCGCCGAGGCGCTGTTCCCGCGCTTGGCTGCAAAGCTCGGTGCCCACGAGGGCTCGAGTCCGTGGCTGGGCACCGAGGATGCTGCACGCCACCTGGCATGCTCACGCGACCGGCTTTACGACCTTGTGCAGCTCGGCAAGCTCAAGCCGCGACGCGACGGTCGTAGGCTGCTTTTCAAGCTTGCCGATCTCGACGCCTACCTCGAGACCTAGCATGCTCCGTAAGAACCGCGGCCTTCCGGCGGACGTGCCGCCTCGAGTTCGCGTTTCACGCTCGCGGGGGCCGGGACATCGGGGTCTGACACTCCGGCCCGCCGGTGAAGAGGCGCCGGCTTGACGGTTTTTTGAGCCGAAGGCCGAGAATCGGCGAGCCGTGCTCGAATTTGAAGAACATTGCGAGCCCGCGTTGCATCGACCCGATCCCTCGCGGGCCTTAGCGCTCGTCCCACGCGAGCGCAGCGGACACCACAGGAGGCCAGATGCCGAGACACAACGATGACACCAACCCGAACGTCCGCTCCGATTGGCCCCCGCTGCCGACACCTGACACAAGGAGGTCGCGAGCCTCCGCTGTAACCTGCTCGCCCGCTGCACGCAGTCGGACATGGACGACACGCACTGTGCCGCTCACGGCAGTCAGCATCGACCTCCGGATCGTGAGCCATCGATCCGACCAAAAGTGGCGCTGATGGCCGCCCCTTTGATTAAGACCAAAACGCCGGGCATCTTCAAGCGCGGGAGCCGTTACGTGTTCAGCTATCGCGTCGACGGCAAGCAGCGCTGGGAGTCCTGCCGAACTCTTGAGGAGGCGCGTCGGGCCAAGTCCGCGCGTCAGACAGACATCGGCCGTGGAGAGTTCGAGGAGCGCTCCCGGATCACGCTGCGCCTGTACCTGATCGGTAACCCCGAGAAGGACGAGAAGGGCTGGATCGACA
>DATJYY010000028.1:0-2919 GCA_035499395.1 Solirubrobacteraceae bacterium
CTTCTGCGCGAGGCACTCCATCACTCCTCGCGCTTGGACTCGCACGGAGAGGCTGTCGAGCGCCGCGTTCGAGAGAGTCAGAAGCTTCAACCCGAGCCGGTAGCGATTGCCCTCGACGCGGCGCAGCAGCCCCGTCTGGGCTAGCGTGTCAAGCAGATCGTGGGCCGAGGAGCGAGGCACCTCCAGCGCCAGCGCCGTCTCAGTGACACCCCACTCCGGGGCCTCACGCGTGAACAGGTCGAGCACGCGGCTCGCCTTGCCAACCGTTCCGAGCACGTCAATCTCTCCTCGTCTCTTACTCAGATACTAGCATCTTAGTCGCGAGAAAGCAACAGATGCCACGCGCCGCTGTCAGCCAGTGGCGGCCGCCAACTCGTACGCGATCTCCCCGATCAGGTCCTCCTGACCCCCCACGAGGCCGCGTTCTCCGCAAACCCGCAGCACGGCCGTGCCCGACACGCCGTAACGCTCGGCGGCGCGGCGCGCGTGCTCGAGAAAGCTCGAGTAGACGCCGGCGTAGCCGAGCATCAGCGACATCCGGTCGAGCACGCAGTCCTTGTCCATGATCGGGCGAACGACGTCTTCGGCGGCGTCGGCGATCCAGGTGACGTCGACGCCCGTGTCGATCTCCATCTTTTCGAGCACGGCGACGAGCGCCTCAGTCGGGGTGTTCCCAGCCCCGGCGCCCATCCGGCGGGTACTGCCGTCGACCTGCAGCGCGCCGGCCTCGATCGCGGCCAGCGTGTTGGCCACGCCGCACCCGAGGTTCTCATGGCCGTGAAAGCCGACCTGGGCGTGTGGCGCGACGGCGGCGAGGATCGCCTCGACGCGCCCTGAGACCCCGGGCGGCACGAGCGCCCCGGCGGAGTCGACGACGTAGACGCACTGGCATCCGGCGCCGGCCATGATCCTGGCCTGCTCGGCCAGGATCGACGGGGGCTCGGAGTGGGACATCATCAGGAACCCGACCGTCTCGAGACCCAGCTCCCGGGCGATCCGGAAGTGCTGGACCGAGATGTCGGCCTCGGTGCAGTGGGTGGCGATGCGGATGACCGAGGCGCCGAGCTCGGCGACGGCGTGGATGTCCTCGGCGGTCCCGATCCCGGGCAGCAGGAGGGCCGCGATTCTTGCGTGGCGGGCCGTCGCGACCGCGGTGGCGATCAGCTCGCGCTCGGAAGTGTGCGAGAAGCCGTAGGTGAACGAGCTGCCGCCGAGTCCGTCGCCGTGGGCGACCTCGAGCACCGGCACGCCGGCCCCGTCGAGCGCGGCGACGACGTCGCGGACCTGCGCGGTGGTGAGCTGGTGGCGAACGGCGTGGGAGCCGTCCCGAAGGCAGCTGTCGGTGATCCTCACGCGTCTCATCAGCCGTGGGTCCCGACGGCTGTGCGCGTGCGGGCGCGCGCGAGCTCCTCGGCCACCCGCACCGCGGCGGCGGTCATGATGTCGAGGTTGCCGGCGTAGGTGGCGAGGAAATCGCCGCGACCCTCGACCTCGACGAAGATCGAGACCCGGTCCTCGGTGAACTGGGGCGGAACCCGGAGGCGATAGCCGGGAACGTAGGCGGCGACCTCGCTCGCCATCTCCTCCACCGAGGCGCAGATCGCCTCGCGATCGGCGTCGGCGGGCACCGAGCAGATGACGGTGTCACGCATCAGCAGCGGCGGCTCGGCCGGGTTGAGGATGATGATCGCCTTGCCTCGGCCGGCGCCACCGACCTCGGCCACCGCCCGCGCGGTCGTCTCGGTGAACTCGTCGATGTTGGCCCGGGTGCCGGGCCCGGCGGACCGCGACGCGATCGAAGCGACGATCTCTGCGTAGGCGACCTCGACCACGCGGCTGACCGCGTGCACCATCGGGACGGTGGCCTGGCCGCCGCACGTGACCATGTTCAGGTTCGGAGCGTCGAGGTGGGCGCCGAGGTTGACCGGCGGCACGACATACGGTCCGACCGCCGCCGGCGTCAGGTCGATCGCCGTGATCCCCGCCTCGGCGTAGGCCGGCGCGTTGGCGGTGTGGACCGCCGCCGAGGTCGCCTCGAAGACGAGGTCGGGGCACTCGTCCTGAGCGAACAGCCAGTCGATCCCGTCGGTGGTGGTCGCGAGACCAGCCTCGCGGGCGCGCGCCAGGCCGGAGCTATTCGGATCGATCCCGACCATCCAGCGCGGCTCAACGTACTCGGACCGCAGCAGCTTGACCATCAGGTCAGTGCCGATGTTGCCCGAGCCGACGATCGCCGCGGTCAACGGCTGGGTCATCGAGTCGCCTCGCCGAAGGTGACCGAGACCTCGCCGATCCCGGCCAGGACGCCACGGAAGTGGTCGCCGGGGTGGACGTCGACCATCCGCGTGCAGGCGCCCGAGAGGATGATCTGGCCCGCTTGGAGGTTCTGACCGAGCGCGCCGAGCGCGTTCGCGAGCCAGGCGACGCTCAGGCACGGATCGCCGAGGACGGCGCTCGAGTGACCCGTTTCCAGCAGCTCCTCGCCTCGGTAGAGCTCGCCGGCGACGTCGGCCGTGTCGAGGGCGGCGGGAGCGACGCCCGTCGTGCCGAGCACGAACGCCGCCGAGGAGGCCGCGTCCGCGACAGTGTCGGCGAGTCGGATCCGCCAATCTCGGACGCGGCTGTCGCACAGCTCCAGCGCGGGGATGACCTGCTTGGTCGCGCGCCGCACGTCCTCGGCGCTGACGCCCGCGGACGAGAGCGGCTCGCCGAGCTCGAAGGCCAGTTCCAGTTCGATCCGGGGCGCGATGAAGGCGCCGGCTTCGACGCTCGCCCCATCGGCGATCCGCATCGCATCGAGCAGCGTCCCGTAGTCAGGCTGGTCGACCCCGAGCTGTTCCTGGACCGCCGGCGAGGTCAGGCCGATCTTGTGGCCGACGATCGCGGCGCCGGCGGCAACGCGGGCGGCGACGTTACGCT
>DATJYY010000029.1:0-20181 GCA_035499395.1 Solirubrobacteraceae bacterium
TCGCTCGCGCCCAACCTGGACTTCTACGAGCCGCGCACCGCCCACGGGAGCACCCTCTCCCCCGGCGTCCATGCAGCGCTGCTCGCTCGCGCCGGGCGGCTCGAACAGGCGCTCGGACTGCTTCGCCTCACCGCCCGCATCGACCTCGACGACATCGGCGACAACACCGGAGGCGGGCTCCACCTCGCCGCAATGGGCAGCGTCTGGCGCGCGCTCGCATTCGGCTTCGCCGGACTACGGCCGATCGGTGACGCGCTCGCGATCGATCCGGTGCTCGCGCCCGGCTGGGAAGCGCTCGACCTGCGCGTGCGGTTCCGTGGCAGCCGAGTGCACCTCCGAGTCGAACCCACCGGAGTGCGGGCAAGCGCGGACCCGCCGGTGAACGCACTCGACGGCGACGGACGACCGATCCAGCTGGGACCCATTCCGCAGACGGTCCAGTCCGCCTCGACCATGAGGTCGTCCACATGACCAACGTAATCGCCGCCCTGGGTGCGGACGCATGTGCGGCGCCCGTGCTCGCCACCGCAAAGACGCTTGCGGACATGCTCGATGCCACGGTGGTGGCCCTGCACGTCGGCGAGGACCGCCTGCCGGCCCTCGAGGCGCTCGCGAAGGCGGCGCGGGTGGAGTTCCGTCAGGACCAAGGGTCATCGCTCGAGCGGATCGTGAGCACCGCCAACGAGCCAGGCGTCGTCGCGCTCGTCCTTGGGTCCCGCGGGGCGACCGCAGGCCCCCGGCCAGCGGGCGCTACTGCGCTTGAGGTGATGACCCGCACGGCGAAGCCGGTCGTTCTCGTCCCGCCCGAGGCACGACCGCCCGAGCGGTTCACCCGCCTGCTCCTGCCCATCGAAGGACAGGGCGCGGCCCCTCCGGCGCTCAGCCACATCATTGACGCCGCGAATCGCCGCCAGCTGGAGATCATCGTGCTTCATCTGCACTCCCCGGCGACCGTGCCGGCGTTCTCCGACCACGAGCCACACGGCACACGGGTATGGGATCAGGAGTTCCTCGCGCGGCACCTCCCGCTCAAGCCGGACCGCGTCACGGTTCTGCGCCGCGTCGGCACGCCCGCCGATGATGTCCCCGCCGTCGCCGAGGGGATCGGCGCCGAACTGATCGTTCTTGTCTGGAGCCAGAGGCTCGCCAAGGGTCGCGCCCGCGTTGTGACTCGCACGCTCGCCAGTACCAGGATCCCCGTGCTCCTCCTCCCGACGGAACCCAGCATCCGACCTGGTACGGACTCAGTACATCGCCGCACCACGACTACGTCGCGGGCCCGGATGCGACCGAGCACGACCAACGGTCAGATCTAAGACATGACCACCTTCGCCACCACGCACGCGGGTGACGCCGACACGCTCGAGCGCCTCGCACGGTTCGATGCCCACGGGCAGCCGGAGCACAATGTCTACATCAACCCGGATCCGAGCCGGTTCCTCAACCCGGCAACGCGGGCCTCGCAGCTGGGTGACCGTTGGATGCTGCTCGGCGGCGGCCCGCAGCCGAAGAGGCACACAGTGTCGAGGCACGGGTTAGCATCGAGCCGGAGACCGTCGGCACGCTCCCGTGGCTCGAGCCGATGTCCCCGGGCGCCTAGGGCATGGCCATCGTGAGCCTCCGCGGAGCGCGGCTGCCACGCGGGGGAGCCGGCGGGCTGGCCGAGTTCGCGGCGATCACCGATCAGCTCAACCACAGCCACGAGGTGCTCTCGACGCTCGAGCAATAGCGCAAGGCGGTCCTGCTCGTGCTCGAGCGCGGATTGCTTGAGGCAGGTCTCTGCGCAACCTGCGGGCGGCTATCGATCGACGGACGGTGGCCGACACGTGCCCGCTCGCTGGCACGTCGCTGGCGCCCGTCGATGCGATCGAGCGCGTCGTCGAGGAGGCGGCACGACAGGCCGCTCACGTGGTGGTGGTTCGTGACCATCGCGAGTGACTTCACAACCATGGCGAGGTCGCCGCGCTCCTGTGCTGGTGAGTCCAATCTGACGGTGGCTAGCCGTGGACCTCGACCGAGTGTCCCTCAAAGGACTCGATTCGATCGACCGCCGCCTCGAGTAACTGATGCGCGAGATGCGAGAGCGCGCGGGCCGCGGCCAGTTCCTCACCGATTACCGGGACGCTGGGGTCCTGGGGCGCGCGCTTGGCTTGCCCGAAGCCGTGGAACTTGTTGCTCGCAAGCTCCATGGTCGCATCGGCTCGCGTGCGATCTGCATCTTCTGTAAATGAAACGTTGACATGCCAACTGTGCTCAAGCATGAAGCCCTCCTTCGGAGATCTGGACTATGACGGTCGTTCGTACTGACAAATCGCGTGGTTCGGAGAAGGCGATTGACAGACTCACGCTGGGCGGATCAATCGCCTGTGACGCCATTGTCAACCGGGCGACTGGCAACGTCATCCGCGGAGGCTACGCAACGACGTAAGTAGACGTGAGCCGATCGGCGAGGCGTCGAACGCCCCTATCGCGGAATCAGCTCGAGTACCTGCAGCTCCTTGGCGACCTCGGTGACGGTGCTGTCCGCGAGCGGCAGCAGCAGATCAGAGGGTCTGAGATCGTCAGTGGTCAGGCGCGTGCCTTGGGTGCGGATGTGCTCGAGCAGCCGGTCATAGGCGTTGTGGAAGCGTTCGCGAGCTGAGCCCGCGACAGCCCCAGAACGTCGGGCGTCTCCGGAAGGAACCATTGTCCGTGCCTCACGTGAGCCAGCTCCAGAGCGCGTAGGCGCCCGCGGCGAGAATCGCGCTGCACGGCAGGGTGATCAGCCAGCCGATGCCCATCTGGCCGACGACCTCCCAATGGACGTGCCGCCACCGCCACCGGCCACCCCGACGCCCACCAACAGCGACGCCACCACCTGAGAAGTGGAGGTGAGGGCGCCGAGCAACGACGCACCTAAGATCACGCCGGCCGAGGCGCCCGTAGCGGCCAAGCCTTCGATCAACTGGAAGCGGTAGAGGCAACGTCCCACGGTGCGAATGATCCGTTAGCCGCCCAAGGCTGTGCCCGACGGTCAGCGCCCCCGCGCAGACCACAATCACCCACGTCGGAGCGGCAAGACAGTCGATCCGACCATTAGGAAGCAGCAGTGCGGCAACGACGCCGACCGCCTTCTGTGCGTCGTTGGCACCGTGGCTGAAGGCCCGGAGCGGCCGTCGCCCACTGCCCGCCGCGAACCGGCATGGCCCAGCGGGGCGTCGCCCGGCGCCCCAACTGCCTCACGGCGCGGATCACCAGCGGCGGGCTCAGCGCGCCCAGGGGCGGCGAGATGACGAGTGAGACCAGCGAGCGCAAAGGCGACCGCGAGCACGATCGCGATCACGAGCCCCGTGTCGATCAGCGGACTCTACGCCTCGCTCGCCGCTATCCCGCATCCGCAAAAAGCCACATGCGCCGGACGCAGTCGGCCACGCAAGGCAACGTGGCGATACCGATGTTCAAGGCTTACGGCAAGCCTACGATCGCCGTTCGAATCGACGCAGGTGGAACCAGCTATGTCCACTCGACATGACGCTCACGTGCTGATCGTGGGCGGAGGAGCAACCGGCGGAGGCCTTGCGCATGATCTGGCGCTGCGGGGGCTTCGCGTCACGCTCGTAGACCGCGGGGAGCTGACCTCCGGGACGACCGGCCGGCACCACGGGTTGCTGCACAGCGGGGCGCGTTACGCGGTGGGCGATCGCGAGGCGGGTGTGGAGTGCATCCGCGAGAATACCCTCCTCAAGAGGATTGCTCCCGACTCGTTCGAGTGCAACGACGGCCTGTTTGTCGCCGTGTGCGACGAGGACCTGGAGTACCTTGAGCCGCTCGTTGAGGGATGCACGGGAGCGGGGATCCCCGTCCAGCGACTTACGGCCGCGGAGGCGCTGCGTCTCGAGCCGAATCTGAACCCCGAGCTGCGGGCGGCGGTGCGCGTTCCGGATGCGACGGTCGACCCGATGCGCCTGGTCCTGCGGTTCTTCGCCACTGCCCGACACAACGGGGCCGACATCTTGCCGTACATGGAGGTGACCGGGCTGCTGGTGCACGACGGCCTGGTCTCCGGCGCTGAGGTGCGCGACCACGTCACCGGCAAGACGGGCGAGATCCACGCCGACGTTGTCGTCAACGCCGCCGGGCCGTGGTCGGGGAAGGTTGCGGCCATGGCCGGCGCGAGCGTGCCCATCGCGCCTTCGCCGGGCGTGCTGCTCGCGTTGCGCGGCAGGTTCTGCAACATGGTGATCAACCGCATGCACAAGTCCGGCGACGGCGACATCGTCGTCCCCCAGCGCGGGTTATCGATCGTCGGGACGACCTCGTGGGTGGTCGAGGATCCCGACGACCTATCCGTCCCCGAGGACCACGTCGAACGTATGTACACGGAGGGCTCGAAGCTGATTCCCGCGCTCCGGCACGCCGCCCGCCGGGCCGCCTGGTCGGCGGCGCGACCACTGGTCGGCGCGACCGGCGCTGCCACCGGGCGCGAGCTGTCTCGCACCTTCCAGACGTTCGATCACGGAGAGCGAGAGGGCATCGAAGGGTTCGTGACGATCACCGGCGGCAAGTCCACCACGCTGCGAGGGATGGCCGAGCTGTGCGGCGACGTCGTCTGCAGCAAGCTGGGCATCGACGAGCCCTGCCGGACCGCAGAGACCGTCCTGCTCCCCCACACCGCCTATTACTCCCCACTCGCGGCATGAGCGATCGCACCGACAACCGCCGCTTTCGCGTGTACCGCTATAAGCGCGGCGACGGCGCGGAGCGCTTCGACGAGTTCGACGTTCCCGTCGGGCCGCACAGCAGCGTGCTGGACGCGCTGCGCTGGATCCAGCTGCACCTCGACCCGTCGCTGGCGATGCGGCATTCGTGCCTGCATGCGTCGTGCGGCACCTGCGGCATGCAGGTCGACGGCCGCGAGGAGCTGGCCTGCGTGTGCTGGGTCCAGGACCAGGGCACCCAGATCACGGTCGAGCCGCTCGCGAACCTGCCGATCCTCACCGACCTGGTCGTCGAGATGACCGGCTTCTTCGAGCGCTTTCCCCACGCGCACCCAATCATCCGCTCGAGCGAACCACCGGTCAGCGAGGACAGCGACGCAGAAGCGACCGCGCATCACGCCGAAGTCGCGCTGCAGACGGACCTGACCCTGCACCACCATCCGCTTCACCACCTCCATCGGGCGGCGCCCCCGGCGGTGGACTTCGTGCGCCTCGAGGACTGCATCGAGTGCGGGTTGTGCCTGTCGGCCTGCCCCGTGGCGTCGACCTCCCATGAGTACGTCGGACCCGCGGCCCTCGCCGCCGCCGAGCGACTGCTCGAGGAGCCGCGTGGAGTCAAGCGCGAGGACGTGCTGGCCTGGGCCAGCCGCCCGGAGGGAGTGTGGCGCTGCCACGTCGGTTTCGAGTGCACGCAGGCTTGCCCAGCCGATGCGATCCCAGCCGAGCGGATCATGGCTCTCCGGCGCCAGCTGATGTTCGGTGAGAACGACGACAAGGAGAAGGAACGGTGAGCGCGCCTGCTACGAACGAGCTACCGGGCACCGCTGAGCGGGATCTTCCCGGGCCGATCCATCACAAGGGTCCGGGCCTGGCCGAGAGCGGCTGGTTTGACCCGCGCCACCGCGGCCACGGCGGGCGCGGCCTGGCCCTCCACCGCATCACAGGACTGGTGATTGTCCTGTACCTCTACCTTCACCTTGGCGTCCTCTCGATGCTGCTGATCGGACGATCCTCATGGAGTAGCTTCCTCAGCCTGGTGACCGCCAAGAGCTTCCTCGCGCTCGAGGCGGTGCTGATCGCCGCGGTCGCATTCCACGGACTCAACGGCATCCGCGTCGCGCTCGTCGGCAGCGGGATCGCGGTGCCCCGCGAGCAGGGGATGTTCTGGATTGCAACCGCACTCGCGATCGCCGTCGGCATATTCGCGGCCCTCCACGTCCTGGGAGTACTGTGATGAGCGTCGTCGAACTCCCTAAGCGAGCATCGCCACCGAACGCACGAGCTGGGGTCTACCGGCGTGGGCGCTCGGGCCGCGTGTGGCGCTGGACCGCCGGCAGCGGTATGGCGCTCATCGCGCTGGCGACCATGCACATCGTCGCGCAGCACTTCGTCGTGCACCAGAAGGGCGGGCTGCGGACGTATGGCGAGGTGCTGAGCTACATCGCCAACCCGGTCATCTTCGTGCTCGAGACGGGATTCCTGTTCGCCGTCACGATCCACGCGATGCTCGGAATCCGAGGCATCCTTCACGACCTCGATCTCAGCCCTCGAGCAGCGCGTCGATTCGACGCGACGCTGTGGGTGGTCGGGACGGTCACGGTCGCCTACGGCATGGTCTTGCTAGTCGCGCTCGCAGTGCGGAGCTGACACCCGACCGAGCTGATCAGGGTTTTTCCACGACACGGTCGCGCATCCAGCCCGGATGGCTCCGTGGGGCGCGGTTGGGAGAGTGGTCTCTAGTCGCCCGCCACTCGAGGAAAGCCCATGAACACTTCAGCCCCGGCAAGCACATATGAGCTGCAGAGTCGCGTGAGCGACGGCCTCCATGTCCGGCTGTTGTGGCTGACTCCCGACGATCGGCTGTTCGTAACCGTGACGGACAGCAAGCACGACCAGCAGTTCTGCGTCGAGGTCAATGATCGTGGGCGGGCCCTCGACGTATTCCACCATCCGTTCGCCTATGCGTCGCATGACGGAGCGGAGACCAATCCGACTGGGCCGCACATCCCGATCCGGGTGTCGGCGTCGGCATGAGCAGCACAGTCTCGAAGCGTCACCCCGAGATGCGCGGGAGCAAACCGCGGCCAGGCGGCCGCCGGCGCTCGCCAGCGATTGCGCGGATCGCCGCCGGCATCGATGGTTTCCCAGAGGGACAGGATGCGGCCACCCTAGGACGCCTGCTGGCGGAGGCGACAGGCGCCGAGCTGATGCTCGTCGCGGTTCACACCGTCCCGCTGCTGCCGCCCGCTCCTGAGCTCAGCGCCGCGAGCCTGCGCAAGGAGTCACAGCGCATCCTGCGGGAGGTTCGCGATTCGTTCGCCCCCGGCGCGAGAACGGTGACCGCGAGCGATCACTCCGTGGCGCGCTCGCTCCAGCGCGTCGTGCGGCGTCACCATCGTGATCTGCTCGTGCTCGGCTCGAGTCGTCAGGGGCCAGAGGGACGGGTCCGGATCGGTAAGCGCACGCGCCAGCTGCTGTGCCACTTCGAGTGCGCGCTCGCCGTCGCGCCTCGCGGGCTGCACGCGGATCCCCGCCCGCTGCGCCGCATCGGCGTCGGCTACGACGATAGGCCCGAGTCAAGAGCCGCGCTCGCCCTCGCCGCCTCCGTTGCCGCCGGCGCGGGTGCCGCGCTTCACGCGCTCGCGGTCGTGGATGACCGACCGCCTGGCTTGGGTTGGTCGTCCCTGCCCAGTGTCCTCGCCAAAACATGGGATGACGTCATCGGCGACGAGATGGAGCGGATCCGCGAGCGCGCGGTGGCCGCGGGAGAAAGGACGGAGAAGCAGCCCGACGTCGTGGTGGCGCGTGGTCGCCCTGCCGACGCGCTGCTCGAGTTGTCGGAGACCGTGGACCTGCTGGTGATCGGGTCGCGGCGATGGGGGCCCACCGCGCGGCTTCTGCTTGGCACTACCGGCGAGGCGGTCATGCACGATGCCGCCTGCGCCGTGCTGGCGGTTCCCCGCCCCGGGCGCTGATGGCGGCCCCACACCCGACCCCCGCGTGAGTTGCCTCCCCTGACCCCTTTGCTCGAGCGGCTCCGGCGGGTGCGACCACCGCCTGGAGCGGCGGCCACGATGCTCGCGGTTCCCTCGGCTGGGGATGAGCTCGCGGGAGAGGTCGCGTTCCTGTTCGACGACCTCGACCACATCGAGGCGCGACTTGAGAGGTTGCTCGCCGCCGCACGCCGGGAGGCGGCCGAGGCCGAGCAAGCAGCGCGCCGAGAGCGTACTCGGCTCTTCGCCGAAGCGCACGAGGAAGGCGAGCGACGGGCGGCGAAGCTCCTCGTCGAACGTCGCGCACTGGCCGAGGGGCGCTCGCGCGCGATGCTCGACGACGCAGCGCGCGAGGCCAGCCGCGTCCGCGCTCGCGGGCGCGAGCGTATCCCGGCTTTGGTCGAAGAGATCGTCGCGCGGTTGCTGGAGGACGAGCCGTGAAGCCCGCATGGACCGCCGGGGTTACCCGGGCCCGCCTGCTCCTGAGCCGCGCCATCGGACCTGAGCACGCGAGCGAGGTGGCCGCGTCGCGGTCACTGGGCGACGGCCTGGGGGCGTTGGCCGGGAGCGCCTACGGCGAGCGCGTGCGTGCCGGCCAGGAGCTCGCGGCGGCTCAGCGGGGGGTTGTCGAGACGCTCCTCTGGCACCTTCGGATCCTCGCCGGCTGGCTGCCCGCTGCCGGCGCTGCGCTGGTTCGGGCCGTCGCCGGATGGTTCGAGCTGGTGAACATCGATGCCCGCCTCGCCGCGCTGGCCAGTGACGGCCGCGAACCTCGCCCGTTTGTCCTCGGGACGCTCGCCACCGCCTGGAACGCTGCGGAGCATGCGCGCACGGTCGAGGAGGTGGCGCGCGCCGTGGCCGGATCGGCTTGGGCCGTGCCGCCGGGAACCTCACCGGCCGAGCTGGCGCTCGGACTCCGAGTGGCCTGGGCGCGGCGGGTCCATGAGTCGGCACCCGAAGCGGCTGACTGGGTAGCGGGCGCCGGGGCCTTGCTCGTGGCGCGCGAGCTGCTGGTGGTCCGTAGCGGTGAGCACGCAGCGCAGCTTCTTCTCTATCCGGGCATCGATCAGCAGGTCCTGGCGGCCAACACGTTGCCTGAGCTGCGCGGCGCGCTCGGTCCACGTGCCGGCTGGGCGCTCTCAGACATCGCGGAGCCGGCCGAGCTGTGGCGGGCTGAACTCGCGTGGTGGGATCGCGTGGAGGATGACGCGCACGCCCTGTTACGGCGCATCGACGACGAAGCGGTCGTGCTCGCCGCGGTCGCGCTGCTGGCCGTCGACGCCCAGCGCACCGCCCGCGCACTCGCGTCGGCCGCCCGTGGCGCGATGACGGAGATCTCACCTACAGCCACGCAGGAGCGATTCGGTGAGTCTGGCTGAACGAGCGTTCCCGGTGCGGATGCGGCGGGTGGCCGTGGTGGCGCCCAACCACCGTGTTCGCGATGTCCTGGTCGCGATGGCGCAGCTCGGGGTGATCGACCTCAGCGGGCCGCTCGGCACCGGCGAGGGCCCCGCACTGGAAGCCCTGAGGCGTGTTGACAGCGACCATGGCCGACACGACGGCAGCAGCCCGGCGCTGACTCGCGAGGCCCCGGACGTGGCGGAACTCGAGCGGAGCGGCGCCCGGGACCTGCTCGCCGGTGAGGTGGAGCTGGATCGCCGGAGGGCCAGCGCGGTGCGGCACGGAGACTTCCTGTTGTTCGTCGGCTGGGCACCAAGGCCCGCGCTGCCCCAGGTAGTGACGATCCTGGAGGAGCTGGGAGCCGCGCTGGTCGAGCTCCAAACCCCACGATGGCGGCAACCGCCGACCTTGCTCGCGCCCGCGCCGGCGGCCGACCCGTTCCGCCCGTTGCTCACCACCTACGGCGCGGTTCCGTACCGGGACGTGGATCCGACGCCGTTCGTCGCGGTCACGTACTGCCTCATGTTCGGGATGATGTTCGGGGACGTCGGCGACGGGCTTCTCATCGTCCTCGCCGCGCTCGCACTCGGCCGCAGCCGCCATCCGCGCCTGGCGTCATTGCGTAGGGTGTGGCCGATGATCGCTGCGGCGGGAGCTGCGGCCGTCCTGTTCGGGGTGCTCTACGGGGAGCTGTTTGGCCCGACGAAGGTGCTGCCCACACTTTGGCTGGAGCCGCTTGACTCACCCACCCGGTTGCTCGCGGTCGCGATCGTGGCCGGCGTCGGCCTGCTCGCCGCCGGCTACCTGATCGGGATCGTCAACCGCTACCGCGAGGGCGGAATGCTGCTCGCCCTGACCGCAGACTCCGGCGTGCCAGGACTGCTGCTGCTAGGCGGCGGCAGCCTCGTGGGGGTCGGGGTGCTCAGCCATACCGCCCCGCTCCAACTCGCCGGACTGGTCGTCATCGCCGTGGCGGTCCTCCCACTTGTATTGGGACTGCGCGCCGAGGCCGGCAGCGGACCCACCGCCGTCCTCGAGGTGATCATCGGATTGCTCGACGAACTGCTCCGGCTGTTCTCCAACGTGTTCTCGTTCGCGCGGCTGGCCGCGTTCGGGCTCATGCACGCGGCGATCGGGCAGGTGGTGCTGCACGCGGCGGGGAGCCTCACCGGAACGCCGATCGGAGACGCGGCCGCGGCTCTCACCTTCGCCGTGGGCTGGGCAGCCGCCTTCGCATTGGAAGGGCTGGTCGTCGCCGTGCAGGCGCTCCGCCTCGAGTACTACGAGCTGTTCTCACGGCTGTTCGTCGGCGAGGGTCGCCCGTTCACACCGTTTCGCCTGCCATTGATCCCAACCAAGGAGGCACGATGATCGAGTCCGTGTTGCTGGGGCTGCCGGGGGCCGCCGCTGCCGGAGCGCTGGCGCAGGCCCTGCTGCGACGCTGGCCCCGCATGGGCCTGCGGTGGCTGTTCAGAATCAACCTCACGGTGCTCGCCGCCGCCTTGGTCGGCCTTGGACTGATGATGGCCGGGGTGGCCGATCCGGCGCAGGCCGCCACGGCGGCCGCCACGAGCCGCTCCGGAGACGCCTTCATCGGAGCCGGAATCGCTGTCGCCGGATCGACGATCGGAGCTGGTATCGCCGTCTCCTACACGGGTGCCGCTACGCTCGCGGCGATCGCGGAGAAGCCCGAGATGCTCGGCCGCTCGCTAGTGATCGTGGGCCTCGCCGAAGGGATCGCGATCTACGGGCTGATCATCGCGGTGATCCTGATCGGAAAGGCCTAGGCGCGCGTGATGAGCGAGATCGTCGCGATCGGGGAGGGCGAGCGGCTGCGGGGATTCGCGCTGGCCGGCGTGGACGTGGATGTCGCGGCCGATCCAGCCGGCGCACGCGCTGCGTGGGCTGCGCTGCCGGCGGACGTCGCTCTGGTGATCCTCACGCCGGCGGCGCACGCCGCGCTCGCCGCGGACGAGCTCGAACAGACCGGACAGCGGCTCTGGGTGGTGCTGCCCCAATGATCACCGCGAACGGAATCCTCGACGCAGTACGCGAGGTCGAGCTTCACGCCGCCTCCGAACAGGCCGACGGGATCCGGCGGACGGCAGAGGGTGGCGCCGAGCAGATCCTGCTCCAGGCGAAGGCCGAGGCCTCGGGCGTGATCGCGCGAAGGTGTGCCGCCGCGGAGCGCCTCGCGCAGCTCGACGAGCGCGAGCGGCTGGCGGAGGCCCGGGCGGGGGCCCGCGGAACCGTGCTGCGGGCACAGCGCGCGGTGCTGATCGACGCGCGTGCCGCCGGGCACCGGGCGGTGAGAGACCTGGTCGGGGATCCGCGGCTGGAGCGGCTGCTCCACCGGCTGGCCGCCGACGCGCGCAAGCGGCTGGCCATGGCCGGGCCGGTTCAGATCGTGGCGACGAGCGACGGTGGGTTCGTGGCGCGCGCCGGGACCCATGAGATCGACTACTCGCTGCGGGCACAGGTCGACCGCATCGTTGACGCGATGGCCGGTGAGCTCGAGCGGCTGTGGCGATGAGCGAGGCGATCATCACGCGCGTCAACGGCCCGGTCGTCGAGGTCGAAACGGAAGCCGGCTTGGCGATGCGTGAGCTGGTCGCGGTCGGGCCGCAGCGTCTCCCCGGAGAGGTGATCGCCCTCGAAGGACCGGGCGCCACCGTTCAGGTGTACGAATACACGGGGGGACTTAGACCCGGCGACGAGGTGATCGCCACCGGCGGGCCCCTGGCGGTGGATCTCGGTCCAGGCCTCCTGGGAGGCGTTTTCGACGGGATCCTGCGCCCCCTTCGGACTGCGGGTGCCTGGATCGAGCCCGGGAGCACCCGGCATACGCCGACGCAAGGACGGGCATGGACCTTCACCCCCTCGGTCCGGAGCGGCGAGCAACTGAGCGAAGGCGCCACGCTTGGAACCATCGTGGAAAGCCCAGCGATCGACCACCACCTGATGGTCCCGCCGGGCGTGGCTGGGAGGGTCGACTGGATCGCCGCCGCGGGCGAGCTTCATCCCGGCGACACCGTCGCTCGTGTGGGCGACGGCGAGCTCGGGCTGACGCAGCGCTGGCCGGTCCGCCGGCCTCGCCCGACGCGGGCTCGGCTCGCCGGGGCCGGTCCGCTCGTCACCGGTCAGCGCGTCCTCGATCTGCTGTTCCCCATCGCTCGCGGGAGCACCGCGGCCATCCCGGGCGGGTTCGGCACCGGCAAGACGGTGGCGCTCCAACAGATCGCCAAGTGGTGCGACGCGTCGGTGATCGTGTATGTCGGGTGTGGCGAACGCGGGAACGAGCTCGCCGACGTGCTCGAGGACTTCGAGGCGCTTGAGGATCCGCGGACCGGACGGCCGTTGCTCGATCGAACCGTGCTGATCGCCAACACCTCGAACATGCCGGTGATGGCGCGCGAGGCGAGCATCTACACCGGGGTGACGGTCGCCGAGTACTACCGCGACATGGGCTATGACGCGGTGGTGATCGCCGACTCGACCTCCCGTTGGGCGGAGGCTTTGCGCGAGCTCGCTTCGCGCACCAACGAGCTTCCCGCCGAGGAGGGCTATCCGGCCGGTCTGTCCTCGGCGCTGGCCGATTTCTACGAGCGGGCTGGTCGCGTGCAGACGCTGGGCGGCGCGACCGCGTCGGTGAGCATCCTCGGCGCGGTCTCCCCGCCGGGCGGCGATCTCACCGAGCCGGTGACTTCGCACACGCGGCGGTTCGTGCGCGCGGTGTGGTCGCTCGATCGCGACCTCGCTTACGCTCGCCACTATCCAGCCGTGAGCTGGCATGACTCCTCGGCTCGTGACGTCGACCAGCTGGCCGCCTGGCAAGCGGAGAACGGGGACCCCGGGTGGGGCGAACGGCGGACCCGAGCGCTGCGGCTGCTCACCGACGCCGACCGGATCGAGTCGATCGCACAGCTCGTCGGCGCCGAGTCGTTGCCGGGTCAGGAACGCATTACGCTGCGCACCGCGCGCCTGTTGCGCGAGGCGGTGCTGCAGCAGAGTGCGGTGCTCGAGAACGATCAGTTCAGCGCTCCGGCTAAGCAGCGTGCTCTGCTGGCGCTCGTGCTCGAGATCGACGACCGCCTCTCCGCCTTGCTCGAGCGCGGCGTCTCGCCCGCTGAGCTCGAGGCGGCCGATCTTTCCGGCGCGTTGCGCGCTCGCTACGGCACGCCGCCCGACGGCGCCGCCGAGGTCGAGCAGATTGGACAGCAGCTGATGCAGGCGCTCGACGCGATTGCCGGGTCGCCGGGATGACCGCCGGCGCGCCACGAATCAGCGTGCCGGCGCCGATCGAGTACCGAGCCATCGGCTCGATGCGCGGGCCTTTGATCGTCGTGGAGGACGTGGCAGGCGTGGGGTGGGATGAGGTCGCGGAGATCCGGCTCGAGTCGGGCGAGGTCAGGCACGGGACGGTGCTCGACGTGCACGCCGACCTTGCGGTGGTCGAGGTGCTCGAGGGAACCTCGGGGATGCGGCTCGATTCGGCGCGAGTGGCGTTCTCGGGCGCGCCGATGCGGATCCCGGTGAGCGAGGGATGGCTGGGACGCGTGTCCAACGGCCGGGGCGAGCCGATCGACGGCGGCCCGAATGTGCTCGGCGGCGAGCGCCGGCCGGTCGCCGGCGCCCCGATCAACCCGGCCCGGCGGGCTGCTCCCAGTGAGGCGCTCCTGACCGGGGTCAGCGCGATCGATGGGATGGCGACAGTCGTGCGCGGCCAGAAGCTGCCGGTGTTCTCGGTCGGGGGCCTGCCCCACCTGGAGCTTGCCGCGCAGATCGCCGCCCAGGCGCATGTCGAGGGCCAGCCCTTCGCGATAGTGTTCGCCGCGCTCGGTCTGCCCCACGCGGACGTTCACGTCGTGCGCAGCGTGCTCGAACGCCGCGCGGATCTCGCCGACCTGTCTCTGTTCATCAACGCCGCCGACGATCCAATCGTTGAGCGGATCGCGACCCCGCGAGTCGCCCTCACGGTGGCCGAGTATTTGGCCTTCGATCTCCACCGCCACGTCCTGGTCGTTCTCGCCGATCTCACCAACTACTGCGAAGCCGTCCGCCAGGTCTCGGCCGCGCGTGGCGAGGTGCCGAGCCGCCGGGGGTATCCCGGCTATCTGTACAGCGACCTCGCCTCGGTACTCGAGCGGGCGGGCCGGATCAAGGGTATCGATGGATCGCTCACGCAACTGCCGGTGCTGACCATGCCCGCCGGCGACATCACCCATCCGGTGCCCGATGTGACCGGGTACATCACCGAGGGCCAGCTCGTCCTGAGCCCGGAGCTCTACGCGCGCGGGATCTCGCCGCCGTTCGACCCGCTGGCGTCGCTGTCGCGGCTGATGCACCGCGGCGCCGGTCCCGGGCTGACCCGCGATGACCATCTGGAGATCTCCGCCCAGCTGTACGGCATCGCCGCCCGCGCCCGCCAGGCCGCCGACCTCGCGGAGGTCGTCGGCGAGGACGCGCTCTCCCCCAGCGACCTGGACTACCTGCGCGCCCGCAGCGCGTTCGAGACCGAATTCCTGTCTCAGCCGCTCGAGGACAGCCGTTCGCTGGACGACACCCTCGATCGCGCCTGGAACGTGGCCTCGATCCTCCCCCGCACGGAGCTATCGATGCTCAGCCCCGACACCCTGCAGGCCCGCTACCGACCCGACCGACGGGATGCCGCTTCGGATCCCGCCCGGTAGAGCCGGCCGCACCTGGCTGCTCCGGCGCCTCGACGTCGCGCACCGCGGCGCCGAGCTACTCGACCGCAAGCGCCAGGTGTTGCTGGCCGAGCAGTCGCGCGTACGTGCGCAAGCCGACCAGGCGCGAGGCGACTGGCTCCGGGCGGCGTCCCAGCTGGAGATCTGGACCGAGCGTGCCGGCCTAGTCGATGGCGAGCTTCGCCTCGAGCTGCTCGCCCGCCACGCCCAGGCCCGGGCCTCGCTCGAGCTCTCCTGGACGAACCTGATGGGAGCGCAGCTTCCTCGAGCCGAGGCGATCGAGATCCCGCAGCCCCCGCCTCTCTCCGCGCTCGGCGCCAGCTCCGCCGCGGTGCTGCTCGCGCGCGCTGGTGCGGAAGCAGCCCGTGCCGCCGCCCGCTACGCCATCGCGCAGCGGGCCGACGCCGAGCTCTCGGCCGAGCTCGGCCGTGCCGCCCGACGCCTGCGCGCGCTGCGAGATCGATGGATCCCGCAGCACGAGCAGGCGCTCGCCGCGCTCGACCTCACGCTCGACGAGGCCCAGCGAGAACAGGCCATCCGCATCCGATGGCTGACCGAGCGCAACGGCTCGGGTATCGGCCGCTCGGGATGATCGTCAAGACATCCGCAACGCTGGCTCCCCGGGCCGGTAGCCGCGCGTGACTACCGACCGGGAGAACTACCGATGCGGACCGATCGCGCTCCAGCCACGATGAGAGCACCGGTGGCCCCCGCACGGCCGCCCCGGACTGGAGGTCGAGCTTCATGACGACAACGCGCTTAGACATCATCGACCGGAGCGTTGAGAAGACGCACATCTGGCTCAACGAGCTCTCGGAGGAACTGGCAACCGAGGACGGCCACCACGCGTATCGCGTGCTGCGCGCCTTCCTGCACGCGCTGCGCGACCACCTCTCGGTCAATGAGGCGGCCGCCCTTGCCGCGCAGCTGCCGATCTTCGTGAGAGGGGTCTTCTACGAGGGCTGGGATCCCAGCCGCACCCCCGATCACGCCCGCGACCTCGACAGCTTCCTGCAGCGGATCGCGGACGAGGCACGACTGGCCGGCGAGACCGAAGCGTCGTTCGCCGCCGCAGCGGCCGCCAGGGTGCTCGCCCGCCACATCTCCCCCGGCGAGGCGGGAAGCGTGCTGCGAGTGCTGCCCGAGCACCTACGTGCGTTCCTCAGCTCGTAGACGCCGGCACCTACGGTGAGCATCGCCTTCATCGCCCCGTCGAGCGATCGGCAAGCGTCGCGGCGGCTACGTTGGCGCCGATGGTGGCGGGTGCCGTCGGGGTCAAGCCGCGATCGCGTGCGATCAGGTAGGCGATCATCAACACGGCGCCGGCGGCATCGTCACGATGACCGGGGCGAGCCCAGGCCGAGCCCGACCGAGCTTGTCGGATCGGTGAGGCTGATCAGCGGCGACCCGTACCGCGAAGGTTCTGAGTGGGTCGCCCGGCTCACTGCCGACTGGTTCTTACACCACCGCCTCTCTAAGGCGCCGCCGGCTTGCAGGGCAGGACGCGCGGCTGCCGTCTGGTAGCCTCGCGATCGGCGTGGCCTCGGAGCGCAGACCGGTGATCGTCGTCGGCTACGACGGCTCGGAGGCATCGCGCGCCGCGGTCACGATGGCCGCTCGCCGTGCAGGACGCAGAGGCATCGTGTTCGTCGTTCACGCCTACGAGCTGCCCCCGGACTTTCTGGGCTCGCCGAACTTCGAGCGGCTCCTGTCAGACCGCAAGGACCACGGGCGGGCCCTACTGGACGCGATGCCGCTGAGCGGCAACGACGAGCTGCTCGAGACCGAGTACGAGACAGAGTTGATCGGTGGCCCACCGGCCGAGGCGATCGCCAACGTCGCGCGGGTGAGAGACGCCGATGAGATCGTCGTCGGCGCCCGCGGCCTCGGCCGCGTCCGCGCGCTCCTCGGCAGCGTCTCGCACGAACTGCTGCACATCGCCGATCGGCCCGTGCTGGTCATCCCGGCCGCGGCCGTTGAGTCGGTCGAGGCTGGCCGATCCGCGTAGTAAGCGCTGGCACCGGGATGCCAGCGATTCGAGCGACACGGAAATTGCGCAGCGCGGGCACGCCAGACCGGGCGAGCTCTGCGGCACATCGCGGAGGGCGCGCGGGTGCTTCAGAAGGCGGCGGCGTGGCGGCGGCAGGGTGAGGCAGGATGCGCGACTTGCGACACGGCCGGGGCTGCCGGCGAAGTAGGCTGCCGATCCGATGTCACAGCGGCACGGCCTGCATGAACTCGACCCGGACGCGCTCCGGCGTGTCTGCGCTCCCGATGCGCTCGGCTTCGCGTCCACCGAGGAGGTGGAGCCGGTCGACGGCACGGTCGGCCAGGCGCGCGCGAACGAGGCGATCGCGTTCGGGCTCGACGCGCAGGTTGCGGGGTACAACATCTTTGCCACCGGGCCGGTGGGAGTGGGCAAACGAACCTCGCTCGAGGCTTACCTGCACGAGCACGCGAGAACGCGGCCGGCCCCCGGAGACTGGGTGTACCTGTACAACTTCCGCGAGCCTCGACATCCGATCGCGGTTCTGCTGGCCAGCGGGCAGGGGCACAGGCTGGCCGCCGACATGCGCCGGTTCCTTCAGGACGCGCGCCGTGAGCTGACGGCTGCGTTCGAGAGCGACACCTACACCCGCCGCCAGCGCGAGGTGACAGAGCCAATCGAGCGCCAGCAGCAGGCGGCGATGGCGAAGCTGCGCGAGCAGGCCCAAGCGGGCAGCATCGCAGTCGAGTTCACTCCGACCGGGGTCATGACCGTGCCGTTGCGCGGGGGTCAGCCAATGACGCCGGCCGAGTTCGCGCAGCTCCCGGAGCCTGTCCGCGCCCGCTACCAGGCGGCGCTCGAGGAACTGGGACCACGGACCCAGGCGTTCCTGACGGAGATGCGTGCGCTTCAGCGCGAGGGCCGCGAGCGGTTGCGGGCGCTCGAGCGCGAGGTCGCGCTTTTCGCGGTGGGCCACCTGATCGACGAGCTGAAGCAGCGCTACGCGGACTCGGCGAAGGTGGCGGAGTGGCTGGACGCTGTTGCAGAGGACGTGACCGAGAACCGCGGGCAGTTCCAACCCACAGATCGGGACGACGGGGCGGAGTTGCCTTCCTCGTTGCTACAGGCGATCGCCGCAGGCGCGGAGCCGACGCTCGGGCGCTACGAGGTGAACGTGTTCGTGGCCCATGAGGCCGACGGTGGCGGGCCGGTGGTGTTCGAGACCAACCCCACCTATCCCAATCTGTTCGGGCGGATCGAGCATCATGGCGTGCTCGGCGGCGGGTTCGTGACCGATCACCGGATGCTTCGTCCGGGGGCGGTGCATCGCGCCAACGGCGGCTATCTGATGATTCCTGCCGCGGAGGTCCTGGCGCAGCCGCTGGTCTGGCTCAAGCTCAAGGAGGTGCTGCGCAGCGGCCAGGTCCGCCTTGAGAATCTGGCCGACCAGTACGCGCTGTTTCCAACGGCGACGCTGACACCCGAGCCGATCAACCTCGATCTCAAGGTTGTGCTGGTCGGCTCGCCGCTCTTGTACCGGCTTGCCTACATGCTCGACGAGGACGTGCGCAAGCTGTTTCGGGTCAAGGCGGAGTTCAACTGGCGCTTGCCTTGGGACGAGGACGGTGTGCGCGGTTACGCGGCGTTCCTCAGCGCGCAGGCCCGCCGCGCGGGCCTGCGCCACTTCGACGCCGGCGCGGTCGCGCGCGTGGTCGAGCACGGAGCGCGCCTGGCCGAGGACCGGGAGTGGCTCTCGACTCGGTTCGTGGAGATCGCCGGGATCGCGGCGGAGGCCAGCCACTGGGCGTCGAAGGGGGACAGCGAGCTTGTGGCAGCCGAGCACGTCGAGCGTGCGATCGAGCAGAAGATGCGGCGCTCGGACCTGATCGAGCAACGGCTGCTTGAGATGGTGGCCGAGGGGACATTGTTGCTCGACTTCGACGGCCAGCGCGTGGGGCAGGTCAACGGCCTGTCGGTGATCGACCTCGGGGACTACGCATTCGGACGGCCGGTGCGGATCACGGCGAGCGCCGGGCCGGGTCGGGGCTCGCTCGTGTCGATCGAGCGCGAGACGGAGCTGAGCGGCCACGTCCACGACAAGGGCTTTCTGATCCTGAGCGGCTACCTACGGGAGCGCTACGGCAGCGAACGCCGAATCGCGCTTAACGCAAACCTGACCTTCGAACAGTCATACGAGCAGATCGAGGGAGACTCCGCCGCCAGCGCGGAGCTGTACGCGCTCCTGTCCGAGCTCGCGAAAGCCCCGCTGAGGCAGGACGTTGCCGTCACCGGATCGGTTAACCAGCACGGCGAGCTACAGGCCATCGGCGCCGTCAACGAGAAGATCGAGGGATTCCATCGCGCCTGCAAGCTCAGGAAGCTGACCGGCCGCCAGGGCGTGATCATCCCCGAGCCCAACGTGCGACATCTGATGCTCTCGCACGAGGTCGTCGAAAGCGTCCGCACGGGACGCTTCCACGTGTGGAGCGCGCGAACCGTCAACGAGGGAATCGAGCTCTTGACCGGCATTCCCGCCGGCGAGCGCGGAGTGGACGGCAGCTTCCCCGAGGGAACGCTACACGCCCGCGTCGAGGAGCGGCTCGAGCGCTGGGCACGGCTCGCCGAGGAGGAGAGACCGACGCACGAGGACTGAGAACCTGCTCAGGCGCTGTGCTCGGCGACCCGCGTCAGCTGGCCGCTGCTGGTGTGAAGAGGCGCGACCGTCTTGCTGTGCGCGTCCTGATCATGTATCGCCGGAGCTCGTCAGCACCCCAGACGATGAAGGGATATGGGAGCGCGAAGAGCAGCTCGGTAGGGCTGAGGGCCGCTGTGGAGAGCAAGGTCTGAAACGGCGGGGCGTAGATCAGAATCGCCGCGAGCACGAGCTCGAACCCGATCCCCCACAGCAGCAGGCGATTCGAGAACACGCCGACGGACCGCAGCGATGCCCGGTCGGTGCGCGCAGCGAACGCCGTTCCAATCTGACCAGCGATCATGCCGAAAAACGTCATCGTCGTCGCTACCACGTAGGCGTTATGCAAGGAATCCCCAGGTCCCACCGGTGCCCCGGGATGCCACCCGGCCCGCAGCAGAACGAAGAAGAACCCGGCCATCTCGAGGCACGCGCAGATCAGCCCGAGAAATAGCCACGCGCGGAGAAGCATCGGCGGCTGGATGACTCCCTCAGAGCGAGGACGCGGCGGTCGGCGCATCAGACCCGGCTCAGCGGGCTCACGCCCCAGCGCGAGCGCCGGCAGCGTCTCCGTGCCCACGTCGAACGCCAACAGCTGCAGGACGGTCAGCGGCAGGGGGATCCTGCCGCCGCTCAGAGCGAAGAACAGGAACGGTGTCACCTCCGGAGGCGCATGGGCAAAGATGTAGAGGATGAACTTGCG
>DATJYY010000030.1:0-2301 GCA_035499395.1 Solirubrobacteraceae bacterium
GCGATCGCCTCGAGCGCGGCCCCGCCGGAGAACATCAGGCCGATGACCACACCCGCTAGCTCCTCGCCCAGCGCCAGCGCCCCGACCATCGCCACCAGCGCGATCGTGTCCACGCCCAGGCTGTGCTCGACAACCACGGTACGGCCGACCTCGACCGCCAGCTCGGCGGCGAGCACTGCAACCGCCACACCCCATACCGTGTCCCCGGCCACGCCTTTGCCCACGAGGTGCAGCACACCGCCGACCACGATCGCGGCGAAGGCGAACACCGCGAGGAGCTGCGCGCGATGCTCCACCAGCCAGGCCAGCCAGCCGGGCGGATGCGGGCGCCCGCGACGAGGCGACTTTCCCGCGCGGGCGACAGCAGCGGGAACGCTGTCCATGGCCCGAGCGTCGCAGCCGGTGCCGCCGCTCTTATCCGTGGCGAGTACGGGGGTCGGTCGGTGGTGGTAGCGGATGCGTGCGACGGACGCCGGTGCGACCGTGGCGTCGAGACCAATGTTCGATTCGCGTAGCTCGCTCAAGCCATGGGTGTCCGCGCGGGTGCTTGTCGCTGCGGTGCTGGCGTTTACCTCGGCGGCACTCGCGCTCAGCGGGTGCGGCGGGCAACCGCGGAGCGCCTCTACCGCGAGCGCGGGCGCTGCCACCACCGCAGCGCCGTCAGGGGCTGGAGCGGTCGCGGTCGAGCAGCAGTTCGTCGCCGTTATCAAGCAGACTCAACCGCAGGTGGTCCAGATCCAAACCGACAGCGGTCTGGGAAGCGGGGTCATCGTCGACGCGAAGGGCAACATCGTCACGAACGCGCACGTGGTCAGCGGCGCGGCCCAGCTGAGTGTCACGCTGGCCGACGGGAGGCGATTCGACGCTCGGCTCGTCGGCGCCTACGTCCCCGACGACCTGGCCGTCGTCGATATCGGGAGCGGGCATGGGATCAGGCCGGCCCGGTTCGCCGACTCGTCGAAGCTCGCGGTCGGCGAGATTGTGCTTGCCGAGGGGAACCCATTGGGGCTCCAGAGCAGCGTCACGGACGGGATCATCAGCGCGCTGGGGCGCAACGTCAGCGAGGGCCAGGGCGTAGTGCTGCCGAGTGCGATTCAGACGAGCGCCCCGATCAACCCCGGCAACAGCGGCGGCGCGCTGATCGACGTGAACGGACGGGTTGTCGGCATTCCCACCCTGGCAGCCGGCAACTCACAGACAGGCGGAGCCGCCGCCGGCATCGGCTTCGCGATCCCGAGCAACACGGTCACCGATATCGCCGGCCAGATCATCCGCTACGGCCATGTCGTCAACTCCCACCGAGCGGCCATTGGCGCGAGCATCGCCAGCAGCACCCAACCCGGCGCGCTCATCGTCACCGTCGAGCCCGGCGGCGCTGCGAGCGACGCGGGAGTCAGCGCCGGGGATCTGATCCAGAGGATCGACGGCAGCCCGATCGCCAACGCCAGCGCCCTCGGAGAGGCGCTCGCGGCGCACCGACCCGGGGACAAGATCACCCTGACGATCCTGCGCCCCGACGGAACGACCACATCCAAAAGCCTGACGCTCGGACAGCTACCCGGCAGCTGAGACCCCCAGATCGGTACTTGCCCCGCCGGAAATGCACGTTCGACCGGATGTTCAGGGGCCGAGGTCGTGCAAGTGTCGTGACATGGCGACCGTCGAGACCTCCGATCAAATCCGGCAAGGCAGGCCGGTGTTGCTCTGCTTCGACGGCTCGAATGACGCTTCGCACGCCATTGCTCTGGCCGGCGAGATGCTCGGGGCGCGAGACGCGGTCGTGCTGTCCGTCTGGGAGCCAGTCGCCGTATGGCAGCCGTATGACCCGGCTACCGTCATCACGGCGCCCGTGTCGCGGCTCGCGTCGAAGGCGCTGGGGCTGGATGAGATCGCGCGGGACCTCGCCAGCGAGACCGCGAAGGCGGGTGTCGAGTTGGCACACCGGGCCGGCTTCTCCGCGTGCGAGCGCGTTGCGCGGGGAAAGGCGTGGCGAGTGATCTGTGACGTAGCGGACGAGCTAGATGTGGAGCTGATCGTGCTCGGGGCGCGTGGGCTCTCACGCGTGCAGTCAGCGCTGCTCGGCGGCGTCTCCGCGGCCGTCGTCCAGCACGCGGGTCGGCCGGTCCTGATTGTTCCCCATCGCGTCCGAGTCGGTGGAATCGACGCGCAGCGAGTAGCCGGACAGGACGAGCGCGCCGATCGAGACGGCGCTGGCGGCGAGCGCGGTCACGATCATCTCCGGGCCGGGAACGGTCAGGGCGAAGAAGCTGCGCGCCGCCGGGATCAGCAAGGCCGCGACGT
>DATJYY010000031.1:0-16771 GCA_035499395.1 Solirubrobacteraceae bacterium
TCACGAACACCCGACAAGCCGCCTCGAACGGCGTCTTGCTCGCTGCCGACACGACGGGGCCGTCGATGTCGCTGACGAGGATCTCGTGAGCGCCGCTTGGCGCGACCCAGGTGAGGTCCGGGTGGGCGCCGGATGCCACCCTGGCGCGCGCGCTCGCCGGATCCGAGGAGCCGGCGGCGAGTAGCTCGGCCGCCATCGCGCGGGCGGCCGACCGCTTTCCTGCGCCGCCGGGGCCGTAGAACAGATACGCGTGCGAGGCTTGGCCGCCGGTCTCGAGGGCCGGAGCGAGGACGGCGCGGGCGTGCGGATGCCGGTCGAGCTCTGCGAGCATGCGTCGATCGTAGTGCCCGGTAGGGTCGCGAGCCACGAATATGAACCGCGGTCGGCTGATCACGATCGAAGGCATCGACGGTGCGGGCAAGACGACGCTCGCCACCGCGCTTGCCGGCGCTCTTCGAGACCGCGGGATCGACGTGGTCCTCCTGCGCGAGCCGGGCGGCGTGCCCGCCGCCGAACAGATCCGCGACGTGGTGATCGACCCCGGGCTGGACGTGACCGCCCGTACCGAGGCGCTGCTGTACGCCGCGGCCCGGGCGCAGCTCGTCGAGGAGGCGCTCGAGCCGCTGCTCAGCGAGGGAAAGTGGGTCCTGCTCGACCGCTTCATCGACTCCTCGCTCGCCTACCAGGGAGGCGGCAGGGAGCTGGGGATCGACGCCGTGCGCGCGATCAACGAGTTCGCGATCCGGACGGCGTGGCCCGATCGGACGTTGCTGCTGCTGATCGACCCGGAGCTCGGCCGGAGCCGCTCGCGAACGCGAGCGGGGGAGCCCGATCGACTCGAGCGAGAGCGGAACGACTTCTTCGACCGGACAGTGGCGGCGTACGTTGAGCTTTGGGCGCGGGATCCGGAGCGGATCCGGAAAATCGATGCTTCGCGGCCCCCGGACGAGGTGCTCGCGGCGGCGCTCGACGAGCTCGCCGACCTACTCTGAGTAGCCGGTCGGGTGCGCCTGCGCGAACGCCCAGGCGTCGCCGACCATTTCCTCGAGCGCCGGCTTGCGCGGCTCCCAGCCGAGCTGCGACCGGATCAGGTCGCCGGCGGCGACGAGCTGCGGCGGGTCCCCGGGCCGCCGGGGCGCCTCTTTGATGCGGATCTCCTGCCCGGTGACGGTCTCGGCGGCGGCGCTGACCTCTCGGACCGAGAACCCGGTGCCGTTGCCCAGGTTGAACACGCGATGCTCGGATGCGCGTGCGCCGCCGAGCGCCAGCAGATGCGCGACGGCGAGGTCCTCGACGTGGATGTAGTCGCGGATCGCGGTGCCGTCGGGCGTCGGATAGTCGGTGCCGTAGACGTTGACCGCGGCAGCCGAGCCGAGCGCGACGCGCAGGATGTTCGGGATCAGGTGCGTCTCGGGGTCGTGATCCTCGCCGAGGCCCCCGCTCGCGCCGGCGACGTTGAAGTACCGCAGGCTGACCGCTCCGAGCCCGTGGGCGGTGGAGAAGTCGCGGATCATCAGGTCGACGGCCAGCTTGGAAGCGCCGTAGGCGTTGACCGGCATGGGCACCGCGGTCTCGGGAATCGGCACCTCGTCCGGTTGTCCGTACACCGCGCAGGTCGAGGAGAACACCAGGCGCGGAACGCCGGCAGCCGTCATCGCCTCGAGCAGGTTCAGAGTCCCGCCGACGTTCGTGCGGTAGTAGCGCTCGGGATGGCTGACCGACTCGGCCACGAGCGCAAGCGCGGCGAAGTGCATCGCGCCGTCGAACCCGCCGTCTCGCAGCGTCGCGCCGACGGCGTCGCGATCGAGCAGGTCCGCGACGACCAGCTCGGCCCCCTCCGGGACGGCCTGCCGATGCCCGCGCTCGAGGTTGTCGAGCACGGTCACCTCGTGCCCGTCGGCCAGCAGCTGCCGGGCGACGATCGACCCGATGTACCCGGCGCCGCCGGTGACGAGCAGCTTCACTGGCGCGATCTAATCAGAGTCCCCTTTCGGGCGTTTCATAAGCAGTTCAAGCCCCCGGAATCTCGACCTCGACCTAGTAAAATTGGAACTTCGGAGATTCACCCGCTCAAACGTTTTTCCGTCCGGGGCCTCCGCTTTCATTCGCTGCCCGCTCGGCTGACCGAAAGCCGTACAAGAGCAGGGGAAATCGCGGAAAACGAGAGGAGCAGTACGCCATGGAACAGACTCCACAGACCCAACTCGCCCCCGAGGTACGGACGGGCGAAGGGCTGTCGGTCAAGCGCTTCTTCACGACGCCCGGCGTGCATCCGTTCGACTCGGTCGAGTGGGAGCTGCGGAAGGCGCGCATCGGCCATGGCGACAAGGTCTCTTTCGAGCAGAGCGATGTCGAGTTCCCGAAGTCCTGGTCCCAGAACGCGACGAACATCGTCGCGCAGAAGTATTTCCGCGGCCAGCTCGGGGCACCCACCCGTGAGCACTCGGTCCAGCAGATGATCGGACGGGTTGCGGGCACGATCGCCGACTGGGGACGCGACGGCGGGTACTTCGCCTCGGAGGCCGACGCCGACACCTTCGAGGCCGAGCTGACCCACATCCTGCTCCACCAGATGGCGGCGTTCAACTCGCCGGTGTGGTTCAACGTGGGCTTCGAGGAGACCCCGCAGTGCTCGGCGTGCTTCATCTTGAGCGTCGACGACACGATGGAGTCGATCCTCGAATGGAACACCAAGGAGGGGATGATCTTCCGCGGCGGGTCGGGCTCGGGCATCAACCTGTCGAGGATCCGCGGCTCGATGGAGTCGCTGGCCAAGGGCGGCACGGCCTCGGGCCCGGTGAGCTTCATGCGCGGAGCCGATGCCTGGGCCGGCACGATCAAGTCCGGCGGCAAGACGCGGCGCGCGGCGAAGATGGTCGTCCTCGACATCGACCATCCCGACGTCGAGGAGTTCATCTGGTGCAAGGCCAAGGAGGAGCGCAAGGCGCGCGTCCTCGAGCAGGCCGGCTACGACATGACGCTCGACTCGGGTGACTGGGCGTCGATCCAGTACCAGAACGCGAACAACTCCGCGCGCGTGACGGATGCGTTCATGGAGGCCGTCGAGGCCGACGGCGACTGGAACCTCACCGCTCGCACCGACGGGAGCATCGTCGAGACCGTGAAGGCGCGGGAGCTTCTGCACCAGATCGCCGCCGCCGCCTGGCGCTGCGCCGATCCGGGCGTGCAGTACGACACCACGATCAACTCGTGGCACACGCTCCCGAACACGGGCCGGATCAACGCGTCGAACCCGTGCTCCGAGTACATGTCGATCGACGGCGAGGGCTTCTTCTCGATCCAGTACCAGAACGCCAACAACTCGGTGCGCGTGACCGAGCGCTTCATGCAGGCAGTCGAGAACGACGAGGATTGGCAGCTGATCGGCCGCGTCACGGGCACGCCGATCGGCGAGCCGATCCCCGCACGGCAGCTGATGCAGGAGATCGCCGAGGCCGCGTGGCGCTGCGCCGACCCGGGCATCCAGTACGACACGACGATCAACCAGTGGCACACGTGCCCGAACTCGGGCCGGATCAACGCGTCGAACCCGTGCAGCGAGTACATGCACGTCGACGACTCGGCCTGCAATCTCGCGTCGCTGAACCTGATGAAGTTCCGCCGGCCGGACGGCACGTTCAACGTTGAGTCGTTCGAGCACGCGGTCGACGTGATGTTCCTCGCGCAGGAGATCATCGTCTCCCCGTCGAGCTACCCGACCGAAGAGATCGGCGCCAATGCCCGCGCGTTCCGGCAGCTCGGCATGGGCTACGCGAACTTGGGCGCGTACCTGATGGCGAACGGAGTGCCCTACGACTCAGACGCCGGACGCGGCACCGCCGCGGCGATCACCGCGCTGATGACCGGTCGCGCCTATCTCGGGTCGGCCAGGACCGCGGCGGCTATGAGTCCCTACGATCGATACGCCGAGAACCGTGACGCCCACAACGCCGTGATGAAGATGCACCGCGATGCCTCGTACGCGATCCCGGGTTCGGCCTGCGCGGACACCGAGCTGCTGGCGGCGGCGCGCCGGACCTGGGAGGAGACCGTCGCACTCGGGGAACGCGTCGGTTATCGCAACGCCCAGGCGACGGTGCTCGCTCCCACCGGCACGATCTCCTTCCTGATGGACTGCGACACCACCGGCATCGAGCCCGACTTCTCGCTGGTGAAGTTCAAAGAGCTCGTGGGCGGCGGCCACATGACGATCGTCAACAAGACTGTGCCACTCGCGCTTCAGACTCTCGGCTACAACGACGAGCAGATCGAGCAGATCGTCGCCTACATCAACGAGCACGGGACGATCATCGACGCGCCCGAGCTCGCCGAGGAGCACCTGCAGGTGTTCGATGTGGCGGTCGGTGAACGCGCGATCTCCCACATGGGCCACCTGAAGATGATGGGGGCCACCCAGCCGTTCATCAGCGGCGCAATCTCGAAGACCGTGAACATGCCTCAGACGGCGACCGTCGAGGACATCGCCGACGCCTACGTGGAGGCCTGGCGACTTGGCATCAAGGCCCTCGCGATCTACCGGGACGGGTCCAAGACCGCCCAGGCGCTCCGAACCGAGGCGCAGAAGGATGCGTCGGAGACGAAGGAAGCCGAGATCCAGAAGGCGGTCGCCGAGGCCCTCGCCAAGGCCCCTGTGCGCCGGCGGATGCCACGCGAGCGCCATTCGATCACCCATAAATTCTCGATCGGCGGGCACGAGGGATACATCACCGCCGGCATGTACGACGACGGGACCGTCGGCGAGATCTTCCTCACCGACATCGGTAAGGAAGGATCGACGCTGCGCGGGATGATGAACTCGTTTGCGACAGCGATCTCGATTGCGCTCCAGACCGGCGTACCGCTCGAGACCCTCGTCCGCAAGTTCAGCTACATGCGCTTCGAGCCCGAGGGCATGACCTCCAACCCGGAGATCCCGTTTGCGAAGTCGATGCCCGACTACATCATGCGCTGGCTCGCATCGCGATTCCTCGACGTCGACCTCCAGGAGGAGCTCGGGATCCTGACGCCCGCGGTGCGCGCGAGGCAGGCGGCGCAAGAGGCGGCGAGCTCCCACATCGGCGATGTCGCCGCGCCACCGGCTGAGGTTCAGAAGCCCGGCAACGGCAACGGCCAGAGCAGCCATCCCGCGCCGCCGGCGCTGCCGGCAGCGTCCGCGCTGACCGACTCTCCACCGGTTATCCCCGCGATGCGCCGCGGCCTCGACCTCGGTCCCGCCTGCCAGCAATGCGGCGGCATGATGCAGCGCACTGGCAGCTGCTACACGTGCTCGAGTTGCGGGTTCAACACAGGCTGCGGCTAGAAGCCGATAGAGCAGCAAGAAGATTCGGCGGTCCGGGGCCACGCCTAGCGTGGCCCCGACAGCTTCGGTAGGTCACCAGTGTGCCCAACCACCTCGAGCACCGGGCTCACGTCTGAAAAAAGACCACGAGCTAAGCCGAACGCAGTACATGCCTTTAGGCGACCGGCGCGGCCGCCGATCCAAGAGACGCGTTGATGCCCCATTTCCGCCGCCCCACACTGATCGCCCTCTCGCTTGCCGCCGCACTCGCCGGCTGCGGCACCTCGACTGAGTCCACCTCGACGCCGCAGACGTCTGAAGCCCCGGCATCGGTGACGATCGCCACGCACCACACGCCGGCACACCACCGGCAGAACCACGCAAGCCGTCCGAACCACCACGCAGCCCGACGGAAGCCCGCGAGCCGCCTCCAGCCGCGCTCCCGCTCCCGCAGCGGACTGGCGTCCTCAACCGCGTCCGGTCACGAAGTGCAACCGCAGCCGGCGCCGGGTTCGTGCCATGCCTCAGGCCACGGCGAGCTCGTGATGCCCGACCCGCATTGCACCCCCGGGGCCGTGAACCCGGCAGTCACGCAGGCGACGATCAACCGGACGGTCTGCGTGCCCGGCTACACCAAGACGATTCGACCGTCGGAGTCGATCACCGAGCCCGAGAAGCTCGCCAGCATGGCGGCCTACGGCTATTCAGGCCGCTCTCCGAGTGAGTTCGAATACGACCATCTGGTCTCCCTGGAGCTTGGCGGCGCCGTCAATGACCCGCGCAATCTGTGGCCCGAGTCGGGCGCTTCTCCGAACCCGAAGGACTCGGTCGAGGACGCCCTGCACCGCATGGTGTGCGACGGGCAGATGCCGCTCGCCCAGGCGCAGCACATCATCGCCACCGACTGGCTGGGCTGGGCTCGCAGCCACGCCGTCGGCTCCGCGTCGCCGAGCGCTCCCTCCCCCGCGCCGGCGCCCGCCCCGCCGACCCATTCCTCGACGCAAAGCGGCCCCAACAAGCCCGTGTCCGAAGTGAACTGCTCCGATTTCTCCACCCACGCCGCCGCTCAGCAGTGGTTCACCGCCCACGGCGGGTCGGCCTCCAACGACGTGGCCGGCCTCGACGGCGACCACGACGGTCAGGCCTGCGAGTCCCTGCCCTAAGGCCCACGAGCCGAGGCGATAGGGGCTGCTCACCTACGTGAGCGTCGGCGTATTCGAGCTGCACGACGCCTGAACCTGAGCTCCGGCTGGGGCGTCCGGTCAGAGCGGCCAGATCGCGCTCGATACTGCTCCGGGCATCGCCTTCTCCCACAGCCGGCCAAGCCGTCTGAGGTCACGGTCATCAAGGTGCGAGAGCAAGCGCTCTCGCACGACACGGTGATGGGTGACCTGGGCCTTGCGTAGTCGCGTGATTCCGTCGGGGGTCAGGCCGACGAGCAGGCTGCGTCCATCCGCCGGATTGGTAGCTCGCGTCAGTAGGCCGGCCTTCGTGAGCCGATCAACGGAACGGGATATGCCGCTCGGGCTCAGATTGCGCTGCTCCCCGAGCGCCCCGATCGGGAGCTGTCTGGACGGCGTCGTCACGAGCGTGATCATCACGCCGTAGGCATCGATCCCGAAGCCGTGCTCGGTCTGGAGGCACCGATCGAGCTCGCGGAACACGGCTGAGTGCACCCGCAGCATCCCGCGCCATGCCGCGAACTCGTCCGGAGTGAACGGATCCGGCTCGGGCGGATCCTCGTTCGCCTGCTCGGAACTACTTGATCGGAGCAAATAAATCTCCTATTGTTTGCATCGCGCAAATATCGTACAAAGCGAGGGAAAGGGGCCGCATGAGCACTACAACGCGAACGCCAAGGGTGCTGGCGTCCTGCGAAGGGCTGCGCCTCCAGTCAGGTCCGGGCCGGGACCTCGTGTTCAAGGTGACCGGCGAGGACACCCAGGGCGCGCTGGACTACTTCATCGTCCAGGTCGGACCGAACGGCGGGCCGCCGCTCCACGTCCACCACCACCAGGAGGAGACGATCCATGTCCTCAGCGGACGCTTCAAGGTGAGGATCGGAGATGACCTCCACATGCTCGAGCCAGGTGGATTCGCCTACATGCCGTCGGGCCTGGCGCACGCGTTCCTGAATCTCACCGACGAGCCGGCGGAGCTGATCGTCGTCTACAGCCCCGGGGGCTGCCGGGAGTTCTACGAGCAGCTCGGGCCCGCAACCCGGACGGCTTCACCGGACCGCAACGAGGTCGCTGCGATCTTCGAGCGCCACGGGATGTCGTTGCTCGGGCCTCCGCTGAGCGGCGACTGAATGCCGCACCGGCGCCGCGTTTGAGTGGTCCGTGCGGGCGGCTCGAGCTAGCTGATGCTCTGCGCCGTCATCCGGCCGTTTGGCGACTGGGTGTAGCCGACGTGCACGTCGCTCCCCAGCTCGAGGCCGTGCGTGACGCTCGGGTGCCCGCTCGTCTGGAACGTGAGGATGCGCTCGAACGTGGTCTGCTGCTCGATTACGGGGAGTAGCAGGTGGTAGCGCTTGTAGACACGGGTCGTGGCGTCGGGTGCGCCGTCGTCGAGCCAGCCCGCGCCACCGGCCGGATTCCCGCCGCCACCGCCATCCGAGGTGCCGAAGAAGCTCCCGTCGATATCCATGAAGATGTGGACGCCCGGATCGTCGTAAAGCGTCACTTCGCTGGCGCCGTGGCCCACCCCGCGGGCGATCAGATGCTCGCTGCGCAGCTGGGCGATGATGCCCGCGTCGTTGGGGACGCCGCTCGTGGGCTCCCACACGCCTGCAGCCGCCAGGACCGCCGCGACCGAACCCGAGCAGTCGAACCCGATCCGCCGGCCGTTGTACCCCGGCCCCTTGATTCCGATGCTGGCGATGCCGGCCTGCGCGTGTCCGCCTCCGTAGACATACGGGAAGTCGCCCTTGGATACGAGGTTCGCGGCGTCGATCAGCGCGTTGACGACCGACGTCCTTCCGCCGGAAGACTCGATTGCGAAAGCATGTCCCTCGACTCCGATCACGGTCCCGGACGCCTGCGCGTGAAGCAGCTGGGTCTGGGCCGGAGGAACAGCAGGCGCAGGTGGCTCGGCCAGCGCACTCGGGGACAGTACGAGCGGACCGATCACGGCGCAGACGATGGATGCAAGTCGCCTCATCGACAGCGTTCATCGGCTGGAGTGGCAGAGAAGCTTGAGGTCAGCAATCAGACCAGCGGACGCGCGACCGCGCCCGTTTCACGAGGTACGGGCGGCGGGTGCGGACCGTTCCCTACAGACCGGGCGGGTGCCGGACCACGAACCCGGAAAACTCGCCGCCGCCGCGCGACCACCTCGTCCCGCCTTCGACGAGCGCCACCGTGTCGAACCGCCAGCCGGCGACCTCCATCCACACATGGCCTGCGTTGGCGTAAATCGTGATCCAGCGCCCGGGACCCGGATCGCCCCAATCCTCGAACGCCCCTGACACCATCGGCGAGCTGACCAGGCCGGCGGCCGCGAGCGCGTAGCTCACGGACCCCGAGCAGTCGTACCCGTCGGCGTGGAACGAGGCGTGTCCACCGCCGTAGATGTACGGGAGCGTGGCGATCGCGTTGCCGGCGGCGATCACCTGAGCCACCGCCGCGGGCGCGCCCGGCGGCGCCTGAACCATCCCGCCCGTGTTGACCGCGATCCCGCCGACGCTCGCATTGCCGGTGGCGGCGGCTCGCGCGGCCTCGGCCGCGGCCTTCTTCTCGAGCGAGGCGAGCCGGCCTTTCAGGGCGCCCAGCTTCGACGAGTCGCGGCTGCGTGCGCCCTGCTCGGAGATCTGCCTGTGGAGCAAGGCGGCCTGGAGCGCGGCGACGCCGTTGCGCTGGGAGAGGACCTGGGCGGTCAGCGTCTGGTCACGCCGTTCGAGGGTCGCGAGCATTTGTGCCTGCCGCCCCACCGCCGCGCGCGTCGCGCGCGTCCACGCGACCGTCTGGGCGTTCTGCTCGGCGATCCGGTGCATGAAGTTGACCCGCTCGATCAGCTGGGTGAAGCCATGCGCCTCGAGGATCACCGTCACCAGATTCGGCGGCTGCTGCTCATAGTTCGCCACCAGGTTCTTCGACAGGGCCTGCGTCGCCCGCTGAAGCTGGTTCTCGAGGTCGACGAGGCGGTTGCGCGCGGCGAGCAACTGAGTCTGCACCGTTCGGAGCTGGTCCTCTCGAGTGGCTAGCTTGTTCTGGAGCACGGCCAAGCGCTGATTGGCGTCGGCCAGGCCGTGAGACGTCTGGCGGATCTGCGCGGTGTCGGCCGCGATTTGAGATTGCAGCGAGGCGGCCGCCGACTTTCCGGCGGCGATCTGGCTGTGAAGGTCCCCGGCGCTGCTGCTCGTCAGCCCCGTGCCGAGCAGGACGGCGACGACGAGCACGAAGGCAACGATCCCCGCGACTCGGACACGTTCGTGGGAGAAGGGCATGCGAATGCGTATAGGCACGGCGAAGCGGCGCGCGCCCGACGCATCAGGCACCGCGATCTCGGTGAACGCTCCCTGGATGGAAGCCCGAGCAACCTAGCAAGCCGCTATGCCATCACGTTGCCAGATCCTGCCTCTGCAACAAATCGTGCAAAGCGCCTGCAAACCGTGGGCCCGCCCAGGCTCGACGTTATGTCTCCACCCACAGGACCGGCTTCACGACAACCCCTCTCAGGCGTCGGCTGCGAGGATCTGTCGCCGCATGCTGGCCGACGGCGACACCGCGACCATCCGGCAGATCTGCGAGACGACACTCCGCCGGAACTGGCGGGAGGGCGTACGTGCCGCCGACCGCGTGCCGTTCGCCTACACCTGCCCGAGCCCCGGCCATTACCCCTGGCAGTGGTACTGGGACTCGTGCTTCACCGCGATCACCTGGCGCCACTTCGACCCCGAAAAGTCCCGCCGCGAGCTCGAGTCGCTGCTGGCCGCCCAGCGCGAGGACGGGTTCATCGGGCACACGATCTTCTGGAACACCCCTCTGACGGGCCGCCGGCGTTTCACATACAACGTGACCTCGCCGAACGCCTCGATGACCGCCAGCATCCAGCCCGCGGTGCTGGCGTGGGCGTGGCGGATCGCCGTCGGGGATCCGTCGGCCGTGCCCGCGATCGGCCGCCACTACGACTGGCTGAGGGCCAATCGCGACCTCGACGGCGACGGGCTGATCTGGATCGTCCAGCCCGACGAGTCGGGGCTCGACGCATCGCCGCAGTTCGACGCGATCTGGGGCCGCCGCGCCCACGATCGGCCGGGGTTCATCCTGCTCGTCCGCCGGAACCGCAGGCTCCGGTACGACCTGCGCCGGATCGTCGCCGCAGGCGGCCCCGTGTGCTGCGAGGTCGCGACGAACGTCCTCCATGGACTCTCGCTGCTCGCGCTGGGGCGGCCGTCCCTGACCCCGACGATCGTCGAGCGCATGTACAACGGTGCGACGGGACTATTCGAACCGCTCGCCCGTCCAACGCCAAAACGCACCCCGGCGCGCACCTGGGCTGCGCTGGCCCCGCTCGCGCTCCCCGACCTGCCCCCGCCGATCGGTCGGCGGCTAGTCGAGGAGCACCTGCTTGACCCCAACCGCTTCTGGCTGCCGGTGCCCCCGCCCTCGGTCCCGCCGACGGAGCCCAGCTTCTCGCTACGTGACGACCACCGGCTGTGGATCCGCCGTTACTGGCGCGGGCCTACGTGGATCAATTCGGCTTGGCTCGTGTGGCTCGGCCTCACTCGCCTCGGCTACCGCGAGCATGCGCAGACGCTCTGCGACCGGATCATGTCGGCCGTGCTCGCGCAGGGCCTACGCGAGTACTACGACCCGTACACCGGGCGCGGCATGGGCGCGGTCGACTTCGCCTGGTCATCGCTGGTTATGGAGATGCTCGCGACCGATCCCGCGACCGCAGCCGCCAGCTACCTGAACGCCTAAGCGCGCCCTCAGCCGGCCCGCTGGAACTGCTCGACGGCCGACACGTACTGCCCGAACCCCTGCTCCACCGCGTCAGGACCCTCCTGCGGCAGCCAGAACACGATCCGGTCGACGCCGATCCCGGCGAGCCGTTCCAATCCGGCCGGATCGGGAAGGCCCCCGACCACCGTCACCGGGATCCGATCGCGCCCGGCCTCCGAAGCCCGGGCGCCGAGCTCCGCGATCCGCACCGCGAGGTCCTCGTCGGCGATGCGGTTCGGCATCCACTCGTCGCCGAACGCGAGTACCCGGTCGAGCACCCGCGGCCCGTTGCCGCCGACCAGCACCGGCGGGTGCGGCTTCTGCTCCGGTTTCGGCCAGCTCCAGATCCGATCGAAGGAGACGTACCGGCCCGAGTAGCTCGCCTCGTCCTCGGTCCAGATCGCCTTCATCGCCTCGATCCGCTCGCCCATGAGCCCGAACCGCCGCGATGCGTCCGTGCCGTGATTGCGCATCTCCTCGACGTTCCAGCCGGCGCCGACCCCGAACAGGAACCGGCCGCCGGACAGGACGTCGACCGACGCCACCTCCTTGGCGGTGACGATCGGATCCCGCTCGATTACCAGGCAGATCCCAGTCCCGACCAACAGCCGCTCGGTTGCGGCCGCGGCGGCGGTGCAGGCCACGAACGGGTCGTACGTGCGGCTGTACCACGCCGGCAACTCCGAGCCGCCCGGCCACGCGCTCTCACGGCTGGCGGGGATGTGCGTGTGCTCCGGGAACAGCAGGCGCTCGAACCCGCGTTCCTCGGCCATCCTTGCGATCTCGTCGGGCGGCTGGACCTCCGGCGTGGGGAAGATCGCGACGCCGAATTTCATCGCCCGTTCACCGTGTCACACCTGGGCACCGCGCTACCGTAGTCGACATGGCAACCGAACGTGAAACAGAAACCCCGCGGAACGTCGCGCTCTCCGATCAGGAGTGGCGCGAGCGCCTGTCGCCCGAGCAGTACAAGATCCTGCGCCAGCACGGAACCGAGCGCCCATTCACCGGCGCGTACGTCCACATCAAGGACGACGGCACCTACCGCTGCGCCGGCTGCGGCGCCGAGCTTTTCAGCTCGGACACGAAGTTCGATTCGGGCACCGGCTGGCCGAGCTTCTACGAACCCGCCGTGGCCGCGAACGTCGAGCTTCGTGAGGACCGGAGCCTGTTCATGCGACGGACCGAGGTCCTGTGCAAGAACTGCGGCGGCCATCTGGGCCACGTGTTCGACGACGGGCCCGCGCCCACCGGGCTGCGCTACTGCATCAATTCGTGCGCGCTCGACCTCGACGCGGACAAGTCGTAACGCTCAGCCGGAGCGCTCTCCCATCCGGCGCTCGCGTCGCTTGATGATCACGTAGATCGCCACGGGCAGGATCAACAGCACGACCAACCCGACGATGCCGGCTTCGGCGAGCACGTTTGCGGCCGCCTGGCCGCCGTAGTAGCCGACGAGCCCGTAGGTGATGCCCCAGGTGATTCCGCCGAGAGCGTTCCAGAAGAAGAACTGCTTGAACGGCATCCGGTTGATCCCGGCCAGCCATGCGGTGGCGAACCGGACGAGCGCGATCCACCGCCCGATGAATACCGCCTTCGGACCGTGGCGGTCGAAGAACCCGTCGCCGTACCGGATCGCACGGATCCGGTGGTGCATGAACGGCCCGGGGGCCGTGAACACGCTGCGGCCGAACCGCCGCCCGAGCAGATACCCGATGTTGTCGCCCACGATCGCCGAGCAGACCCCGATCAGGATCACCAGCCAGATCTCCAGCTTGCCCTGGCTGGCCAGGACCGCCGCCGCCACCAGCGCGGTCTCGCCGGGAGAAGGGATGCCCATCGACTCGAGTCCGATGATCGCCGGCAACAGGTAGCCGAGGCTGTTCGACACACCTAGGAGCGCGGCGAGAGAACCGACGACGATCGCCGCAAGACCCCCCATCACACCCAGCCGGCCGTCAGGCGACTCCGCCCGCGTTCTCGAGCACGGCCAGGAGCGACAGCCCGGCCGGCATAGTCCGGCCGGAGGCCAGCCACCGCGCCTCGAGCCGGAGTGGCTGCTCGAGCAGCGAATTGAGCCATTCCGGACCAAGCGCCAACTCGGGCTTGTAGTCGCCGTCGGGCTCGCGCAGCCGCCGGCGCTCGGCGAGCCGCACCACGGCCGCCGGCCCGAGCAGCAACCCGTTGAACGAGGTCATCCGGAAAACCCGCCAGCCGGTGTCGCGCGCCGCGGCCCGCAACCGGGGGCGCGAGTACCGGCGGTAGTGATGGTTGGCCACGTCGTGCATCGACCATAGACCCTGGTAGGCCGGGACGGTCACGAGCAGGAACCCGCCGGGGCGGGCAACGCGCCGCAGCTCCCGCAGCGTCACCCGGTCGTCGGGCGTGTGCTCGATCACGTCCAGACACGTGATCAGGTCGAACCGTCCGTCGTCCCACGGCAGCTCCTCGAGGCGGCCAACCTGCACGTCCCCACGCCCCCGGGCCCGCGCCACGTCGGCCGCGCCGGGGTCGAGCTCGATGCCGTGCACGTCGCCGTACGGAGTGAGCTCCTCGAGCGTTCGGCCCGACCCGCAACCCGCGTCGAGCACCGAAGCCCCCGCCGGGAGCGGCAATCGGTCGAGCTCGGCGCGGATGATCCGCCGCCGCCCCCGGTACCACCAGTGGCGGTCGTCGAGCTCCAGCATCGCGTTCATAAGCCGTTCGTCCATCGTCTGAATCCTGTCAGGGCCGCCGTGTCGACCCGGCGCCGGCCGCGCCGGGGTCGTCCTCAGACCACGGCGAGAGGTTCTTCCTCCTGGGCCTGTGCGACCGGAAGCCGCAGGGTGAACTTAGCGCCCGGGACGTCCGTCTGCTCCAACACGAGCTCGCCACCCATCCGGTCCGCCAGCTCGCGCCCGATCGCGAGCCCAAGCCCGAAGCCGGCGCTTCCGCCGGTGGCGCGCCCGCGCTGGAACCGCTCGAAGATCAGCTCGCGCTCCCCGGGCGGCACCCCGGGCCCCTCGTCGCGGACCGTGAGCGAGGCCTGCTCGCCGTTGCGCAGCTCGATCGTGATCTCGCCGCCCTGAGGGCTGACGCGCACGGCGTTGTCGAGCAGGATCCGAACGATCCGCGCGATCCCGCCGGGATCGCCGCGCGCCCACACCTGACCGGCCGAGTCATCGAGCGACGAGACGATCCCCCGCTCCTCGGTCCCGAGCTCGAATTCGGCGAGCACGGCGCGGCTCAGCTCACCGAGCTCGACCGGCTCCGAGCGCAGTTGCACCTGGGCGTCGAGCCGGCTCAGATCGAGCAGATCCGCGGCCAGCCGCGAGAGCCGGCGGGACTGGGATCGAGCCCGCTCGAGCAGGGAGCGGGCGTCGTCGAGATCGGGATCGCCGCTGCCGAGATCGTCGTCGAGCAGCTCGAGCATCCCGTCCAGCGACGCCAGCGGCGTACGCAGCTCGTGCGAAGCGGTCGCGACGAACGCGCGACGGGCCTCCTCCTGCTGCAGTAGGCGCTGCTGCATCTGGGCGAACGCGCGAGCCAGGTCTCCGACCTCGTCACGGCGCCGGTCCGCGGGAACGTCGACCGGCGGGCCTTCGTCAGCGAGTTGGAGCGCCGCGTGCCGCAGCCGGCCGAGCCGCCGGACGAGCGTGGCTGACAGCGGAATCCCGATCAACAGCGTGATCGCAAGGCCGGCGAGCGCGGCGTACACGAATGCCCGGCGCACCGTCGCGACGGCGTCGCTCAACGTATCGAGCGGCTTGCGCACGGCCAGTACCCAATGCTCGGGATGGCCCGGGTTCACGCCGCTGGTGGTGAACGGGATCGCCTCGCGGACAACCTCGGTGCCGCCGATCGAGCCCACCGTGTAAACCCGGCGCTGCGTGCGGAAGGCCGTCGCCACGTCGTCGCGCGGGTCCTGCTTGGCGATGTCGAGGTTCGGGGCGACGACGACGGCGTGGGAGTTCTGTCCGGTGACGTCGGGATAACCGAATACCGCGACCTCGCTCGCGCCCGTGGAGGACTGGAGGCTCTGCGCCGCCTTGAGCAGGTGGTCCCGGACGCGCACGCCATCTCGGTAAAGCTTGTCCTCCTCGCGCGCGTCGGTCCCGGAACTGGGGCCGATCGACGCGCCGCCCGTGCCCGGCGGGCGAGCCGGGGGCGACGGCGGGGTGAGGGCGTAGCTCACCTCGCTCGGATCGAACGCGTGGCTCTGGAACGAGGCGGTGCCTCGGGTCCCGGCGAACTCCTGCTTGAGCGTCGTCTTCTCGGCATTGCGCAACGACGCCTCGAGCGGGCCGAGCAGCGCCAGCGCGGCCACGATCAGCGTGGCCACGGAGGCGATCAGGACCGCCCCGATGATCCGTCCCCGTAGACCGAGGGCGCCCAGGAATCGCGCCCCCACCGGCTAAGGCCCCCGTAGTCGGTATCCGGCGCCGCGAACGGTCAGGATGTAGCGGGGCTTGTCGGCCTCAGGCTCGAGCTTCTCGCGCAGATGCCGGATGTGGACGTCGATCGCGCGTGGATCGCGGTATGCACTGTCGCCCCAGATCGCGCGCAGCAGCTCCTGGCGGTTGAGCAGCCGCCCGGGATCGGCCATCAGCGCGTCGAGCAGCTCGAACTCGGAGAACGTCAGCCGGATCGGGCGGCCGTCCATCATCACCTCGCGCTGTGCGCGGTCGAGCACGATCGGTCCGACCACGAGCACCTCGTCGCCCATCGCGCGCGTTCCGGCGCGCCTCAGCACGGCCCGGATCCGGCTGCGCAGCTCGGCGAGTCCGAACGGCTTGGTCACGTAGTCGTCCGCGCCGGCCTCGAGCCCGAGCACGGCATCGGCCTCGGAATCCAGCGCGGTCAGCATGATGATCGGGACCACGTTGCGTCGCGCGCGCAGCGTCCGGCAGACCTCATAACCGTCCGGACCCGGACCGAGCGCCACGTCGAGCAGGATGATGTCGAAGTGGTCGGTGCTCGCGCGATCGATCGCCGAACGCCCATCGCCGACCGCCATCACCCGATGGCCCTCTCGCGAGAACGACCGGGTCAGCATCTCGCGCAGATCCGACTCGTCGTCGACGACGAGGATGATCAACGAGGCGTCGGCGCTGCGTCCTCCCGATGTGTGGTTCTGAGTCGTGCCGTGTTGCGCTGACATTTCGTAAACGCCGAGGGTAGCGCCGCACTCTGTCTATTCCATATGACCTGCGAGCTCGAGTTCCCTCGCACCGGCGGCCCGGTCGCCGTCCGGCACCTCGATCGCTCGCGGCGGCAGCCGGCCGGCCGACGCCACGACCCACAGCAACGCCAGCCACGTGACCGTCGCCAGCGAGACGTGGACCCAAACCATCTCGCTGGGGAGCTTGAGCTCGTACTGGACGCTTCCGACCAGGCCCTGGGCGGCCAGCAGCACGCCGAGCACGGTCAGCGGCTCAAGCTCGCGCGCCGAGGCGCCGCGACGCCTCGCCACGAACCAGACCCCGATCACCGCCACGCCGAACAGCGCGGCGATCGTCGCGTGCTGGTGGATCGTCCACTCGAG
>DATJYY010000032.1:0-2080 GCA_035499395.1 Solirubrobacteraceae bacterium
CACCTCCAAGATCACCGAGGCGTTTGCGCAACCGCTCGGCGGTATGAGGCTCGCTCGCTAACGCTAGCTCGGCAAAGGTGTCGTCTCGACGATGACACGGACGCGACCATCGAAGGTCGTCCGTCTCGACAGCGGGCATGGCCGTTGACTAGGTTCCCGTGACGAACGATTCTCGCCATGGAGCGCGCCAACACGATCGGTTCTCGTGCGCGTTTGTATCGCGACCGCGTAGACGCACGAGCAAGCCCCGGTCGATCGAGTCGGCCGGGGCTTTCGCTGTGCTGGGCAGGAGCGGAGTCCTACGGCAGCGGCGGGATCGTGTTGAACACGCCCCACGGCGTGTGCGCACCCGCTCCGTAGATGCCCTGCGTCCCGACGCCAACGGGCGGCCCGATATAGGCGTCCTTGTAGAACAGGTACAGCGGCCGGCCGTGGTAGGTCACCTGATGACTGCCGTCGGGTCTGACGATGGACCCGAGGGCGTGCTGGTCAACGCCGGGCCCGGCTACGGGCCGATGTGAGGTGAGGAGTGGTGGCCAGTAGACGGCACACAGTCCCTGACAGGCGCTCTCGTGGCCGCTTCCACGATGTCTGTCGTGGCTTCTCAGGTCGCCCCGCTTGAGGCCATGTTCCCGGCTCAAGCGGTAGACGGGGAAGCTTGCGTCCGGGAAGGCGCTGAAGTCATTGTTCATCGTTGCGGCCAGCACGGTCGCGTCGGGGCCGGTGCCGCCGACGGGAGCGGTCTCGAGCTGCAGTTGAGCCCGACCTGTTGCCGGTGTGCCCCGGCGGGGATCGACCAGGTACCAGACGCCCGGAGGGCTGGTCACCGGATCGTCCAAGTTGGCGCCTTGCGTATCCCCCGCCGCTTGGTCCAGGAAGAACCGGTACAGCGGATAACCGGCGTAGGTCACCTGCTTGACCGATGAGCCGCCCGTCAGGAAGTCGAAGTCGGTGCGGGTGACCGTTCCGAGAAGCCTGGGGTTGACCCCCGGCCCCGCGATGGGCGCACCCTTGGTGAGGAGCGCCGGCCAGAGGTCACTGTCGCAAGGCATTTTTAGCGCGTTCATGTTGTCGCTACACGCGAACGGCGCGCCGTTCAGCGTATGGAGCTGGTCTGAGGTGAGCAGGTATAGAGAGCAACCGGCGTAGTCGCCCGACCCGACGACCAGCATCCTGCCATAGGACGTCGTCGACGCGGCCGACACGGTCGCAGGGCCCGTCGGGGCGCTCGTCACATCGTCGGAACACGGCTTGCTCTGGGCGCTCGCAGGTGAGCTGAACACGAGGCTCACCGCAACGAGACCCAGGGTAAGCGCGGCGGCTGCGGCGCGGCCTCCAATAGGCCTGCGGAGCCGACGAAACAGCATCGTCATTACGACCTCCAATCGTCCCCCGGGGCTGCTGGCCCGAGCCATGGGCGACCAGGCCTCTGGTCGGCACTCCCGGGTAATTGCAATGCCGCCAACGTATGTCCGCAATGCGGTTGGCGCATCGGGAGGACCGCCTAATTTGGCGCCGGGCGCTGCCTATCTTGGGGGACCCTCGAAGGCCGCTTCGCCTCACCGCGACGGGATTGGTCAGCTAGCCTGGTACGACGAGCCCGCGCCGCATCGCTTCGGCGGCGGCTTCGCCGCGGGTGCCGACGTCAAGCTTTCGCAGGATCGCTGACACGTGGTGACCAACGGTTCTCTCGGATACGACGAGACGGTCGGCGATCTGAGCATTGCGCAGACCGTCGGCCAGGAGCGCGAGCACGTCGAGCTCGCGCGCAGTAAGCCCCGCTGGGTTCTCCCGCGTGCTGGGGCGTGGTCCGCGCGGGATGCCACGCACGCCTTGCTCGCGCAGCCGACGGGCGACGATCGCGGCGGCAGGCCTGGCGCCAAGCTCACGTAGCTGATCGACTGCTTCGCGCACGGTTGCGTGGTCGTCGCTGTCTGCTAGCGCCAGCGCCGTCTCGTACGGGCAGCCCAGCGCACGCCACGACTCGGCGGCCTTCTGCCATTCGCCTGCGATCTCGAGAGCGCGCGGGTCGGTCTCGGAGCCCGCGGGAAAGTTAGGATCCAGTCCGCCGCGCCAGCGC